>DATBYA010000110.1:0-160758 GCA_036514015.1 Candidatus Sulfotelmatobacter sp.
TAGCAAGCGGCCTGCCAACTTTTTGCGCTCTTCCCCTTGCCAAGCACGCGAGTTTTGCCTAGCATCCAGATTGAAAGCCGGCCTGCCGGGTTGGTGATGGCGGTAACCGATTTTTGAACCAATGCTGAATGAACGGGGACTCGACTCGAACTAGGATCCGGTGTGCGACGCTCCGCCATGCGGAGATGCCTAAAGGGTCTCGGCGGGTTCCCAACGTCTACCGACGGGTTCATTCTCGGCCCGTCACACGGCTTAGTGGGTCGGCTTGCTTTTGTTTACGTGGGGCGGACGCTCGTGTCCGCCAGGTTTTGATTCTCCCCGCATCATCGCTGCGTTCTGTCGTACCTGCTAAACTGGTTCAAGTAGCGAATCCGGGTTTTCCCGCATCCAATTAAACTGTGTACCCGCAACTGTTTCATCTGGGAAAGTTTTTCCTGCCGACGTATGGATTCCTGGTTTCCATGGGCGTCCTGATCGGACTTGGGATCAGTGTGCGCAATTCCGAGCGGCTGGGAATTGACGGCGACAAGGCCTGGAATCTGGGGATTCTGGTTGTGCTTTGCGGCATCATCGGGGCGAAGGTGCTTTACGTCGTCAATGAGTGGAGCTACTACTCGGCTCAGCCCCGCGAGATTTTCAGCATCAACACGTTGCAGGCGGGCGGAGTTTTTTCCGGAGGCCTGCTGGCCGCGTTCGCGGCGGCGGCGTGGTATGTCTGGAAGCACAAGATGCCGGCGCTGGGCACTTGCGACGCATTCGCTCCCGGTCTGGCGCTGGGACACGCGATTGGCCGCATCGGCTGCTTCGCCGCGGGATGCTGCTATGGGAAACAGACGAGTCACTGGTGGGGCGTGGTCTTCCACAATCCGCTGGCGAACTCAATTACCGGCACGCCGCTGGGCGTGCCGCTTGAACCGACACAATTGTTCGAGTCGGCGGTGGAGTTGGCGAATTTCGTCTTCCTGATGTGGCTAATCAAGCGCCGAAAGTTCGACGGCCAGGTGTTTGGCGCGTTTATGTTCATCTACGGCGTTGCCAGATTCTTCCTCGAATATTTACGCGACGATCCCGGCCGGGGCTCGGTATTTGGTGGGGCGATGACCGGAACGCAGCTAATCGCGATTGGTTTGGTGCTGGCCGGCGGATTGATCTGGTGGCTGCGTCCCGGCGCGAAGGCGGTCCCGGCGCGGACGATCAGCGCGACCCGTTAGATAAAAAAGACATCCAACGACGACGCTTTCGGAAAAGCGATGCATCCAACTGCCTGTAGTATCCTTCCCGTCTAGTGCCACAAGCAGTTCCAACTCTTATTTCCGTCACGTCTGACC
Source organism: Candidatus Sulfotelmatobacter sp. (assembly GCA_036514015.1). Lineage (GTDB taxonomy): Bacteria > Acidobacteriota > Terriglobia > Terriglobales > Acidobacteriaceae > Sulfotelmatobacter. The sequence goes on from DATBYA010000110.1 coordinate 1,329, forward strand.
AGGCCGGCAAACGTCTGGATCAATTGCTTGCGGCGCAGCTCGATGTGAGCCGGGCGCGGGCGCAGCAGCTGATCTCGGAACAAAAGGTTTCGGTGAATGACGCTCCCGCGAAGGCTGCGCTCAAGCTGCGGGGGGGCGAGCGCATCGCCGTTCTCGGCTCGGCGGAGCGGCCTGCTCTGCGCGCTGTGGCAGAGCAGATTCCGCTGGACATCCTCTATGAAGACGACGATCTGGCGATTATCAACAAGGCCGCGGGAATGATGGTGCATGCGGGGGCGGGCGCGACGGAAGATCAGCGCAATCGCGGGACGCTGGTGAATGCGCTGCTGCATCATTTCGCGAGCCTGTCGGCTGTGGGCGGGGAGATGCGCCCGGGGATCGTGCATCGGCTGGACAAACAGACCAGCGGGCTGATCGTGGTGGCCAAGAACGACGAAGCGCATCGCAAGCTGGCGGCGCAGTTTGCCCGGCGCGACGTGAAGAAGACCTACATTGCGCTGGTACACGGATGGGTGAAGAAGGATCGCGGAACGATTTCGGCCAGCATCAGCCGCGACCGGGTGCGGCGCGTACGAATGACGACGCGCGGGGCAGGCGGGCGCGAGGCCATCTCGCATTACAGGGTAGTTCGTCGGCTGGATTCGGCGTTTGGCAAGTTCACGCTGGTTGAAGTGAAGATCGATACCGGCAGGACCCACCAGATTCGCGTCCACATGGTGTCGCTGGGGCATGCGGTGGTGGGGGATGGGCTCTATGGCGCGCCGCGCGAGATGCGAGCGAGGCGGGGGCGTGCGACGGACCAGGGTGGCGCGATCTCGCTGTCGCGGAATTTTTTGCATGCGGCGAGGTTGGAGCTGACGCATCCGCGGACGGAGGAACCGATTGTTCTCTCAAGCTCTCTGCCGGCGGAACTGCAGGCTTTTCTGTTGACCATCGAGAGAGACGTTGCCAGCAGCGTCTCCACGAAGCGGGTTTGAATCAGGCACGGCTTGTTGCGGCGGATATAATGTTGATATCAATGGCAACCTTGGGGACGAAGATCATTAACGGGTTGGGGCTGGCTCTTCTGGGGCTTATGGCGGGGAGCGCGACTTCGCAGTCGGCGCCTCCGGCTTCGGCCGCTGCAATTCCGGCTGCCCACGCATCCGCCGCTCCGTCCGCCATGACATCGACATCTCCGACCGCAGCCGCGCAACAGCAGAAGGCTGCCGATCCAACGACCCCGACAACGGACGACTCTCTTACCACCATCCGAGCCACCACCAACGAAGTGAACGTCGTGTTTACGGTGACCGACAAGCATGGGCGCCGGGTTACCGATCTGAAGCAAGCCGACTTCCACGTACTCGACGACAACAAGCCGCCGCAGGAAATCCGCAGCTTCCACGCCGAGACCAATCTGCCGCTGCAGGTCGGACTGCTGATCGATGCCAGCAACTCCGTGCGTGACCGGTTCAAATTCGAGCAGCAATCCGCCATCGAGTTTCTGAATCAGACAATTCACCCGCGCGTCGATCAGGCCTTTGTGGTGGGCTTTGACGTGACGCCGGAGGTCACACAGGATTTCACCGACAACACCGAATTGCTGGCGCACGGAGTACACGAACTGCGTCCTGGCGGGGGCACGGCGCTGTACGATGCGCTGTATTTCGCATGCCGCGACAAGCTGCTGAAGGCTCCGAAGTCCGCGACCGTGCGACGGGCCATCATTTTGCTCAGCGACGGCGAAGATAACCAGAGCCACGTCACCCGCGAAGAAGCGATCGAGATGGCACAGCGCGCAGAGGCGATCGTCTATACCATCAGCACGAACGTCAGCGGCACAAAAGGGGCAGGGGACAAGGTGCTGGAACGCATCGCCGATGCCACTGGCGGACGCCCGTTCTTCCCCTTCCAGATTCGCGATGTAGCCAATGCGTTTGCCGAGATTCAGGACGAACTCCGCAGCCAGTACGCCATTTCCTACAAACCGGCGGACCTCAAGGCGGACGGGCATTACCGCACCATCGAAATCGTCGCCAGCGATCGAAAGAATCTCCGGGTGCGGTCGCGGCGCGGATGGTACTCGCCGACGCAATAGACAGCCGGATTTCGGAACTCACCGCAATTTAACGGCAGCGCGAAGTCGGATTGGATTTTCTCCACCTACCGCGTACAATCTGCAGCGACAAACCGGAGGCGTTTGTGTCCCGTCCGCTTAGAGTCATATTTTCGTTAGCCCTTCTGATCCCGGCAGCTTCCTCACTCCTGGCTGGCGCGCAGCACGCCGAGACCGCCCGACATGCCGCCGATGAAGCCGCGATCAAGGCGGCCGTTGACCAACGATGGATGGGTGGACGGAACCCTCACGACGCCCATCAGTTTTCGTCCATGTTCGCCAACGATTCCGACTTCACCATGTCCGTGGACAAAGCGCATCCGGACAAGCCGACATTGAGAAGTTTCACTTTTGAACGGTTTTTCAAACCAAGCCATCCCGGCGAAGTCACCAAGACTCGCTTTCTGCGGCCTGATCTTGCCGCAGTCGATATCCGTTGGGAGATGCCGGGCGCAGTCGACAACACCGGCAAACCCTCTCCTTACCGCACTGGTCTGGCCAATTGCATATTCATCAAGTCAGGCGGAGACTGGCTGGTCACGCTCATGCACTGCGCCGAACTGACGCCCTGAGTGCAGCCACCACGAAAATAAGAATTGCCGTTCCAGCAAGAAACAAAAACCATGCCAGGATATTCAGGGACGCCGCTAACGAAAAAGCTGGGAATCAAACCTGGATTCCGCGTGAGTCTACTCGATGCGCCGGCCGAGGTGCGGGCGGAGTTAAGCGCAGCGCTTGCCGGCTGCGAGAACGCGGGGGACGGTAAGTCTCCGCTTGACTTTGCCATGGTGTTCACGAAATCGAAATCAGAACTGGCAAAGGAATTCAAGCGCATCCGCAAACGGCTGGCGCCCGCTGGAATGCTATGGGCGAGTTGGCCCAAGAAAAGTTCCGGTGTGGCCACCGACCTGAATGAAGATATTGTCCGTGAAATTGGATTGGACGCAGGACTGGTGGATGTAAAAGTATGCGCGGTGACTGAGGTCTGGTCGGGATTGAAGTTTGTGCGGCGCGTGAAGGACCGCTGAAAACCGATCGCGGCGCGGAGATGAAAAGACATGGTACGAGTGGGTTTAATCGGATTTGGTCTGGCGGGACAGGCGTTTCATGCCCCCGTCATTCGCGGCGTTCCGGGGATGGAACTGGCATGCATTCTCGAGCGCCACGGGGCGAAGGCGCAGGAGAAGTATCCGGAGGTCCGTGTGGCGCGCACGCTGGATGAAATGCTCTCGGACCAGGCGCTCAAATTGTGCGTGGTCGCCACTCCGAATGATTCGCACTTTTCTTACACCAAAGCCTGTCTCGAAGCGGGACGCGACGTGGTCGTGGACAAACCATTTGCGCCGACGCTGGGGGAGGCGGAGCAACTGGTGCGTCTTGCTGCCGATCGCGGGCGCCTGGTCACGGTGTATCAAGACCGGCGCTGGGACGGAGATTTCCAGACGGTCAAGAGGCTGTTGAAGTCCGGGGCGGTGGGAGCGGTGGCCGAATATGAGGCCCGCTTCGACCGGTTTCGGCTGGAGTCCAAGAACGTGTGGCGGGAGCGCGCGGACCATCCCGCGGCGGGTGTTCTGTGGGATCTGGGACCACATTTGATCGATCAGGCGCTGGTTTTGTTTGGCGAACCGGAGACGATTTGGGCGGCGGCATTCTGCCAGAGGCGAGATTCGAAGATCGACGATTCTTTCGACGTGCACATGGAATATTCGCATCTGCGAGCGACCTTGCGGGCGCGGAGTATTGCCTACGCTCCGGGGCCGCACTTGCTGATTCACGGGACCGAAGGATCGTTCATGAAGTATGGCATGGACCCGCAGGAGGAAATTTTGCGAAGCCAGAACTGCCCCGACGGGCCTGCCTGGGGAGCGGATTGGGGCGAGGAACCGGAGGAACGTTGGGGCAGATTGAGCCGGGTGGGGGGCGAAACCAGTAAGGTAAAGACCGAACGCGGGGACTATCGCGGTTTTTACGCCAACGTGAGAGATGCGATGGAGAAGGGATCTCCGCTGGATGTGACGCCGGAACAGGCGCTCGACACCATGCGTGGAATCTTGCTGGCACATAAGAGCAGTCGTGAGGGGCGCAGGGTTCGGTGGACCGAAGCGGCAGAGTAGAACCCAGGCGGGCACCGCGGTATGTGTGTTTATGTGGCGGGGCGCCCGCCGCTTTTGACTCTGAACCTGCTTGTGCCTTCAGTCCAGAGTCCAGGAAAATCAAAAGCAACAACAGAATGGAAGGCAACGGGCCGGAGTGGCCGCTGCAAAGAGCCTTGCTCCATGCAGGTTAGTCTTGTTTACGGCCGGCGTAATAGCCGGCGCGGGCCTGAATTTTGTAGCCCTGCTTGTTCTTGATCTCAAGCTTGCGGTAGGAACCGTCGAGCTTGGCATTCGTCGGGGTGTAGCCGATGTTGTACTGGCTGCGCAGTTCGGCAGCGATCTGATCGAAGGCGTCGCGGAGCTTGTCGAACTTGTTGCCCACGTTGATGACGCGGCCGCCGGTTTGCTCGGTCAGTCTTCGCATTTCTGATTCCCCGGAATAACCAAACCCGCCGTAGAATCCACGATCTGCGCAGAGCAGGACGTAGACGATGGAATCCGCTTTCTGCGAGGCTTCGATTGCATCCTGTATTTTCAGCCGGCTGCCCTCATCCTCACCATCGGTGAGCAGCACCATGGCCTTGCGGCCCACCTCTTTCGACAACATGTCGTGGGCCGAGAGGTACACGGCATCGTAGAGCAGAGTTCCCGGCGAATTATGCTGGGGTACGGGTCCGCCTCCCATGCCAGGGATTCCGCCGCTGGTATAATCCACGTTAATTTTCGCCTTGTTCAGAGCGGCCTGCAGGCGATGCGCATCGCGGGTGAAGTCCTGCAGCAGATCTACGGAAATATCAAAGCCGATGACGAAAGCCTCATCCTTGTCGGTCAGTATCTGCCTGAGAAACGCCCCGCCGACTTCTTTCTCCATGTCGAGAACATTGCGCTGACTGCCGCTGGAGTCGATCAAGATCCCTAGCGTGAGCGGCAGATTGGTCTCGGCGGTGAAATACTTGATGGTCTGCGGCTTACTGTCTTCGTTCACTTCAAAATCGGCCTTGTTGAGGTTGGGGATGAGCGCACCGTGTTTGTCTTTGACGTTGAAGAAAAGCTGCACTACATTGACATTGACTTTCAGGGTCTCGGTGGGCTGCTGCTGGTTATCGTCGGATTTTTGGTCCTCCGACTTCTGAACTGGGGAAGCGGGTTGCTGGCTCGGCGCTGGGGGTGGAGCAGAAGACGGTTGAGCGGAGGATGGCTGGGGAGTCGACTGCTGGGCATGGGTAAATCGGGAGGCCAGCAACAGTGCAGCCAATGCCACGAAGGCCAGAAGTCGACGTTGAGAAAAGAGAAGGTTAGACATCCGGGACTCTCTCGAGATTCTTGGTTAGTGTTAGTCTAATCCTTAGATGCACCAAATGGGGTGGATTGGGCATCTTACAGGCGGGAATGTGGCATTTTTTAGCGCGGATATGGCAACCATGGCACCGGAGACGAAAAACGAGGGATATCGAATCCGCTTAAGATCCACTTTGAGGGCTCTGGCAGCGCGGGCACGGGCGATCTTGACCTCGTCTTTGGCGTCTTTGGCCCTGTCGTTTGCAGCTTCCGTCTTGGCCATCCCCGCCCTGCAGGCGCAGTCCGGCGGAAACCAGTCTCAGCCACCCGCCAACTCCCAACCGGCGCAGGATATCCCCGACGCCCCCTCGACCGTCCAGCCCCCGGCTCCCAAGCTGCCCGCCGCCGTGCCGCCCGAGTCTGGCACGAGCGCCCCACCTGCTTATCCCGGCGAGGCTACGGGGCAGCAGCCCGATCAGAACAAGCAGGCTCCGCCCCCCATGCCTCCGGTGGAAACGATTCCGGCGGGCAGCAGACCGAGAAACCAGATCAATCCCAACGAAGACCTCTACACCATCAGGGTTCCAACCACCCTGGTACAGATTCCAGTCATGGTCAAAGATTCTGATGGTCGCCGCGTCGACGGTCTGCTTCCCAAAGATTTCACCGTGCTGGAAAACGGCAAGAAACAGACACTGTCGTACTTCTCGAGCGATCCTTTTGAACTTTCAGTGGCTATTGTTCTTGACACTGGCATGTCGGACGTAACTCTGCAGAAGGTAAATCAGACCTACGGGTCTCTGGTCGGCGCCTTCAGCCCGTACGACGAGGTTGCGCTTTACACCTACAGCAGCACGGTCAGCCAGGTCACGGACTTTACCGGAAGGCTGCAGAGGCTGACGGATGCGCTGAACGAAATGAAACTGGTGCGCGGGCACGACAATGGACCGCCCATACTGAACGGACCTTTGGGGCCGAACGGACCAACCATTAACGGGGCTCCCGCTGGAGGACCGGTCATCGCGCCCGTCAATACCCCTCCCAGGGAGGCTTACGTTTTGAATGACGCTATCCTGCGCGCGGCGCTGGATCTTAGCAGGCGGGAGCGCACCCGACGGAAGCTGATTTTCGTCATCAGCGATGGGCGGGAGTTGGGCAGCCGGGCCAGCTACAAGGAAGTGCTGCGCGTGCTTGAGACACAAGGCATCCAGCTAAAGGCGGTAGTAGTCGACAGCGGGGCGCTGCCCGGCTACCGCCAGATCGAAAGGATTCACCATCTGCCGGGACAGGGCTATAGCGAAATCCTCCCTAAGTATGTCGCAGCCACCGGTGGCGGACAGATCTTGAGCGAACTTTCCCGGAATGCGATGGAAGAGGCGTATGCGCAACTCACCTCCGAGGCCCGGAACCAATACACACTGGCATACGTCCCCAAGGCGGTGGCCGGCCCGGCTGCTTATCGCAGCATCGAGGTTCTGATCGACAAGAAAGGGCTTGATATCTATACCAAGGCTGGCTATTACGCGACACCGTCGGCCCATTAACGGCCCGTGAAATAGCGGGGGTCACCTGAGTAACCTGCGTTCAGCACGTCCCGTATGATATAAAGACGCGAGCCTCCATAAAAGAATTGGCGTGCGCGCTGCCCCTGAAGGGTATGCCCGCATTTGAGGAAAGTCTTGAGTTTCATCAACTTCGCAGCCCGTGAGATCAATTGCAAGATCGTGTACTACGGCGCCGGATTAGGCGGCAAGACCACGAATCTGCAGGTGATTTATCAGAAAACAGCGGACCAGCAGAAAGGCAAGATGATCTCGCTGGCCACCGAAACCGAGCGGACCCTGTTTTTCGACTTCCTGCCGCTCGACCTCGGTTCGGTGCGCGGCTTCAAAACGCGCATCCATCTCTACACCGTGCCCGGCCAGGTTTTTTACGATGCCAGTCGCAAGCTGATTTTGCGCGGTGTAGACGGCATCGTGTTTGTCGCCGATTCCCAAGAGCAGCGCATGGACGCCAACGTCGAAGCGCTCGATAACCTGATGTCGAATCTGAAGGAACATGGCTACGACTTCAACAAGATTCCCTACGTGCTCCAGTTGAACAAGCGAGACCTGCCGAACATTCTGCCCATCGACATGCTCTCTTCCGAATTGCGCAAGAAAAACGAAACCATCGTTGAAGCGGTCGCCTTCCAGGGCGTTGGCGTCTTCGAAACTCTGAAAGAAATCGCCAAGCAAGTACTGACGGAACTGAAGGCGGGCGGCTAGGGGAGCAGTTCTGTTAGCGCCGGCATCCCTGCCGGCTGTACCGGGGGCGTCTCGCCCTGCTGCGGCGAGCCCTACCGTCGTCTCCGGTTCTCAACACCGAAACCGATTACTTTCAAACCGTTTCCTCGCAGCTTCGTCTAAAATGGCTGCCGCCGCTGGCTGAGTCGAAGATTGGAACGAGGAACCTATGCGCATTGGTGCGACGTCGCTGTCGATGCTCTTTATCGTGTGGCTCTTAACGTGTTGTTCACTTCTGTTCTCACAAACCTCGTCCCTGCATGGCATCGACCTCGGCGATCTCGATCGTAAGGCCGAACCGTGCACCGACTTCTACGAATTCGCCAACGGAACGTGGCGAGCGAACAATCCGATTCCCGCGTCGATGACTCGCTGGAGCAAACGCTGGGCCGCGGGCGAATCTTCCAAAGACAAGCTGCGCGAAATTCTTGAAACCGCCTCCGCCGACAAGAACGCCCCCCGAGGCAGCACCGAACAAATTATCGGCGACTACTACGGCGCCTGCATGGACGAAACCCGTGTGAATGGCGGCGGCATGAATCCAATCAAGCCGTGGTTCGCCAAAATCGACGCCGCCCGCGACATCGCCGCTCTACAGCAGGTGATGGCCGAGATGCACGACATTCTCGTTCAGGTTCCCTTCGCGCTTGGCAGCCAGCAGGATCCGCATAAGCCTTCTTGGGTGCTGGCCGATCTGGGCGCCGGCGGTCTCGGCCTGCCCGATCGCGACTACTATCTGAAACCGGAACCTCGCTTCAAGCAAGCCCGCGAAAAGTACGTGGAGCACGTCACCGCCATGTTCAAGCTCGCGGGGTGGGACCAGAAGTCCGCCGCAGCCGCCGCGCAAGCGATCATGAGGATGGAGACGAAGTTAGCCGAGGCGTCACTCGACAACGTCGCGCTGCGCGATCCGTCCGCTACCGATCACAACACGACGTTTGTCCAACTGCAAGCGATGGCTCCCCACATCGATTGGACAAGCTACTTCCAACACAAGCAAATACCAACCGACGTGGATATGAACGTGGACCAGCCTAAATTCATGCAGGAAGTCGACCGGCAAATGCAGCAGACGAGCTTGGCCGATTGGAAGGTGTATTTGAAGTGGCAACTGCTGAATTCGACTGCGAGTTCGCTTTCCGCTGCTTTCGTCGAGGAGGACTTCGCCTTTAACGGCAGATACTTGAGCGGCACCACCGAAATGAAGCCACGCTGGAAACGTTGCGTCGAATCGACCGACCAGTTGTTGGGCGAGGCGTTGGGGCAAAAATATGTGGAGAAATATTTTCCCCCAGAGGCCAAAGCCCGCATGCAGGAAATGGTGCGCAATCTGCTGGCCGCCATGCGTGACGATATTCTGAGCCGCCCGTGGATGAGTGACGACACCAAAGAAAAGGCCATGGCCAAGATCGCAACCTTCAATCCCAAGATTGGATATCCCGACAAATGGAAGGACTACAGCCACGTCGAAATTCGCCGCGATGCATTCTTCGACGACATGATCGCGGGCAGGAAATTCGTTGAACAGGACGACCGCGGTACGATTGGAAAGACCGTCGACCGCGGCCGTTGGGGCATGACGCCGCCTACTTCCGACGCTTACTACAATCCGCTGCTGAATGAAATTGTGTTTCCGGCCGGAATCCTGCAACCGCCTGCCTTCGATATGAATGCCGTCGATGCGGTGAACTACGGCGCCATCGGAGTCGTGATCGGGCATGAGATTTCGCACGGCTTCGACGACCAGGGTTCGCAGTACGACTATCTCGGGCGCCTGCGCAACTGGTGGACGGAGTCTGACTTGAAGGACTTTCAGGCGCGCGCGGCGTGCGTGGTGGATCAGTTCGATCACTACTACATCGAGAAAGACATTCACCACAACGGCAAACTGGTGCTCGGCGAAAGTATTGGCGACCTGGGCGGCGCCAAGATTTCTTATCTCGCTTATCGGAAATCGTTAGAGGGCAAGCCGCGCCCTGCTGATATTGACGGCTTCACCCCCGAGCAGCAGTTCTTCATCGCTTGGGGACAATTTCGCGGCGACGCAACCCGCCCCGAGGCGCAGCGCTTGATGGTACAGGGCGACCCGCATCCGATCGCGAAGTTCAGGGTTATCGGCCCGCTCTCGAACCTGCCGGAATTCAAGAATGCGTGGAGTTGTAAAACGGACGCCGCGATGGTGCGCCCCGAGGACAAGCGCTGCGACGTGTGGTGAGCCCGCACCAAGCAGGGGCCGCAGAGGCGGGATTTCACTAGCGGACCGACAGCGCCGCGTCGCCCGTGTAATCGCACACCAGCACCGTCAGATCATCGTCCTGCGACACTGCCCACTGTTGTACCGCAGAAATAATTCGATCGGCCGCAGCCGCCGGTGCGACTCCTGATGTCTGACGCAGCAGCGCGCTCAAAGATTCCTGCCCGAAGAACTCTCCGCCGGCGCTCGCTGCTTCCAAGATTCCGTCGGTGTAGAGCAGCAGACGATCCCCTGGCTGCAGTTTCTGGGCAACGGTGGTATAGGCGGCAAAGTCAAAAGCAGCGAGCATCAGCCCGTTTTCCAGAACTTCGCACACTTTCCCCTCGCGCAGCAGAAGCATTGGTGGATGCCCCGCCGCCGAATAACGAATTTCCCGCGCTTGTGAGTCGAGGTGAACGTAGGCCGCGGTGACGAACTGGTTCTGCGTGTTGCCGCAGAGCACGGCATTCATTCCCGCCAGCAACCGAGACGGATCCGCGGCGTTGGCGCGTTGCGCTGTGGCTGCTACCTTCACCATGGAGGCGATGAGTGCGGCGGGTACGCCGTGGCCGGAAACGTCGGCGATAAGCAGGCCGGCCTGACGGTCGTCGGCCACGATGAAGTCGTAGAAGTCGCCGGCTACGGAAGTCATCGGCACATAACGCGCGGCAACTCGGAAGTTGGCCGAGTTGGGAAACCGGGCGGGCAGAATCGACAACTGGATTCGCCTGGCGACCTCAAGTTCCTTTTGAATCTCGCTGAGTTGCTGGTCACGCCGCAGAGTCTGGTGCGCCGCAACATATCCGAGAGCTACCAGCAACGCCACAAAACCAATCGGCTCAACATCGGGCAGGCCCAGCCCGAGCATGCCGCGGATGTTTTCCCAAACAGCGAAAGCTACAAAAGTCGCGAGTCCGCGGCGGATCACGATGAAATCCTGAGTGACCGAAGTGGTACGCATGGAGCGTGCGACCAAAACGATCAGAGCGGCGATCACCAAGACTCCAGTGATCCGGTAAAAGATATTTTGCGGTCCGAGGGCCAACGTAGCCAGAGCGAACGCGCCCAGCACGATTCCCGTCACGTAGCTCGCGGTCTTGCCCCAGCGATGCAGAAACCCAGCGGCATCAAAGAACAGAAATCCGGGAATGGGGATGGCGAAGTCAATCGCGTGGGTGATTTTGAAATAGAACGACGAGCCCTGCATGGTTAGGTACAAAAGTTGAGACTGCATCCACATGCGCAAGCCGTAGGTAAAGGCGAAAAGAGCAAAGTAAATCAAGAGCGGATCGATCTTGCGGCGGATCGCGGAAAACCCCGCCGCGACTAGCCCCACCCCCACGATCATCGCGCCGAGAAAAAGACTGGGGGCATCGTGATGAAAGGCCTGCAAAACCTGGTCAGCCGTAAGCTGGGGGGCGCGTATGTACATGGCAACAGGATGCTAACTCATTTTGCAACCCCACACGGAAGGCTTAGGCAAATACCAGATCAGAGGCGGCTCCTCCAAACTCTATTACCAACGTAAGCGCTTCGTGCCGTTTTGTACGCCCCGCTGCTTCCGATTTCGCTAGCCTGACCACAGGGAGGCGGTGTATCCGCCGGCCTCGGACTTCATCGCTGATGCTTTCTGTTCTCATTCTCTTTCGCTCGCCGAGCCCGGCCGGACTGTTGGTCTGGTGTGGCGTCGGCTTCTGCGCCGGCATCGGCTTTTTCTTGTACGGATTCCAACTGCTCCAGCGCCGCCGCCTGATTCTCGACACGCCGTTCTCGAAAATTCGCAGCGCATCGATGGGGATGGTAGAGGTCAGCGGCCTTGCCGTCGGTCCCTATACCATGGTGGCGCCGATTACGGAGCGGCCTTGCTACTACTACCGCACTCTAGTGTGGGAGTACAAACAGCAGGGTAAGAATAAACAATGGGTCAAGGTGGCCGGAGAGGCCATGCACCTGCCGTTTTTCGTGGATGACAATACCGGACGCCTGCTGGTCGATCCACGCGGAGCCGATCTCGACTTGCATCGCGATTTCGAACAGCAATTCTGCGATTCATTCTTCACCCCCAAAGATCCGGCGCCGGCGAATGTGCTCAGCTTTCTGGCGCGCCACGGCATTGTCACCAGCAACAAAATCAAGGTGGAGGAGTTTTGCATCAAGCCCAAAAATGCGCTGTTCATTCTGGGCACGCTGAGCGAAAATCCGGGAGGGGAGGTCGGGCCCGAGCCGATCCGGGATTCCGAGGCAATCAGCTCTTGCTTTCCCCAGCGATTTTCACTATCGCTCAATTCGCTTTCGTTTTCAGCGAGCCGTAGCGAACAGGAATTCGAGACCGGATCCCCGGCACAGCGCATCCCCCAGTTAATTCGACTGTCTCAGGAATCGCTACCCACGAAAAGTTCGGAAATGAGCCAGCAACAAAAAATCGCCGCCGCACTGCTTAAAGCTGGAATCTCGAGCCCAGCGGCGTGGGCCACCGCGGGAGTGCCCGCGGCAGGCACGGCCGGGTTCGGCGATGTACAAATCCTCTCTGTCCCTATAAACGCCGCCCTCAGCAAGGACGGCGAAGGCGCCCCTGGAACCGGTTCCTCAGCACAGGCCAACGCTTTCGATTCCCATCCGCCGGTCGTGCTGATGAAGGGAAGCAATAACAAGACTTTCCTGATCTCCTGGCGTAGCCAGCAGGAAGTCGCGCGCTCCCTCGGCTGGAAATGCGCGCTGATGATCTGGGGAGGCCCCGCGCTCGCGCTGCTCTGTCTTTACTTCTTCCTGGGCATTGAGCGGCTGCGCTAAAGTCGGTCTCCCGCACCACGCTTCTAACCCTGCTTTCACCCGCTCCCGCGAGTCCGCCGCCTGCCTCTAGTACAATCAACCCGTGAGCGACCCCGTGCGCATCGGAATTCTGGGCGACTTTAATACCGATTTTCGCTCGCACCACGCCACGACCGACTCCTTGCAGCACGCCGCCAAAAAGCTCCACATGACGGTTGAATCGGAGTGGCTGCCGACTCGGTCGCTCACCGCCGATACAGCCGAAAAGACGCTCGAAAGTTTCGACGGCTTGTGGGCTTCGCCGGGCAGCCCCTACAAGAGTTTCGACGGGATGCTCAAGGGAATCGAGTTCGCGCGCCGCCGCGATTGGCCGTTCCTCGGCACCTGTGGCGGATTCCAGTATGCCTTCATCGAATTCGCCCGCAATGTGCTCAACATTTCGGACGCCGACAGCGCCGAGAACAATTCCGGATCGAAGAACATCATCATCTATCCAGTAGCCTGCGCCGTGCCCGGTCGCAAGGGCGATGCCCCCAAGCTATCCGGCGCGATCCCGGAAATTCGGCTCCGTCCCGGCTCCTACCTGCAGTCTTTTTACGGAAAGGGCGAAGAAACCGCGACCGAAGAATTCTTCTGCAACTTCGAAATCAATCCCGACTTTGAGTGGGCCGCGATGGAAGCAGGATTCCCGGTGGTCGCGCGCGGTGCCCAGGGCGAAATCCGTGCGATTGAATCGCCAACCCACCGCTTTTACCTGGCCACACTCTTCCAGCCGCAACTGTCGTCCACGGAGAAGAAGCCGCACCCCATCGTTCTGGCCTTCGTGCAGGCTGCCGCCGACTGGGGCAGGAAAAAGCTGGAGGACAGCGTATTGGAATGACCTAGCGGAGACCATCGGAGAAGCAATTCGCAGCCGTTGAGAGCGCCAGCGTCCATCGTCGCGCTCGCCACGGTTCTTCTGATCGGATGCGTTTTAGTGCCGGCGGGGAGCTTTTATCTCTGGTTCGTGAATCCAGCCTTCCTCTACTTCCTGCTGCCCATCACCGCGATTGAATTTGCCTTCAGCTTGCTGGATATCGTGACCTCGATTGGACTCTTGCTTTTGCGGGAGCCGGCAAGAAAAGCCGCATTTTTTCGACCGTTCCCATTCTCGTCCTCATCTTTTGCTTTGATGATTCTTGTAGGCGCCCGTCGAAGTACCCACAATCTTGCCGTTGCAATTCCAGCTCTGATTTCTGGCGCGTTGTTCGTAATCCTGCTGCCCCTAAGTGTTTGCTGGCTGGTCCGGTTGCGCCGAGACCGTGTGCGGTCTCAATTTCGCCAAGGTTCCTACCTACCCCTTGTTACCAAAGGCCTAGCACGGAGCCGGTTACCCGCCTCTCACCATTCGCATCTGGAGCGCCAGCCAGTCCCCCGCTAGACTCTCTCGGATCGCTTACTCGTTCTCGAACTCGGGTCTGCAGGAGCCACTCCTCTATGCACATGCAGTGGATGAACTCATATCGCATCCCATTTTCCACGCTGATCAGCTATATCCCGGTCATGGCTACGGTTGTGACCTCGCTTTTCAGCGTGATTCTGGCCCGCGCCACACTGCGCTACGTCGAGGCCACTGACAAAGGCCTGGCTCTAGCTCGCGAGGAGTTCGAGCGCGAGTGGTCGCCGGACATCCATATCAAGATGGAGCGCGTCTCCGCCACCGAAGCGAAAATCATTGTCACCAATCTGGCGAAAACGTCGGTGCTGCTGCAACTGCTGCAATTACGTAAGCTCTCGCATGCCATGCCGTTCGAACGCTGCCGCTTGAACGACCCTCTGGTCGGCGGTCTGACCTGGTCGCAGGAAATGGGCCGCCGCATTCTGGTCTGCACGGGAGAGGAATTTGAAGGCCCCATCGCGGCCTCGATGACGTTCTATGCCGCGGGACGGCTGTATCGCACCGACTGGTTCCGTGCCCAGATTGAGGTGCGCGAAGGCCGAATCGCCAAGCTCGAACCAAGCACCATGCCCGCCCGCCGCGTTCAAGTGGTCGACCACAAGGGCCCCGAACGCCGCCACGAGTTCGCCCAGGACGTGGCTGCCAACGCCGCCCCCGACGAAGTAGCAGCAAAAGTCAAGCCGGACGAAAACTTCTTCGCAGCCGAAGCGTGAGTTGCGGGCACCCTCCCGCTTGTGACCCTACCTTTTATTTTGTCCATTGAGATCATCGACTTCGACCAGCCGATCGCCGCTGGTCCGCCCCTTGATGGGCCTGTTTGTCTCAGCTCTAGGTGGGCTGTTGGTCGGTTCGGTCAGAACGTACTTCGGCGCTCGCGGGCTAAGAATGAACTTCCGCGGTGCTGCAACCTGCAGCCGGCTGTTATTCTGCTGCTAATCATCTGGGGGAGAACTTGAGATCACAAGTTATGACCTCAAGTTTGAAACGAGCTCTAAAATATGGCGGAAACAGCCGTCGTGGGCGCAAGAAAAGTCGATTCGAAAATCTTCGTTCTCCGTGGACAGAGAGTTATCCTCGACACGGACCTCGCCGAGCTATACGGCGTACAGGTCCGGCACCTGAATCAGCAGGCCAAGCGCAATGCGAAACGCTTTCCTCCCGCCTTTCGCTTTCAACTTTCCGAGCGCGAAATGAAAATCTTGAAATCACAAAATGTGATCTCAAGTGAAGGCCATGGCGGCGCGCGTTATCGTCCCTACGCCTTTACCGAACACGGTGCGATCATGGCTGCCACCGTGCTGAGCTCCGAACGCGCGATCGAGATGAGCGTGTTTGTCGTTCTGGCTTTTGTGCGTATGCGTCGCGCCATCGTTGGGAACCGCCATATCCTGACGAAGCTGGCGGAATTGGAACACCGTCTGAAGAGTCATGACGCCGATATCCAGGACTTGATGAACGCGATCCGCGAACTCATGAGTCCCGAAGAGCCCAACCGTCGCCGCATCGGGTTCGAAGCGCCCTCAGAGCCACGTGGCAAGGCTGTCAAAGGTCGGGCAATGCTATTCGGAAGAAACAAGTAAATTGACCACCGATCACCCTTACCGCGGGCCCCTGTTGTTCAGGCGGCAGTGGTTGAGACGCAGTGGTCATATTCTCTGCAAACCGTTCCGGAGCTTAATACAGCGATGTCCAAACACCGCCTAGCGCAAACGGCCTGTCGCGGACACAGACCACGACGGCGACATCCAAGAATTTTGCTCCTTCAAGACCACCGGCGAGAGTGGCCAATCGACCCATCCTTAAGCGCGAAGCTCAGGAGAATTCAATCCGCAAGAAGCTCAAAAACCGGAGAGCTTCCGCTGCTTGCGGCGAAAGACTCTTGCGGTGAGCCTGCGGGAATCGTGAAGTAGGTCTGCACTTCGCGCTTGAAAGTGTCGAGGTAAGCCTTCAGAATCTGTGGCTTCTCGGCGTCCAGAATCCGATTGAGGCGGAATTTCCGCTGACCGCTTCCCTTCTTCAGCGTGACTTCTCCCGCCGCCTCGGCGTTTCGCACCCACTGTGTTCGTCCGCGAGGCGCGACCAGATAACTCTTGCCGTTCAACTCCAGCAGATTGATTGGAGTCGAATAGACCTTCCCACTCTTTCGTCCGCGAACTTGCAGCAAGTAATTGTGGGAGAACCCCAGACCAAGGCCGACGAGGAATCCGAAAAAACGGTTGAAGATTTTTTCGACGCCGCTGGGCTCGCGGAAGACCGGGAGCGTGGAGTTCATGTGTTCATTGTAGGCGCGCTGCTCTAAGTTTTCGACACGAAACGCAAGGACGCGGAATTCATGCAGTAGCGCAAGTGCGTGGGTTCGGGTCCGTCGTCGAACACGTGTCCGAGATGAGCGTCGCAGTCGGTGCAGGAGACGGCGGTGCGAACCATGCCGAAGGTGGTGTCGCGGATCTCGGTTACGTTTTCGCGGGCGATCGGCGCCCAAAAACTCGGCCATCCTGTGCCGGATTCGAATTTCGTGGCGGAATCGAAAAGTGCATTGCCGCAACCGATGCAACGATAAATGCCTTTGTCGTGCAGGTTCCAGTATTTTCCGGAAAAAGCGATTTCCGTGTCGGCGTTGCGGGTGATATCGAAGACTCCCGGCGGGAGTTGCTTCTGCCACTCGGCGTCGGTCTTCATTACCTTGGAGAGGTGAACCCGCTTGAGGCGCTGGCCTGCGTCGGAGAAGAGAACGATCGTTACTTCTTTGGGCCCCTGATCCGCGATCGATGCAGCTTTCAGCACCGCCGGCTTTTTCCATTGCCACCAGGCCAGACCTGCAATCGTAGCGATTGAGGTCGCCAGAAACGCCCGGCGCGGGATGTTGGGTGGAGAGGCAGTCAAGCCTCGGTCGGCCGGACAGCCGGGGGCGTCTATCCCCACATGATTTGGTTGGCGATCGTGATCCGACTCAAGCATGGCTTTCTCTCTCACTTTCCGGTGTAGAGATCGGGGAATTCCTGGCGCAGGTGCTCTACCTTGGGCGCATCGTTGTAAACGATATAGGGCTGGTTGGGATGCAGTGCGGCGTAGTTCTGGTGATAGGCCTCGGCCGGGTAGAAAGCCTGCAGGGGCACGACCCGAGTTACGATCGGACGCGGAAATATCTTCGCCTTGTCGAGTTGGGCAATGTAGGCCTCGGCGACGCTCTTCTGCTCGGCGCTGCCGTAGAAAATTGAGGAGCGATATTGCGTACCTTCGTCGGGGCCCTGGCGATTGAGTTGTGTGGGGTCATGCGCCACCGAGAAGAACACGCGCAATAATTCGCCATAGGTGATCTGCGAAGGATCGTAGACGATCTCGACCGACTCGGCGTGTCCGGTTTCACCGGTGCTGACAATTTCGTATTGAGCGGTTTTGGCCGAACCTCCCGAGTAGCCGGAGGTCGCGCGAAGGACTCCTTTGACGTGTTGAAAGACCGCCTGGATTCCCCAGAAGCATCCGCCGGAAACGACGGCGGTCTGTTGACCGGCTGCAGTGGCGCGGGGCACGTCCTGCACAGGCGCGGGCACGGCGGTGGACGACGAAGGGCTGGCTTTGGCATTGCAGGCCGTGACGCCGAGCAGCCCTGCGAAGAGAATTAGCGCGAAGCGAGTAAAAGAGAACATTCTGGTTTCCTTGTATTCTGTGCGGAACTTTCCGCCCTGCCAATTGGAGTTGCCAACCGGACAAAAGTTTCAGTTCGCCCCAGCCGCAACTCATTTCCTGCTTGCTTTTTCGCCTTCTGTTCGCCAATAATGGCGGCATGGCCATCACACGCAGACAACGGGAAGTATACGACTTCATTTCGCGATTTGTGGCGGAGCATCAATACTCGCCCTCGTTTGAGGAAATCGGCAAAGGGCTGGAGTTGACCTCTCTCGCCACCGTGCACAAGCATGTCACGAACCTGGAAAAAAAGGGCCTGCTGACCCGAGACTACAATCGCAGCCGTTCGATTGACCTGCTGCCTCCCAAGGGACGGCTCAAGCAAGCGATGAGCGTGAACACGGCGGTCGTCCTGCCCCTGGTGGGGCGCATCGCCGCCGGTCAGCCGATCGAAGCGGTGCAGAACAACGAGACCATCTCTTTGGCAGACTTTGTGCGCTCGAAAGAAGTATTTGTCCTCGAAGTGCGGGGCGACTCCATGCAGGACGAGGCCATTCTCGACGGCGACTACGTGATGGTGGAAAAAGCCCGCACCGCCCACAACGGCGACATCGTGGTAGCGCTAGTGGATTCGACGGACGCAACGCTGAAGCGCTTTTACCGGGAAGGCGACAACATCCGGCTCCAGCCTTCGAATGTAAGTATGAAGCCGATCATCGTACCGGCCGCGTCGGTCGACGTGCAGGGGCGGGTGATTGGAGTGTTGCGGAAGTACTGAGAGGCTTATATAGCTTCTCGCTTCTAGACAACCACTCAGGGGCTTTGGAGCTCTTTCCGTCCATAACCGGATCCGAGGTCTCGGCAAAAACAAGCACGCACGCTGCCAAGAAGTCAGCGTGCGTGAAAGAGTCTTAGCGGCTAGAAGCAAGGAGCTGGAAGCTGTTACCCGATGTGCTTGTTCAGGGCTTGCGCGATCGTGTCCTTCGGCTTGTAGCCGACGATTTGCTCGACCACCTGGCCTCCCTTAAAAACCAATAGCGTCGGGATGCCAGTAACTTTGTAGCGCATCGGGGTGGCGCTGTTGGAGTCGACATCCATCTTGCCGATTTTTATTCTGCCCTGATACTCGGTCGCCAGTTCTTCCACGATAGGAGCGATAGCACGGCAGGGGCCGCACCAAGTTGCCCAGAAGTCCACCAGAACGGGCTTGTCCGATTTCAAAACATCCTGGTCGAAGTTTGCATCGGTCACTTCAACGATTCCGTTACCTGACATTTTCTTGGTGACTTCGACGGTTTCCTTGCCTGCCATTTGGTTTCTCCTCGTTGTAAACGTCGCGTTGTCGGCGTACGCTCCCACGGGATGCGCTGCCGGGCGATCGGAATAAATGCGTCCCCTCAGGGCCCAATCTATTATCGTAACACTGTCATTGGATGCCGGGGGAAGCGGGAAGGTCGCAGGAAAGCGCCGAGGGCCCGGGCCCGGTGCCCAGGAAAATCAGGCCCAAAAATCGGGTCTAAAAAATCAGCTTGACCGCCGCCTGCATCAGACGGGGAGGGGCCGCGCCGACGACCTGGCCGAAAGTGGAGCTATTCATATTGCCGTTGACCGAGGTTGGTCCGAAAAACTGTGCGTGATTGAAAACGTTGAAGGCCTCCATGCGGAATTGCAGCGACTTGGAGTCCGTTAGGGGAACGGCTTTCATCAACGCCATGTCATAGTTGTCGAACCCCGGACCATAAAAGAAGCGGCGCTTGGCATTTCCCGGCGTACCCAAAGTCTGCAGGCTGAAAAGCGAAGTATTGAAGTAGGATTTTCCGTTGCGCGGGTTGGAACTCAAATCCAACGGCCCAGGCGTGTATTGCGGTTCATCCACGCCAAAGTTGTTGATGCCGTTGGGCTCGGCACCCAGCAAAGAATTGTCGCCGTAGTTGAGCAGCGTGACCGGGAAGCCGCTACTGAAATGGGTGATGCCGGAAATCGTCCAACCCTTTGTCCAATGGTTGGAAATTCCGAACAGGCGATCGAACGGAAGCTCGTAGGCATAACTCACCACGAAGTTGTGGGTCACGTCGAAGGCGGACAAAGCGCGGCTGAGGGCGGGATTGACCGGATTGACCTCCTCGCCAACGTTCGAAGACTGATCGATGGATTTGCTGAAAGTGTAGCTGGCAAATAACTGCAACCGCTTGCTGGTACGACGCAGGCTGAGTTCGAGGGCGTTGTAGTTGGAATTGCCGATCGTGCTTTGGTTGGTGTCACTGCCAAAACTTGAACCCAGGGGACCGCGGGTTCCATTCACGGTCTGGCCGGATGCCGTAGTGAATACGTTGCTCTCGCCAAAAGGGCCGCAGATGGCCGATCCGGGAGCCACCTCGCTGGTTTGACTCAAACTCAGGCAGAGCGCGGGATTGCCAGGATTGGATTCCACCAGGACTAGAAGGCGGTGCGACTGATTGCCCACATAGCTCGCACTGAACACCGTATTCTCTCCGAACTGCCGCTCGATGGAGAACATGTATTGGTTGGTGTAAGGGATGCGGTTGTCGACGGAATAAGCGGGGATTCCGCTGATGGGCACGTACTGCGACCAGTCGAGGTTGGCGTCGGGCCGGCGGCTGGAGGAGTTTAACGGCGCAAAATTGACGGGAAAATACTGGCCCAGATTCTGTCCATTGGAGGCGGTGACGAACGGATTGGAAAACAGCGGGGGAGCTGGGCTGCTGTACGTGGTTCCGTAAGGAGCGTTGGCCGCAAGCACCCCGATGGTGAGGGCTTCGATGGATGTGAAATACATTCCGAAGCCGGCGCGCAGGCTGGTTTTTCCCGGCCCACCTAGAATCCGTCCAGCCAAGCCATGGGCGTCCACATTCGGTGCATAGGCCAGACCAAGGCGCGGCGACAATTCGTCTCCGGGAGGGGCAAGCGTGCGCCGCACACCCGGGTCGGTGGGATACAAAATCCCCGGAGGCGCGCCGGGGAAGACTACCGACTGCCTGCCCGGCTCCGTGGTTGAAATCTGGTTATATTTTTCATACCAGGGCTCAATGCGGTCCCAGCGCACGCCGTAGTTGAGTGTAACGTTGGATCTTACATGCCAACCGTCTTGGGCAAAGATGCCGGCATACTTGTTCCGGCCATAGAAGGGATTCAGCTGGCTCTGGTTATACTGACTGGGAATTCCGAGCAGGAAGTCGGCAAAATCGACGCCGGTTTCGCTTCCGGTAAACAGAAAGTTGCCGTTGAATTGAGCAATCGGATTCACGTTGATCTGGTCATAATGAAATTCATCACCGATTTTGATCGTGTGCCTTCCGAGGACCTTTGAAAAATTGTCGAGCCACTGCAACGTATTATTGGCCTGCTTGAGTTCATTGGTATTGGTGCCCGTGGAGAAATTATTGAAGACGAGACTCTCCACGCCCTCGCCCTTCGGATCAAGCGCCACGATGGTAGGCGCGCCGGAGGACGTGACGAAACCCTGCGATACCAGGCTCACGCCAACTCCGCCTTGCGGTTTGCCAAGATCGTTGAAGGCGCGCATGTAGCTGAAGTGGAGTTCGTTGACCGCGGTTGCACTTAGCGCCTTTGTATCTCCTAAGCTCAAAAGCTGCGCTCGTCCCTGGTAGAGCGCGTTAAAGCCTGGCACACTGGCCCCGCCCTGAGCCACGGGATAGGGATTGTTCAGCGAGTAGTCGTCCAGAAAGTAATAGCCGGAAATCAGACCCCATCCGGTGTTGGCGTCGAGGCGGAGGGCGCCTTTATCGTCCCGCAACGCCTGATTGTAGGCGGAGGTTGCAAACTGAGCGCCGGGGGAGTTCGGGGCTGGGATGTATTGCAACAAGTTCCGGGCTGGCCCTGACCATGCGCTGGTCGGGATTTGCAGCGTGGGTAGAACACATGCGGTTGTGCTCGACGCAGAATAGTTTGTGTTCGTGCAGCCCGAAAAATAGTAAGGTTCGCCGGCGGAAACCTGATAGCCGAGATTTTGCGAGAGCGAACTGGCCCAGGCGGGACCGCTAACTTTGGTTCCAGAAAACGAACTGGCTAAGTCGGAAAGATTCCCTGCCCGGTCCTCGACGGAAGGGACTGGGATCAAGCCCGTATCCACTCCCTGGCGCTGGCGCGTGCCCTGATAGTCGGAGAAAAAGAAGATCTTGTTCCGCTGGATGGGGCCGCCCACCGTCCCCCCGAATTGATTTTGAATGAAGGTGCCGCGGGTCGGGGAGAAATAATTGCGCGCATCCAAATCCGTGTTGCGCAGAAACTCGAGAAGATCGCCGTGAAATGCGTTGCTGCCGGACTTGGTGATGACGTTGATCTGGCCGCCGCTGAACTCTCCGTACTCGGCGTCAAAGTTGCTGGTTAGAATGCGGAATTCGGCGATGGAGTCGAGGTTGGGAATGATCGCAGTTCCCATGTTTACGTCTTCTTCCGAGTCGCTGCCGTTCACGATGAAAGCGTTGGCGAATTCCCTTTGCCCATGAATGGAAATGGTGCCGGGATTCAGATCGCCGGAAGGCGACAGCGCGCTGGCGCCCACATCTTGCACGGTCTCAGAGTTGATGGACGTCGAAGGAGCAACTCCCGGCTGAAGCGAGAGCAAGTCGGTATAGCTGCGGCCGTTCAAAGGCACGGCAGTCATCTGTTCGCCGCTAATCACTTCGCCCACTTGACTGCTATAAGTTTCCAGATGGACGGTGCTGTCGCTGACCGTGACCGCTTCGGCTTGCTGTCCTACTTGCAGCACGATATCCAGCATCAGGGCGCTGTTTGTGTCGAGAACGATTCCCGTGCGGCGGTACGGTCTGAAACCAGGATAGTTCACTTCGAGAACATAACCACCCACGGGGAGTACAGGAAACGCGTAGACGCCTTGGGCGTCGGCGACAGTGGACTGCCGGACATTCGTATTGATGTTCACCAGGACGACAGAAGCCTTGGCCATCGCAGCTCCCGACGCGTCCTTGACCGTGCCCGAGATGCTTCCCCCCACGCCAGCGAAGGCGCTTCCCGGCAAACCGGACAAGAATCCAAGACCCAGAAAGAGCGGAATGGAGAAAAAGTGGCGCATGGTCTTGGGGAAGCCGAACCCTACGCGGAGCAGCGCAGCGACGACGCCACTAGTTGCAATTGAGTCGCATCTATGGCGTAGCACTAAACCTCCAAGATTATGAATGGTCTTCCTCAATGGGGAACATTCTCCGGATCACTAGTTGCAACTGGGTCGCATCTACGATAGATTGATGATGACGGATAGCGCCGCCCGTCGTCAAGATCAGGCGCGAGATTTCGTCGCACCCCCGTTGCGACTACGTGCCCCGATAGGAGATGCTGGCATGCCTCTTCCCCAGACCGAAATGCCGGGCCGGTTACAAGCTCATTTCGCCGAGCGCGGAATCCGTATGACGCAGCAGCGGCGCGCCATTCTCAGCGTGATGGAAACGGCCAGCAAGCATTTGGATGCCAGCCAGGTTTTGCGCAAGGCGCAGAAGATTGATCCCAGCGTCGATCGCAGCACGGTCTACCGCACATTGCGATTGCTTAAGCGGCAGGGATTGATCGACGAACTCGACCTCATGCACATCAACGGGGAGGGACACTACTACGAGCGCAAGCTGGAGCGCGACCATATCCACATGGCCTGTCTGCGCTGCGGCAAGATCACCGAGTTTGTGAGTGACAGTTTTGAAAGGCTCAAACAGCAAGTGGAGAAAGATTGCAGGTTCCGCGTTCTGATTTCACGGCTAGAGATGGGCGGATATTGCGCCGCCTGCCGGGGATCGAAATAGACTTACTTCTCGTGCCGGCACAAAAAAGCGCCCTCGACTTTTCAGTCCAGGACGCCTCGGCAGCCCTCCCCCAGAACTGCCCAACCACGGGATGGATACTAAAATCCCCTCGTTTTTGTGTAAACGTCACTTTGGTAACGCAGTGAGCGCACAGCAAATTCGAAACGAATCGAAGCAGGCGATATAGTTCTGGCGGTTGGGGGCGTTCAGCGGACTATTGTTTCTGCCAGGTCTGGCCATTGTCGGTGGTCGTCCAGACTTCCGCGTTCGAGGTTGAGACTTTTCCATGTTCCATGTCGGAGAATTCCAGGCTGATGATGTCGCCGGTGAGAATTGCCCGGGATGATGTGGGCACCACTCGGGTCCAGTGGTCCCCTGCATCCTGCGAGTGATAAAGGGCGCCACCGGTCCCTCCCGCCCAAACGTCTATGCCGGAAGCTGCCACGGCACGAAAGACGGGAAACGCGTCCTTCTGAACTTTAGTTCGGGAAGTGCTTCCGGGAACCTGCTCACTGGTTGCAGCCGTGAAGTACATGGGATTCGCGTTCACGTTTACAACTTGCCAGGTAGTGCCTTGATCGAGAGATCGCTCGAGACCGCCCGTGGAGTTGATGGTCCAGCGGGGGACGGGGCCGGACGAAGCCAACACTAGGCCGCCTGTCGCCTGGGGTACGGCCGGCGTTGCGACCCTGCTTGCCACAGCGCCACTAGTAGCGCCCGACGAGGCCCCGGCAGGCTTGGCTTTGCCGACCCGAGCCATAGCATAATCCTCGCCCAATTGCGCCGGCGCCGCAGGCTGGGCTGTGGCTTGACGCGCGTCGATCGGGCTTGCGTCCAGAGTCTGCGACTGTGTGGCGAGTTGGGACGATTGACTCTCTACCTCTACGGTCTCGGCAACCGCCGGCACATGCATATTTGCGGATAGATTGCCTGCAGCCTGCGGCTGGGCGAACGGCGAAGATGGCGTTGCCGCTGCGGCCTGATTTTGCACTGCGTTCTGTTGCTGCCATTGATTCGGCATCCCTGGGCCATTCGTCAGGGGCCCGCCCCGGGGCCCGCCCACGACCATACCGTGACGACTCCCAGTCTGCGGCCGAGGAACGGTCGCTGGGGGTTGTTTAGCCCAAAGCCTACTCTTCTTTTCGCTGAGGGTCGCATCGGTAGCGCCAGCAGCGTCGGTCAGAGCATAAGGCGCGGGCGCTGCGATGTTGGCGGCCTTCTTGGTCCTCGCAGAATAGACAGGCGAAGCCAACGATGGATCCTTAGCCGGGCTCGATTCGCGGCCGGCGACTTCCACGCGAGCGCGTGCCGATGAGGCTGTGGTTGCCGGTCTCGGCTGATATTCGACGACCCCAAGTGCGGCGATGGCGACGATACCGGCAGCCACAAATCCCCAACGTAAAGCCGGCCAGGTGAGCCAGCCTGTCGCAGCTGGTCTCAAGGCGGTTGCAACCGGCTCCATTGCCGGCAGAGCCAAGGCCACAATGTCGCGGCAATCGCTGCAGCGACCCAGGTGTTCAAGCACAAGGACTCGTTCGCCTTGGCCCAGCGACCGCTCCGCAAAGGCGGTCAGCGCGTTCGCGTCGGGATGATGGCCGAAGAGATAACTGCCGGAGGAATGATCGGCAGAAGGCGTTGCAGCCTTTAACCGCCGGCGTACGATTTCGGGGACATTTTGCATTTCAGCTTCTAGCTCTAATCCTGGCCTCTGGGCTGCTCGGTTGAGTTTCTTGGCTTTAGGGATCGAAGGCGCGGTCTTAGCCGGCCCATAGCTATCCTGGGTCTTCCCGGACTCTGGCTTCTACTCTCTTCTCAGAGAACGCTGGAGCAGAGGATTCTTGCGCCGGAGTTTCTTGGTTCAGACTCCGGCGAATATTCACTTGCAGATCCCGGACATCGACTTCCAGGGCTTCTTCGGCCTGGCGGCGTGACATACCGCGGCGTACTAGGGTCGCAATAATCTGTTTGCGCAGGGTCTTGGCCAACTTGTCGACCTTGCGGCTGATGGTGGATTCGTGCACTCCCAGCATTCGCGCAATCTCAGCCAGAGTACGGCCATCGAGATAGTAGGCGCTAAGAACCATGCGATCTTCGCCCAAAAGAACGGCAAGCGCCTCGTCGGTGGCCTGCGCCAGGCGCTGGTCGACGGGCGCAACCGGCTCGGGATCGGGAGCGCGGAATTGGACGCCTTCTTCGCTCTCTTCGTCGAGACTGACCAGGCGTTTGGTACGGCGGTAGCGATTCACGTATTCCTGGGACAAAACGGTCCGCAGCCAGCCCTCGAGCGATCCGCGCCCGGTGTAGGACGCCAGCTTAGAGACCCGCTGGCCTTCGCGAGTATTGGTGCCATAAAGATCGGCGTAGAGGGCGTCGGCCAGTTCGCGGGCGGCGGAGTCTTCGCGCACGATGCGCAGGGCCGAGAGATACAGCTTTTCGCGGTAGCGCGTGAGGAAGATTTCCCAGGCGGGATTGGAGCCAGCGGCGCAGGCACGAGCCAGCGCGAGTTCGTCGACCCTGAGACTCAGAAGAAACGTGCGGATTTCGCTTTCGGACGAAGTTCCCGTAGCTTGTCGCGAGCCCACTTCGCAGAGGATCGACGCGAAGGATTCGCGCGCCAGGCCGATTTTCTCGCAACCGCTTTTGGCGCAGAGATCAGGCAGCAGTTCATTGACGACGGACTGCACGGTCGGGATTTGTTGTGTCGAACTCATGGCGCAGGCTGGAAAATTCTATCGATCTTCAGCTGCCAGATCATGTGCCAAACGTCCAGGCTCCCGAGGAAGCACGCTCATGGCCTGTTTCCACCATCCGTGACCCTCGCTACCCCGCCACCCGCGACGCTTTGCACTCCCCACAGGGGCAGATTTCGCGCAGGAACTTCCACGAATAAAGTCCCAGGTCGTGGTCGTCGTTCCAGGAAAACTTGATGGCGTATTTGCCCACACCCTCGGCCGAGACGGGCTTGGCATGAGGCTTGAAAATCAGCAGCGCGCCGGGAGCGGCGACGAGAGGATCTCCCGGCCGCCGTCCAGCCTTGCCGCGCTCGTCTTCGCACATCGCGCAAGGGCAGGCGTCGCGCAGGTAAACGAAGTTATAGTGCGAGACGTGCCCGTCGTTCCATTCGATGTCCACGCCCGCGCCGGTCGTCAGATTCACCTTGACCGACTTGGGATCCGTGGCCGCACCAGCGGCTTGAAGCGGCGACTGCATGGAATCAGTATCGCACGCGCAGCGGATCGGGATAAGCTCCTCTCCAAGTAAGTTGACTCAAGAATCTGGCGCCTCCTGCCGGAGGTGTCGCAGGCTGCGGTAAGGACCGAGACTTTTGTGGGCTGCGAGAAATCAGGGCCGAGGGGCTGTCGCAGTCAAAAACTCGCATTGGCGAATGCGGCCAAGTTCCTGTAAAATCAAGGTTTGCCCTACAAGATCTGAATTCATCGGGAGCTGTCATGGCACAACAATGCGATATCTGCGGCAAGAAGCCGCAAGCGGGAAACCGCATCAGCCACGCCCACAACGTCACCAAGCGGCGCTGGAACATCAACCTGCGTCCGGTGCACGCCCGCGTCGGCGCGGCCACGAAACGCATGCGCGTCTGCACGTCCTGCCTGCGCAGCGGCAAAGTCGTCAAAGCCTAAGCCTAACCGAAGAGGACGCTGAGTTTCACAGAGGTTTTATTTCCTCTGCGTTCCACCGTGCTCTCGGTGGTGGAACGCTGTTTTCAGGCCAGCGCAATCACATCGATTTCCACCAGCACGTCCTTGGGCAGACGCGCGGTTTCGACCGTAGAACGGGCGGGCGGCGCCGCCCTGAAATACGCGCCATAGACGGTGTTCATGGCGCCGAAATCATCCATGTTCTTCAGGAAGACAGTCGAGCGGACAACCTTTCCTAAGCCGCTGCCGGAGGCTTCCAGAATCGCCGACAGATTACGCAAGACACGGTCCGCCTGCACGGCCACGTCGCCGGTGAGGACTTGCTGGGTCGCCGGATCGATGGCGATTTGTCCCGACACGAAAACGAATCCGTTGGCTTTGATGGCTTGCGAGTAGGGGCCGATGGCTTGCGGGGCGTCTTTTGTCGAAATAACTTCTCGCATGGAACTCTCCGTCGCTGATTAACGCAGATCACTCCCACGAAGTCAAACTCAGATACATCTGCCTGGTAAATTCTTCTTCCAGGGAATTTCTGCGCCAAATTGACTAAAGTTGTGCGCCACTCCGTCGATAGAAAGATCTAGGGTCCCCAGGTTCACGCAGGCCCCCCAGCGGCGCAAGTTAAGACCAAGAAGAGAAGAAGACTCCGATGAAATCGACATTCAGGGATGAACCGATTCTGGGCACGCGGACGACCCTTATCGGGAATGCTGCAGAGCTTCAATCCGAGATCAAAACCGGTCTGGTCGCCATTCCCCAGGGAACTGTGGCTGGTGCTGTCCCTCTCTGCGAAGAAGCCGTAGCTTTGCGGGGATCAGGCCAGCGCGCCCAGGGTTTCAGATCTTCTGCAGTCGCTGCACCTCGTGGACGCCGGCAATCTTACGCAGGCCGGCGATGATCTGTTCGAGGTGTTTCAGGTCGGCGATGTCGAGAACCACTTCGACGCTGGCCTGACTGTTGGAGGTTTGCGCAGTGATGTTGCGGATGTTGCTCTTGGCGTCGCCGATCACTCCGGTAATGCTCTTCAGCATGCCGAAGCGGTCGTCGCAGAAGACAGTCAATTTTACCGGATACGCCGTCGGCGTGCTCTCATCACGGGCCCATTCGACATCGATGCGGCGTTCCGGTTCGTAGAGAAGATTCGTCACATTGGGGCAGCTTAGGGAATGTACGGCAACGCCTTTGCCGCGCGTGATGTAGCCGACAATTCCTTCGCCACGGATAGGGTTGCAACAGCGCGCGCGGTAGACCAGCATATCGCCCTGGCCGCGGACGGTGATGGCATTGTGATCCCCGAAGACGCGGCGCACCACGCTGGCGATGCCCCCGGGTTGCGAAGTCAAACCCTCGGATTCGATATCGCCGGCAATGGAATGGGTCGCCCCAGCGGGCAGCAGGCGGGCCAGCACCTGCCGGGCAGAATATTTTCCGTAGCCGATTCCCGACATGAGGTCGTCGGCCTTGCCCAACCCATATCCGGAGGCGACCCTTTGCAGATCTTCGTCTTTGATTTCTTTCAGCGCGATGCGGTACTTGCGCGCTTCTTTTTCGATCAGCTTGCGCCCGATTTCAATGGCGCGCTCCCGCTGGTGCAGATTCAGCCAGTGCTTAATCTTATTGCGCGAGCGAGACGATTTCACCAATCCAAGCCAGTCGCGGCTGGGTTTATGGCCAGGCTGAGTAAGAATCTCGACGATATCGCCGGAATGCAATTTATGGCGCAGCGGCACCATCCGTCCGTTCACTTTGGCGCCGATACAGGTATGCCCCACCTCGGTGTGAACGCTGTAGGCAAAATCGACCGGAGTGGCGTCACGCGGCAGAACCACAACTTTGCCCTTGGGGGTGAACGTGTAAACCTCTTCAGGATAAAGATCGACCTTCAACGTGGAAAGAAATTCACTGGGATCGCTGACGTCGCGCTGCCACTCGACTACCTGCCGCAACCACGCAAGCCGTTGCTCGTCCTGCGCCGAGACTGGGCCGTCTTTATATTTCCAGTGGGCGGCAATGCCTTCTTCCGCCATCTTGTGCATCTCTTCGGTGCGAATCTGGATTTCGAACGGCGTGCCATCTTCGGTGATCACCGAAGTGTGCAACGACTGATAAAAATTGGGACGCGGCATGGCGATGAAATCCTTGATGCGCCCGGGAACCGGACGCCACAAGTTGTGAATGATACCGAGAACGGCGTAACAATCCTGTAGCGAACGCGTGACCACCCTCATGGCGCAAAGATCGTAGACCTGATCGACGGAGATGCGCTGGCGCTGCAATTTCTTATGGATACTGTAGAGGCGTTTGATGCGGCTTTCCACGCGCGCCTGAATGCCAGCCTCTTTGAGCTTGTCAGAGATCGTCTGCTGCATCTTCGCGAGAAAAGCCTCGCCCTCCTTGCGGCGGGCGTTGACCGATTTTTCTACCTGCTCGTAACCGACGGGATCGAGGAAGCGGAAGCCCAGGTCTTCGAGTTCGCCGCGAATTTTCCCCATCCCCAGGCGGTGCGCGATGGGCGCGTAGATTTCGAGGGTCTCTTCCGCAATCTTATGCTGGCGATCTGCCGGCAGGTGTTCCAGAGTACGCATGTTGTGGAGCCGGTCGGCCAGTTTAATGAGCACCACGCGGATATCGTCGACCATGGCCAGCATCATCTTGCGCAGGTTCTCGGCTTGCTGTTCCTCGCGCGTGGCGAAATCAATTTTGCTGATTTTGGTGACACCCTCGACGATGTGGGCGACCTGTTCGCCGAATTCTTTGCGGATGTCAACGATGGTGACCGAGGTGTCTTCGACCGAATCATGCAGCAGGCCGGCGGCGACGGCCACCGGATCCATTTTCATTTCGGCGAGAACGAGCGCGACTTCCAGGGGATGCACCAGATAAGGTTCCCCGGAAGCACGGCTCTGGCCTTCATGATGTTTCAGGGAATAATCGTAGGCCTTCTTGATGATGGTGAGATCGTCCTGCGGGCGGTTCTCCTGCATCCGCTTCATCAGATCGCGGAACTTGGTCAGAGTAAGGGCAGTGGTCGCGATCTGTTGGCGCAAGCTCGCCATGTACGATTATAGCCCGCGCTCCCCATGTGGAGCGGTCACTCCACACCGTCCGGTGACACGGCCACGCAGCTCTTCAGGGTTTGGCTGGGTTGTGCTCGGCAATATTCGGTGTCAACTTCCGCATCAGGAATTCTTCAACGAGATTGGCAGCTGCCGTTGCACCAATCCCGATGGCAGCGTTTTCGAAGGTTAATGCCGCTCCGTTGCGATTTTGCGCCGGATAATACAGATTTGAAATGCCGCCTGCGGCGAGGTTTCCGAGCAGGTTCGAGTAATTCGGCTGCCAGCGTCCGTTGTCGCCCTTGCAAATCACCGAATTTGCCATGGCATACAGAATTCGCGAGTGCTTGCTGCCCGTTCCCTTATAGAAATAGCGGGGATCTTGTTTCAGAAGCGATGGCAGTAGGGCGCTACCGATGAAGGTGCCAATCGTAACGTCGGCGAAGGCAGCGCCATAGCGCTTCGCATAACCTTGTGCACCTTGCCCGTATCCGCTGAAAGTATTCTGCGCCTGCTGCACTCCTGCAATGCCCCCAATGATTGCCAAGGTCACCGGATCTATTGTCGTCTTCCAGGCTAACTCGTATTTTTCCTTCGAGGTGAGGGGAAGCGGATGGGGGTCGTAGGTGACGTAGAAATTTGGAATGACGCCGAATACCCGCTGCTTTTCTTCATCCTTCAGCTGGGCTTGGGCCACTTCGGCGGGGGAAAGTGAGACCTGCACCTCTGTAATACTGGCAGAAACGGGCAACACAATCTGCGGGACGGTATGGATCTCTCCCGAAAGCAGGATTCCGGAGAATGTTTGCGTCGCAAATCCCCCCGCCGTGATTGTGAGCTGAAAAGGACCGGGAGCGACATTGGCAAAAGAGAATTGTCCATCGTCGCCGGATGAGACCTCTTGGTTGAGCGATGGATTTTTCCCGGCCAGCATGACCTGGGCTCCGGCGACGACGGCCCCACTTTGATCGACGACCGTTCCGCGGATGCTTTCCGACGCTCCCTGATCGGGGGGTGACTCGACGACTGGCGCCGTGCCCTGGGACTTGGGATTGTGCTCTGCACTGTTTTCTGAAGTCGGTACGGGCTGTCTCGGCATCGTCTGTCCTGAGCAAGGCGTGTTCCAACCCGCAGTAACCAGAGCAAGAGCTATGAGTCCAGCTTTGAATTGCAAAGCCATCAAATCGATTCCTTCTCTTACCAGAGACGATAATTTGCTGCCATTACACTAAGCTTTCCGGCGGATTACCAGAGTACGAAGGATTTTTGAAGTTCGTCGAGCGCTTTTCCCATTTCAAGCAGTTCAATGTTTTCAAACTCGGCGCCAGCTTGGTGGGACGCTTTGTGAACTGGTAAAGTTGCATCCGGCAGCCATGATTTCTCGAATCCTTGTCAGCGGCGTTTCTGGGCCTATCGGGTCCGCCCTTCTCCCTTCTCTTCAGACTCGCGGATATGACGTCACACGGCTGATACGGGGCACAGCGGCAGCCAAGGGACAGATTGGCTGGAATCCCGCGATGCCAATTTCCCCCGACATGGTTTCCGGTTTCGACGCAGTCATTCATCTTGCGGGCGAGAGCATTGTCGGACGCTGGACGAAAACCAAGAAAATAAAGATTCGCGGCAGCCGCGTCGCGGGCACCACCACCTTGGCGGAAGCGCTGGCGGGAACGCAGGACAAGCCCCAGGTTTTCGCCTGCAGTTCGGCGATTGGCTACTACGGCGACCGCGGCAACGAGCTGTTAAACGAGGCAAGTAAGCCCGGCATCGGATTTCTTCCCGAGGTTTGCCGCGAGTGGGAGGCGGCGACACAAGCCGCCGCCAATGCGGGCATCCGTACGGTTCAGATGCGCACTGGCGTGGTGCTTAGTTCCAAGGGCGGCGCGCTCGGGAAGATGCTGACACCGTTCAAGATGGGCGTCGGCGGCCAAATTGGCGATGGCCAGCAATGGATGAGCTGGATTGACATCGAAGACATGGTCGGGGCGATTCATCACATCCTGAACAGCGATCTGCTGCAAGGGCCGGTGAACATGGTCGCGCCTAAGCCGGTGAAAAATGCGGAATTCACAAAGACGCTGGCGAGTGTGCTCTCGCGGCCGGCGATTCTTCCTCTGCCGGCATTCGCCGTGAAGCTGGCCTTCGGCGAAATGGGAGAGACTGTTTTGTTAGGGAGCCAGCGCGTCGAACCGACGCAGCTGGTGATGAGTGGATATCCCTTCCGCTTCACCGACCTCAGAGCGTCGCTGGAAAATAATCTCAACCGCTAGCTCTGGCTGATCCCACAATCCGTTGATCGATCGGCGGCCGCTGCCCGAACCGGCAGGGCACAGACAGCTCCTTCGCTGGTATTCTTCTGCTTCCATTCCGAAGGCGGGAGAGAAGCGAGCACGGTAATTCTCCATGCGATCGCGGACCTGAGCTCTGCCAATTGCGCTTCGCTGAATTTTCTCGCCGACGCGCAAACAGCGCATTCGAAACTTCCACCGGAGTCTGCGTTCTGCCAGCGGCGTACCCGAGCACAAGCCTTTGCCGATCGGAGAAATTGAAATCGGTGCGGGTAGTCGCGCAGACTGGGTATCCTGATTCGTTCGAGCCGGCGGCGGGTCAGCGAGTAGACAAGCCCCACAAGCAGACGGCGAAGTGGACCGCCCTGGACTGCAGGGAGCGCCGGCAATGCGCGCCAGGGCAAACCCCCTGATCAACACCGTGCACCGCAAACGGGGTCCAATGTCAAAGTGAACCCGGGGTGGGGCGATTCATCTCTTCCAGCAGTTTTTGCAGAAGCGCCGCACGTTGCTCGGTGCTCAACTCACGCTGCAACTCTTCCAGCGCCAGGGCCATGATGTGGTAGTGGTGCGCGCCCGCATACTTTGGGTCAGCCGTAATGTTGAGCCAAAGCCGATGCATCAGTTCGACATCCTGGGGGCGCATACGGGGTGTATGCGGCCCCAGGGCGAACTCACGGACGGCTCCGTCCGGGGCGCACACCTCCATAATCAGCCGGGGACGGGGCTCGGGCAGGCGCTCCCAGGCGTCGCCCGTGAGCTTGGCCTGCTCGTCCGCGGTGAGCTTATTGGAAAGCCCGCAGACCACACGGATGGAATCGAGACGCTGCGCCGTCACCATGATGGCTTCGAAGACATCCGTCGCCGGCACCACCAGCAGAGAGATGGGCTTGCCTTGCTTTTCGGCAACTGCCACCGCCGCGGTGAAAAGCTCCTGCTCATAGTGGTCAAACACCTGGCTCGCTTCAAAGACTGTACTACCGCCGAAACTGTGCTCGCGATGATACAGGCGCGCGCTCATGACTACGACATCCTGTTTGCTGGTGTCGGTATGGCTGAGCACGTTGCGCAGATAGTACAAATTTCGCGGGTCGCGCACGGCGACCAGGATATTGCCCGGCCGCACTCCCATGGCGCCGCTGCCCAGTTCCTGATTGCCATACACGCGAAACTGGTCAAGCTGCTCGGGCTTGCCATGGCGCTCTTTGGTGACATGGTGCTCGGAGATCGTAAAGATGGTGAAGAAGACCACACTGAAGACAAGCCCTGCGATCGTGGCCTGATACTTGGTGAACAGATTCACAATCGCGGTCATGAACAGCACCGCAGAAATGATAATCAGCCCAATGGGAACTTCAGTTTTCCCGATGGGTAAATTCCCTGGAACTTTCCACGCGCGGTTGCCGGGCTCGGTGAAACGCAACACCAGCACCGCCAGCGACTTCATGGTGAAGCTCCAGATCACCCCGAAAGCATAGAGCGCCGCCAATTGGTAGACGTCGCCCCGGCTCAGCACGATGGTCAGCAACTGCATCCCAACGATCAGGTTGATGATGCGGTAGCTGGTCCCGTAGCGGTGATGCGGCCGCTGAAACCAGCTGGTGAGGACGCCGTCTTCAGCCACACGATTTAGGACACCGTTCGCCCCCACGATGGAGGTATTCTGCGCGCCCGCCAGAATCAGCACTCCCACCAGTACGACAAAGCCGTGGAACAGCAGCTTCAGGCTGGTTGGCCCTACCACATACATGGCGATGCCGCCGATGAGATTGGCGAAATAATCGGGCCGCACGCGGTCCGGAATGATCATCACCGCGAAGAACGACACCAGCGAAGTGAACAGCAGGCTGTAGATGAAAATCACCAGTCCCGTTTTCTCCAGGTTCTTCAGCTTGGGATGCTCGATTTCGCGGTTGACCTGAGCCAAAGTTTCCTCGCCGCTCATGGCCAGCACCGAGTGTCCGAAACCGACAAACAGGATGACCCAGGTAAGGTGGCCGAAAAATGTTCCGTTGAGCCAGCCCAGCGAATCTTTGTTCAACGGAATCACGCCCGGATGCAGCGGGTTGGGAGGCAGCTGAACCGGCGCGCGCAAAACCGTGATGGTGCACCAGATGATCAGAATCACCACCATCACGGTGGTAATGGCCATAATCTGCAGCGCCTTCTGGCTGGATTCATGAATGCCCTGCGTGTTCTTCCACCAAAAGTAGAAGACCACGATCACCGCCAGTCCGGCGGCGAAGTGGTTGTCGGAAAAATCCAGTGGCCGGTGCAGGTAGACCCCGATGTCCTTGATAAACCCCGCCAGGTACTGCCCGGCTGATACCGCACTGATGGGACCGGTGAGGACGTAGTCGAACAACAGGGCCGAAACCGAGAACTTAGCCAAAGTTCCGCCCATCGCCTCTTTGACCACGCGGTATACGCCGCCGCGCACGAACATGCTGCTGGATTCGATGTACAGTGCCCGAACCGCATAGCTGAACAGCATGACCGCCAGGATGAACCAGGGCGCGCTTTTGCCGATAACTTTTTCGGCGTCGCCGCCGGCGTAATACGCGGAAGAGGCGAGGTCCGACAGAACGATCGCGGAGGCGCGCCAAAACGAGATAAAAGTCAGCATCACCGTGGTGGCGACGAAGACCTTTACTACCGGCTTTGTACTCTCTGGGGAAGTGGCCATGCTTCTAAATGAATGGCGGCAATTGCAATTAAACTTGAACCCAATGAAGCTTGAACCCAATGAAGATAGCACAGGAAAGAGAGGAAGAAGCGTTCCCGCTATTTCCCGGTTAGTTCGGCTGCGAGCGCTCCATTGCCCTGCGCTTCTTCGGTGCTAGGTAGGTATGCGTGATGCGGTCGTGCCAGCACAATTCGTCCTCGTCGAGGAACACCCAGGCGTAACCCATCCCCGCCGAGACCGCGGAAAGATAGCTGGCCGCCACTCGCCAGCGGCGCAGAGAGCGACTGGTCGAAGTTCCATCGAATCGGGCAATTTCAAGGCCTGCGACGCGCAACCCCGGAGTGCTGGCGGCGTGAACGACAAGCAGATACTGGTAGGCCGCCCAGAAGACGCAAGGAATTCCGCCGGCCAGCCCCAGGATTTGACCCAGTGGCGGCCGTATGGCCGCCACCTTCCAAAAAACAAAACCGAAAAGAGCCGACGCCACGGTGATAATGAGCCCGTCAACCGCTGCGGCCACTAGGCGCGAGCTCAGCGGCGCGCTGTCGAGAGGAATGTCGACGCCGGGCCGCTTTTCGGCGTCCTCGCGCTCAGCCGCCTCAATGGTGATTCCGCCCAGCGCCGGGGCCGCAGGCTCAACCTCGGGGACATCCAAGATACGTGGCCGGCCGCTGACCGGCTCCGCCAGTTGATCCG
Source organism: Candidatus Sulfotelmatobacter sp. (assembly GCA_036514015.1). GTDB lineage: Bacteria > Acidobacteriota > Terriglobia > Terriglobales > Acidobacteriaceae > Sulfotelmatobacter. The sequence continues at coordinate 37,327 of DATBYA010000110.1, forward strand.
GCGGAGGCGCGGGCGGTCCCCAAGCAAACCTGGGAAACTCGATGATCTTCGCGCTGAGGTGTCCTGGGCTCAGTGGTCGCGCGGTATGGCGGACGGAGAGCGCGGCGGTTTCCGCGGCAGGGGAGGGCGGAAATTGCATATCGGCCCCTGCTTGATCGAGCGCGAGGGCCTGATTCGAAGCCGGTTCGCATGTGGAAAGCGGCGAAGTTTCGCTGGTCGGGGTTGCACGCGGCGGCAATCGAAAACCTTCAAACCGCAGGCTCAGAGAAGGGTAGCGCGGCGGACGCGCTTTGCGCCGCGCGCGATAACGACTGACCCGGTCAGACAGTTCGTCGCGCCACGCCTGGGCGTCTCCGGTCTCGGCAACGGTCGCGGTCGAATCGGGAGCCGGGTCGAACTCGGAAGGGCAACGGCAAATTTCTCCACACTGCGGACAATTCATGAAGACCAGACTTTCACAATCGTACCAATTCCTGTGCCACGTACAACCGGGAGTGAACCAACGGGAATCCTAGCCTTTTTCGCCACTTTGCCTCACGGGCAGCGCCGTGCTAAGTTCACGATGCCGCGGCCAGAAAGGACAGGTACGCCTTCGATGGACGATCTTCCGTCGATTTTCTTCCGATGAGTGTTCGCACTAGATTCCTTATCACGGCGCTGTTTCTTTGTCATCAGCTTCTCGCTTTTGCACTAGTAACCAGCCAGTTGCCGTCCGACAATTCCGCTCAGGCCCAAGCTCCTTCCCAACCGAAGAGTACGAAAAAAGAGCAACCCGCAGCCTCAGATCGAGGCATGCCCTGTGCCAGCCGGGCCATGACGCAACTCAAAGATGGCACGATCATCTGCGCCGTCGAGCAGGAAAAAATCGGCGAAGTTTACAAATTGCACCACGAAGCGGAGATTCACTATCGCACGTACATCCTTCGCGCCGATCAAATGACCTACAACTCCGATAGCGGCGAAGCCACGGCCTCCGGCGACTTCACCCTTGATGGCGGCCCCAACGACGACCATATCAAGGCCAGTCACGGAACCTACAATGTGACGGCCGAAACTGGACGCTTCTACGATGTCACGGCAACCACCGGAATCCGCTTTCAAGGTACCCACGGCGTTGCGATCCTGACCTCAACCGCTCCGTTCGCCTTCTCCGGCAAAATCGTGGATAAAACGAGCCCCGATCACTATCTCGTTTATGACGGTACCATTACCACCTGCGAACTTCCGCATCCCAAATGGCAGTTCGACGCTCACAAAGTCGTGGTCGACGTAGGCGGCAATGCCCAGATTTATCACAGCACATTCTGGCTGCACGGCTTTCCGGTTTTCTACTTCCCCTACGCAACTCATCCCGTAGCTCGCGAAGTGAGAGCTACCGGATTCCTGGTGCCCACCGGGGGCAGTTCGTCCACCAACGGCACCGAGATCGGCGATTCCTTCTATTGGGTGATCAATCGCAGCATGGACGCAACCATCGGCGCCGAGTACTTCTCCAAGCGGGGCTGGTCGCAGCGAGGAGAATTTCGGGTCCGGCCCAACGACACTTCCTATGTGGACTTGAGTTTCTTCGGTGTAATTGACCGGGGCATTAGTCAGGGGGCGGGATTGCCGCCATTAAAAGAAGGCGGACAGGAGGCCCGGCTGACTGCCGAAGATAACTTCGACGGCTTCCGCGCAGTTTCCAATATCGACTACCTCAGTTCGTTTCTGTTCCGGCTGGCGTTCAATGAAGTCTTCACCCAGGCGGTAAACTCGGAGGTCAAGTCGCAGGTTTTTCTTTCGAAGGCGGCCGACGGCGTCTCTTTCGGCGGCATGGTGGAGCGCTATCAGAATTACTTTCAAACCACGAATGCAGACGGCACACTCTCGAATCCTCCCACCTTTGATTCGATCCAGATCCTGCATGCTCCCAGCGCCGACGCGTCCAGCGTTGACCGGCCCCTGCGGCGCTCGCCATTCTATTGGTCGTTCGACGCATCGCTGGCCGGACTTTCCCGCACCGAGCCTGGCTTTCACACGGGAGCGTTGCTTGGTCGCTTCGATTTCAATCCCGAAATTTCCCTGCCCTTTCAATTTCACAACTGGTCGCTACGCCCCGCGCTTACCCTGCATGAGACCTATTACACCGAGCGCTTCGTCAACGGAGTAGCAGTCGAAGATCCGACCAACCGCCAGGCCCTGGAAACGTCGGTGGAAGTGCGCCCGCCGGTGCTCGGGAAAATATTCGACAAGGAATTCTTTGGGCGGAAGTGGAAGCATGTCATTGAACCGCGGGTTGTATACCGTTACGTGACAGGAGTGAATGATTTCGCGAATGTCCTGCACTTCGACGAGCGGGACATTCTGAGCGATACGCACGAAGTGGAATACGGCTTTGTGACCCGGCTCTACGCCAAAGGAGCGCCAGCGCCGCCGTCGCCAACTCGCGGTTGCGAAACGCCGATGCGGGGCTTGGCGGTCGGCGCCGCCGCGCCCGAACAGACGGTTCCGTGGGAGCACCTCAGCACTGTCGACAACCAGCCCTGCACCGCCGGGCCCGAAACCAGGGAAGTCGTCACCTGGGAAGTTAACCAAAAGTATTTCCTCGATCCCACATTCGGCGGAGCCCTGGTAGCCGGACAGCGCAACGTTTTTACCACGACCGAAGATCTGACCGGGATCGCGTTCGCTACCCAGCCGCGGCACCTTTCCCCCCTAGTGTCGCGCCTGGTGGTGGACACCACCAGCCACACCAATACCGAATGGGATCTCGATTACGACTTCCAGCTGGGCCGCGTGAATGCGAGCACCCTGCTGGTCAATCACAATGTGGGACCGTTTACCATAGGCGGTGGGGACGCGTTTCTGCAGATTCCCCAGACCAATAACGCGGCTCCTGCCCTGAACGAAGGCACCTGCGGAGCCGCGGCGACCACCGCCCAGGTAACGTGCAAATTCCAACAATTTCGCGTCGCCCTGGGCTATGGAAGTCTGACCCGCCGCGGATTGAGCGCGGCCACCAGTTTCGGCTACGATGCGGAAATGCGGCAACTTCAGTTCGCCACCGCGCAAACCACCTACAACTGGGACTGCTGCGGCATGACGCTGGAATATCGCCGCTATGCCATCGCCAACGTGCGGAATGAGAATCTGTTTCGCTTCACTTTCAGCCTGGCAAACATCGGCTCCTTCGGAAACCTGAGAAAGCAGGAACGGTTGTACTAGCCGGACCGCTTTCCGCACGAACTGCGCTTGGCAGCCGAGACATCACGCTAGCCCCGCCGTCCCCGGCGGATGATGCCTTCGGTCCTATGTCCGGCTCGCTCGCTGAACTGAACAACAGTGCTCGCGTGCCAACTCAGGCTGGTACCATAGGTAAATATGCAGGCTCCCGAAACCGGCGTCGAGCGAAAGAGTTCTGTCTTGCAAACCGAACTCCGCAAACTGGGCCGATTGCTCGTCGCCTATTCCGGCGGCGTCGATTCCGCGTATCTTGCCTGGGCCGCACACCGCGCTCTTGGCGTTGACATGTTGGCGGTCATCGCCGATTCGCCCAGCCTGGCTCGCGCGCACCTGAGCGATGCCACAGCCTTCGCTAACGAGCAAAACATTCCCCTCGAAGTGATCTCCACCTCCGAACTGGACCGCCCCGAATATGCGCGCAACGACGGCCAGCGCTGCTTTCAGTGTAAAGACGAACTTTTTGCGGTGATGGAGAAACTTCGCGCCGCGCGTGGCTTCGACGCCATTGCTTACGGCGTGAATCTCGACGATCAAGGTGACTTCCGCCCCGGCCAGCAAGCGGCGCGGCAGCACCACGTCGCCGCTCCGTTACTGAAGGCTGGACTTACAAAACAGGAAATTCGCGAACTGGCGCGCCAGGCTGGCTTGCGCATCTGGGACAAGCCGGCATCCGCTTGTCTCTCTTCACGCATCGAATACGGCCGTCCGGTTACGCGCGAGGCGCTCGCTGTCGTCGAACGTGGCGAAGACGCCATTCGGGCACTCGGCTTCCGCCAGTTCCGCGTGCGCCATCATGGCGACCTGGTCCGCATCGAGATTGCCCGTGACGAGTTGGACCGCGCTCTGAACCCTGCCGTGGCGGATCAATTTACTGCCATCTTCAAAGCGCTTGGATTCAAGTTCATTACCCTCGATCTGGAAGGATTTCGCTCCGGATCGATGAACTCACTGCTGCCCGCGGACCAACTGCGCCGCACGGGATAGAAGCGCACCTGCGTTCGCGACCGTCACAGTTCGCGTCACTATCCATGGGGGACCGCCGCGCTCGGCTAGCTTGCCTGGAGCGGAACCGAGGGGTCGAGCGCAGTTCGACGGCCTTGTCGCTGTGAGATAATCAAAAGATAACTAGCGATGTTGAGGCGGTTCCTGTTGATTCTAATCCGACGTTCACTGCTCCTCCTGCTTCTGATTTGTCTGGGTTGTGTTGCTCAGTCTGCGCCTCCCGACGTGGCTCGCAAAATCGAGCACCAGGTGCGCTCTTTTTATACCATTCCCGCCGACGTAAAAGTGACCGTGGGCGCGGTTACTCCCAGCAGCGATGTGCCGGGATACGATGCCGTAACGGTGAACATCGACGGCGGCGACGGCAAACAGAAGGACTACAAGTTCCTGCTGTCCAAAGATCGCGCGACTCTGCTGCGGGTGACGAAATTTGATTTGAATAAAGATCCGTTCGCCGAGTTGATGAGCAAGATCGACGTCGCCGGCCGGCCTTCGCGCGGCGCCAAATCCGCCAAGGTGGTGGTCATCAATTTCGACGATTTCGAGTGCCCTTTCTGCTCGCGCATGCATCAGACGCTGTTCCCCGAAATCCTTAAGGAGTACGGCGATCGGGTCACATTTATCTACAAAGACGATCCCCTGTCGGAGATTCATCCCTGGGCGATCCATGCCGCGGTTGACGCAAACTGCCTGGCAGCACAAAACACCGATGCCTATTGGGACTTCGCCGACTACATCCACACCAACAAGGGCGAGGTCGACACCGAAAAGACTCCCGCAGCGCGCTTCGCCGCAATCGATAAGATTACGACGTTCGAAGGGCAGAAGCACAACTTGGACGCGGCGAAGCTGCAATCGTGCGTCAAAGCGCAAAAAGAAGATGCGGTGAGAGCCTCCATGAAAGAAGCCGACGATCTTGGCGTGAACGGAACTCCGGCCTTATTTATCAACGGCCAGAAACTTGACGGTGCAGTTCCGATCAGTGAGCTCCGCGCCGCTCTGGACGCCGCCCTGAAGGATGCAGGACAGCCCGTGCCCCCGCACCTACAACCGGCGGCGACGCCGGCATCGCGATAATGTGCGCTTGAAGGATGCAGCGCGGGGCGCGGCCGCGCCTCCGGTCTCGATTTTCAGTGGTCGTTGCAGTCAGGAACGGGAGATACTTTCTTGAAAAAAAACTCTTTCTTCGTCCAGTTCGCAGCGGCGCTGGCAGTCGCCCTCCTGCTGGCGACCTTGGCCGCCTGCAATGCGAAGACTACTGGCGATGTGATGGCTACGGTGGATGGCCGGAAGATTTTTCGCTCCGACGTCGACAAATATTACGACAACAACGTCGCCTCGGCGCAGCAGGCTCCTACAGGCGAGCAAGCCACAGCGCTGCGTCTGAACATTCTGCACCAGATGATCGATGACGAGATCCTGATGCGGCGCGCCGAAAAGCTGGGATTGCTCGCCACCGATGAAGAGATCGACCGCAAATACAACGAATTCAAGGCTCCTTTTTCGCAGGAGGAATTCGATCAGCGGCTCAAAGATAAGAAGATTACGCTGGCCGATTTCAAGCGCGATATCCGCCGCTCGATTACCGTCGATAAGGTGATGAACAAGGAAGTGTCTTCGAAGATCAATGTGACCGACCAGGACATCACCGACTATTACAACGCGCACAAGGGCGAGTTCAACCTGATTCAACCGCAGTACCACTTGGCGCAGATAATGGTGACGCCGGCGCCGAACCCGCAGGCGCCCAATCAGAACGACAAAGCACAGAACGAAGCCGAAGCACGCAAGAAGATCCAAATGATCTCCAACCGACTCGACAGTGGCGACGATTTCGCCACTCTGGCCATGAAGTATTCGGAAGATCCGGAGACCGCGGGCAACGGCGGCGATCTTGGGTCGGTGCCCGAGTCTGGACTGAAAGGAACCGATCCGGCGACCCGCGATGCGGTCATGAAGCTTAAACCGGGCCAGTACAGCCCCATCGTCAGCGTGGTCACCCCCGCGAAGCAGGCATTGGGCTTCCGCATTGTGAAATTGGTGTCGAAGGAACCTGCGGGCCAGCGGGAACTCTCCGATCCGCGAGTGCAGCAAGCCATCCGCTCGCAGCTTCACGACCGCCGTGAGCAATTGCTCAAGGCCGCGTACTACGAAGTTTTACGCGATTCCGCCAAGGTCGAAAACTACTACGCGAAGAAGGTGCTCGACAGCAATGGGATGGAAAAATAGCCTCGGCGGCCGTGAGCCTCTGCCCTGCGCGACTGTCCCTACTCCACAATCGCCAGCACGTCTCCGGCATTCACGGCAGCGCCTTCACTCACTAGTATCTTTCGAATCGTACCCTTCTTCGGCGATTTGATTTCGTTCTGCATTTTCATCGCCTCGACCACGAGCACGCCGGAGCCCGCCGCGACTTCGTCACCCTGCCCGACCAGTAGGCGAACAATCTTGCCCGGCATCGGAGCCGTGAGCTTCTTGGGGCCATGATCATCGACCCCAGGCACGCGTCTCCGCAAAGACCGCGGATCGCGCACTTCGGCCGCAAAACGGGTACTGCCCACCCAAAGATACAAACTTCCCGCGACGCGTTCGCACTTCACTTCGTAAACCTGATTGCCGATGCGGAGAGAAAGTACATCGGGCCGCGCCAGCACGGCGTCGACTTCGACTTCGCGTCCATCGAGGCGGCATGACCAGCGACTTTCCGCTCGATTGAGTTCAAGCCGATGGTTGTTGCCGTCGATCGCGATGTCGTAAGTCATGAAAACCGGTTGGCAATTGCGAGTTGGCAGTTACCAGTAATTCCATTGCGCTTCATCGCATCGCCTCTTTATGAGCCGCAATCTTCCAGTTCGAAGCAGCGCTCGGCTGGCTCACTCCAGAGGCGGCTGAATGCTCGCCCGCTGCGGCGGCGGAAGCGCCCAGAGCCGCAAATAATCCGGCGGCAATCGCCGCGACCTCGGTCGCCTTTGCATCCGTCGGAGGCTCAGCCCGCTTCTTCTCTAAGAGGCGATCGAGGAAGCCGGTATCCAGCTTGGCGGCGCGAAAATCCGGATCGCTCAGAATGCGGAGGAACAGAGAGATATTGGTTTTGATTCCGCCCACAAAATATTCATTGAGAGCGCGCCTCAGCCGTTCCATCGCCTGATTCCGGTCCGCGCCATAGCCAATCAGTTTGGCCAGCAGCGGATCATAGTCCAGGGGCACGGTCCAGCCTTCGTACATCCCGCTGTCGCGGCGGACCCCCGGTCCGGAGGGCTCCAGCAACAGAGTGATCTTGCCGGGGCTCGGAAAATAATCATTGTCTGGATCTTCGGCGTAGATGCGGCACTCAATGGCGTGTCCGCGAATCTGCACTTCGTCCTGGGTGAAGGCCAGTCGCTCACCCGCGGCGATGCGAATCTGCAGCTGCACCAGGTCGAGGCCGGTAACTAACTCGGTCACCGGATGTTCCACCTGCAACCGCGTGTTCATCTCCAGGAAATAAAAGTTTTTTTGCTGATCAACCAGAAATTCAACGGTCCCGGCATTCGTATATCCGGCAGCCCGGGCCACGCGAACTGCAACTTCGCCCATGCGGCGTCGCATCTCGGCATCCACCATGGGGGAGGGCGATTCCTCGACCACCTTCTGATGCCGGCGCTGCAGCGAACACTCGCGCTCGCCCAGATACACGATGTTGCCATGCTCATCGGCCAGCACCTGCATCTCGATGTGGCGTGGATTGACCATGGCTTTCTCGAGGTAAACCTCGCCGTCGCCAAACGACCGCTCCGCCTCGCTGCGCGCGGCTTCGAGCGCGGACTGCAACGCCCCCGGCGCGTGCACGAGACGCATGCCTTTGCCGCCGCCGCCCGCCGCCGCTTTCAGCATCACCGGGTAGCCGATGCGAGCGGCAACCTGCTCGGCTTGCTCGAATGATTCGAGACCGCGCGATGTACCTGGCACAAACGGCACGCCCGCACGCTCCATGGCCTGCCGCGCACGAGTTTTCGATCCCATCGCATCTATGGCTGACGCGCTGGGGCCGATGAACTTTACGCCCGCGTCGGCGCAGGCTTGGGCGAACTTGGCATTCTCGGAGAGAAACCCGTAGCCGGGATGGACAGCGTCTGCGCCGGAGCGCGCGGCGACGTCCAGAATTTTCTCAATGTTGAGATAAGACTCCGCGGCTGCGGCTGCGCCGATGGGGTAAGCTTCATCGGCCTTGCGGACGTGCAGCGAGGCGCGGTCGACATCCGAGTAGACGGCAACAGCGGCAATTCCCATCTCGTGGCAGGCGCGGAGGACGCGCACGGCAATCTCGCCGCGATTTGCGATGAGAATTTTATTGAACATTTTCCCAAACATCGCCAACGGTTCTGCGAACCCAAGATTCTACAGGAGATTTCACGGGCGCGGTTAGCGGGCGCTATTTCGCGGGGGGGCGCGAAAAGCTCACGGCAAAGGGACTTTGGGGCGCGTCGCTGCCAGCGCGCAGCCAGCGGCGGCAGGGGACGAAGCGGTAGCGGATGAGAGTCCAGATGGCCAGCCAGCCATCGGAATGGCGTATTTTTTTCCCTTCGACCGTGGAGCGTGGACGGTAGGAGATGGGAACTTCTGCAATCTTCTCGCCCATGCGGCTCAGCTTCGCGGTGACTTCCGGGCAAAACTCGAAGCGACGACATTGTAGATGCATCTCTGTGAGCAGCGAGCGGCGAACGACCTTGTAGCAGGTCGCTTCGTCGTGAATGCCTGCGCCGTAAAGGAGATTGGTGAGGTGCGTCAGCAATTTGGCGCCGAGATAAAAGCGCAGGCCGCGTTGCGGACGATTAGGACGCACGCCATAGACGGCGTTGGCTCTGCCGTCTTCGAGCGGACCTAGCAGCCTCGGATAATCCTGGGGATCGTATTCAAGATCGGAATCCTGGATCAGGACATATTCACCGCGGGCATAGGCGAGAGCCGTGCGAATGGCCGCTCCCTTGCCATAATTTTTTTCGTGGAACACGACCGTGATGCCGCCGGTCGGCGGCAGCGCCCGCAGTCTTTCGCGGGTGCCATCGGTCGAACCGTCGTCGACGATGATGATTTCCTTTTTCACCGGTGAGGCTTGGATCGCTTGCAACAATTCGTCCAGATGCGCGGCCTCATTGAAAACGGGCACGATCACAGATACAGCTCCCTTGCTCGAATCGTTGATCGTCGCCGGGTCGTGCGGCAGTGCGGGTTCGAGGGAGGTCATGCTCATGTTCGGTTCGGTGGTCTTGCCGGAACTTTCAGGCCTTCGTCGGAGGCGCCCTCTCGATCAAGGCACAAGTCCGGACCGGCCAGGGTTTCGCATGGCGCCGCTGATCCGCGCGAGGATCCTTCACTTCGCCTGCAAACGGCTCGGGTCAGGACGGTACCCATCCGGAGACTTCCGATTTTCTAGCATAGTATCATCTGGACTGGACGGCCTTCCAAACTCCCGCATGCACCCACCTGATGGCACGGTGAAGCCAGGCGCAAGTGTTCCATCCGTCCCCGAAGCCTCGATTCCCCGGGCTCACTGGCTGACGCTTCTTTTTCTGGTGGCTGCCGGTCTCGCCGTTGGGTTTCTTCATCTCGCGAGTAAACCCTTTTGGTTTGATGAGTGTTTCAGCGTGGAAGTCGCGCGAATTGGCGGGAAGAATTTCCTGCGCCTGCTGTGGTGGCGCGAAGCCAATATGTCGTTGTACTACGTGCTGCTGCGGCTCTGGCTGAGCGTGGGTGTGCATTTGAGGCAAAGCCCGTTCTTCATCCGCAGCCTGTCTGTGTTAATTTCCGCAGCGACGTTGCCGGTAACTTACTGGCTGGCCAGACAGCTGTACGACCGGCGAGTTGGTTTGATTGCGGCTGGGCTGTTTACATTCAACGCCTACAACGTCCGCTACGCCCAGGAAGCTCGCAGCTACGCGCTTTTTCTGCTGCTGGCGACGGTTTCTTCGGGTTTTCTGATTGCCTATCTGCGGGAGCCGACCCGCCGCAACTGGATCGGCTATGTTCTGGTCAGCGTTCTGGCGGTCTATGCGCACTTTTACGCGCTGCTGTTGCTGGCGGCGCATGGGCTTAGCGTGCGCTGGCTGGGCGACGGCCGCGCCCGGATTGCCGCCGCACCGACGTACCCGCAGTTGCGGCGTGGCTGGATGATCATTGGTCTTGCGGTGCTACCTCTGCTGATTTTTGTGGCAAAAACGGGCGCCGGGCCCCTCCGTTGGATTCGACGGCCCAGCCTTGGCGAGGTGCTGGAGTTTTACCAGCACCTGGCGGGAGGCAGCAATTGGGTTCTTCTGATGGTCTGCGCCGTGGTGGGCGGCGCCGCCGTGATGCCGGTCCGCAAACAGGTATTGGCGCGAGAACAGAATTGGGAGACTTGGCGAGTGCAGTTTCTTCTCATCTGGCTACTCTTTCCCGGGGTGCTGACGGTTTTGCTGTCGTTGGTCCGGCCCGTGTTCCTGGGACGCTATCTGATCTTCTGCCTGCCCGCGCTGCTGATCCTGGTGGCGGCAGGACTGGGGCGGCTGCGCCAAGCCTGGCTGCTGGCGGCGCTAACGGGAATACTGCTACTCGGTTTGCAGGGAATTTTTTTCGTTTACGGTCACGACTTCGACGATCAACGGGACGCCTCCGGTGCAGCGACTAACTTCATTCTCGATCATACGCAGGCGGGGGACGCAGTGGTCTTCCACATTGCTGCCACCCGCGTTGCCTATGAATTTTTCCGCTCGCTGCGCGCCCGGGAGAATACGGCGAGTCCCGGTTTCACGGCTCAACTCGGGCCCGAGATTCTATTTCCACGGCACGGAGCGGGTCTTGACTACCGCGACTTCACGGGTAAGCCTACGGAGGATTTTCTGGGCGCGATGGGTGATAGCCATTCGCGAGTGTGGATTATGTTGATGAACAACGGCTCGGCGGAGAATCCCGACCCTACGACCGCGATGCTGTCGGAAGTGCTTCCTCGATCTTTTCCTAAGCTGCAGCGCTGGCAGTTCCCCAGAGTTGAAGTGAGGATGTATAGCAAACAGTAGGGCAAAAGGGCACGGTTGCGGTCAAGTTAGATCGTTGGATGATCCTGGGGCCGACTCTTCCCCGGAAAAGCTTTATCGCCTCGCGGTCGAGGAGCTGAGAACCTACGCCGTCCCTGCGGCACTCGATTCCGTTTTAGACTCAACCCGGGCACTGCCGCCGTCGGGCTTTCCCATGCCGCTGATTCACGGCTGGAGTTTGGCGGAGTTTTGCTCGACCGCCGTGCGGAAGATTTGTTTCGTATTCCGGGTTGCGCCGGAATGAAAAAGCCTTCTTCTCATAAACACGACATGAAGGCGGAAGCTTTAGGTCACAACCGGCGCTGATCTTATTTCTGATCTACCGTAATTCCACCGGCAGAGTTCTGTGCGGCTTTTTCGGCTTTGGCTTTTTTCACCCGCAGGGTTTCGTCGACCCAGTGATCGGCAGTTTTCAGATCTTCGGCGCGGGCAGAGAGATCGTCACATTCGACGTCGGCCTTTTCGCGGTACATCAGGTTCAGGTAGGCCATGGCATCGTCATAGTCGGGACGAAGTTGAATCCCTTTGTTGAGGCTGTCGATGCCTTCCTGAATGGCGGGCGAATTCTTCTCCTTCAATTCTTCGCAGACCTTCTTTTGATCCTTGTTCTTGGGATTCAGATTCTCTTCCGGCCTCATGCCCAACTTGGCGCGTTCTTCCATGCGGGGCTGGTAGCAGGCGGTCCAGTCGATGACGCCGACCGAGTAGTAGGGTTCAGGATCGTTGGGGTCAAGATCGGAGGCCATACGGTAATACTTCTTGGCATCGTCCCACTTCTTCTCATTCAGGTAGAGGTAGGCGATGCCCTTCGCGCTATTGACCTTCTGTTCGCGAGCGGGATTGGCATCGATCACCCTCTGATATTCGTCGATCGCCTGCTGGGCGGTGCGCAGATTGTCTGGCGAGTCGACGCCGGGAATATATTGCGACACATACGCGGTGGCCAGATACATGCGAGCATTGATCAGGCCGGGATCCAGTCGAACCGCATCCTGGAAATGATCGATGGCCTGCTCGTAATGGTTGTTCTTGTACGATTCCACGCCCTTATTGAGTTGATCGCGTGCCCGTAGCTTGTCGCATCCCATGGAGGAGAAGAGCGCCAGCACTGCCGCCGCCAGCGTAATGAGTTTTGCGGTCTTATTCATTGCGGTATAAGTCTCCCTCGACAGAGCATCCTAGGCCCAGAGACATCGATTTGACAAGCACGCTTTGGCAAACCTTGGGGTTTGGCAAGCGCGGGTTTGACAGGCGCGGGCTGCTGTAGCACGGAAGCGGCAGGGGCTTCCGTGGGTCGAATACGAAATTCGCAACCCCGAGCTTTTCCGATGCCCGCTAAACCGGCCGGGCGGTTTAGGCGCCCGATTCGATTTTCGCGGTGATCAGACCGACCTTGTCCACGCCGGCGGCGTGGGCAATATCAATCACATTGGCGACATTGGCAAAAGGGATGGAGTCATCACCCTTCACGAACATGACCTTTTCCGCGCGTTGCTTGTAGATATCGGTGAGACGACCCTGCAGGTTGTCCCAAGTCGCGTCTTCGGTATTGATCTTGACGCCCGGCGCCTGGCCCGGACCCCGGTCGATCAACTGCACGACGATGGTACGGTCGGGGTTCACATTTTTGGGAGCGTTAGGCGGAGGCGGCTGAGGAACCAGCGCATCCAGTCCTTTCGGAGTCACCGGCGAGATCACCATGAAGATGATCAGCAGCACCAGCAGTACGTCAATGAGCGGCGTGACGTTGATGTTTGCACTTTGGCCTCCGCTCGGGCCGACTGCCATACCCATGATCGTTCTCCTCGTTATTTCTCTGAACGCGATTCCCTAAACGCGCCTAAATCCGATCGAACCGACTCTAAACCCGCTAACTACTGCCCTGGCGTGACCGGGGGTGGCGGGGTGCTGGGAGCAGTTTTCTTCTGCTCAGTCAGCAAGCCCAGGTCATCGACCCCAGCGGCACGAACCGCGTCCACAACCTGCACGACGCTGCCAAACCGGGCTCGCATGTCCGCCTTTACGTACACGCGTTTATCCGGTTTGTTGGCAAGACGATCCTTGACCTTGCCGGTGAGGTTGTCGACCGCCATCTGTTCGCTGCCGAAATATACTTTGCCGTCCCGGGTAATGGAGACCAGCAGTGCATCTTCTTTATCCGCATCCGGCATCTGTTCCGGATTGTTGACCGGGGCCATATCCACGCTGATACCTTTTTGCAACATGGGCGTGACCACCATGAAGATGATCAGCAGCACCAGCATCACGTCCACCATGGGCGTAACGTTGATTTCCGAGCTGACCTTTGCGCCTTCGTTTCGCTTCGCTAATGCCATGGCTTGGTATCTCCCGTACTTCTCCCGTACCTGCACCGTGCGGCCCGGGGCTTTCAGCGACCCGCCTCAAGTTGGGAAGGCCCGGCGCCGGATCGCTCCAGCGCCGGACAAGCAACTCACTGCGGAAACCAGCCGTTCCTTACCTTACCGTGCGATCGTTACCCTGCGAACGCCCTACCGGCGAATATCGCCGCGCTTTTTCAGGAAGTAATCGATCAGCTCACTCGACGAGTTATCCATCTCCACGTCGAACGCTTCCACGCGACCGGTGAGATAGTTGAACATCATGACGGCCGGGATGGCGACGAGTAGCCCGATAGCCGTCGTAACCAGCGCTTCCGCAATACCGCCAGCGACCGCCGCCAGACCGGTAGCTTTGGAGTTGTTGATGCCGATGAAGGCGTTCAGAATGCCCATCACCGTCCCAAACAGTCCCACGAAAGGAGCGGTTGAGCCGATGGTGGCGAGACCACCCAATCCACGCTTGAGTTCGGCGTGGACGATGGCTTCGGTGCGTTCCAGAGCGCGCTTGGAGGCTTCAATGGTTTCGCCGGGGATGGCTCCGGGGCTATCCTGGTGAGCCTTGAACTCCATCAGGCCAGCGGTGACAACCTTGGCCAGATGGCTCTTTTTGTTGCGCTCGGCAACTTTAATGGCTTCGTCGATACGGCCATCGCGCAAAGCTCCAGCCACGGCAGGGGCAAAAGCACGAGACTGTTTGCGAGCGGCGCTGTAGGCCATCCAGCGATCGATCATCACGCCGATGGACCAACCTGACATGATGAAAAGAATGATGACCACGGTTCTGGCGACCCAGCCCATTGCCTTCCACAAGCCCAACGGATCGGTTGCCAAGGTGCCGCCGCCTTCCTGGACGACCCAGGTGGCTGCGGCAGGAATGTGACTGAGAAGACCTGCTAGGTGAGTTGCGAACATGAGTTGCTTTCCCTCCTCGGAACTCTCGACATCGACACTTATTCTGTACCAGGAACCTTTGATGCGCTTTGCCGGGCTAAACGCTGGCTAAGAATTCAATCGCCGGCGGGCGCGCTACTTTCGCCGTCCCGAACTCGGATCGCCATTCACTCAGATGCGCAGAGCGATCGTGCCGGGCTGCCGAAAGCCTCTTTCCCATGGCCACCAGGATTCTTGATGGGAACGGGGATCATACACACTTCTACGAAAAATTTCGAACTGCGCCACTCTGGGGGAGTTTAGCCCCCGGCAAGGGTAAAGTTTACTTGCACCTGGGTCTCGACCTCGACCGGCTCTCCGTTGAGCAGGTACGGCTTATACTTCCACTGCTTCACCGCTTCGATAGCGGCCGGAGCCAGCATGGGGTGCCCACTGATCAACTGCAGGTTCTGGATGCTGCCATCCTTGCTGATTTGAGCCTGGAGTATCACCGTACCTTGAATTCGAGCCTGGCGCGCGAGCGGCGGATAGTTCGGACTGACTTTACGGATCAGAAGACCGGAGGAAACGCCGGAGGAAACGCGCACGCGAGTCGGGGTGGCAATTTTCGGCACCGCGACCGGGGTAGAGCTCAAAACACTGCCAATCACTCCGCCCATCGATCCGCCCGGCACACCTCCCGGAACGCCGCCCACCACACCAGTGGATGCCATCTGCGGTGGGGCTTCGTCTTCTTTGATCATCTGAATTTTCTTGGGAATCTTGGTCGGAGTACGCAACTCGCCGTTCACGATGTCGGTTTGAACCTGCTTCACGACGTGTACCACCGCGGCGGCTGGAGGCGGAGGTGGTGGTGGCGGCGGGGGGGCCACCAACATAAATAGCGTTGTACCTTTGGGCAAGGCTTCGGTGAAAATCAGCGGGATCAGAACCATGACGCCGACGATCCCAATCTGGATGATGAATGAGACGATAGACGTCCATCCACGCTTAGTTTTCAACCTGCCGCCGGACTCGATAAGGCTGTCTTCAAACATGTGATTCTCCCCATTCCTTCATCAGGACCCTACGGATACTTAGACACCGAACGCTTCCCCTTTGCTCCCAGTTTTCTCTTCCGCCATGCAGGCTGGCATAGCCCGACAGGCCTAACAACCGACGAGTAACTGCCTACATAACCAGGGCTAACGCAATCAATACCGGCGCGCCATCGGGTAACTTACCTAGACCGGCCTGCCGGCATGGCCATCGGCCGTTTGCCTCTTTGAATCCGCCAATCCTGATATGCGACCAGGATCGGAGCCGCAATTGCAATCGACGAATAGGTACCGATCAGGATGCCGATGACCAGCGCGAGGCTGAATCCGCGAAGTACCTCGCCTCCGAACAAAAAGAGTGCGAGTACGGTAAGGAAGGTTAGGCCCGCTGTCAAGATCGTTCTGCTTAAGGTCTGATTAATACTACGATTGACGACGTCGGCCAGCTTCTCGCGCCGCATGAGTTTAATGTTTTCCCGGATGCGGTCAAATACCACGATCGTGTCGTTGTTCGAGTAACCAATCAAAGTCAGGATGGCCGCAATCACGGTAAGGGTGATATCGGTATTCGTCAGGGAAAAGAACCCGACGGTGATCAAAGTGTCGTGAAAAACCGTCACCACCGCGGCAATCCCATAGATCCACTCAAACCGGAACCCGAGGTAAACCAGCATCCCCAGCAGCGAATAGAGGGTAGCCATTCCCGCCTGGGTGCGCAACTGGCTGCCGACCTGAGGGCCGATGATCTGGACGTCGCGTACGCCAAAGTCGGAAACAAAAAAACCGTCTGGGAGGGAAGCCACCACGGCACGGTCAACTCCCGGCGCGGCCTGCAGTTGGTCGGCGGAATTCAACACTCCGCCCAGAACCTTGTTCCGGTAATCCACGATAGCTTGCGCCTGTGCCCCATATTTCTGATCATCGGGGCCAATGTGCAGAGGATCTTTATCCATCAAATAGTTCTTGATGGCCAACAGGCTGGCGTTGTTCAGATCAATCTTCCCTGGTTGCGCGTGAGCCTCCAGCGCCTGGATGATCTTCAGCTTGCCCTGATCGAGCGCCTGCTCGCTGGTTTCGCGCACATCCAGGTCGATCAACACTTCGTTGTTCGAAGCTGGGCCGTAACGCTGAGACTTTGGACTGCGCAACCCGGCGCGATTCATCTCCGCGGCGATCGCGCCGTAGTCCGGCGGATGGGAGAATTTCACATACACGAGGGTCCCGCCGCGAAAGTCCACGCCCCAGGGAATGTGGTGCCAGAACAGCATGGAAAATAAGCCGGCGACGCTGAAGATCAGTGAAAAGGCGAGAAAATACCACTTCTTCCCAAGAAAATCTATATTTGTATTGCGAAAGAACTCCACGGGTTTTGTTTAGCCCCTTATCTATCTATGACTTAGCAAAGATTGCCGCTTACTTTTAACAACGAAATCATCGAGCGGCGCGGTCCCACCCACCTGCTCAATCCTAATTACCGCCACCGTACTCACCGCTCTCACCGCTCCTATACCCAATGCCATCAGCACGACCAAAAGCAAAGGGGAGCTGAACGGCCCAATGGGGATCGCTAAGAAAACGATCATGCCGCCTGCCAGCCCGGCGCCGAACCACTTTATGAGAAACTCGGCCACTCGCCGTGATCTCCCTCTGCCTCAAATACTGAGCGCTTCTCCCCGTTGTTTCCGGCTGAGGACCCAATCGAAGATGAACCGCGATACGAAAACGGCGGTAAACAGATTTGCCAGCAAGCCAAATGTGAGCGTGGTGGCGAATCCTTTGACCGGCCCAGTACCAAAGATGAATAGAATCGCGGCGGAAACGATGGTGGTGACGTGCGTATCCACGATCGTAATCCAAGCGTGGCTGAAGCCCTGATCCACGGCCGAGGGCGGAGTTTTGCCATTGCGCAACTCTTCGCGAATGCGCTCGAAGATCAGCACATTGGAATCCACGCCCATGCCGACTGTCAGAATCACACCGGCAATTCCCGGCAAGGTCAGCGCAACGTTAACCCCCGCAATGGTGGACCATCCCAGGAACCCGAGCAAAATGATCAGGTTCATGATCAGTGCCACATCGGCATTAATGCCTGCCCCGCGGTAGTAAATGAGCATGAAGATCAGCACGGCGATCATGCCATACACCGCGGCCCGCACGCCGGAACGAATCGAATCCGTTCCCAGCGACGGACCCACGGTCTCCTCTTGCAGATACTTAATGCTGGCGGGAAGAGCGCCGGAGCGCAGGACCATGGAAAGATCTTTCGCCTGCTGCTCATTCATGTGGCCGCCGCTAATCGAGCCCTGGTCGCGGATCGGCTCCTTGATGCTGGCCACTTCCTGCACTTTATTGTCGAGCACCACGGCCAGGTTCTCGCCCACGTGCGCAGAAGTAAAGTTGTAGAACCTCTGTCCACCGTCGCCCGTAAGCGAAAAGGTGACGCTGGGCTGGCCGTTCTGGTCGCTGCTGGCCTGCGCGTCGCGGAGATCCTTGCCGCTGACGGCGGAAACGCGCGACACAAAGCACCAGGTCTGCTCCGGTCCGTTCGCACATTGGCCCGGAAGCAGGATGGAATCGGCGGGCACGACCCCGCCTTTGGCCTGAAGGGCCGCTTGCTCACTGGGGTAAGGACCATCCGTCATCTGCTTAATTTCAAGCATGGCGGTGGACTGCATGATGTCCTTCACGCGGCCGGAATCGTCGATCCCCGGAAGTTGCACCAGAATCTGGTATTGCCCCATCCCGTGCGGTTCGATGGTGGGCTCGCTGACGCCGAGAGCGTCGATACGGTTGCGAATGGTATCAATGGCCTGCGTGACCGCCTTGTCCTTCAGTTCATTCAGACTCGCAGGCTTCATCGCCAACGTCCAGGTATTTTGGGCGCCGCCAGTGATGTCGTAATCGGGAAGGCGCTCGTGCACGATGTCGAGCAGGTCTCCGCGCGCGCTGGGTTGCACGCCCTTGAGCGCGATCTGGTCGGGATTGTTCTGCGGATCAGGCTGGGAAACGTCGCTATAGTCAATCTTCCGAGTGCGCAGCTGTTCTTTCAAGACTTCGACGGCGTTCTGCGCGACTACGTTCACTGCGTCGTTGACCTGGACCTGCAGAATCAGGTGCGTCCCGCCCTTCAGATCGAGTCCGAGGTGGATGTGATCGGTGAGCGCATCCAGCAGTCCCTGGCGGGAAAAACTGCTGGGCTTTCCGAAGATTCCGAAGAGGAAAAACAGCAGCGTGCCCACGATGAAGACGAACTTCCAGAGAAAATTCTTGTTCATAGTAAAAAGCTCATCCCAAAAGCAAAGCTGTGTGAATCTCTTCTATTTGGTCTTGACTTCTTCGTCGGTCGTGGTCACCTGCAGCACCGAGGCCTTGGTCACTTCCAGCAAAGTGTTACTAGGCGGAACGCGCAGATGCACGCAGTCGTCCTTGAGCGCCATAATCGTGCCCCGCAAGCCTCCGCTGGTTGTGATTTTGTCGCCGGTCTTGAGTTGATCGAGCATGGCCTGCCATTTTTTCTGCCGGCGCTGCTGGGGCAAAATCAAGAGAAAATAAAAAATCGCAAAAATGAAGATGAGGGGCGCCATACCGAGCCACCCCATACCGCCGCCACCGCCGAACTGCACTGCCAATAAGAATTGCATGTTAGAGGTCTGAACGTAAGTATTCGCGAAAAAATCGCCCGCGCCCATTCGCGCCGCGGGAGCTGTTATGTCACCACGGAGTTTCGATCGACATCGGCCGGGTTCGTTCAGCTTTCAGGGTTTGAATCCGGGAAGATCTTCCCATCGAGTCTACGGTTTCGGTCGGGACCGGACACTAGAAAGAAAACGGGACTCTTCCCCAAGTGAAATAGAATGCCGTACCCGCCGCATAGTGTCAAGGTAGAAACTCAGGTTGTGGATCGTGTTCAGGACCTGCGCCAACACTTCATTGGATGCATAAAGATGACGTAAGTAGGCCCGCGAATAGCGCTGACACACCTGGCAGCCGCAGTTCGGGTCGAGCGGAGCCGGATCCTGGGCGTAGCGCGCCTGCTTAATCGAGACTCTACCCTCGGACGTGAACAGCAGTCCGTGCCGGGCGGCGCGAGTCGGCAGGACGCAGTCCATCATGTCCACGCCCAGGCAGGCGTATTCGACAATCTCCTCGGGCGTGCCCACTCCCATAAGATAGCGGGGCTTATCTGGGGGCAAATGCTCGAGCGTTGATTCGACGATTTCCCGCGTAAGGTGGCGCGGCTCGCCCACGCTGAGCCCGCCGATGGCGTAGCCGGGAAACCCGATGGCGATGGTCCGCTCAGCGGACTCCTTTCTCAGGTCGCGATCCATACCGCCCTGGATGATGCCGAACAGAGCCTGGGTGGGCGGAGATGGTAGGGAGACAGTTTGCCTGGGAAAGGTTGGTGTGGGGACAGCCGCCTTCGGCTGTCGGGGCGAGCGCGAGCTCGCCGGAGCGGCTGCAGAGCTTCGCTCCGCCGGACAGAGGGGGGCGACGGCCCCCACATCACCCCAGCGGGAAGCCGCATTCCACGGAACTTCATGCTTGTGATCCTCAAGATATTTCTTGCTGCGGGCCGCCCAGCGTGCCGTCATCTCCATCGAGGCGCGCGCGCGGGTGCGATCCGCCGGAAACTCGGTGCACTCGTCAAACGCCATGATGATGTCGGCACCCAGCCCGATCTGCGCCTCCATCGAGATCTCTGGGCTGAAGAAATGCGACGAGCCATCCAGGTGCGAACGAAACGTCACACCTTCCTCGTTGACCTTGCGGAGTTCATTCAGGCTGAAAACCTGGAATCCGCCGGAGTCGGTAAGGATGGCGCGCCGCCACGACATGAATCCGTGCAGGCCACCCATCCGGCGCACGGTTTCGACTCCGGGCCGCAAATACAGGTGATAGGTGTTGCCCAGAATGATGTGAGCGCCCAGTTCTTCGAGCGTGTCCTGGGGCACCCCTTTTACGGAGGCCAACGTTCCCACCGGCATAAATACGGGGGTCTCGATTTCGGCGTGCGGAGTGAGCAGGCGACCGGTGCGGGCTCTGCCGTGGGCGGAATCGATACGGAATGCGACAGACACTTCGTGGATTGTAGCAACGGAGAGCATTCGGCATTCGGAAGCTTGCCGGCCTTTGCCGTGGAAAGCGCGGCAAGGGCCTGCCTGCGCCGGGCAAAGGGATGTGGTCTCGAATGAGTTTTCAAATCTGTAATTTTAAGATCTTCCATCTGCAATCGGAATGATTTCTCCGCGCACACTTCCGCGTTCTACGATCAGTCGGCCAACCGTCAACGGCAATTTGAAGCGTCGTGGACCGGCGCTACCGGGATTGAAGTAGAGCACGCCGTTGCGCATCTCTTGCTTCGGAATGTGGCTGTGGCCCGAGATCACTACTTGGAATCCTGCGGCTTCCGGCTTCAGTTCGAGCTGCGCCAGATCGTGCACCACGTAGATGGAAATGCCGGCGATCTCGATGACTTCATTTTCCGCAAGTTTACAAGCCCACGGCCTTTTGTCGACGTTGCCGCCGATCGCAGTGAGGGGCGCAAGGTTTGCGAGCTCTTCCAGGATTTCTGGCGCGCCAACGTCGCCGGCGTGGATGATGTGCTCCGAGCCTCGCAGTGCCAGTAGCGCCTCGGGCCGCAGCAGGCCGTGAGTATCGGAGATGACGCCGATGACGATGGGAGTCTCAGTTCTCAGTCTCTGGTTTCGAGCAGCCGATTCATTTCGCCGTGAGTGGGGGCGTCTGCCAGCAATCCGTAAGTGCCGCTGTTTTTCAGTTCTTCGGCAATACGACGCAGAGTGCCTAGGGCGGCGCGCATGGGACCGGAACCGAGGCTCACTCGCGCCACTCCAAGCGCCTGCAGTTCCCGCACGGATGGCGAACTCAATCCGGCAAGAATATTCACCGGACACTTCACCTCCCTAACCAGCCGCCTGATCGTGGCAGCGTCGCTAAGGCCGGGCGCGAACACGCAATCGGCCCCGGCGTCGCGGTAGGCGCTCAGCCGGCGAATGGTCTCGTCATAGCGACCTGACGATTCGCCCACGTGTAGAAGATAGACATCCGTCCGGGCGTTGATTACCAGGGGGACATCCAACTCATCCGCCACCGCGCGAATCGCGCGAAGTTTTTCCAGTTGCAGGGAAACATCCACGAGCGGTTGCTCGGGATCGCCAGTCGCATCTTCGAGATTCAAGCCGATTGCGCCGGCAACCACCACGGCGCGTGCCGTCCGGGCCGCATTTTCCGGATCGTTGCCATATCCCGACTCAACATCGGCGCTTACCGGTACTTTCACCGCTTGCCCGATGCGGGCCACTGCCGCCATCATGTGGTCTGGGTGAATTTTTTCGCCGTCCGCGTAACCCAGGGAAAACGCCACTCCTGCGCTGGTGGTTGCGAGTGCAGGATAGCCGGCCTCTTCGACGATGCGAGCGCTGGCCACGTCCCACACATTCGGCAGTATGAGTGGGTTGGCGGCTGAATGCAGCGCCAGAAACGCTTTTGCTCTTTCCTTCTGCTCAAGACTGTGCACGGGCATATGAAAGAATTGGATGCGATTAGCGGCTCCCACTCTCCACTTTCTTGGCGAACTTTCCCCGGCTGACCACCGCCCGCCCGACGGTTCCGCGCCCAATTTCACGCGCTGCGTCGCGCGCGGTGACGCGCAGGGTATAGAAGCGGCCATCGAAAGATTGGAGCACAGCCTCGGCTGTGATGCGGGCACCGATGCCGCTGGCGGCGCGATGTTCAACGTTGATGGATGTGCCCACGGTAATCTCGTCGCCTTCACAGTAAGGCTGCAGCGCATGAAATGCCGCTGTCTCCATCAACCGGATCATATCGGGGGTCGAGTACACAGGGGGCAATTCCGGATGGTGCGACGTGAGCGTGTGTTGGAACTCAACGGTCTCCTCCGCCTCGCCGCGCGCACCCAGTGGGATATTGTTAGCCATGCGTGGCCTCAGGAAGATCTAGGGATAACCTCGTTGTGGCGATGATTACTGCGGGGGAGGCGAGCTGTCAGACTGGTGTTGCCGCAGTCCCACGGGCTGATGCCTTCTCGCCCAGTCGATGGCCTTTTGTTTGGCTTCACCCACTTTTTTTGCCGACAGTTCTTTGCGGATTTCCTGCTCATCTTGTTGCTCGGCTCGCGGCATTTTCGCGTTGCCTGCGAGCCAAATCCACATATACGCGGCAACCAGGTCGGGTTTAACCCCTACCCCTTTCCAGTATGCCTCGCCTAATTCGAGAATAGCCCTCGAATTTCCCAATTCAGCCGCCCGACCCAACCATTTCACACGTTCAATTGGATCCCTTGTCACACCGATGCCGCGCTCGTAGAGCAAAGCCAAACAGTAAGCACCTGGCGAGAAATGACGATTGGCGGCGTCTTCGCAGCGCTGCCGTGCTTCGGTGTATTCTTCGGGGGTTAGGCTATGCCCGGAGTTCAGCAGCAGGCTCGTGACCTTAACATCCGCCCCTGGATTCCCAGCATCCGCAGCCTTGCGATACCACTTCAAAGCCTGGTTCGAGTCCTTGGGCAGTTCGGCTCCCGTCTCGTACATTTGAGCTACCTTCACGCATGCGGCACTGGGTGAGACCGACTTTTCCGAGAGCGCCCGCTGCACAGCTTCATCAGCAGCAGGGTTGCCAGCTTCCTGGGCGAGTAGAAACCAGACGTAGGATGTGACGTCGTCGGTCGCCACACCATCGCCGTTGTAGTAGGAAGCGCCGAGATTGAACATTGCCTTGGCATTCCCTTGCTTCGCGGCTTTGTGATACCACCGAACAGCTTCTTCCTTGTCCCGCTCGACTCCCTCACCCACGCCGTACATGATTCCGAGACTGTCCTCGGCATCTGCGTCGCCCTGATCCGCTGCCCGCCGGAACCACTTCGCTGCCAATGCTCGGTTCTGAGGAAGTCCTTTGCCGTCTCGATAGGCGTGCCCCAGGGCTGCTTCGGCGCCTGCATCTCCAGCCTCAGCCCTACCTTGGAGTCGGCTAATCTCTGCCGGGCTCAGCGGAGTTGATTTGGCGGTCTCCTGCTGTGTATGCGGCGCGGGCGAAGCCGAAGCCGGGACCATTACAGTTGCGGCGGCCAGCAGGAGACACGAAGAGATCGTGATCATGGAGTGTAGAGCTTTGGAAAACTGATACGAATTCAGCCTTCTTGGTGAAGCCCCGCGGTTCGGAAGGACAGTTCAATATACGGGTGGAAGCAAGCACCCGCAAGTAATCGACGTCGTGAAATTCGCCAAGTTGCTAGAATGAGAGGAAACTCGCGCAAAGTTTTTGGGCAATCTCTGGGAAAAAAATTTCTGCGGTTGCTCTGCCGATCCTCATGCCGTTCACCGAACAATTCGATGTCGTGGTCGTGGGGGCTGGGCATGCCGGGTGCGAGGCCGCAATGGCCTCCGCGCGCATGGGCCTCAGGACCGCACTCTACACCCTCAACGTTGACCTGATTGCGCAGATGTCGTGCAATCCCGCGGTGGGCGGAATCGCGAAGGGGCACTTGGTCCGCGAAGTCGACGCGCTCGGCGGGATCATGGGCGAGATCACGGACGCGGTTGGCATCCAGTTTCGCCTGTTGAATACGTCACGTGGCCCGGCGGTGTGGTCGCCGCGCGCGCAATGTGACAAACAGGCTTACCGCCTGAAGATGCGCGAGCTGCTGGAGTCGCAGCCGAATCTGAAGATCAAGCAGGCGGAAGTTGCGGATCTGATCTTAGAGGCGGCGTCCGGCTCCCGGCTTTCGGCTGGCGAAGCACAGGACACTCAGCCCGACGAGTCCCGCAGCCGGCCGCCGGAAGCCGGAAGCCGAGCTATTGGCATTCGTCTTCGCGACGGCCGCAGCGTGGGCGCGCAGGCAGTCATCATCACCACCGGAACATTTCTCAACGGTCTGATTCATTGCGGCGAGCAGCAGTATCCTGCCGGGCGTTCCGGCGAGCCCAACGCGGTACTGCTGGGCGAGGCGCTGAAGAAACTTGGCCTGCGCGGGTGTCGGCTCAAGACCGGCACCCCGCCACGCCTCGACGGACGCACTATCGACTGGTCGCGCTTTGCAGAGCAGCCGGGCGACGTTGATCCTACGCCCTTCAGCTTTCGCACCAAGCGCGTCGCGCACCATGACTCGCAGGTCCCCTGCTACATTGCCTGGACTACGGCGGAGACCCATCGCATCATTCGCGAAAATGTTCACCGTTCGCCCATGTACAGCGGGCAGATCCAGTCGATTGGCCCGCGCTACTGTCCGTCGATTGAAGACAAGATCGTGAAGTTTCCCGACAAGCCGATGCACCAGCTCTTCCTCGAGCCGGAGGGCCTGAACACCCACGAAATCTACGTCAACGGCATGAGCACCTCGCTGCCCGTAGAGGTTCAGCTCGAGATCCTGAAGTCGATTCCTGGCCTCGAAAATGCGGATATGCTCCGCCCTGGATATGCCATCGAATACGATTCGATCGATCCCACCGAACTGGAGCGAACGCTCGAGACTCGGAAGATTGCAGGTTTATTCCTAGGCGGGCAAATTAACGGCACGTCTGGTTACGAAGAAGCGGCTTGCCAGGGGTTGATGGCGGGCATCAATGCGGCGCTGCAGGTGAAGCGGCAGGCCCCGCTGATTCTGGACCGCACCGAAGCCTACACCGCGATCCTGATCGACGACCTTATTTCGAAGGGGACGAACGAGCCCTACCGCATGTTTACCTCGCGCGCCGAGTTCCGTCTGCATCTGCGCATCGACAATGCCGACCGTCGACTGACGCCCCATGGTCGGCGTGTAGGCTTGATCGCGGATGAAGCCTGGGCGGATTTCCAGGCGAAGCAACAGCGCCTGCAAAGATTGAAGACGTTGCTCGAAACCATGAAGCTCACACCCGCAATGCTGGCGGAGCAGAGTTGGGCAGCCGCGACACCGTTGCCCGCGGCAACGGGTCAATCGCTGGCCCAACTCCTGAAGCGTCCCGAAGTCACAGTGGAACAACTCGTTCCCATCCTCCGCGAGCTCATGCCGGATCTTTTCGCAAGAAATTCCTCTGTTCCCGCGGTGACCGGAGCCTCCCTTGCGCGCAGTCAAACGGCGGTTAATCTTTCGGCAGAAGTAAGAAACGAACTCAAGTCGGTCGAAACCGAGATCAAGTATGAAGGCTACCTGCTGCAGCAGCAGCGCGCCATGGAGCGTCTGAAGAAATCGGAGCAACACTCGATTCCCGATTGGTTCGACTACCATTCGGTCAGCGGACTCTCGCGTGAGATGCAGGAGAAACTCACTCACGTGCGCCCGCGTACCATTGGCCAAGCCTCGCGCATTCCGGGAGTGACGCCGGCGGCGGTGTCGCTGGTGAACGTTTATATTGAAATCCAGGCGCGCCGCCGCCATCAGGCCGCCGCCTTGTGAGACGATTCACCCGAAGCAGCAGGTGTCTCCACCACTTCGCGTACCATCCTTTCGGACGGCACCGGCATGACAACCTCTTGGAGATCAGCGCCCGTCTTGTTTGTTTTGCAATTCTTCCGCCAGCTTGAGTTCGCTTTCCGCTTCGTCTTTCTTTCCCATATCGCGGTACGCCTGGCCGAGAAGGTGGTGGGTCGTGGGATTGTTCGGGTCCATGGTAGCGGCCCGCTGCAGGGCGCGCACCGCTAAATCGAATTCGCCTTTTTTCTCGAGCACCTTTCCCATCAGGATGTATGGTCCGGTTGACGTCGCGTCGAGCCAGATGGAGCGCTGCAGCACCCGCTCCGCGTCTTCAAACTTCTGCACGCGCGAGTACGCGTCCGCCAGCTTGTAGTAAGTGGCCGCATGCCCCGGGTTGATGGCCAGTTCCTTGTGGAATTCGGAGATCGCTTCCGGTATCCGCGATTTGTAGAGATACAATTCGCCGAGCAGGAAGTGCACCAAGGGCAGCTTGGGATCGAGAGCGACTGCCTTCTGCGCGTATTCTTCCGCCACGGGATCGTATTCCTGGCGCAACAGCATCCGTGCGGTGAATAAGTAACCGGCCGCCGAGTCCGGTGACACGTCGAACATCTTGCCAAAAGCTTTGCGCGCCTGATCGTAGTTTTTCGTCTGGATGTAGCAGATGCCAAGAATGTAGGCAGCATCCACGTTGGCGCGCGAGTACCAGCCCTGAACTTTCTCGAGCAATGGAATCGCGTCCGCCGGATGCCCGCCGAGGTAATAAGAAAGCCCGAGCAGTTGGGTTGCTTCACTGTTCGCAGGCTCGGCGGCGGTCGCCTTCCTCAGATACTCAATCGCTCTGGGAAAATCGCTCTTCCTGTAATAAGCCGCGCCCATTTCGAGCGCCAGGCCTTGGGCGGCGGGGTCGCTGGCCTCGACGGTCTCGAGCTCCCGAATGGCCTCATCAACTTTCCCTTGCTCGATCAACTTTCGCGCCCCGGCAAACTCAGTGGGCGGGGCAGAAGCCGCTTGCGATGCCGACGGCGGCGGGGACTCCTGCGCAAACCCCGACGGAGTGAATGCCCACAAGAATGCCGCAAGCAACGCAAGTCGCAATACAAAACGAGGTCGCTTCGCTTCCGGGGCGGGTTGCATATCGGAATTAGAGCACAACTGCGGCAATTCGGAGGTTAATGCTTCGCGGTCGCTGCTCCGTGATCGATGCTTCGTGATCGATGCTTCGTGATCGATGCTTCGCGATCAATGCGAATTCATTTCTTTTTGCAGCGCGCCGAGGTTCTCTTTCGCAATCGGCTGATTGGGATCGATCTCGAGAGCGCGCTCAAAGTGTGACTTGGCCTCCGGAAGCTGCCCCAACTGGGCCAGGGCGGCCCCCAGGTTTGCCTCCACATTCGCATCTTGCGGTTGCAACTGCAAGGCAAGGCGAAATTGCTCGGCCGCTCCTCGAAAGTCGCTCTGGCCCGCCAGCGCCAAGCCGAGATTGTAGCGCGCGTCAAAATAATCCGGACGCGTCTTCAGTGCCGTCTGCAAATATCCAACCGCTTGCGCGGAATGCTCGGCAGCTACGAATGCCGCTCCCAGAGCATTGTTCCCGGTCGCATCGTCCGGGCGCAGGCGCACCGCAAGTTCGTATTCTTTGATTGCCGCGTCCAATTTGTCCCTGGCCTGCAGCATCGCCGCCAGGTTGTAGTGCGCTTCGAAATCGCCGGGATTCTTCTCCACGTTATGGCGCGCCAGCGCCTCCTGCAGCGCCCTGCGAGGATCGCCCTGCGCCGAATCGAAATTCACCGGCAACACCTGCAGCCATAAGTGGCACATCTCATCGCTCGATCGATTGCCGCCCCTAACTCGCGCCGGCGGATGATTGGGATTCAGTGGATTCTCGTCCGAGTTGTCGTAGAGATACCGCAAGCTCAGCTTGGTTCCGCTGGGCAACCGCACCGGCTCCGCATACCGATAAACCGCCTGCCAGTTCAGGTTCCATTTCGGAATGTGGATCAGGGTCTCCTTGGTGCCGTCGGGCAACGTGGCGAACGCCTGAATATCCTTTCCCAGATAATGCGCGTGCGGATAAATGGCCAGCAACTCAACGTCGATGGGCAGGGTGAAGTCGTCGGTGACCACGAAATCCTTTTGTCCCGGCGGAATGTCGAGCTTGACATCGTTTTCGAGTTGCAACAACATTGGCAGCCTGGTCGCGGGGTGCGGAGTGAAGTAAAGTCCGATGCTCGGCTGGATCACCTCTGGCTTCCCCGATGGCTGAAGATGTGTGTTGAGAATCAGGTCAGTGCCTTTGTCGAGCCGCAACGCCATTCCCTCCGGCTCAACGTAAGGAACGGTTCCCGGCTTCCAAAAGAGCAGGTGACTGTCGGGGTCAAACACCTGCGACTCGATGCGAATCTCCATGCCGCCAAAGCCTGCGCCCGGCTCGGCTTCGCGTTGGCGCGAGGATGCTTCGCGATCCACAAGAATATTCGCGTGGTGCACATAGCGCTTATCTCCGGGACGAATCTCAATCGCCCTCACCCAACGCGTTTCTGGAATCGGCACCGGGAAAATAAAATTCCAATATGTGTCGGTGCCCGAGGGCGGCAAGCTGAGCGGCTTGTTCGCCGTAAGCACCAGATCAGGTTTGCCGAGCTGCCAGCCGGCAACCCACCTGGGCTGCGCTCGCAAATCGGCCGGATCGCCTTCGATTTCTCCCTGCTCGACCCAGCGCTGGATCAGATTAATTTCGGCATCCGCCAGGCGAAGCTCGTCCGCGAATTTGAGCTTCTGCGGCTCCGGCAGCCACGGGGGCATGGCCCGCGACTGTGTCACATCGACGATCTGTCGCGCATGTTTTTTTACGTCGGCGTAGTTCAGCAACGAGAACGGCGCTGCCTCTCCCGGCCGATGACAGGCGGTGCAAGACTGAAAGATGATAGGGGCGATGTCGCGGTTGAAGGTGACCTGCTCTGCCGGCGTTGCGGCAGAGGCAGAAAAGCGTAATGATGGGCGCGCCGGCCTGCCCGCCAGCATCCCCACCGCGCCTGCGCCCGCCAGCAGAATCATCGTCCATGCCGCACGGCGCAGCCAGGAGCTTACTCCAGGTCCGAAATGTAGCATCCCACTCCCCTGACTTCGCTTGTGGCTACGGTCTTCCCCGCCAGCGCCGCACCGACGGCGTCGGACAGTTCGTGGGTTGTCGGCGCGGGCCGCGCCCGGCTGAGCTCGACGTACCAGTCGTCAATACGTCCGTCGTAGATCAGTTGATGAGCGCGATCAAAGACCGCGACTTCGGGAGTAATCTGCGCGCGCCCCAGCTTGACCAGTTCATGGTCCGGATCCCGCAGGGCGGGCAAATGATATCCGTAATCTTGCAAATACTTTCGAATCGCCTGCGGTGAGTCGCTCTTGTCGGGATACACCAGCCAGAAAGTTGCGCGGCCTGAGAACTGCTTGCTGATCTGCTGAATGACGGGAGCATATCGGCTGGAAACCGGGCAGTCACGGCGCAGAAAGACCAGCACCACGATTTTGCCGGGGTCCGCGGTCAAGGGATTGACGATGCGATCGTCAAGATCCAGACCCGTCTGCTGAGCCCCTGCCAAACCTAAACAAGCAACCAGCGCCGGGATCATCAATAGCGAGAGTAGGAGTCGACTTCTTGGCATAAGAGAGCTGCACGCAGGGAGCTACTCTGGATTCTAAGAGCCTCCGGCACGAGTGTCTATCTCGCCGCCGTGCTCTCCGTGCTCTCTGCGCTCCAAGCTCTCTGCCGATACAATGTCCTGAGCATGATTGCCCATCTTCGTGGAAAGCTGCTGGTGAAGCACCCAACCCAGGCCATCGTCGAGACGGCCGGAGTTGGCTATGACGTGACCATCAGCGTGCCGACATTCTCCGACCTTCCGGCGGCCGGGTCCGAGGTCGCACTACACATCCATACTCATGTGCGCGAAGATCAGATTGCGCTTTACGGATTCCTGCGTCCAGCGGAGAAACTGTTATTCGAGAAACTTCTCACCGTGAGCGGGATCGGTCCGAAGCTGGGAATCACGATCCTGAGCGGCATGGCCGCCGACGAAATGGCCGGAGCGATTCGGAGAAACGATGTGGCGCGGCTGACCCGCATTCCCGGCATCGGGAAGAAAACGGCAGAGCGCATGGTGCTGGAACTGCGCGACAAATTGCCGGAAGCGGGGACGGCCGCAACCACCGCCGCTCCGGCCATGAGCGCGACTGAGGAAGACGTGTTGTCGGCTTTGCTCAATCTGGGATATCAACGTGCCGCGGCTGAAAAAGTTCTCGCCCTGGTTGCGAAAAACGGCAAGGGCGGAACATTTGATGCCATGTTCCGCGACGCGCTCTCGGCTTTGTCACATTAACCAAGCGGGCCCGCTTCCAACTTATTTTTCATTGGACAAAATCGCAGGCAAGGTCTTTGATTCCGCACCATGCCAACGCTCGGCCTCTCTGATGCGACGACTCGCAGCGCCAGCCGCCTGAAGAGCCAGTTCTGCTCAACCGTAAGTTATATTATAGTTAATAACTAATAGAGACATGGCGCGTATGAGGCAGGAGTAAGAATCAGATTCAATGGAACTCCAAGGAATGAATCTGCGTCGCGACGCGCCAGATGCAAGCAATCTTCACCTTTCCCAGGATCGGGAATGGAAAACGGGCTTGGCGACAGATACTTCTCAGATCTCATCCGGGAGAGGAGTCGCGTGGGCTGCGGACTCCGCGAGCGGAGCGGACTTGGGCTGCTTCGGCTCTTATCCGGCCCAGAGGTGAGTGACGGGAATGCCATGCAAGTCATTCGCAAAGGGAATAACCTCTGCGCCGGTGTAAAGGACAACGCCACGCACCTATTTCTTGCCCACTGCGGCTGCCAAAGCCTGTAAGCCGCGCACATCATTACCGCTCAACGTTGCGGATGCTTTGACCTCAATACCGGCCAGTCGCTGATAATCAACCATACGATGGACGATTGGCCGGGCGGCGCCGTCGCGGACCACACAAAGGACCGCGCATCTCAATGTCCGCAAACTTCGCGAAATTAGGCTGATAATCCGCCATATGGGAAGGTGGAAATCTTAAAATAATCTTGATTAAGTATATTATTATCAAATACTTGCAATTATTTGCCGACGCAGAATGTACTGAAGATCAGGTTCAGGATGTCGTCGGTCGTGGTCGCTCCGGTGATCGCATCGAGCGGGCGCAGTGCGTTGTAGAGATCGAGCAGCAGCATCTCGTGCGGGACTCTTTCGGCCACGGCATTTTTCGCCGCGTCCAGCGCCCCCAGCGAATCCTGAATCAATCCATGATGGCGAACGTTGGTAAGGAATCCGGACTCCGTCTGCGCTCCAAAAAATGTTCCGGTCTCTCCGCCAACGTGCCGCAGAATCTCCGCGCGCAACTCGGCAATGCCTTCTCCGGTGATCGCCGACGTGCTTACGTTCTGACCACAAGCCTCTAGCCACGGCCCCGCGGCTCCGAGGTCGCACTTGTTGCCTACCACGATGACGGGCCGGTTCTTCGCTTCTCGCAGAAGCTCGGCATCTTCTTCCGTCTCCGCTTGCGACGCGTCGACCACCACCAGCACCAGGTCGGCATCGGCCAGCGCTTCCATCGATTTCTGAATGCCCATCGCTTCCGCTTCGTCGAGAGCGTCGCGAATGCCGGCGGTATCGACCAGTTTGACCGGGATGCCTCCGATCGCAACCGTTTCACTGACGAGGTCTCGGGTTGTGCCGGGAGTGGCGGTGACGATCGCGCGTTCTCGCTCGACCAGACGATTGAACAGACTCGACTTGCCCACGTTCGGTCGCCCCACAATGGCCAGCGTCAACCCTTCATGCACGATCTTGCCGTAGGCGAAGCTCGCGCTGAGTTGTTCAAGCGGCACGCGCACGGCGGCGATGTGAGCGAGAATCGTGGCATCTGGCATCACGGAAACGTCGTCTTCGGCGAAATCAATGCCCGCTTCTAGGACAGCGATCAGTTCCACCAGCTTTTGCTTGATCGGCTGCAGCCGCCGCGAGAGCGCTCCCTCGAGTTGTTGCGCCGCCACTTTCGCCTGATACAGAGTCTGCGAGTCGATCAGATCGCGCACCGCCTCGGCCTGGGTCAAGTCGATGCGTCCGTTGAGGAAAGCGCGCATGGTGAACTCTCCGGGCTCCGCCAGGCGCGCACCCGCAGCCACACAAAGCTCCACAATGTGCCGCAACACGACTGGAGATCCATGCGCCGAAATCTCAACCATGTCGTCCGTCGTGTAAGAGTGCGGCCTGGCAAAATAAGTGACGACAACTTCGTCGATACGCGGTGTGGGCAAGGTCTGTGCGGGAACAGGCGCCCCCGGCTGTCCGGCCGAGGGCAGCTCGGCAGCCCCTCCACGAGGCTCGACAAGTTCCCCGAAGACGGCCCGTCCCGGCACAAACTCATGCTTCAGCCGCAACATCGGCCCCGCGATCTCCAACGCCTTCCCTCCCGCCAGCCGCACCACGCCGATCCCGCCGCGCCCGGCCGGTGTTGCCATCGCGACGATGGTATCGTCGAGGTTCACGGGCCGATTGTAACGGGTAAACTAAACGTCAACCAACGAGGGAGCTAAGGAGCACACTATTGTCCGTCGCTGATGAGTTGTTGAAGGCCAACGAACATTTCGCGCGTCATTTCACGCTGGGAGATCTCGCCGTCCGCCCCAGGCGGCATGTCGCCGTGCTGGCCTGCATGGACTCTCGCATCCTATTCGAGCATTGCCTGGGCCTGCATCCCGGCGACGCGCACATGATTCGCAACGCCGGCGGCATCGCTACCGACGACGCTCTGCGCTCGCTGATCGTCTCGCATCACCTGCTCGACACCCAGGAGTTCATCATCATCAACCACACCGACTGCGGCCTGCTGAAAGTGCGCGAAGACGAACTGAAGGCGCGCCTGACGGAAAAGATGGGAACTGCCGCCGACGAACCTAAGCACTTCCATGGCTTCGATGACCTCGAAGCCAACGTCCGCCTGCAGATGGAGCGTGTGAAATCCCATCCGTGGATTCCGAAACATATTCCGGTGCGAGGGTTTGTCTATGACGTGAAGACCGGAAAGCTGAGAGAGGTCGAATGACGGGGGAGGCTATCCATGTGATCCTCAAATGTTTGGCGTCTAAGGCAGCGCTGGTTGAGCATCTTCGCGCTGGCGGAAACCCCTTGTTGGTTGGCGCGGCGGCAGAATCTCCAAAATTACTGGTCGAGAAATGCGAAGGGCGAAATAGAAATAGGCATGGTTGCGAGCGACCATGGAATTCATCCTTCCTGGGCGCGGCCTGTGGGATGGAATGGTCCTGGTCATAGAGCATGACAGGCGGTGCGCTTTCTGGGTATTGCGAGTTGCAGCCGATCGTCAAGTACGTCCCCTCGGGTGGGGTGTTCTACGAATTTATCCCCGGCGCTTGGCCCGCCCACACATCCCCCTTTGTCATCGTCTTACATGAACTCGGAGCCGTGAAATTTTGATCTCTTGGGTAATCAGAAAACGGCTTTCGGTACATCCTAACTAACGCGCCACAACCTTCTCAATCTCCGCTCGCAACTGGTCATAGGGGAGCGCCCCCGGATGGTACATCGCCACTTTGCCGGCGCGATCTAGCAGCACGAGCGTTGGTGTCGTGGAAGCTCCGTATGTGTCGAAGTTGTAGGTGCTGATCGGCACCGGCATGTCGAGCAGCCCGCCATAGAAACGATGTCGCACGGCATCGATGTACCGTAGTTCGTCGCTCGCCGAGGCATGCTCAATCTGCGCCGTGTAACCGTAGAGCCGCGTCGGCCCGATCACTTGCAATCCCTTATTGGAAAACTCACTGCGCAGCTCGGTAATGATGGGCGCTTCCGCTTTGCAGTCGGCACACCAATGCGCCCAGAAAAACAGCAGCACTGGCGAACCCTTGAGTTGGGCCGCCGCCGGCAGCTTCGCGCCCAAGGATTCGTCCGACTTCAGTACCGGCGCCTGTTTTCCCGGAAGCGCCAGCAGGTTCAGATTTTTCTGCAGTCGGTCGTGAATGGAAGTATTTCCGTAGGTGCGCAGCGCGGCCTTGAGGAGCTCGACCGCCTGCGTGCGTTCGCCGCGCGCTGCCAGCACTTGCGACTGCACCTCGAGGGCGGCACCCAACGCAATCGGCAAGTGTGCGTCTGCATCCAGCGACCTCTGTTGCAGTTGTTCGAGCACCATAGTCTTCGTCTGCTTCGCATAGGCAGCCGCCTGATTGTACTGGCGCTGCTCCAGGGAAGCCCGCCCCATCCAGGAATACGCCTCGAGATACTCCGAGTTGACCCCTTGTTGACTGCGATACGAATTGAGTGCCGACTCGGCGGCGGAGAAATTATTCTGCGCCAACGCGAGGCGCACATCATCGACAATCCCAGCCAAAGCTGAAGCTGTGAGCAAGACCGAAACCAGCAAAATCCGAAAGCGCATGACTCAATGATGAATGCTTTGCCGAAAGGTCGCAAGTCGGAAGGCATGGGAGGACTGTTTGGAGAACCAGCGATGCCTTACGATGCGGTAGACTCCGAGCCTCGAGCTGTACAATCTACGACCATCTACATCCACGACGTCTCTGGCTTTGGGAAACAACATCTCTGCAACGACCCAACCATAACATCCTGTAGAATCAATCGTTTAGCCATAGCCTACAGTAAATTATGTAGATATTTTGGGGCACTTTTCGTACAATTTAGCTGCGTTTGATCTTTAGAGTTCCTTCGCAGTACAAGCATCTCCGCTTAACCCAGCGCGTGACCTGCCTGCAGAAGACCTTGAAAGTTTCAGCGCTACATCAAAGAAAAAGGAACATGCACCATCATGGAAACAGGAACAGTGAAGTGGTTTAACGACGCCAAGGGCTACGGTTTCATCAGCCGTCAGAACGGCGAGGATGTCTTCGTACATTTCTCCGCCATTCAGGCAAGTGGATTCCGCAGCCTGCAGGAAGGTCAGCAAGTGCAGTTTGACGTGGTCAAAGGCCCCAAGGGCTGGCAAGCCGAGAACGTCAAGGGCGTCTAAGCCCGCTTCGCAATCGACAATTCGACACTAAGGGCGGCCAGCAATGGCCGCCCTTAGTGTTTTGCCGATTCCTGATCCTTTCCCGATGCCCTTTTTCAGGGTTGCGCGCTGCGCATCAAAACGACGTCGGATTCGGTGTGGCCGCGATCGATGGCCAGCTGTTTACCATCAAACGACCAATGGAAATCGTAGATATGCTCGCTCTTGAAGTTGGTGATTGACTTTCCCTTGGAGCCATCGAGCGGCTGCATCCACAAATTATCGACGCCGTTTTCGCGCGCCGGATACACCACCGCTTTGCCATCTCGACTCAAGCGCAACAGACCCCAGCGGTAGTGCTCGAAATCTTTCAACACGGTCTGCCCCGAATCGGCTTGAACTACCGCCAGCTTTTCTTTGTGCTCGCCCGAATGCTGCAAGGTGGGGAACACGATCTGCTTACCATCCGCAGAGATATCGAATGAGGTGGTGAAGTCAGCAACCGGCGCGTCCGCGACCACCTGCGATGCTCCGCCGTCAATCCCGACGCGCGTCAGTTTCCCGTCAGCCTGACGGTCAACGTAGTACACCCAATGGCTGTCGGGAGAACACACCGGATAGGTGTCGAGTTTGCTGTTCGTAAGCTGCTTGAGATTTCCCCCCGACGAATCCACGCGCCACACGCTTTCGTTCCCGGCACCGCCATAGAATCCGAGAATGAACACGACGTAGCGGCCATCCGCACAAGCCGAAGGATCTCCGCTGATATGTCCTTCTTCCGTCGTCGCGATGGGGGTTTTAACGCCGGATTCGACATTGATCTGATGAAGAGAATTATCCTGGTCGGTAATCAACTGATTGTCTCTGGTCCAGGTGAAGTTCGTGGTCGCTCCCGTCGCCCCTAGGATTCGTTCCGGGCCGTCTGCCGAGGCCGGCATCACGGAAAGATTCCAGCGGTTCTCGTTGAGAACGGTGGTCAAAAGGCTGCCATTGGCGGCCAGGCTGAGAGCGGAATAGTTGTTCGGATCGCGAGTTACGGCAGAGAATTTTCCTTCGGGATAAGAAACGAAAACGATCTGGGCGCGACTGAAATTGGAGGTCTGATCGGTCGCCAGTCCCAACAGACCCCTGCCATCGGGCAGCCAGCCCGTCATTCCAACCAGATGCTGATTACTGCTGAAAATGAGCTGGCGCGCGCCGGTCGCCACGTTGATTGCAACCAGGCCTTGCAGCGCGTTGCCCACGTGCAGAGCGGCGCATACGATCGTATTGCCATCGGGCGACCAATCTGGGTGGAATAGACCTTCGTTCGTCGGTCCGCTGGCCAAAGTCGTTTCCTCTCCGCCGTCGGTGGGGCGGACGATCAATCGGTATTTTCCCGGGTCGGGGTTGTCTTCACGAACGAAGGCGAATCTTTGCCCGTCTGGGGAAAAGGTGATGTTCGAATCCACGTCGCTGGCCAATTTTTGCGGAGTGCCACCCAGCAACGGCGATCGATAGAGGAATTTCAGTTCGGGATTTCCGGGATCGCTGCGCACGAAGTAAAAGTAGTTGCCGTCCGGCGAAAATCGCAGCCCGCCGTAATAGACGTCTGCCGGAGGCTGAACTTGCGTGTTGCTGTTGGTGGGTACGTTGCGCAGCCACAGACTCGTCAGGCCGTTGTTTCTCATCATGCTGAGGATGTACTTGCCGTCGGGCGAGAGTGCGGCGGACACCGCGTCTCCGGTGTCGGTGACCTTGGTGACGGTAAAATTCTGGAAGGGGACCGGATGATTGCGCGTGACCAAGGAATAGATTCCGTAAGCCGCTGCCGCCATGAGCAGCAACCCGATGGTTGCGGTCACACCCGTTCCCAGCTTGTTCTGGCGCACCGCTGCGACCATGGCGGAACTCTGCGACGAAACCGTTCGAGACGAATCAGCCGGCGCCGAAGACGATGTTGTCGCAGCTGCCACCGATGAAGCCGATCCCGAGACCACGGCAATGGGCGCTGGACCCGGTGCGGAGGCGTGCTTTCTGCCGGATTCGACGTCGCGCTTCAGGCGCTTCAAATCGCCGCGCAAATCGGCTGCGGATTGGTAGCGCAAGTCGCGGTCTTTTTCCAAAAGCTTCTCGATAATTTCCTGGAGTTTGGGCGGCAGGGTTGCATTCCACTGCAGCGCAGAAATCGGATCCAATTCAAGAATCGCGTGAAAAATCACGGCCGAGGTCGCTCCGGAGAAAGGCAACTTTCCGGTTGCCATCTGGTAGACGACCGTGCCCAGGGAAAACAGATCGGAGCGGGTGTCGAGTTCTTCGCCACGCGCCTGCTCGGGCGACATGTATGCGATCGTCCCTACGGTCGCACCCGGACTGGTTAAATGCGCAGGCCGGGGTGAATCTTGCGTTGCGCCGATCGTTTCCATTGGAATCTCAAGTCGGGTCAGCTTGGCCAGGCCGAAATCCAGCACCTTCACCTGTCCGCGCGGCGAAAGAAAGATATTCGCCGGCTTGATGTCGCGATGGATGATTCCCTTGGCATGGGCGGCGTCGAGCGCGTCGGCCAGTTGAATCGCAACCTCCAGCAAGCGGTCGACGGGCAGCGGACCGGCGTGGAGTTTCTGATCGAGGTTTTGTCCCTCGAGCAGTTCCATCGCAATAAACGACTGCGCCTGTTCACTCTCGTATTTTTCCACTGCGTAGATGGTGCAAATGTTGGGATGGTTCAACGCCGACGCAGTGCGTGCTTCCAGCAGGAAGCGGTCGAGAGCGTTTTGATCGCGCGAGAGCTGCGGCGGCAGGAACTTCAGGGCGACTTTGCGCCCGAGATCCAGGTCTTGCGCCTCGTACACAACTCCCATGCCTCCACTACCGAGTTGACCGGTGATGCGGTAATGCGAGATGGTCTCGTTGATCATCGTCATGGTGAATGTAAAAAACGGAGTTCCATCTTAGGTGGGACGGCGGAGGGCGTCAACGCATGTCTGCGGCTCATCCACCCCTGCAGCCGACGGGCAATTGGTTTATATTTTCTCTCGCGGCTGGGCCATTCCGACCCGCGAAGGAAAAATTCCGAAAGAGGCGCCATGATTCGCAACCTAGCGGTCGCCGCGATCTTCGCAAACTTCGCCATAGCATCCCTGTCCCTCGCCTCTGCTCAGTCAACGACATCCCAAAGCTCGGCCCCCGGATTCGTCAATACCCTCATGCCACAGCCGTCACAGCTTTCCCCGCAGGAGGGGCGGCTCGTGTTTACGCAATCGTTTCGTACGGTCACGGATCATTTCCGAGACCCGCGCCTCGACGCCGCCCTGGCGCGCAGCCTCGGTCGCATCGAAAGCCGGACGGGCATCTCGATTCCTCGATCGCCGGAAATCGACACCCCTTCGGGGGCGCTGATCGTCAGCGTCGATGGCCCGGGGGAAACGATTCAGTCGATCGAGGAAGACGAGTCTTATTCACTTGAAATCACTTCCTCCAGCGCGCATCTACGATCTGCAACGGTGGTCGGAGCGATGCACGGCCTGGCAACTCTGGAGCAGCTGATTCAGTCTGACGCAACCGGGTATTTCATTCCCGCCGTGATGATTCACGACACTCCGCGCTTTCGCTGGCGCGGCCTGATGATCGACTGCGGGCGCCACTTCATCCCGGTTGACGTGCTCAAACGCACGCTGGACGGCATGGCGTCGGTGAAGCTCAACGTCTTCCACTGGCATCTCAGCGAAGATCAGGGCTTCCGCATGGAGAGCAAAGCCTTTCCCAAGCTCACCGAACTCGGTTCGGACGGATTGTTTTACACCCAGGAGCAGGCACGGGAGATCGTCACGTATGCGCGCGATCGCGGCATCCGAGTGGTGCCGGAGTTCGACATGCCGGGGCACACCAGTGCATGGTTTGTGGGATATCCCGATCTCGCTAGCGCGCCCGGCCCGTTTCACATTGAGCGGAAATTCGGAGTTTTTGATCCAGTGATGGATCCTACGCGAGAAAGCACCTACAAATTTCTCGACACCTTCCTCGGAGAGATGGCCGCCATCTTTCCTGATCGCTTCCTACACATCGGCGGGGATGAGAATAACGGCGTCGAGTGGAAGGCGAATCCGCACATCCAGAGTTTCATGCGCGAGCACCAGCTTGCAGACACGGCCGCACTGCAAAACTATTTCAATCAGCGTCTGCTCAAACTTCTGGAGAAGCACGGCAAGCACATGATCGGATGGGACGAGATTCTCACTCCCGAGCTGCCCAAGGACGTGATGGTGCAGAGCTGGCGCGGCTTCGAGTCGCTCGCCACCGGAGCCAGAAATCGATACAACGGCATCCTCTCCGCCGGCTACTACTTGAATCTGATGAGCCCGGCAGCCGCGCATTATATGGTTGATCCGCTGCCCGACAACACCGATCTCACGGCGGAGCAACAGGCGCGCATCCTGGGCGGAGAAGCGTGCATGTGGGAGGAGCAGACCAGTGCTCTGGATATCGACTCGCGCATTTGGCCGCGTAACGCGGCCATCGCCGAGCGGCTCTGGTCGCCGCGTAACGTAAACGATGTGAACGACATGTACCGGCGGCTGGAGGTCGAGTCGTTGCGGCTGGAGGCTTTTGGTCTCACCCACATTTCTCAGATGGATATGAGCCTGCGCCAGCTGAGTGGAACCGAACAGATTGTTCCCTTACAGATTCTGGCCTCTGTTCTTGAGCCCGTCCCCTTCAACCAACGCGCGCACTTGCAACACGCCAATCAACTGACGCCGCTCGATCTGCTCGTAGACGCTCTCCCGCCTGATCCGTCATCGCGCCACAATTTTGAGCTGCTCACTCGCGCTTTCCTCGAGAACGCACGCGGCCCCACGCAGGCGCAACGGGAATTAACCGCCGACTTCAACCAGTGGATCACCGCGGAGC
The DNA here is from genome assembly GCA_036514015.1 of Candidatus Sulfotelmatobacter sp. Taxonomy (GTDB): domain Bacteria; phylum Acidobacteriota; class Terriglobia; order Terriglobales; family Acidobacteriaceae; genus Sulfotelmatobacter. The sequence continues at coordinate 77,231 of DATBYA010000110.1, forward strand.
CGGGAATCGTGCGCTTGATGGCCGACTCGCCGCGGCTGGTTCAGGCCGAACCACGAGCTCGGCAGCTCGCTCAACTGGGTACGGCGGGTCTGGAAGCAGTTTCTTATCTTTCCTCCGGATTGCCTGCGGTCGCAGGCTGGAAAGCCGCGACCCTGGCCGTCCTGGACGAAGCCGAGAAGCCGCAGGCTCTGGTTCGTTTTACCGTGATTCAGCCGCTGCGCGATCTGGTCAATGCGGTTCAAGAGGCCCCCGGCGGGAACTAAGATCAGGGCGAAGTTCGCGACTCATTGCCAAGGATCGTCACTTAGCGGCTGGCAGCGGCTGGTTCTGATTTTCTTCCAGCCGCTCGACCATGTCCTTGGAGAGACCGTGGAGCAGCTCGAGGAACGCGGCATTGGTCCAGCCGAAGCCGACTACATTCATTTCATAACCAAGTTCGACGTGCGCTTCCGAGGACCGCGTCACGACATTGTACTTTTCCTTGATCGTGCCATCGCGACGGAAATTTTCCCCGACGGTCGACAGGAACTCGTAGGAAACGCGGTCGGCGTCCGCGTTGAAACCGTATCTTCGCAAACCATCGATCGCCAGCATCTCAATGTTTCCCCAACCGTAGGGCAAGTCCCACTGCGCGCCGCTCTCTTCCGTGCTCATCGGAAGTCCGCCGGGTCGTTCAAAAACTTTCAAGTTGTCGACCACCGCCTTGGCCTGCTCGGCCGTCGCCAGGCCCGCCCACAACGGATAGAAGGTCGACGCGTAACGATAGGCCGACATGCGGTTCGTCTGAAAGTTGTAATCGAAAAACAGCCCCTGCTCTGGATTCCACAAATAGCGCACGATGAGTTTCCGACGCGCCTCCGCCCGCTGGTTCCATTTCTTCGCCTCTTCGCCGTGGCCGAGCCAGAGGCTGATCTGTTCTAGATCTTTTTCCGTCTTGTAGAGCAAGCTGTTCAAACACACGGGCGCATAGTGATGGGTGGCTGCGCCGAAAGGCCCGAAGCGAAAGCTCACGTCGAACCCAGACTCACGCATCGAGCGGTCGCCCTTGTAGTAATCCGCGCTCAGCTTGAATTGCTTCGATTTTTCGCACACCGCCGAAGCCGTCGTCAGCGGCACGTCGCAAACCTGCAGAGAATAGGGCGATCCCGCGACTGCCTGGATTGTTCCCGGATTCATCTCCACCACATAGTCGTCGGCTTGGGCCGAATGCAAGAAGAAATACTGCGCTACCTTACGGTAGAAGCCGTTTTCGTCCTGCACGGCTTCCGCTGGAGGGCCCTCACCAAAATCGTAATAGCGCGACAGGCCGGTTTGCCCGGCCAGATGAGGATCGCGCGTCCACATACCATAATCTTTGTCGAGATCGGCGTAGGCGCGCTCCAGCCAGGCCCTGTCGGCATTCCCGTCGTGCGTCTTGGACTGCTGTGCGGCCTGGTAGACATCGATGAACATCGAACTCAGGAATGGAGGCTGCGACCGCGTCAGGTAGTAAGTACGATTGGCGTTGAGCATCGCTCCGTAGTGCTCGATCTCGAAGAAGAAATTATTGACCATGCCGCGCGCCAGCTCGACATGTCCCGCGCGCAGCAGGCCGCGAATGATGAAGTAGCTGTCCCAGCCGTACATCTCGTTGAAGCGCCCGCCCGGAACTACATATTTGTCCGGCAGGTAAAGCAAGCCGTGGGGCTGAATCTTTGCCGTATCGATCTCTCCCAGGCGTTTTATCTCCACCGGCAAATGTTCGACGCGAACGTTGCAGTCGGTCGCGAGTTTGTGTACCGCGGCCGGTTCGGCAACCTCCGCAGGCAAATACAGCACCGGAGCAACTTTGATTTTTGGATCAACCACGCTCACGCATTCCGTCATGGAGCGAGTTAGCGTGTCCCAAGCCGAAGAGATGTAGTCGAGAATCGGCTTGAGTCCCTGACCTACCGGGGTACTCGAGGGCGCCGCGACGGCTTGGGCCTCGGCGACGGCGCCGAGCCAGGATGCGCAGAGCATCGCCAGGAAAAAGAAATAGCAAGCAACGAAGCCGAGAGAGCGACGAGGTTGATCAGAACCCTGAATGCACATGGTTTGGGAGAGCCCCGTCATCATAAATGCGTCGCCTGGGGACGGCCAGACTAATTTGGACTGCGAATCTTGCCGATCGCTCCCGCGGTTCCAAAGCGTCGGCGACGGGGGGCTTTCGGCGATGATCCGCCGGTCTCCCCGCGAGATCCCTACGCTGCGGCTGAAAAGCGGCTCCGGTCGGCAGGACTGCTCGAAGGGGGGCAAGCGTTCGAGCTGCATATTCTTGCCGGACTATATCCAGCCCCGCTCGCTGCGATTTTGGTTTACTCTAGCTGGTTTGCCATCTGCGGTTTGAGGGGGAGCAAGTGAACCGATCCCAAGTAGTCTGTCGTTTAGTGGTGTGTTTCGTCATTTTTCTGGCGGGAACGGCAAGTTGGACGCAAGTTCCGGAGAACACTTATCAGGAGTTGCACTGGCGCATGATTGGCCCGTTTCGTGGCGGTCGCACCCGCGCTGCCGCGGGCGTCCCCTCTCAGCCCAACGTGTTTTACATCGGCCAGGTGAACGGCGGCGTTTGGAAATCTGACGACTATGGCCGCACCTGGAATCCCGTTTTCGATCACGAACCCACGCAGTCCATCGGCGCCATCGCAGTTGCTCCGTCCGACCCGAACGTCATTTATGTAAGTAGCGGCGAGGGGTTACATCGGCCTGATCTCTCTGTAGGCGATGGCATTTACAGATCCACCGACGCCGGCAAAACCTGGACCCACCTCGGTTTAGTCGACGGACAACAAATTCCCGCGCTTGCTGTCGATCCCCGCGACCCCGATCGGGTTTTTGCCGCCGTGCTCGGCCACCCCTACGGGCCCAGCCAGGAGCGGGGAATCTATCGCTCCACCGACGGCGGTCAGAACTGGCAGAAAGTGATTTCCAAAGACGAAAACACCGGTGGTTCTGACGTTGAGATCGACCCCGCGAATCCCGACGTCATTTATGCCTCGATGTGGGAAGTGCGCGAGGGGCCGTGGGAAGACGGCAACGAGTTCAACGGCGCTGGTGGCGGACTTTTCAAGTCGACCGACGGCGGCAGCACATGGCATCCGCTGATCAACGGCTTGCCGAAAGACCTCTCGCAGATCTACGTTGCCATCGCGCCTAGCGATTCGCGCCGGCTCTACGCCACCCTCGCCACAGCCTCAGGGAAACTGAGCGTCTATCGCTCCGACGATGGCGGGGACTCCTGGTCGCAGATCACCGATGATCCGCGTCCTGCCGGACGCATCGGCGGCGGTGATCTTCCCATTCCCAAGGTCGATCCGAAGAATCCCGACCTTCTCTATGTGGTCAGCACCGTCACCATGCGTTCCGCCGATGGCGGGAAAACCTGGTCGGGATTTCGCGGCGCGCCCGGCGGCGACGACTACCAGAATCTTTGGATCAATCCCGACAACGGCAACATTATTTTGATTGTCAGCGATCAGGGCGCAATCATCACCGTCAACCGGGGCGCGAGTTGGAGTTCCTGGTATAACCAGCCCACGGCCCAGTTCTATCATGCCATTACCACGAACACGTTTCCCTACCGCGTCTGCGGGGGGCAACAAGAGAGCGGTTCGGCCTGCACGTTGAGCCGCGGCAACGACGGCGCCATCACCTTCCGCGATTGGCATCCCGTGGGCGTGATCGAGTACGGCTATGTCGCGCCCGATCCCCTTGATCCAGACGTGATCTACGGCGGCGGCCGAACCGAAGTCTCCAAATTCCATTTCTCGACCGGCGAAGTGCAGAATGTTACGCCGATTCCGCTGCGCAACCCGAAATACCGCACCAATCGCACCGAGCCGCTGATGTTCTCCCCGGTGGACCCGCACGTGTTGTATTTCGCGAGCAACGTGCTTTTCAAGACCATCGACGGGGGCAATTCCTGGCAAACCATGAGTCCGGACTTGACGAGGGAGAACCCCGGCGTGCCCGCCAGCGTGGGCACGCTCGTTCCCAAAGGCGCCGACAAACTGCGCGGCGTTATTTATGCGCTCGCCCCATCTTTTAAGACCGTGGACACGCTGTGGGCGGGCACGGACGATGGCCAAGTGTGGATTACACGCGATGGGGGAAAGAATTGGAGCGACATCACGCCCAAAGAACTCACCGCCTGGAGCAAGATAACGCAAATTTCGGCCTCGCACTTCGACGAGCACACGGCGTATGCCTCGGTGAGCCGATTCCGCATCAACGATGGACATCCTTACATCTATCGCACGCACGATGGTGGACAAACCTGGAAGGAGATTACCGCCGGCCTGCCGGACTTCGGCCCCGTGGACACGGTGCGCGAAGATCCCGTGCGCAAAGGCTTGTTATTCGCGGGCACTGAAAATGCGGTGTGGGTTTCTTTCGATGACGGCGACCATTGGCAGTCGCTGCAGTTGAACCTACCGCACACTTCCATGCGCGATCTCTGGATCCATGAAAGCGACTTGATCGTGGCGACGCACGGGCGGTCGTTCTGGGTTCTCGACGACATCGCGCCTTTGCGCGAAGCCGCATCGGCCATGGCGAACGCGGTGCATCTTTTCGCACCGGCGGCCGCCTATCGCGTTCAGCGCGACACCTACACCGACACGCCGCTGCCGCCCGACGAGCCTGCCGCGGCCAATCCGCCCGATGGCGCGATCCTTGATTACTATCTGCCCGCGGCGGCATCTACGGTCACGCTCGAAATTCTGGATGCGCAGGGGCATGTCGTGCGACGTTTCTCCAGCGCCGATCAGCCCGATGTTACCGACGAAGAGTTGCAGAAGCAGTTGATCCCGCTGTACTGGGTCCGCGCACCCCGAAAACTTTCGACCGATGCCGGGATGCACCGCTGGATCTGGGATCTTCATTATCCTGCCCCAACTTCTGCGCGCCATGACTATCCGATCTCCGCGATTCCGCACGACACACCCCGTTACCCTCTGGGCGCCACAGCCCTCCCTGGCAAATATTCAATCCGGCTGATGGTCGACGGAAAAACATCCACTGCGCCGCTGACCATCAAGATGGACCCGCGGGTTAAGACCTCGGTGGCAGGCCTTCAGAAAAAATTCCAGGCGGAGACTCGCATGGCTTCCGTCATGACTGAATCCGGAGGGGCCCTGCGCCAAGCCGGCTCGATTCGCGCTCAGCTCGAAAAACTGAGTGCGCAGCCGAATGCCAACGCTTCAACCAAGGAGGCCATCGAAGCTTTGCAGAAAAAGCTGACAGCGCTGCTCGGCGCTTCCGGCGGATTCTTCGCGCCGCCTTCTCCGGACGTCACGCTCGGCCGACTCAACAGTCAAGCCAGCACGCTGTACATGCAAATTTGGCAGGCCAATGCCGAACCGACCGCGGCTCAGATGGAGGCGCTGTCGGCGACGGAACGAGACCGCGAAGATGTGCTGAAGCGCTGGAATGATTTCAGGAACTCGGATTTGCCGGGGCTGAATCGTGTGCTTCGCGAAGCACATGTGCCTGAGGTCCAATTGGAGGCCGACCTGCATCAGGAGGAACCGCAGGAAGACGAAGAATAGCCGGAACGGTAGCGCCATTCTGGCGGCGCTACTTCATCGTCCATTCTATTCAGAAACGAATCAGAGGGCTTCGACCGCTTCCTGCAACTCTGCGGCGATTTTTTGGGGCTCAGCCTCTGGCGGAAATTTGATCGGTTGGCCGATGCGAACGCTGATGGTCCAGGGCCTGGTGAACTTCCTGCCAGCCTGCTTCACTTCAAATAGCCCGTCAATCCGCATGGGCAAGACCGGGACGGCGAGATTTGCCGCCAGCAGTCCGACCCCGTCGCGGAATGGATTTATGTTTCCATTGGTCGTGCAACGCCCCTCGGGAAAGACCAGAACGTTGTAGCCTCGGTCGGCCGCTTCCCCTGCATAGGCGAAGCTACGCCGAAAGCCGGCCTGGCGCGGCAGGGGAAATAAATTCAGCAGCGAGACTCCCAAAATCCACCCCAGCCGATCATAGATGCGAGCAAAGAATCCACGGTTTGGCGAAGGCGTGCGCAGCGCTTCCAGCGCCTCTCCACCCGTGGCAATCGCCAACCGATGCCGAAATCTTACCGGCAAAGCCGTCAAAATAAATCCCGGATCGACATCGGAGACGTGATTGGCGACCACGAGCAGTGGCCCTTTCACCCCGCGCAGGTGTTCGCGTCCTTCAATCCGCGGCCATCCCAACAGCAGAATCGCGGGACGCATCAGCAGGTAATGCACCAGAATCCGCGCCCAGGTTACCGGCCAGCGCAACGTCCAACTGGGATAGTGATATCCCGCGCCCGGCACCGCGTCCCGGCGCAGCATGCGTTCCAGATCCCCTACGGTTCGCAGCGCGCTGAACTGGGTCTCACTTAGGTCCACCTGGTAGCGGTCTTCCAGCTCACTCAGCAATTCCATCCGATCGAGCGAACTCAAACCCAGATCGGAATCGAGATTCGCGTCCTCGCGCAAGCGGGCAACCGACCGACCCGTAACCCGCGCAATCAAATCCACAAGCGGAGTCTGTGCTCCTGCCTCAGTACGCTGGCCGAGTAAGTGCGCCTGAGCGACTTCCCGTATCACGTTTCGGCGCGCCTTCTGCGTATTGGTCCGGGGAAAATCTTCCTGCGGCCATTCGACCCACATGCGCATTCGTTGATATTCCGCCAGCGATTGATTCGCTCGCTGCACAATTTCTGCCAGCCTGGCATTTTTCAGTTCCGCATTTTCCGGCTCGCGAGCGCCGCGCAGAATCACCGCCGCACACGCCTCCGCATTCCCGCCGCGCTCGATTCCGAACACCACACAATCTTTCACTTCAGGTTGCTTCCGCAGGGCCGCCTCCAGATCCTCGGGATACACGTTCGTCCCCCCCGAGGTGACGATCACCTCCTTCTTGCGCCCCTTGAAATAAAGATTGCCGTCCTGATCGAACGCCCCGATATCGCCGGTACGATACCAGCCTTGTGCGTCCGAGACAGAATCGTCCGAGAGACGTTCCTCCGAGACAGGGGCCTCGGGCGGGTGAGCATCGGCGACTTTCGCTGCCCCACGCTCCCTCCAATAACCCGACGTCACTCCTCCTCCTCGCACCAGAATCTCGCCGTCGTCCGCCAGTTTCACTTCGCGTCCCGGTAACACTTTGCCAATCGATCCCTTTCCCAGCCGGAACGGATGGTTCACGCTGATCAGCGATGTCGTCTCCGTCAATCCATATCCCTGGATCACCGCGTAGCCCAGCCGTCCCCAGAACTCTTCGCTCTCGCTGTCGAGCGCCGCACCGCCCGAGATAAATGCCCAGAACTTCCAGCCGAACTGGCGGTGAATCGCGCGAAACGTCCACCAGCGCCGCAGAAAGTGTTGTCCCTCCGCTGACCGGAATCGCCGTCGGAACGATTCGCTTTCTCCGCGGTCCTCGATATCGCGCTCGATTTTTTGTTTCAAGGATTGCAGCACTCGGGGCACGCTCACCAGTACCGAGACGCGCTCGCGTTGAATGGTGCGCAACACTTCCGAGGGCTTCAGTTCATGCTGAAAAATCACGGTCCCGCCCAGCAGCGGCGGCAAAAACATTCCCAGGAATTGCCCAAACACATGGCTGAGCGGCAGCAGGTTCAGGAACCGCAGCGGATGCACGAAGCGCTCGTACCGCAGGTAGGCGCGCATCTCCCCCTCCAGTGGAGCAATGTTCGCAAGCACGTTGCCATGCGTGATCATCACGCCCTTGGGCTCGGCCGTGGTTCCGGAAGTGAAAACAATCTGCAGGATGTCGTCGCGCGACAACGCGACCTTTGGCGGCGCGACCGATTGAGGATCGACGGTCTGCGCCAGTTCCTCCAGAGTCAAAGTTTCCATCGCGGGCTGCACACCCGCGCACTGGTGTAAATGACGGCGCGACGCCAGCAAAAGCTTCGCTGAGACCTGCTGAAAGACGCGCAGCGCAAAGTCGACCGCGGAGCCGTCGTCCATGGGCACAACGATCACTCCGCGAAGTACGCATCCGAAAAACACCGCCACCCACTCGGCGCAATTCTCTCCCCACAGCATCACCCGGTCGCCCTTGGCAATGCCGCGCGCCTCCAGTTGGCGAGCACAGCTGAAGCTCATTTCCTGGACTTCGCCGTAGGTGAGCGATTCCATCCGGTATCCGCGCTGCTGCCGGCAGGCGCATTCGTGGCGGTGCCTCTGAAAGTTCTTCAGGAAAAATTCCGCAATTGATTCAGCCATAGCGCGACCCGACTTCGGCTCATTGACCCGCTCCAGTTCCAGTCTAGTGGAACTGTTTGCCCGAAGAATGCGCTGCAGTACAGTTCTCGCACTGCACCAGCCGCCCAATTTTAAGCAGATGCTTTTTGTCCACCCTGCTGCCCTACTTCCTCCGAGGGGCATTCCGCAGCCAGCGCAAAAAAACGTCGCTGCACTCCCGGCAAGGAAGAGATCGGCAGCAATCGGCCGGTCAGCCCAAGCAGCCACCATCGGGTTTGACAATCCAAGGTTGTTCACCGCTTGGAACGTGCGCCCAGCAGCCTGACGGCCGTACTGCCGCATCCGTGGCGGCTTCCCGCGATTTGACCCCGGACAGTGAAATTCTTTTCACAGTGTTGCAAGCGGTCGAAATGGGATAGAATGTGCACCGTTTTCGGCAGAAGGAGATTTGTATTCTCTGCGAATCCCCCCGCAAATCCCTTGCTCGATCCGCGTCCAAAAATTCGTGCCCGAGAAACGGACCGGAGTGTCAATCCAAAGGAGCTTAGTTTATGTCACGCAAAGCAGGCATACTGGTTTCATTCGCGGGGCTTGTCGCAGCGCTTCTGTTTGGCAGCGTTTCGTTAAGCGCGCAGACGCTACAACGCCCTCTCGTCACTCAGAGCATTAACGAACACAGTTTGATCATACTGGCGGGCAACACGCGCCCCGAGATGACGGCGGCCAACGACCGCGGCCCAGTATCGGATGCCCTTCAGCTCGAACATATGTATCTTCTTTTGAATCGCTCCCCGGAGCAGGTGCAGGCCGCCGAGACTCTGGTGAACCAACTTCACGACCAAACTTCGCCGCTGTACCACCAGTGGCTGACATCCGACCAGGTCGCACAGCAGTTCGGACCATCGGAAGAAGACGTCAAGACTGTCAGCGCCTGGCTCGAATCATTTGGGTTCGCAGTCAACGGCGTTTATATGGCTAACGGGGTCATCGATTTTTCAGGTTCCGCGAGCGCGATTCGTGCCGCCTTCCACACCGAGATTCATAACCTCTCGGTGAACGGCAACCACCATATCGCGAATGCGAGCGATCCCAGCATTCCGGCAGCCCTTGCACCCGCGGTTCACGGCATTGTCTCCATGAATGACTTCCGGCCTCATCCGACGTCGAGACCGCGGTCGGCTTACACGGTAAACTCAGCCTATCAACTCCTCGTACCCGGCGATCTGGAAACCATCTACAACATGAATCCCCTTTACGCTCAAGGGGTCTCCGGCCAGGGCCAAACGATCGTAGTCGTCGAAGATACCGACCTCTATACCACGGCCGATTGGAATACCTTCCGGAAGACTTTTGGCCTGGCAAAAAACTTCCCCCAAGGCAGCTTACGGCAGATCCATCCTCAGCCCTCTATCAGCCCCTTCAATGGAGGCGCCTGCGCCGATCCCGGAGTCAACGGAGATGATAGCGAAGCCGCGGTTGATGTCGAATGGGCAAGTGCTTCAGCGCCCAGTGCCGCCATTGTCCTCGCCTCGTGCGCGGATACCAACGCGAACTTTGGGGGCTTCATCGCGATCCAAAACCTGCTGACGGGACATGGCCGTCCGCCGGCGATTATCAGCATCAGCTACGGCGAATCGGAAAGCTATCTCGGAGCGAGCTTCAACGCCTATATCAACGAACTTTACCAGCTTGCCGTTCTGCAGGGGGTTTCTGTATTCGTGTCGTCGGGTGATGCCGGCGCCGATACGTCGGACCAATTCGCACTTGCGGCGGAGAGCGGTCTCAACGCCAGCGGTTTTGCCACCACCCCGAATAATGTAGCCGTGGGCGGCACCGACTTCGCCGACTCCTTTCTGGGCGAAAATTCCAGCTATTGGAGTGCCACCAACGGCCCCTACTACAACTCAGCCCTGTCCTACGTCCCGGAGATTCCGTGGAACGACTCTTGTGCCAGCCAGTTGATCACGCTTGCCCTGGGCTACACGCAATCCTACGGCCCGAGCGGTTCCTGCAACAGTCCGATCGGCGAGGAATTCCTGGGAGTGGTTGCCGGAAGTGGCGGACCGAGCTCGTGCGCGTTCGGAAATCCGACGATCCCCGGCGTGGTGGGGGGAAATTGCCGGGGCTATCGAAAGCCGTTTTTTCAGTCCCTGGCCTACGGTAATCCGAACGATGGCGTACGCGATGTGCCCGACGTCTCTCTGTTTGCCGGCAACGGGGTTTGGGGACACTACTATGTGATCTGTTATTCCGACCCCAACTTTGGTGGAGGGCCATGCACCGGCGCCCCCGACACCTGGGCAGGTGGAGGCGGAACATCCTTCGCGGCACCGATCATGGCTGGCATCCAGGCAATGATCAATCAGACGTCGGAGGCCTACCAGGGAAATCCCGACTTCGTTTACTACCTGCTGACGGCCTCGGAATATGGATTCAGGGGCAGCAACTCGTGCAATTCAACTCTGGGCAACCAGGCCGGTTCAGGTTGCATTTTCTACGATGTGACGCTGGGGGACGATGATGTGAACTGTCTGCCCTTGACGGAGAACGGGGTTACCATCGGATCCTTCAACTGCTATTACGACGGGGCACCCAACGGCGTGCTCTCCACTTCAACCAAGTCCTACAAGCCGGCCTATGTCACCAGCAAGGGCTATGACTATCCCACCGGGATTGGGACTGTCAACGCCTACAATCTTGCCCGTAGTTGGCCAGGAAGCAAAATAAGGGACAAAAAATAACAATACTCATCGGCAATTCGGATTTCCCGGGGGCCCGCGCGCCAAACAACTCGCGAGCTCCCGATTATTTTCCGCAGGCACCGAGAGATCGGGCTCGGTCGTGGGCCGGACCTGGATCCGGCTACTACCGTCCCAGCAAAATCGCGTCCGCCACGCGCGCGGCCTCCACCGCCGCTTTGACGTCGTGTGTCCGCACGATGTGCGCGCCCTTCAGAATCAGCGCGGTCTGCGTCGCAAGCGTTCCATAAAGGCGTCCCTCCGGTGGAACATCGTGCCCGTTCGTGGCCAGCGTCCGGCCGATAAAGGATTTCCGCGAGGTACCCGCTAACAGCGGAAACCCCGCCGCCTGCAATTCGCCGAAGCGTCCCAGCAGCGGATAGTTCTCCTCGAATCTCTTTCCGAATCCGAAGCCAGGATCGAGCACGATCCGCTCGGGCCGTACTCCTGCCAGCACCGCCTTCTCCGCCCACTCCTTGAGCTCCCGCTTTACCAGTAGGACGATGTCACTGGCGGGCGGCAGCATCCGCCACTCGTCGGGACGTCCGCGCATGTGCATCAATACCGCGCCACATTTCAGTTCGGCGATCGTCTTCGCCATCCTGGCATCCCAGCGAAATCCGCTGACATCGTTCACGATTTCGGCTCCCGCGCTAACGGCCGCGCGCGCTACCTCCGCTTTGTAGGTATCAACCGAGAGCACCACCGCGGGATGCTTCTTCTTCAATTCAGCGATGACCGGAAGCACGCGCTTCAGCTCTTCGTTCGCATTTACGGCAGCACCCAGGGATGGGGCACCCACCCTGGCCTTGAGACTCGCAGCCGGAGCTTTGGTTGTCTCGGTCGGCATACTCCCTGCCGGCCCCGGAGAACCCGCATCCACGCGCGCTCCGGGACGAGTGGACTCGCCGCCAATATCAAGGATGTCGGCCCCCTCCTCCAGCAATCGCTGCGCATGTTCGATGGCCTTCTCGCGTTCCAGGAACTGGCCGCCGTCGGAAAACGAATCTGGAGTGACGTTGACGATGCCCATGATCAGAGTGCGCTGGCCGAGCTCCAGGGCGCGCCCCCCCAGGTTCCATTGAAAGACGGATCTCATGCGGCACGATTCTAAATCAAGCCTGGGCGGGATTCGGCGCACCACTGGTTCTATCTGCGACGCACGGCGGCTTCGCGACTGCCTATGCTGCGAACCGCCCCCGGGCCGGTACCGGTCGGAGGTTTTCGCCCCCCGTCAAGCAGTTCTTTGAGGACGACCGCATTGTTATGCGTCTCGTTCTTCGAGGCAAAGAGCAGGGTAAGGCGCTTTCTCCTGCGAGCCAGCTGGTAGAGCCGGCGCAGCGCGTCTTCGGCGTCAGTTTGCGACAATTCCTGCAGATATTTCTTGCGAAAGTTCTGCCAGTGATCGGGCCGGGCATGATACCAGCGGCGTAGTTCGTCGGAAGGAGCAAGCTCGCGCAGCCATTCGTCAATCGCGACGTTCGCCTTGGCGAGACCTCGCGGCCACAAACGGTCGACCAGTACGCGGGCTCCGTCGCCGCGCGATCGCGGCAAATAGACGCGTTTGATCGCAACTGTCATGATTCAAAGTAACTTTCAGCTTTGGGCTTTGGACTTTGGACCTTGCTCCTTGCCCTGGCTCTTTGCTCCGTGCTTTATCATTGTAAAGTGGCTCGCAGCGGCGTGTATGGCCCGAGCTCCAGAATGATGGACGCATGGGAAAACAGAAGGGGCGATGGGACCGATGCTGAGCAATAGTCGCGCCAAGCCCTTCCTTCCAGCGGCCATGGTTCTGCTGGGGCTCGTGATCTTGTCGGGTTGCGATGTTCAACGCCGCAAGTCGGACGTCGAACTTGGCCTCAACCCGCAGCAGTCGGCGGGCCGCAAAATTTATGACTCCCATTGCGACCGCTGCCATGAAGCGTATTCCACTCGTGGCAAGAAAGGCCCGGGGCTCAAAGGAATTTTCCAGCAGAAATATCTATCTCTGAGCGGACTGCCCGCCAACGATGAGCGGGTCACCGACATCATCCGCCTCGGTCGCAACCAGATGCCCGGCTATAGCCAGACGCTGAGTTCACAGGATATACAGGATCTCGTGGCCTATCTGCATACGTTGTAGAGGCGTTGGTGCAGAATCGGCGGGGCGCTTTCATGGGATAATCCGGAAATGAAAACTGCGGCAAAATCGGAGCTTTTTCGCGAACTTCCATCCGTCGACGAGTTGGTTCGCTCTCCCGACGTGGCCTCGCTTGCCGCCAGCCATGGTCCTGCCGCCGTCACCGATGCCGCCCGCGCCGTGCTCGCGCGTATGCGAAGAGAAGTCGCGACCGGACTGCTGGACGAGCCCGCGCTGCGGATTGCCCTGGGCGGGCTGGCGGAGGCCCTCGAAAAGCATCTCCGTCAGTCGCTCCGACATTCGTTGCGTCCCGTGATCAACGCCACCGGTGTAATTCTGCACACGAACTTGGGTCGCGCTCCGCTGGCCGAGGCCACGCTGCTCCACATCCAGGAAACTGCCGGACGTTTTTCAAATCTTGAATTTGACATCGAGGCCGGCACTCGCGGCAAGCGCGACATTCACGTCGATCGCCTCTTTCGCACGTTGCTCAGCGCTGGGGAAACATCGAGCGCGACTATCATCGTCAACAACAATGCCGCTGCCGTCCTGCTGGCGCTCAACACTCTGGCCGAGGGCGGCGAGGTGATCGTCTCGCGCGGCGAGCTGGTCGAGATCGGCGGTTCCTTCCGCATCCCCGACGTCATGGCGAAGTCGGGGGCAACGCTTCTGGAAGTGGGCACAACCAATCGCACGCGCGTCAGCGATTATGAAAAAGCAATTAGCGAGCGCACGCGGCTGCTGTTGCGGGTGCATCGATCCAATTTTGAGATTACTGGCTTTACCGAGCAGGCCTCTAGTGCCGAATTGGTCGAGCTCGCGCGCAAGCATGCCCTACCTTTGATGGAAGATCTGGGCAGTGGCGCGCTCGTCGATTTGCAGACTTTCGGCATCCATGGCGAGCCCAGCGTGCACGACAGCCTGCGCACGGGTGTCGACATCGTGACTTACAGCGGCGACAAGCTGCTGGGCGGGCCGCAAGCCGGATTGATCAGCGGCCGTGTCGATCTGGTCGCTCGCATGCGCGCCAACTCTTTGTTCCGGGCGCTCCGCGTCGACAAGCTTACCTACGCCGCTATGGAGGCCACGCTGCTTGCGTATGTGAAACGCGACCATGATGCCATTCCTACCCTGCGAATGATGCGGGTGACAAAGCAGGAAATTGGTGAGCGCGCTCAATCGATCGCGGCCCAGGTAAAGTCATCGAACTGCAAGATCGAAGTCCTCGATGGTGAATCGGTCATCGGCGGCGGTGCCGCGCCTTCTTCGGTCTTGCCGACCCGTGTGTTGGCCTTGAGTTGTGTCGGCATCAGCGCCGACCAGCTGTCCGCCCGACTGAGAGCATTCGATCCGCCCATCATTGCCCGCGTCGAACAAGGACAAGTGTTGCTGGATTTGCGCACGGTATTTGCCGATCAGGATGAAATGGTTGCGGCCGCGCTAGACACAATCGCCTGAGAGCCTTTTCAGCATCCAAACCTTTTGGCTATCCTCTACACCATCGGACACTCCACCCGCCCCATCGAGGAATTGATCAGTGCTCTACGGGCTCATCACATTCAGACTCTCGTAGATATCCGCGCCTTTCCCAGGTCGCGGCGGCTGCCTCAGTTCAATCGCGATTCTCTCGAACAAAGCCTGCCTGGGGCGGGAATCGAGTACCGCTCGATGACGGCGCTGGGTGGCTACCGCAAGAAGATTCTCGAAGAATCGCCACACCTTGCACTGCGCAACCAGAGCTTCCGCAACTATGCCGACTATATGCTCACGCCGGAATTCGAGCACGCCATGTCAGAACTACTGGCACTCGCCGAAAATTCTCCCTCTACCTATATGTGCGCCGAGCGCCTGTATTTCCACTGTCACCGCATGCTGGTTTCCGATTGGCTGGTGGCTCGGGGACACGAAGTCCGACACCTTGATGCTGAGGGTCCGGTCAAACTGCATAAGCTGACGGCAGAAGCCAGCTTCATCGGCGGCCGTTTGATCTATCGCGGGGATCGACTGCTTTAAGACGGACTGCGGTAAGATTCAGCGAAGGCATCCCGACCATGATCGTAGGCACGGGCATCGACATCGCGGAAGTCCCTCGCATCCGCCAATCCATCGAGCGCTTCGGGCAGCGTTTTCTGCAGCGCGTCTTCACCGCCGGAGAGATTCGCTATTGCGATTCGAAGGCGAATCGCTTCGAGCGCTATGCCGCGCGTTTCGCCGCCAAGGAAGCCGCCATGAAGGCCTTGGGGACCGGCTGGAATCATGGCGTACGTTGGCGCGATTGCGAGGTGGGCCGCATGCCCGGCGGCCGTCCGACCCTGGCATTCCACGGAACGGCGGGAGAATTCGCAGCAAAGCTCGGAGTGAAAAATGTGGCTCTTTCGATCACGCATACCGCGGAGCAGGCGATGGCGCAGGTAATTCTCGAAAACTGATGCCCGACTCTCCCGACTCTCCCGACCGCCGCCCTAATACGCCCCCGCCATCTGCTAGACTGTCGCCTCTGATTCATTTATGCCCGTCATCACTGCGACTCCGACTCGACAGTCGAGCCCCCCTGAAATCTCCGAAAAGACGGTGCTGGCGGGGTTGGCGCTCACCAGCTTCGCGGCGCTGTTGCTCGAACTAGCGCTCACGCGCCTGTTCTCCGTGGTGCTCTTCTATCACTTCGCCTTTCTCGCGATTTCGATTGCTCTTCTCGGCTTGGGCGCGGGAGGCGTGTGCGCATACCTTCTGAAAACAAGACTTGCGGGCACCGAAACGCGGGCGCTCGCCGCGCGTTTGTGTATCGCGAATTCGGTCGTGGTCCTGGTGATGCTGGAAATCGTTTTGCATGTTCCCGTCGCGCTGCAGGTTTCCTGGGCAAACTTCGGACGGCTGACCGCGCTCTACCTGGCCGCCGCCGTCCCTTTCTGTCTCACCGGACTTCTATTCGCAGTCGTTTTCGCGCGCGAGACGCGACAAATCCCGCGCCTCTACGGCGCCGACCTGGGTGGCGGCGCGCTGGCCTGCCTGGCGGTCGTGCCTTTGCTCAATTGGGTAGGCGGCCCCAATGTCATTCTGGTTGCGGGAGCCGCAATGGCCGTCGCCGCGACGATCTGGGCCGAAGCCCGCTCGATGCGCAGAAACGCAGCCCTACTCGCGCTCGCGCTCGTGGCGCTAATCGGCGCGAACTATTCGGGCCGTCTGATCGACGTGGTTTACGCGAAGGGCATGTTCCGCGATCCAGCCCAAGTCGAGTTCGCGCGCTGGAATGCGCTCTCGCGGGTGGAAGTCGACCGCAAGAATGGCGCCAAAGTGATCGTCATCGATGCGGACGCCAATACCTTCATCATGAATGCGGAGTTATCGCACTGGCATGATACGGAGTGGGAGAGAGACCTCATGTCGGCGCCGCCGGCACTGGCGAATGTCTTACGTCCGCATGGCGAGTTCGCGATTATAGGTCCGGGGGGAGGTGTCGATGTCTTGCGCGCAGTTGCCAATGGCAGCCCCAGCGTGACCGGGATCGAGATCAATCCCATCATCGCCACCACCATCATGCGTGAGCGTTACGCTGACTATTCCCAGCATCTTTACCAGCGGCCCGATGTGCATATTCAGGTCACCGACGGCCGCTCGTTTCTGCGTTCCACGCCGCAACAGTTCGATGTGGTGCAGATGACGCTGGTCGATACCTGGGCATCGACTGCCGCCGGGGCGTTCGCTCTCAGCGAGAATAATCTATATACCGTCGAGGCATTTCGCGAATATTTTAATCACCTGCGGCCGGATGGAATGATTGCCATCACGCGCTGGGAATTTCAGCATCCGCGCGAAGCTTTGCGCGTGGTCGCGGTAGCGATGGAAGCCCTGCATCGCCTCGGGGTCGCCAATCCCGCGCGCAATTTTATTGTCGTGTCGCAGGGATCGCTCGACGAAGACGGCATCCCGGTTGTGGTGTTGGCCAAAAAGACTGGGTTCACGCCTGCAGAACTGGAGGCGGTGACCACCCATATAAATGACTATCCGGACCTTGAGCCGCTATATTTGCCCTCCGACCCCGGAGAGAATCCGTTTTCCGATCTGATCGCCAGCAATGATCCCTACGCATTCGCACGCAGCTACGCCTATAACGTCTCACCCGTGACTGACAATGCACCGTTCTTCTTCTTCACTCTCAAGCCGGGACAGATCCTCGGCGAAAAAGGTTTGCGCGGCGGCATCGATTGGAAAGTCAACCTGGGAGTCGTGGTGCTTCTTCTCGTGCTGGTGATTTCGGTAATCGCAGTGCTGGCATTTCTGGTCTTGCCTCTCGCCTTAAGAAGTCGAACCAAACGTCACTCCCCCCTGCCCTTGCTTTACTTCGTGGCCGTCGGTCTGGGCTACATCCTGGTGGAGATTGCCTTCATCCAGCGTTTCGTTCTATTTCTCGGCCATCCTACCTACGCCTTGACGGTTGTGATTTTCCTGCTGATGCTCTCCAGCGGTGCGGGCAGCCTGTTTTCGCGGCTTTGGCTGCCGCGAACTGATCTGGGTTGGGTACCGCTGGTGTTCGTGATCGTGATGCTTCTCGCCGACGTGTTTTTTCTGCCCAACCGTTTGGCGGCACTGGTGGGGATGGACTTCGGATATCGACTGCTGGTTAGCGGCGTCCTTCTGATCCCGTTAGGATTCGTCATGGGGATGCCATTCCCAACCGGGTTGCGGGCGTTCGCTGCCCTTCCCACTCCGGAATTGCCCGCCGGGCAAGGCGCCGCAGATAACGCCGTCGAATGGGCCTGGGCGATGAACGCCGCGGCCAGCGTGCTCGGATCCGTCTTAGCCATGGTCATCGCCATTCAGTTCGGCTTGACCGTCACGTTGGCCTGCGGAACCGCCGCCTACTTGCTAGCTCTGCTGCTGATGCCGACGCTGCGCACGAAACCTGCTTAACGTCGGTCAACTTTTTGTTATCATGCAGCGGAGGAACCGGTTGCGATCCCAATGGTTCGGGCGACCGGCATAATCCCATCCAGACTGGCACCATGAGGAATACATTTGCCTAGCCAGAAGCAGCTCAAGTGGTCGCAACTGCGCGTTGGGATTACGGTGATCGTTGCCACGCTGACGCTGGCGTTTCTGCTGTTCCTGATGTCCGGGACCTCCGGCCTGTTCACCCGCCGTATCACTCTGAAATCTTATTTCGATAACGCCCAGGGGTTACGCCAAGGCGCTCCGGTGCGTTTGAGCGGCGTAGATATCGGCAACGTGGCAAAGATCAGCATCGTTCCTTTCAAAGACAAGGAGCAAACTCCGGTCGAAGTCTTGATGAAAGTCAGCACGAAGTACAGTTATGCCATCCACCGCGATTCTGCGACCTCTCTGGAGACCGCGGGAGTGTTGGGGGAGACTTACCTCGACATCGACAGCCTCCAGGCCCTCGGTCCTTTGGCGCATGACGGAGACACTCTCTCGACGCAGGTGCATCCCGACTTTAATCAGGTAGTGCGGGCCAGCCAGAGCACTCTCGAGAACATGGATGCCCTCTTGAAACGGGCCGACCGCATCTTGGCCTTCGCCGAGAGCGGCAAGGGATCGCTGGGCAAACTGATTTATGATCCCACGCTTTACAACCGCTTCTCCTCCACCATCGCGGAATTCCAGCAGATCGTGCAGCAGGTGGGTAGCGGCGAGGGCAGCCTGGGTCGGCTGATCAGCCGCAACGACGCTTACGAAAAGTTCATCGCCACCCTGGATAAGATGAATGGCGTAATCGATGACTTGCAGGCGGGCAAGGGGACGGCCGGAAAGTTTCTAAAAGATCCGACGCTCTACAACAACGCCAACGATACCATCGCCAACATGAAGAAACTCAGCGAAGACATTAATGCCGGCAAGGGCACGCTCGGCAAGCTGACGAAGGACGAGGAACTGGCAAAGAAACTCGATAACACGATCAGCAAACTTTCGGAACTGACGACCGAACTGGAAGCGGGCCAGGGTACGGTGGGCAAGCTCTTCAAGGACGAGACTCTATACAATAACGCCAATCAGATGCTGGTCGAGACTCGCGATTTATTGAAGGCGTTCCGGGAAAACCCGAAGAAATATCTCAGCATTAAAATGCACATCTTCTGAATTGCCGCGCTCGAGCGGTTCCATCCTCGAGGAATATTTCCATTCCTGGCCCTTCCTAGGTCGTCCGACAATGGCTGCGGGGGACGCGCTTCAAAGCCGTGAACTCAGCGCCAGGCGGTCCATTAGAGCTGCGGCGAAACCCGTGCTCCGTGCATCCTGAGGCCAGTCGTACACGAACACGTCCTCGTGCGGGACGATGCGCAACGCAAAGTCGACCCAGTCCACATGAATGTGATTCTCATGCGCGATACCGAGCGCGAGATCATGATTCGGATTCTTCGCCAAGCGCTGCCCGCCGTAACCTCCGCCGCCCCCGGGAATATGAAAATGGAAGGCCCTGGCAGGGCTGCCAGAGGTTGGGCCCGGAAGCCAGTCCGTGTAGAGGATGTCATGCCATCGCATTTGACCTTGCATATCGATCAGGGCCGCAATGATGTCATCGGCTATCCCTTTCTGATATTCGTTTTTGCTGTCGAGCATGATATCGGCGGCGAGCCCGGCAGTGTGCCTGGACCCGTCCTGGCGAATCGTGCCAATTCCGCCCGCTCTGAGCTCCGGTATAACGCCCCGGAGCGCCCGCGCGAGTTCCGCTACGGCGGGACATTCAGTGTTTCTTGGATGATTGGGCATATGAACCTCCCGGTCGCACAGTTGCCCAGGATGGGTCCTCGCGACTGAGGCAGAGAGTGAGGGACCGCGGTTGAGCCGCAGTATTTTCGGCCGCCAAGATGGTAACAGAGTTTCGAGGCCCTGACTCCACGAAGTCGCGCCTTGTGTCGCGCCTTAGTGCTCGCCGAGTCCGAATACCGAGCCCAACATCAGGATCACCAGGACTCCCAGCGAGATCCATCCATACTTCCAATCCTTTTCCCAAAAGAACAAAAGACAGGCGACAATCACCCGCACGACCGGCGTCGCCAGCATCAGAAGAACACCCACACGCTCAATCTCGACAGGAATCTGTCCGCTGACAAACAGCCCGGCGATCAGCCCGGCCAGCATGACAAAGAAGCAGCTAAAAGCTCCGATGCGCAACACGAGAGCGACGGCGCGGTCGAAGGCGGGCTCCCGTACTTGGCTCATAATCGCCCCCGCAGCAAATGGATGATCAAGTGCCCGGCCAGATAAAGCATGACGCCGACCAGCAAATACACCACGACCTTGGTATTGATGCGCGGAGCCATGCGCGCCCCTAGAAGCGATCCCACGAACACGCCTACGGCGAGCGGCGCCGCAACTTGCACTAAGATGTCGCCGCGCCGGTAGTACACAATGGCGCTAGCCGCGGCGGTCACGCCAATCATGAAGTTCGAAGTCGCGGTCGCGACCATCAGCGGCACCTTCATGAAGATATAGAGAACCGGAACTTTGATCGGGCCGCCGCCAATCCCCAGCAATCCCGAAAGCGCGCCCGCCACCAGCGACGCCGCCAGTCCTAGCGGATAGCGCTTGGGCTCGTAAGGCGGAATAAACGTCTCGTTGGTTGCCGGCGAGGATTCATCGCCCACCGGTTCCCCTTTTCTTCCCTTCGTCAGGATCGTCATCGCGCTGTAGAGCAGGAAACCAGCAAACAGTCCTTCCAGAGCATCGCGGTTGAAGTAACCCACCAGATACGCCATGACTGCCGCGCCGAATGCGGTTGCCAGTTCGAGAGTCATACCCAGGCGAATGTCGGTGGTGTGGCGTTGCAAATGGACCGATGAGCTCGCAGCCGAAGTGGTAATCACCGCCACCAGGCTCGTTCCGATGGCTTGGCGAATCGGAATACCGAAGTGGAGCGCCAGTATAGGCGTGAGCAGTACGCCGCCTCCAATGCCGGTCAGGGCGCCCAGCACGCCGGCGAAAAATCCGAGCACCACCAGAAGAGCAGTCACCATGAGATAATCCGCCGCCTCATGCCGATCTGATCGATAGGGATACTAACGCTGCTTGCTGAGATATTAAGGAAGGTTTTGGCGGGGAGCCTCCGCCCCGGCAAGCTACGACACCGCCCGTGGCAGCGCCGCGGCATCGGCATGCGCGTGCGCGTGATAACTTGACCGCACCAGCGGTCCCGACTCGACGTGACGGAAACCGAAGCGCAGAGCCTGTTCCCGCAAATAGAGAAACTCGTCCGGGTCATAAAAGCGGGCAATTGGCAGGTGATCCTTCGAGGGTCGCAAATACTGCCCCACGGTGAGTATGTCGACGCCGCGCATGCCGAGATGGCGAAAAACTTCGATCAGTTCTGCTGACGACTCGCCCAGGCCAACCATCACGCCGCTCTTCGTCACCATGCCAGGAGAGAATTTCTTGGCGTTCTCCAGCAAAGTCAACGTGCGTTCGTAACGCGCGCCGGCGCGGACCGCGCGATACAGCCGGGGCACGGTTTCGGTGTTGTGGTTGAGCACGTCCGGCTTGGCCTCCAGCACGATGCGCAAAGCTTCTTCCCGACCCTGGAAATCAGGGATAAGAACTTCAACCCGGCAATCGGGCGTCAGCTGGCGAATTTCGCGGATGGTGTCGGCGAAAATTCTAGCGCTGCCAATATTGTCGTCGTCGCGGTTCACGCTGGTCACCACCGCATGCCTGAGTCCCAGCGACGCTACCGCCTCCGCTACCCTGCGGGGTTCGTCCCGGTCGATTGGCTCTGGTCTTCCCTTGGGAACGGCGCAGAATCCGCAGCGGCGGGTGCAAATATTCCCCAGCAGCATGAACGTCGCCGTCTTCTGCTCCCAGCACTCGCCAATGTTTGGGCACTGTGCCGACTCGCACACCGTATGCAGTTCCAAACCGCGGGCGAGTTTCTTCAGATTGTGAAAGTTGTCGCCGACTGGGGCTTTCGCCCGCAGCCACCGCGGCTTAGGCAGCCGCGGCGGAGCACCAAGCTCGATCTGAATCAGTTGGGAAGACCCTGCCATCGGCTCGATTCTATCAGTATCCAAGTCAAATCTCTCACCCGTCCCACCCGTCCCGTCCGTCCCGTCCTATTACAATGACGTTTTCCCAGACCATCCAGTGTTGCTTGAGTGGCCTGGCACCGTACTTCGCATAGAGACTGCGGGCTGCAGCATTCTTAGGATCAAGGTCCACACAAATGCGAAATGCTTTCCGCTCGACGAACCAGGCAGACATCTCCGATAGCAGTTCGCCGGCGACCCCGCATCCGTGTTTCGGCTTGACGACATTGACCCATTGAACTCGCCCGCGCATCCGTAACGGCGCGTGCGGTGCCCTGCGACGAATCCCACAACCTTCCCCTCCTGTACGGCGACGAATGCAGCCCGCGCGGACAGAGCCTTGCCGCGGTGAATGCTCTTTTCGCAGATACCAGCGAATCCGCTCCTGCCAAAAGGCTTCGGTTTCCCATTCCTGGGCACGAATCGAGGCCATCGAGGAAATATCGTGATCTTCAAAGGGTCTGATCGTCACCTTCATCGTCGGTTCGTTTGCGTCGGTATTGCCGCAGGGATCAAGCGACAAAGTTTGCGCTGACCGCTGCGCGCCTACGTTCAACCTTCATCACCCGACCTCGACTAGCCCATAGGTATGCTGCCAGCGCGCCCGCATCTGGACCAAAGCGCGGCTGATTTCTTCGGCGGAGATTTCGGCGTTCGGCCCGGCAATCACTGCGGCCGCTTCGCGCTTCGCGGCCTCCAGTAACTTGGCATCGCGAATCAGGTTGGCCACGCGGAAATTCGGCAGCCCCGCCTGCCTTGTGCCAAAGAATTCGCCGGGGCCGCGCAGTTCCAGATCGAGTTCGGCGATTTGAAAGCCGTCGTTGGTCTTTACCATGGCGTCGAGGCGGCGCTGGGCTTCCTCGCTAACTTTGCCTCCCGTCATCAGGATGCAATACGACTTGGCGGCGCCGCGGCCGATACGCCCGCGCAGTTGGTGAAGCTGCGCCAGGCCAAAGCGCTCGGCATGTTCGATTACCATTACGGTCGCGTTGGGCACATCGACCCCGACTTCGATGACGGTGGTGGCCACCAGAATCTGCAACTCGCCCCGCTGAAACTTCCGCATGACCTGCTCTTTCAACTCACCGTCGAGACGGCCGTGCAGAAGTCCCACTTTCAGATCGGCAAAAATCTTGCCGCTGAGCTCGCGGTACATTTTGATCGCCGCCTTGAGCTCGCTTTCTTCGTTCTCGGCAATTACCGGATAGACCACATAAGCCTGATGTCCCGCTGCCACCTGCTTGCGGACGAACTCCCACACTCTGGGCGACTGATCGTCAGCCACGCGGTGGGTCGCAATCGGCGTGCGGCCGGGGGGCAATTCGTCAAGCACGCTGAGATCGAGGTCGCCATAGAGCGTAAGAGCGAGGGTGCGCGGAATCGGCGTCGCAGTCATCACGAGAACGTCTGGTTCGGCGGGCGCCGAGTCTGCGTGGAGAGGGACGGTTGCTGGGAGGGGCGCGCCCTTGCCCGTCCGACCGAGCGCCGCCCGGCTATCCTCATCAGATGACTTTCTCATCAGCTTCAGCCGCTGCAACACTCCAAAGCGATGCTGCTCATCGACGATCACCAGCCCCAGCTTCGCAAACTCAACTTTTTCTTCCAGCAAAGCGTGCGTACCGATCACGAGCTGCGCATTGCCTTGTGAAATGTGGCGACGGACTTCGCGCTTCTGGTCGGATTCGAGCGAGCCGGTCAGCAGCACCATGCGGTACCCGGCATTCTCCAGAATCCGCCTGGCGGAAAAGTAATGCTGCTGCGCAAGAATTTCCGTGGGCGCCATCAGCGCCACCTGGCAACCATTTTCGATCGCGATGATGGCCGCCTCGAAGGCCACAATGGTCTTGCCGGATCCTACATCCCCCTGCAGCAAACGCCGCATGGGATACGGGTTTCCCATGTCCGCCGCAATTTCCTTCAGCACCCGCTTCTGGGCGGTTGTGGGATGAAACGGCAGAATTTTCTTAATTGCCGCTCGGACCCGATCGTTCAGATGGAATGCGATTCCGGTCGACTGCTTCTGCTGGCGACGCTTCAGTTCCAGCCCCAGTTCGACAAAAAACAGTTCGTCGAAAATCATGCGGATGTGGGCGGGGGTTCGCGAAGACTGCAAGTCCTCGAAACTTTCGCCGGGCTCAGGCCAGTGCACGTTCCAGAGTGCAGCCCGCGGGGAAATCAGCCCCAGATGAGCGCGCACTGCAGCCGGAATCGGGTCCGTTAGCTCCGGCGTCAGATGATCGAGCGCGGTGCGAATCGCGCGCCGAAACCAGCGCGGGGTAAGCCGCCCGATGGCTTCATAGATGGGAACGATGCGGCCTATCTCCAGAGACTCCGCCGCTTTCTTTTCCGCACCGCTCTCGCCCGAATCGCTCGCATCCCCCAGAATTTCAAACTGTGGCTGAACCATTTGCAGTTCGCGAGTACGCTGATCTTCCTCGACTTTGCCATACAGCGCGATCATCTGCCCGGGCGTGAACCTGTCTTGCAAGTACGTTGCATTAAACCAAAGGCAGCGAAGGCGCGCCCGCCCTTGTCCAATGGCGAGCTGGAAAATCGGGATGCTCCGGGTGCGGAACAGTCCGGAGCTTCGCACCTCGCCGACCACCGTGGCCATCTCGCCGGCGCGCAGCTCGGAAATCCCGCGCGGATTCAGCCGGTCTTCGTAGCGAAAAGGCAGATAATGCAGCAGGTCGCCAACCGTGTGGATACCCTTGGCGGCGAGAACCTCCCCGATGCGCGGACCTACGCCCTTCGCATATTGGACCGGAGTGGAAAGTTCGAGCATGTTAGGATTTCGTAGGCGCGGCAAAAGAATGGTAGCAGGAGCGCACCGATGCCCGCTCTGTCCGCCATGGAAACCTCACGATAAGAAAGCTGTGGGGCAAAAGAAAATGATTCCGGGTCGAAACCCGCGGCAG
This sequence comes from Candidatus Sulfotelmatobacter sp., assembly GCA_036514015.1. Taxonomy (GTDB): domain Bacteria; phylum Acidobacteriota; class Terriglobia; order Terriglobales; family Acidobacteriaceae; genus Sulfotelmatobacter. The sequence continues at coordinate 102,266 of DATBYA010000110.1, forward strand.
GACCGTGGTGTCTAAACCACCGGTGCTGGTCAATTTTCTCCAGGCTTTGCTGGCGATCATACTGGGCAACGTGGCGTACTTCGCCCTTCTTCCGTCGTTGCCGCCGGTGGCGCGGCATCGCCCCTTCCGCCTGGACCTGGGCACGCTTGTGGACTTCTTTTTTTGTGTGGTGGCCTACCGATTGATCAGGACCGCAAGAAAGTGGCGATAGCCCTAACGCTGCTGCGAGCGCATCCGTTCAACAGTCGGTTACTTTCGGAACCTTGGTAACCGCTAGTCTCGTTCGTACAATTCGTTCCACCATGCCAAAACTCGCGGTCCTATTTGAAGCGGGCCAGGCCGTGCTCTCCACCTTTGATCTGGACGAGGTGTTGCAGAGAATCCTGGCGATCGCGCGCGATTATTTTCATCTGCCGAACGTGGCCATCCTGCTGCTCGACAAGGATGCCCAGCAGCTTTGCGTCCGTTCGCAGATCGGCTGGGATCCCGGAAAAGACGCAATCTGTTTGGGATACCACGAGGGCATCACGGGCACCTCGGTCTTGCTGAAGCAACCGGTGTATGTTCCCGACGTGAGCCAGGACCCGCGCTATGTCTGCGCAGCGCAATCCACACGCTCGGAGCTGGCGATTCCGCTGATGGTGCGAGATGAGGTGGTGGGCGTACTGGACTGTCAAAGCGACCGCCTCGATCACTTCGACCATGAAACCATCGAACTGCTGACTCTATTTTCGACGCAGGCCTCGATCGCGCTCCAGAATGCGCGCTTGTACTCGCTGGAACGGCAGCGGGCGCGGCAATTGGAAGCGATCAATACCATCGCCCAGCAAAGCACCGCCGTCATGGATCTGGAGGACCTTCTGGTCCGGGTCTGTTCGGTGATTCAGAAAGCCTTTCAGGTATCGCACGTTTCGCTTCTCCTGCGCGAGGAAGGCGACCTGGTGATGCGGGCGCATCAAGGGACGCTCACGCCCTGCACTCCTGCCGGCGGACGTTTTCCGGCCAGCCAGGAACCCTGGGCGCGTGTGATCTCAACCAGCGGCAGCATCATCGAAAAGGATTTGAGCGCCACGCCCGAATCCCTCAGGCTCTTTCTTGAGTCCGCCTCACGCATGCACATCCCGCTGATTTCTTTTGGGCAGACACTCGGGGTGCTCACCCTGCACAGCTCCCAGCGAAACGCCTTCCGCGAGAGCGAACTGCAGTCGCTCGAATCGGTCGCCGACATTTGCGCCAATTCCATCCAGAACGCTCACTACATCGAACGGGTCAAACAACTGGCCTACCTGGATGGTCTGACCGGAATTTTCAATCGCCGCTTCTTCGAGCTGCGGATCATGGAAGAAATCGAGCGCGCCCGCCGCTACGGAACCGGCATGGCCGTGATGATGGCGGATATCGATCAGTTCAAGCGGTTGAACGATGAGTTCGGTCATCTTCTCGGAGACGAGGTGCTGCGGCAGGTTTCTTCGCTCTTTCACCAGCAGTTGCGCAAGAATGATGTGGTGTGCCGCTACGGGGGAGAAGAATTCGCCATTCTGCTGACTCAAATCACCACGCAGCAAGCGGTCGCCATTGCCGAGAAATTGCGCCGGTTGGTCGAGAGCTTTCAGTTTCCGGGAGTACCCCGGACCATCACGATTAGCGCGGGAATCGCGGCATTTCCCGCTCACGGCAAGACTCGGGACGAAATGGTCCGGGCGGCCGACAGTGGACTCTACGCGGCGAAACAGGCGGGACGGAATCGCATCTGCGTCGCCAGCCTTGCGCTCACCACTTCAAGCTGCCACTAGCGCACGAATCGTCGCATCTCTAAATATCGAACCCATGTGCCAACGTCTTCTGGCGCAGTTGGTCGAACTGCATCTTCAGCTTTTCCTGATTCCGCTTGAGTTGTTTTTGCTGCAGACGAGATTGGTTCCTGAGCTTCTCGGTCTGCTGGCGCAGTAACCGCTGCTGTCCGCAGAGGTCATTGCGAAGCTCCCGGACCGCGGTGCGAGAATCTTCGGCGAGTTTCATCTCGGGTTGCAACTGGGCGACATACGGTTCGAATTGGCTCAGTTCGACGGCCGATTCCGCGTCGATCAGTGGACCTTCAAGGCTTTCCTCTTCCTCGAGAACTTCGCCAGATTGCTTGCGATCGGGCAGAGCCAGATTCAGATTCTGTTCCTTCTTGTCGCGGATCACCCATACATTCACGGCCGCACCATCGCGCGACCGGACCGCGTGGCTGAAATCGCCGGTGTCATGCACAGGCTGGTCGTTGACCTTCACGATTACGTCTCCGGCGCGGAAGCCTGCCTTTTCCGCACGGCTGCCTTTCTCGACCGAGCGCACCAACACTCCATTGCCATTCTTGACACCGAAGAACTCTCCCAGCTGCGGGCTGATATTTTCCACAGTCAGACCGCTGCGCGCCGAGGAGGTTACCACCACCATGTTGATCGACGGAATGTCGATGTCCGGAATGTGGATCTCGGGCATCTGAATGTGAAAGTCCTTCATGCTATGGCCCATGGAGAACTCCTGGTGCTTATCGCCCAGCTGAACTTTCACCGTCATGGGCTGCCCGTCACGGCTCAAGCCGAAGGTCACGACGCGGCCAGGCGGCATCTCGTGGATCATGCGACGCAACTGCGCTCCGCTTTCAATCGAAGTGCCGTTCATGGTCAGAATCACGTCATGTTCTTTGATGCCCGCCTTGCCGGCAGGAGCGTCCTGGTCGACCATGGTTACCTCAACGCCCTTTTCTTCTTTCAGCTTCAACGCGCTCAGCCGTTCGCTGGTCACATCCGAAATGTCGACCCCGAGGTATGAACTGGTACCGCTGTCTTCGCTGGCGAAGACCCAGGGTTGCTCCGGCGGATCCACCGACCAGTTCTGCGCGGCCTGCGAAAAGGTGAGGAGCACCGGCAGCAACACGACGCTAGTCATAACGTATTTACGCATTGTCATTCCTCAACAATATTTTCCTGCGGTTTGACCTGGCGAACGGCGCAAAACCTTAGTGGCTGGCACGCTTGAAACAGATGTCACCACTCGAGGTGTGCACTTTCACCGTCGGCCCGCCGCCATTCAGCTTGCCCTCGGCGGTTAGCGACTTCGGACCCCACTTGTCCCCTTCGCTGCTGATGTGGATATCGGAAAAATCGGAGGTAATGCGGTGCCCGTTGCCCATATCCACGCTGGCTCGCACGTTAATAGCAACATCCGCCGCAAGATACACGGTGATGTCGCCCGCACCGGTCTCCAGATCAGAATCGTTACGCTCGCCGCCCGTATTCACCAGCTTCACGGTAATCCCGCCCCCCCCGGTTTCGGCCCGCGCCGAGGGCACGCCATAAAGCTCAATCCCGCCCCCCCCGGTCTCGGCATGAACATGTCCCTTGGCCGATGTCAGGTGGATGTTTCCGCCTCCGGTTTCGAGTTCCGCCGGACCGCCAATGTCACTCAGGTCCACGCTGCCGCCGCCGGTAGAAACCTTCACTTTGCCGTTGCATTGCCGCACCTGCACACTGCCCCCGCCGGTCTCGATGGTCGCGCCCTGGGCTCCGGATTGGATCTCTACGCTGCCGCCGCCGGTTTCTGCCACGACCTTGCCGTTGGCGTGCCGCACTTCGATGGACCCTCCGCCAGTGTGCAAGTTCAGCTCGCCACCCACGGTGCCTACATCGATCGATCCGCCCCCGGTTTCGGCGTTCGCGCCTCCGCCAATGTCATCGAGCTTCATGCTGCCGCCGCCACTCTCCGCTTCCACCCGGCCAGCGACTCCAGAAGCGTCCACATTGCCGCCCTCGGTTTCGAGCTTGAGCAGCGCCATGTCGCGCGGAACCACCACCGAAAATTCTCCGGAGAATCGGCGCGGCCGCCTTCCCCCCTGCCAGTCGCCAACGATCCAGGCGGTCTCGCCCTTCACATATGCGGTAACCTTATACTGCTCAAACTGGCGGCGTGCATCCTGCTCGGAAGAATTGCCGAAATGAGTATGAACCACGTAATTGATGCCCTGCTGCTGCCCGCCGCGTACCACCACGGAACCCATGTCAACTTTGACTCTCAAGTTCTTGACCGCGGCCAGCGAACCGGTAATCTCCTGAGCCCATGCTCCGCCTTCACGGGATACATGTGTTTCCTGCGCCTGACCCAGTGGAACAAGGGACAGCGGCACAAGCAGAGCCAGCCCGCTTGCCAGCCCAACGATTTGTAGCGCGCGTTTCAAAATAGTTTCCTCGTTTCTTGCAGTAGCGCCGCCGTCGCGACGGCGCTGCTTCCCTAATCAATCTCCGGTAACTGCGCCAGCATGGTCCGCGCCTGTGACTTGATGTACGTACTCTGATCTTTCGCGGCCAGCGCCATCAGCACACCGCGCACGCTGCCGTCGGCCTTCACCGGCTCGATCAAGCGCAGCGCTTCAATGCGCACTCCGGAATTCCCGTCATTGACGAGAGAGCGCAACACGGCGTCGCGCACATTGGTATCGTTTTTGACGTAATTGCCCAGCGCGCTCAACGACTTCAATCGCACTCCCGGATTCGTATCGCTCTGCAGGGCATACATCAGCGCTTCGCGCACTTGCATGTCGCCCGTTCTCTGCGCCAGCAAGTCGACCGAGTCCACGCGCACGCCGGTGTTGTAGTTGTTGCGGGCCGCGTAGAGCAGCAATTGCTGGATCTTATCGTCGTTCAGCGAGCCATGCGCCTCCTGAATGGATACCGTGTTGTACTTGATGCTGATCTGATTCGTCCCCGGCTCCTGGACCACAGAACTGATTCCCGTGATTGAAGCTTCGGCAGGAACTGCGGTTGGATTCGCGATGTTCGTAACGCCAGCTGTAGGGATGGGTGGCGCCCCGTAAAGCTTGTAGGTGGCCGTAACTCCGCCGGCAAAGCCGAGAATCAAAATAGCCGACGCCAGCGCCGGCGAGAATCGCACTTGCCGCAGCCAGTTCCCCGGATCAAACGCCAACCGACTCCAGGCGCTGCCCTGCTTGGCCGTCTCCAGCCCTTCCTGCAGCCTCATGCGCGACGCCGCCACTAGATTAGGCGTGGGGTCCGCCGCCCGGTCCTGCGCCAGCAGCGCATGAAACTCCTGCTCCAGCTTCAGTTCGGCCGCGCAATCCGGGCAGCGGACCACGTGCTGCTCCAGTTCGTGACGGGCGTCATCCGCCAACTCGCCATAAACCTGAAGCACGATATTCTCTCTTACCCATTCACATTTCATCGTTGCACCTTCACCGTCCACGAACCATGTGGGATAGCCGCCTGGGCTGTCCCGGCATGGGCGAAGCCCAGCCGCCCCGCTCCGAACTTGCCTTCATCTCATATCCGCCAAGGCCCCGCGCAACTTCTGCGTAGCGCGAAACAAAGTATTCTTGGCAGTCTCTTCCGTAGTCTGCAAAATCTCACCCACGGTTCTCAGCTTCAATCCGTGGTAATGCTTCAACTCAAACACCATGCGCTCGCGCGGCGTCAGCTTCTCCAGCGCTCCAGCAATGCGCGCGCCCAATTGCCGGCGCAACAAGTCGCGCTCCGGATTCGCTCCTGCCCGCACGTCAGGCACCTGCTCGAGTAAGTTGTACTCGCCACCGGAGCCGTCTTGCGCCACCGGCGCATCTTCCTTGCGCACGTTCCGCTTGCGCAGGTGATCGAGACACAGATTGGTCACGATCCGGTAAATCCAGGTGTAGAAGGAACACTCGAACCGGAAACTCCCGATGTTCTTGTAGGCCTTAAGGAAGGCGTCCTGGTAGACGTCCTGGGCATCCTGCTCGGTTCCGGTGAGATGCAGAGCTAGCCGCAGCACCGACTGATCGTAGTGACGAACCAGTTCCTCGAAGGCGGCGCGGCTTCCGCGCTGGGCCTCCCGGATCAACATCGTGTCATCTATGCGGCGTTCTTGCCCAGCCATGCGGCCCCGCGCGGGGTCCTGGTCCCTGTTGCCTCTGTCTACTCTCTCACTCTTTTCCTTAGAGTGGGCCCGTCCGCCAACCGCAATTGGTATCGCCCATGCACCGGCCGGCATTTCTATTGTGTCCTCTACCTGCCCGGTATTTATGCCATATCCGGGCTTGCACAGGAATAGACGAGTCGTCAGCAGAACCGTGAGCAGAAATTATAGGCTGGAAGAGGATTTTTTTGGGGCCTAGGTGGTTCAGGGACAAAGATTTAGGGGGAAACAGAACAATCGTGCACAATGCCAGCGGCAAGTTTGGCACGGGAAGTGCCCCAGCAGATGTGCATTTCAGGCGCCTTGAACGAATTATTGGACATTTGGAATTTCCAAGCTGTCTTCGCTTCCACCGGCTTACCCAGAATCAAGCAGGGCGCAACTCCATCGCAGCAACAGCCGCAACCCCAGCCCTGCTCAACGCAGGCGGGCCCTGGCATCGGTGACGCGACCGCTCTTTCCCATTCCTAGACCCACCGTGGCGGTACGTCGCACTCCCGGCGGAAATGCAGGAGGCGGCATTTTGGCGATATCGCTCGCTAACCGGGCGTATGACAATTCGATACTTATCGCCTGCGGCCGGGGAGCGTCAGGAGGCGAGACGAAGTCATTTCGTTGACTTGCGAAACGCCCTCGAGTGTTGGCAAGCGGATCTTAGGAAGCGGCGGATGGTCGGAGGTTTCATTCGGGAGGGCTTTCGGCCCCGGGGCAAAAACGCCGGCGGCGCGCTCGATTGCTGAGCTGAAAACAAGCAGCATCCCAGCCAGAAAATGAGCCGCAAGCAAAAAACGAACAACCGAAAGTTGTCGGTGATTCGCTAACGCCGCCATCGCAGGGGACCCAGGTTTTGGATTGCTTACTCCGCGGTCGCTTCCTTCTCAATCACCACCTTCAAGTGCGCGGTCACATCTTTATGCAGCTTTACCGGGACGCTGAACTCGCCCACGGTCTTCAGCGGCTCGTGCAACTGGATCAGGCGGCGATCCACATTGAACCCCTTCTTGGTCAGCGCCTCGCCGATGTCACTCGACGTGACCGAGCCAAAGAGCTGATCGTTCTCGCCCGAGCGCCGTTGGAACGACACCGAGACGCCCTCCAACTGCTTGGCCAGTTCCTCGGCCTGGGTTTTCTCCTTGGCGGAGCGCCGCACCGAAGCGGCTTTCATCTGCACGATGACGGCCTTGTTGCCCTCATTGGCCTGAATCGCCAGCTTTTGCGGCAACAGATAATTCCGTCCATACCCTTCCGCGACCTTCACCACGTCGCCGCGGGACCCCAGCTTCGCGACATCTTCTTTCAGAATGACTTCCATAGATAACTCCGATCTCAAAAGCTTTTCTACGATGCTCGTCCGGCAAACGGCAGCAAGGCAATGTTGCGAGCCTTCTTGATGGCGGCCGACAGCCGGTGCTGATGCGGCGCGCATACGCCGGTCAAACGCCGCGGCACGATTTTGCCGCTCTCGGCGACGAACTGTCCGAGCATGCGGTAATCCTTGTAATTGATGTCTTCAATTTTCTCGACGCAGAACTTGCAAACTTTCTTGCGCCGGAAAAACTTGCGTCCGCCACCGCCCTCCCGCGGAGGCCCACCGGGGCCGCGTCCGCCACCACCGCCGCCGAACCGCGGACGATCTCCACTGGGCCGGTCTCCGCTCGAACGCGGCCTTTCACTGGGTGCCGATTGTTCTGGTGCTTTCGTTTCTTCCGCCATAATTCTCCTTCATCTCTCTGCCGGATTCTTCACCGGCTGGCGCGAGTCCACAGGACTCGTGTCGTAATCGCTTTGGACGAATCGCTTTGGCTGACGCCGGGCTAAACCGTCGCCGGATTTTCCGCTGCCGGAACAGCCGGTTCCGCCGCCGCCGCCGCTGAAGCTGGCGGCGCTGCCGGCTGCGCGCTGATTTTCTTCTTCGAATCGCGCAGCTGCTTGACTTTGTCCAGCCGCTTCTGCTCCTCGTCCACGCGCACCGTGAGGAACTTGATGACTGGCTCGGTCACGCGCAGGCGGCGCTCCAGTTCGTGAATGACCGCGCCTCCGCCTTCTACCACCATCAACACGTAGATGCCTTCGTGGAACCGGCGGACGGCATAGGCCAGCCGGCGTTTGCCCATCTTGTCGACGCGCTGCACGTTGCCGCCGGAGGCCGGCACCACCGACTGCAGTGTGGAAATCAGTTTATCCAGATCCTCGTCCGTCATATCCGGACGAACAATGAACATCAGCTCATAAATACGATTCATTCTCTTCTCCAAATCTTTGGCCACAAACCCGGCCACGGATCTTACGGACTTCCACGATAAAAGATTCTCAAATTCTCATCCGTGAGAATCCGTGGCTAATCTTCTTTGTCCGGCTCTTTTCGGTTAAAGCGATTCATCGCCGCGGCCGGACCTTCTTGCAAAATCACCTTGACTGCCTCTTCGGTGGTGTCGAGAACTCCATCCACCACCTGCAACTCCGCCTTGCGCAGCGGCGCCAGCAGATAACTCTGGCCGTCGCTCACTTTACGTTCCGGCGCCACCCCAATCCGAATCCGCAGAAAATCCTCGGTGCCCAGCGCCCCGATGATGGACTCGATTCCGTTATGCCCCGCCGAACTACGCCGCCTATGAATGCGCAACGTTCCCAGCGGAAAATCCAGTTCGTCCTGAATCACAATCAGGTCCGACTCCGGCTTCGCCTCGTACTCCTCGACCAGTTCCCCTACCGAAAGCCCACTCAAGTTCATGAACGTCTCCGGTTTGGCCAGCAACACCGCCTGATCGGCGATCACCGCTCGCGCCGTCAGCGCCCGGCACTGCCGGTTTCGAACCTCCACCCCCAGGCCCGTCGCGATTCGATCAATCGCCAGAAAGCCCAGATTATGTGGCGTGAACTGATATTCGATACCAGGATTGCCAAGCCCGACGATCAGTTTCACGCCACCATCCCAATGTGGGGGCAGCGCCCCCCGGCTGTCCGGCCGAGCGAAACCCGGCGGCTCTCACCACAAGTCTATTTCTTCTCCTTTTTCTCAGCCTTCTCGGCCTTGTCAGGCTTGGCCGCGGGAGCTTCCCCACCCTCTTCCTCGGTCTCCTGTTTGCCCTTCTTGATAACTTCGGGCTCCGCCGGAGCTGCCGCTTCCGCCGCTACCGCATCCGGAGCGGCCACAACTTCTTCCTTCACCGAGGTCACGTGCGCCACGGGCTGATTCGGGTCGCTAATAAACTTAATCTTGTCCGAGTGCGGCAACTCCGAAACGCGCAAAACCTTGCCAAACGTGAGCTGGCTGACATCGGCATCGATGTGGCTGGGAATGTCTCCCGGCAGGCACTCGACCTCGACCTCGCGTAGCATCTGTTCCATGATGCCGCCCTCCTGCTTGACGCCCGCCGACTCGCCGACCAGGAAGATGGGCACGTTGACCTTAAGCACTTTGTCGAGCGCTATGCGCTTCAGGTCAATGTGCAGAAGCTTGCCCTTGATGGGCTCGTACTGCCAGTCAACGATCATCGCTTTGCTGCGCTCGCCGCCGCTCAAGGCAAGGTCGAAAATCGTATTGTGACCGGTCTCCGAATTCAGAATCCGCTGTACGTGCCGCGGATCCACGCTGATCGAGAGCGAATCCTTGCCCGCTCCATAGATTACGGCCGGAATCTTTCCTTCACGGCGCACACGGCGGGCATGGTTTTTGGTGCCGGCTTCCCGCGGTTGCGCTTCCAGTGTGTTTTGTTCCAATGCAGTCGCCATAAATTTCAATTCCTCGATTGGATTGTCATCCCGAGGCGACATCTTTTTCGTCGCCGAAGGATCCCGGCGAGCTGAGCGAAGCGTCGCGTACTTTGCGACGCAATCACCGCCCGTTTGGCTCGCTTCTTGCCAAATCCCATTGCCTACGTGAACAGCTTGCTTACCGAAGTCTCTTCGTGATTCGCTTGAATCGCCCGGCCAATCAATCCCGCAATCGAGAGGACTGTAATCTTTCCCCCCTTTTCGGTTCGTGCTGCGTCGGCCTCGGCAGTCAGTGGGATGGTGTTGGTCACGACGACTTCCTTGATAACCGAGTTCTTGATGTTCTCCACGGCCGGCCCCGAAAGCACCGCATGCGACGCGCAAGCGTAAACCGAAGTTGCCCCATTCTCCAGCAAAGCCTCCGCGGTCTTCACCAGCGTTCCCGCTGTATCGATCAGATCGTCGATGATCAGACACGTTCGGCCGTCGACGTCGCCGATCACGTGCATCACTTCGGCCACGTTTACCTCGACCCGGCGTTTGTCGACGATGGCCAGCGCCGCATCGACTTTTTTCGCGAAAAACCGCGCCCGCTCCACGCCGCCCGCATCCGGCGAAACCACGGTCAAAGTTGGCAATGCCAGCTTGCGGAAGTGATCCACCAGCACCGGCGAGGCGAACAGGTGATCCACCGGAATATTAAAAAAACCCTGCAACTGTGGGGTATGCAAATCCACAATCAACGCCCGGTGCGCGCCTGCCGTGGTTAACAGGTCGGCCACCAGTTTCGACGATATCGGACTGCGCGGCTTGTCTTTGCGGTCCTGCCGCGCATACCCGAAATATGGAATCACCGCCGTGATGCGCCGCGCCGAAGCGCGCTTGAGCGCATCGATCATCAGCAGCAACTCCATCAAGTGTTCGTCCACCGGACGGCAGGTCGGCTGCAGCACGAACACATCGGCTCCACGCACGTTTTCCTGGATCTGAACGTAGCACTCGCCATCCCGGAAACGAATCACCTGAGCCTGCCCGCGCTGCATGCCCAGAAAGTTGCAGACTTCATCGGCCAATGGCTCGTTCGCCGTACCGCTGAAAATCTTGAACTTCTCGTCCCCTCGCGGCCGCGGCTTCCGCTCCAGCTTTTCGTCAGTCACGGGCGGACTCTTCTTTTCAACCGTCTTGTCGGCGGGCGTCACCAAAGTGGCCATGGTTATTAGCTCTTCGCTCTTAGCCTTTGGCTCTTGGCTAAGCCTTCGCTCCCTAGCTGGTTTGAGCTAGGAGCCAAACGCTAACAGCCAAAAGCGATTGTCTGGCTGGGCCGCTAGGATTCGAACCTAGACAAAGTGCTCCAAAGGCACTTGACCTACCATTAGTCGACGGCCCAGTGAACCTGTTGCTGGTTGTCCAATTGCGGATTGTTGACGGAGCCCAAAAAGCGGGCTCGCCTAGATTCTCAATCAACAATCAAAAATCAACAATCAAAACTTTTCGTCGACCACCACTTCCTCTAGCGAGAGCCGCCTCGGCTGGGGCGAGCGCGGCGCGGCAAAGCACAATCCAACGAACTGCAATGCTCAGCCCGCAACCATCCGCTTCCAGTAAGCCCGCCGCGGCAACGTCGCCGTCGCCAGCGCGGTCCACCCTTGTTTTCGGAGCTTGGCGGTCGCCAGCATCGCAGCTTCTCGCGAGGCAAACAGCCCATACAGCGCCGACCCCGAGCCCGACAACGACGCATACCTGGCGCCCGCGCGCAAAAGCGCACGCTTCCCATCACTCAGCTCGGGATATTCAGGAAAGACGACTTTTTCGAAGTCGTTTTCAATCCCGGCCCGGACAAGCTCGAGAAGCGGATTCTCGGCCCGGCCCCTTCTAAAAGGAGCACCGGAGTAAGGTTCACTCAGCCACGCCGACAAGCCGCAGCTAAGCTCATTCATTCTATCGGAGCCATCAGAAGCCGTCAATTTCGCAGCTTCACTGCCGCGCCCTTGTGGGGGAACTGCTGCCGCTGGTTTTGCTCGTGTGGGGACAGCCGCCCCCGACTGTCCCGCCGACCGCCCCTCGCCAGGGTTTGGCTCGGCTTGTGTGGTGACGGGTCTCTGACCCAGCCGAGCGGAGCGCGACTCGGCTGGCAGTTGCCTGCTCCCGGCACCCATCCGGTCCCACTCGGCAAACGCCTTCGGAGTCGACACGCCAACCGCCGGAGTCACCACCACACACGCCGCCGCCGGAAAATCCGGCAAGGGATATACCCGTTCCCCGCGTCCCACACCCAACACAGTCCCGCCCACCAAAAACAACGGCAGATCCGATCCTACCTCAGCCGCTATGCGCAGCTTTTCCGTAGCCGGCAAAACTCTGTTCAGCGTCTCCTCCAGCCCCAGCAAAGCGGCCACGGCATTGGCCGAAGCTCCCCCCAGCCCGCCCTGAACCGGCAAGCGCTTTTCGATCTCGATAACCACGCGTCCCTTCACGCGCAGCGCGCGCATCGCCTTGTCAACAATGCGAAAACAAGTATTCGACTCATCCTTCGGTACGCGGGGGTCAGCACATCGAATCTCAATCCCCTTGCCGCGCCGGACGCCGACGCGGAGCACATCGTGCAGCTCAATGGTCTGATACACCGTCAGCAATTCATGGAATCCGTTCCGCGCCGCCCCAATACGCAGCCCCAGATTGATCTTCGCGAATGATCGCACGCTGACAGACATGGAGGGATGATTGTAAATTCTCGATGGCAAATTTACGATGCCGACCTGCCGTCGGAATAGGCCGGGCAAATCATGCGACATTTTGATCCATCGGGAGGGCTGCCGTTCCTGAGGGATGTGGTCTTTGTGCTGGTCCCTCCGGCAGCTGGAGCGTGGGCTTGGTTCAAGACGCCGTCCCGTCCATTCGTGGCCTTCCGGACAGGGAAGGAAAATGAGCACTCAACTGCGATCCCGCAGCAGGAAGACTGAGGGGTGGAAGGGCAGAACGGTCGTCGGGCGGTATTGGCCAGACAACCATGACCTATCCGCCCCGGCCCCAGAGCGACCAGCCAGCAGCTCCACCCGTTCTGTCACCATCGTAATCTCGACGCCGCTCAAGAGTTCAGGGCACTCTAGTAGTGATTGCAATCACCAGTCCGTCCCCAGGCGGTCTCCCTTGGAACCGTAAGTGAGGTCCGCCTGTGGAGCATTTTCCCGCAGCTTCATGTAAGGAATGAAAGGATTGCCGGTTGAGTCGCGGCTTTGCAGGAAACTAATATGCGTCGAGTCCTTTCGCCCTGTTTTTCATTGATCTTGTTCTCGTTCTTGGCCGCTGTTTCCGCGGCCTTTTCTCAGAGCGATTACAAAGTCGTTACCGTCGTCGACGGCGGAACCGTTTCCGGGACTGTGAAATGGTCGGGACTAGTTCCGCACGCCCTCAATTTCCCCGTCACCAAAGATCCGCAGATTTGTGATCCTGAATCTAAGAAGACCGCCGACCTGGAGAGGCTAGTCATTGGACCGCAGGGCGGCATCGCCAACACAATCGTCTACCTCAAGGATGTTTCTCGCGGTAAAGCCATGGACTTGCCGGAGCAGCGGCGCCATCTTGACCAGAAACGCTGCCGCTACATTCCGCACATTCTTCTGGTTCCGGAAAACGGCAACCTGAGCATGATGAGTTCCGACGCCACTTTGCACACCCTTCATATGGATGGCGCAGCCAGCTTCAATCTTCCCTTTCCTTTCACCGACCGGCCCACTTTGCGAACCATGTCCACACCCGGGCTTGTCCATCTCCGCTGCAACGGAGGCCACGTCTGGATGAACGCCGAAATGATGGTGGTTCCGCATCCTTACTATGCCGTCACCGATGAGAGCGGAGGCTTCGAATTCACCGACGTTCCGCCGGGAACCTATCAGATCGTGGCCTGGCACGAAGGCTGGGGACTGGCCGGCAAAGAGCAGGCTTTCGATGTGCTCACCGAGCACAGCGTGCAACGGCCCATCTTCACCGAACCGAAGACGTGGGAAAAGTCCGTCACCGTGAGCGGGAATCAAGTCAGCGCAGTCAATTTCGTAATCTCCAACAAATAATTAAATTTGGGAAAGGGCGCGGCTGTAGTTGCGTCGCTAGGTTCGAAAGAGTCCGGGCTTCAGCCCCTGAGGAAGCCGGATTCCAGTCTTGTCAATCTCCCCTGCGGGGTGGCGTATATTCTCTGCCACCCTTGGCTGGATCAATTGCCGGACGAGAAACAAATAGGTCCGGCAATGAAGATCTCTTAAAGCCGAAGGCCAGAACATGGCAGTGCACTCACGGCGAAGCGATCTGAGCACGTGGGCGCCCCAGCGGTAGAGTTGTGGTTGGAGACTCTGTGCCGGTTGACCCCTGCGAATCCGCGGCAAAAGAATTTACCTTAGCCGCGGCGTTTGTAGAGAACCGCGAATTCGAATCCGGTGTTGGGTGGGAACAACTCCGCCACTTTTCGCAGGCGATCGGCTAGAGCGGAGGGCGCCAGCAGGGGATAATCCCGCTCCCGCAGATCGTAGTAGTCGACATCGAGATACAGCGACAGCATGTAGATCGAAATCGTGTCGGAGAAGGTTGCGTCGAGATATTCGTTCTTAAAACGCTCGCGGTCCGGACCATCCGCAATGGCTAGCTTGCGCGCTTCCCAAGCGTCGAGAGACGTTTCGCCGCGAATCCCTGCTTCCACCTGACTCCATGCCAATTCGGTGAACTCGCGCGAAACTCCGGCGCGCTCGACCACGGCGTGGCCAACGTTGATATAAAACTCAAACGCGACGGAGAACTTATCGTCCATCAATCGCGTCGAGATGAAGACGCATTGCGAGTCGCCCAGGTTCAGGTTGCGATGGCATACGGCATTGTCGCTGAGTGCGACGTCGTAACGGTCGGCGATCACGATCTCCTCGCCTTGGCTTACGGTCAAGGGGACAAAGTAGTACGCCTTGCGCTCGAGCGCGGCCGCTACTTTCTTAGGAACAGCCGCGACCATGCGCTCCAGGTCAAAGGAGTTGATGGCGACCTCGCCGGCGACGGCATAGCAGATGCCGTTCTGCGCCTGGGAAACGGGCGTGAGCCGGACCACTTCGGCGGGGCTACGCGTGATGGCTGAGGCGGCCTGCGACATGCAGCCCTATTCTACACACAGCCCGCCTTACGGCTGGAGTTTGGTGAATCCATACCGCGGCCGCCCTGACCGGACTTGGGCCTTAGTAGCAATCAGGCTTGCCACGGCAAGGGGACACTCGGAATGAATTTCCGGAATTGATGCAATGGGAAGCTAATCGGATCGCCGGCAGCGACAGACAACTCCGGGTGTCGAAGGGTGTGGGTTTGACGGGGCGGAGGGGAGCAAGCTGACATTCTGGACCTGCTCCGAGACGACGCCTTCGGCCGATCCTATCCACGACTTCGACGAATGCGTGATGGTGGTGCAGGGCTGCTATGACGTGGATCTTCTATACGCCGAACCAGGACGAGAAGAGAATTCCCCTCAAGGCTGGATCGGACTGTTTTATTCCGCGCGCGACACCCTTATGGCGGGGAAGTTATGGCTGGAACCTGCACCATTAGAGCCTTTGGCGGCCATCGCGCGGACCGGGTCAAGCAGAGTTCGAACGGATACGGATACGGTTCGACCGTCAGGTTCGACCGGGTGGGTTCGAACTCATAATGCTCAAACCGGTAGCGCTCGACCGCATAAATTTTGTACCAGTAGAATGGACGGTGGAGCTTATGGCAGCGGCACGTTCACCCAGGTCACCACGCTGGTTTGGCATCGTGCTGCGCGTCTGCGTGGTGACTTTGATTGGGACACTGCTCTGCTTCGCGGTCAGCCTGCTACTGGCAATTTTGGGGATCGTGATTATCTCCGCGTTGCGCGGGGCGCATCCGGACATGCGGATTGCTTACCGGGCGATTGCGCTGCCAATGGCGCTCGTGGCGGGCGGAATTATCTTGGTGCTCGCGCTGGTGATGGAAATCCGGCATTACCGTCAGACAAAAACTCTTTCGGCGATTGAGCGGCTGGGTTAGAACAAAAACCGCGTGCTGTAAGGGGAAAGGTTGACATAGGACGATCAGGTGGGGACTGCCGCCCCGGCCGGGCAAAGCATGGCGAGTCTTTGCTCTCTCTACGGAAATTTGGTTTCCAGCAGCGCTACAATCGAAATCATGCCACCCCGCATAGCCATCCCCCTGCCGCATTTTTCTGACTCCGAGTATGCGGAGCGGGCGATATCTCAGTATGAACGTGCAGTCACGCTGGCGGGCGGGGAAGCGGTGCGCGTCCCTCTCGATCGGGCTGCGGGCGAACTCAGGAAAGTGATAGAACGCTGCGATGGCGTGCTGCTGCCGGGCAGCAAGGCTGACGTCGATCCGGCAAAGTTCAATGCCGCGCGGTCGGAGCACACGGCAGCCGCCGATCCGCGGCGCGATGTGGTAGACGACCTTTTGTTGGAGGACGCATACCGGTTGCGCAAGCCGGTGCTGGGCATTTGCTACGGCTTGCAGACCTTGAACGTCTATCGTGCGGGATCGCTGATCCAGCACATTCCGGATTTTCTGCCGGAAGCAACACGTGGAAGGGTAAATCATGAGGCGGGAGGGAAGGTCGCGGTCGCGCATGCGGTGGAGATTGAGGCAGGGTCGGGGCTGGCGAAGATTGTAGATGCTGACTCCGGTAGTCGGCGTCACCTTGTCGTGCCCGTCAACTCTTCTCATCATCAATCCGCGGACGTGATCGGTGACGGGTTGCGAATTGTGGCGCGCTGCCCGGACGACGAGATCATCGAAGCACTAGAAGGAACCGCACCGGGCCACTTCGTGCTCGCGGTGCAGTGGCATCCGGAGAGGTCCGTGGACGGAGACGCGTTTTCGCGCGCGATTTTTCGGGCGTTCATTGATGCGTCATGCAGATGAACACCAGTTTATTGAACAACTTGCAGCTGTGGAATTTGAGGCTTCTAGCAATTCGGGTTCGCTATCTTTTTCAGCCGCACTTTCTCGTGCCATCGAGGGTCACCAACTCCACTCCAAGCAATGCGCCGATACGCCGCCTACGGAGCGTGAGCGCAAAGTAAAAGTATAGGAAACGCGCTCATCGCTTTCGCTCCCCGGACTTCGATCGGAGTCCCCCTCGGTGGGGAGCCTTTTTCTCCAGCAGCACGACTGCGTGGGCGATGGCGGTATTTTCCAGTTTGAGTCCTTCGGGCGTTTTTGCTTTCAGGCCTACGCAATTGTTGTGCACCTTGAGCAACTCCGCCACACGGGTTCGGATGATGGCGGCGTGGGGACCGATCTTGGGCGCGGCCAGAATCAGGCTGGCATCAAGGTTGGACACGCGGTAACCTGCGCCCTGCACCCGCTTGAGCGCTTCGCGCAGGAAGACGACGGAATCCGCCCCTTTCCATTTTGGATCGGAGGGAGGAAACAGCGCACCGATATCGGGCGCGGCAATCGCCCCGAGCAGCGCGTCGGTAATGGCGTGCAGCAGGACATCGCCGTCAGAGTGCCCGCCTAACCCTCGATCATGCGGCAGCGTGATGCCGCCAATCTTCAACGGAATCGCCGGACGAAATTCGTGCGAATCAAAACCGTAGCCGATGCGGGTCGTGGGTCGTTGATCGTGGCTTCTTGGCATGGGGTGGCTAGCGCTAATTCGAGGGCTCCGCGGAGGTTTGCAGATAGAACTCCGCTAGCTCCATATCGGCGGGAGTCGTGATCTTGATGTTTCTCGGCGAGCCCATGACGACCGCGACCTCGTGTCCCGAGCGTTCCGCTAAAGAGGCCTCGTCGGTGCCCGTGAATCCGTCGGCGGCGGCCTCGTCGAAGGCTTTCTTGATCACGCCGTACTGAAATCCCTGCGGGGTCTGGGCCAGGACGACGCTGGCGCGAGGAATGGTAGCTTTAACGATCGCGCCTTCTGCCGTGCGTTCCACCTGCTTTACGGTATCGACGGCGGGAAGGCCGGCAATGGCAGCGCCATATTTCTTGGCGGCTGCGATCACCTCGTGTATGACTTCGTGCGTGACCAGGGGACGCACAGCGTCGTGCACGAGAATGACGTCATCGGCAGCGGCGGAGATAGCGTTGAGCGCCTGCTCGACCGACTGCTGGCGGTGCTCTCCCCCGGCGACCAGTTCAATTTTTTTCTTTAGCAAGTCTTTCGCCTCCTTGCCTAGGCGTTCGCGGAAGCCTTCGATTTCATTTTCCCGCAGGGCAATCCAGATTTCGCTGACTGCATCGACTGCTGCGAACCTGCGGACCGTGTGAATGAGGATGGGCGTGCCGGCAAGTTCGGTGAACTGTTTGGAAGGATGCGGCTTGGTCTTTGCCCTTGGGTCCAAGGCGCTGGGCATGGGCGCCATGCGGGTCCCGAGGCCGGCAGCGGGAATAATCACAATCACCTTCATGGCGGGGTGTAAGTATACGAGGGCCAGAGGCGAGAGTTCAAATCGGTTGACGCTATTGGGAAGCAATGTCCCAGAATCATGAGAATTTCGTGCTGTCTCGATTTGTTGGATCCGCTTGGTGGGGAGGCGCAGAGCGTCGGACGTCGTTGCGACAGCCGGCAGGATGCCGGCACTAGGCAGCCCCGGATTCCGACCGGCTACGGGGTTCCTGGTTTTGTTTCCAACGTATTGGGCAAAGGAACTGGAGTGGGGCTGGATGCAGCCACCGGCATCGTCGGAGGAGACACCGGCACCGGCGCTGACTGGCGCGAATACGCAGCACGCTCGTCCCACCGGCCGAAAATCATCTTCCCGGCCGTGGTCTGCAGCACCGACGTCACGGAAACGTCGATGGTCTTCCCGATCATTTTGCGGGCATTGTCGACAACGACCATGGTTCCATCGTCCAAGTACGCCACGCCTTGGTTGTATTCCTTGCCTTCCTTAAGGATGAAGACGCGCATGGTCTCGCCGGGAAGCACGATCGGCTTCAGCGAGTTGGCCAGTTCGTTGATGTTCAGCACCTCGACTCCCTGGAGTTGCGCGACTTTATTCAGGTTGAAGTCGTTGGTGATAATTTTGCCTTCGTAGACTTTGGCCAGTTCGATCAGCTTCAGGTCGACTTCGCGGACGGCTGGGAAATCGTCTTCCACGATTTGAATGGTGAGAGTGGCGACTTTTTGCAGGCGCTGCAGGATGTCGAGGCCGCGGCGGCCGCGGTTGCGCTTCAGCGAATCAGCGGAATCGGCCACCAGTTGCAGCTCGCGCAGCACGAATTGCGGCGTCACGATAATGCCGTCGAGGAAGCCGGTCTCGGCAATATCGGCAATGCGGCCGTCGATGATGACGCTGGTGTCGAGAATCTTGTAGCTTTTCTTGCCTTGCTTTTCGCCGCCGAAAATTCCGCCCAGCGCCGCCAGGTTCAGCAGATCGCCTTTGCTAGCGCCGACGATCAGGCCGACGTAAGCCATCAGCAGCATGACCAGGATCTGCAGGAAGCTCTGGGTATGTCCCTGGGGAATGCTGTTGCGGACAACCAGAGCGAAGAGGTAGGCGCCGCAGATGCCGAGGAAACTTCCGATGGCGGCGCCAATCAGCCGCTTCAGGCTGACGCTGCGCAGCTTCCATTCGAAAACGACGATCGCTGCCCCGAGCAATGCGCCCACACCCGCGTCTGTATTGCGGGTCAATCCGAAGGGCTCAATGACGAAGCAGGTAACCGCTACAACAATGACAAAAAGAAGACGTACAAAAATGATATCCACGGTAAACCTCCGCGGATGCAGCTTGCCCATATGCCCATACGATTAGGCGACGCACCCGTGCCAGTTCTTCGCCGCCCCGCGCGGGAACCAGCCTTTCGCTTGCGCATGCGGGGCGCATGAATTAGGGGAATGAAGGTACGCCCCGTCCCGGCCGCTGGGGCTCGACCGGGCAATCAGTAAGCCAAGAGTATATACCTGCCGTAGGAAAACGACATCGGACCCGAGACCTCGGACGAAAATCGAACTGCAGGCTACTCTGGTCTGGAGTCCGAGGTCTAAAGTCTGGGTCCCAGAGTCTGGGTCCCAGGTCCACCCTGCGGCGGCTTTCGTAACAGGCCCCTACAGTCTCGCCCTGCCTCTGCGTACAGAAAGAACCGGGGCGCGGTTTCGCTGCGCCAGGCATCTGACAGTAGCATTCGCGAACTGCCGATGGTGGCAGGTCGCCAGGCCCATGGGCCATTCAGGAACTTCTTGGAGGAAGTTATGCGAGCTTTCAGATTTCTGAATTTGGGACTTCTCGCGGCCATGATCGCGAGTTCGGCGGTTCTCTACGCGCAAGACGAAAAACCACAGGAAGACAAACCGAAACAGGAGGAACCGAAACAGGCAGAACCAAAGCCACAGAATGAAGCCAAACCCACATCCAAACAGGATGAGATGAAGCCTCCCAAGCAAGATGAAGCCAAACCTGCGAGACCGGACCAACCGGAACAAAAGCAGGACGAGAAGCAACCGCGCGAAGAAATGAAGCCGGCACAGCAAGAACCGGCGCGGCAACAAGCCGCTCCCGGGCAGGATAATGCCCGCCCTGCCGGTAATGGCGGCCGCATTCCGGACGATCGATTCCGCGCTCAATTCGGCCGAGAACATCACTTCGCGATGCAGCGTCCGGTGATGGTGAGTGGCCGGCCGCAGTTCCAATATGGCGGCTACTCCTTTGTGCTCGTCGATGCCTGGCCGCCCGACTGGGCTTACACCGACGACTGCTACATTGACTATGTCGATGGGGAATACTTCCTTTTTGATTTGCGTCATCCTGGGATGCGAATCGCGGTCACGGTTGTGATGTAAGCCCCGCTCCACCCGTGTCTTGGGTCTTAGGTGTCTTCGGCAAACCGCCGGAATGATCAACACCTAAGACCCAGACCGACAAGCCACACTCCAGCCTCCGACTCGGCTCGTCCCTGCTAGACTTTCCGCATGAAGGCTCTAGTCCTCATCAGCTTGTCTGGACCGGACGCGCTCGCCCTGCAAGATGTTCCCGAACCTACGCCGAGGAGCGGACAAACCTTGGTGCGCGTCGGCGCGGCGGGGTTGAACTTTGCCGATGTGATGACCACCAGAGGAGGGTATCCAGGAACGCCGCCGCCGCCGCTTGTGGTGGGACGCGAGTTCGCCGGGATTGAAGAAGGCAGCGGACGGCGCGTGATGGGATATGCACAGTGGGCCGCGTTCGCGGAGAAGACATCCGCATTCGCCAACAGGATATGGACGATTCCCGACCGCTGGACCGACGAACAGGCGGCCGCCTTCCCGGTTAATTACTTCACCGCATACCTTGGATACTGGCAGGCGGGTCTCACTCCGGGCTCAGCGTGGGGACAGCCACCATCGGCTGTCCCGCGAAGCGCGGCTTCGCCTCGCGTACTGATCCACGCTGTCGCCGGAGGCGTCGGCACCGCAGCCGTACAGATTGGTCACCTGCTCGGCATCGACATGTACGGCACATCGTCTTCGAACGAAAAACTCGCTCTGGTAAAAGAACTTGGATTGCAGCACGGCGTCAACTACAAGCAGCACGATTATGAGGAGATCGTAAAGAACCTGACCCACGGAGAAGGCGTCGATGCGGTCTTCGAAATGCTCGGAGGAGAGCACACAGCCAAAAGCCTGCGCTGCCTGCGCGACTTCGGACGCGTGATCCAGTACGGCACCGCGACGGGAAAGGCTCCGCAAATCGATTTGCGCGCAATGTACGCCAAGTCGGCCAGTGTGCAAGGGCTTTGGCTCACGTATTTGTCACAGAAACCGGAGATCATGGAACCCGCCTGGCGGCAACTATCTGCCTGGATTGCCCAAGGCAAACTGACTCCGCAAGTTGGCCAAGTTTTTCCGCTAGACCGCGCCATCGAAGCCTACAAGTTCCTGCAGGAAGGCAGGAATTATGGGAAGGTGGTGCTGAACATTCAATAGCCCCTATCCGCCGCCTTGGACGTTGCTCTTGTTTTTGCTCTTTGTCCCTTGCGTTTGCGCGGCGACAGGCCATAGCCCCGGGCAGATAGGAGAGTCTCTTCCCGTCGACACAAACCTCCGGCGCGAACCCAACCTTGCTGTCCGATACAGCGCTTGCCCCCTAAAACGCTGGCAGTCCCGAAGATCGCCTGCCGGTTACTGATAGATCACCGCGTGGGCATGCTTTTTCTCGACCGCATCCTCTTCGGCCTGAGACAGCGGAATATTTTTTTCTCCTTCGCCAGCCGATGTCTCGCGCATGAAGTCCTCGAAGCCGGGAGCGGAAAAAATGGCGACCAGGTTGAAGGCGTCGCTTCCGAGATTGTCGGCAGAGATCCACGTACCGGCCGGAATGAACACGCTGGCTCCCGCATGGACCTCTCTCACCGTGTCGCCCAAATGCACCCGAGCCGTTCCGTTCTGCAAAAACAGGATCTCGTCGGCCTCGGGATGCCGGTGGGTGTCGATTTTCTTTCGTGCGGGAATGCTTGCCGTAAGCAGGACCAGATGCGAGGATCCTCCATTCTTCGGGTCGATCTTGAGAATAAAGGTCTCTCCCGGATCGGGATGCCCAGGACATCCCCGCACCACGCGGTGCTCGCCTTCGTCTTTCTCAAGAATCAGCGGAGTCAGCCGGGCTGCGTTGCTGGCTTGCGGCTTTGGCGCCGAGGGCTCGGGGGCGCCCGCACAGCCGAGGATCGCAATCACACTGAGGAAGGCGCGATGCATTGGCATGGGACTCCTCCTGTGACGACCGGTCAGATTAGGTCCGTCCCGGGGGCATCGGTGGGAGACACTACTGCACCCGGCAGTCGAGCGCAATGGTAAAGACGAACCGGTTTTCGTGAAGCCCGGCGAAGCGCTGATTTTATCGCGGGGGACTGGGAAGAGCAGGCTGGTTCGAACATCCACGTTTCAGTTGCGGGCTGTCAGTCCAAAACTCGATGCACCATTCGCGATTAGGCGAGGCTTGAGGCTTCGCGACTGGCCGAACCGCAATGTCCCACCTTTTCCTTGGTCCGAACATCTAACTAGTCAAAAGGGTATGTGCGGTTTGGATGTCGAATCTGCTGGCGAGATCCTGTGCCTCGCCTGAACAACGGCTCCGTTCCGGATAACTCCCGATTCTCGCGGCATTTTCTTTTGGAAGGAGCGGTTATGAACAAATACAGTTTTATGGTTAACGCGCTATTGGGTCTGGCGATCTCGATGTCGGGAGTTCGGAGGCTTTCGGCTCAGCAGGCTGCGCCCGACGAAGCTCCGGCAGGCAAAGTTTCGGCGCACCTAGTGGTAACCGTCGAACCTCATCACGGTTCCGACGTCCCAAACGTGAACCGCGAAGATGTCATGGTGTATGAGGGCAAGGATCGCGACCCGGTGACGGAATGGATTCCTGCCCAGGGGGAGCACGCAGCTCTCGAACTCTTCGTCCTGCTGGACGATGGATCCAGCAGCAATCTGGGTTCGCAACTGCAGGACATTCGCCAGTTCATCAACGGGCAGCCGGCCTCCGCCAAAGTTGGGATTGCGTACATGCAGAATGGTACGGCCAGCGTGGTACAGAATCTGACGACTGACCATGCCCAGGCGGCAAAGTCATTGCGCCTTCCCATGGGGGGGCAGGGCGCCAATGGCAGTCCGTATTTTTCTCTCACCGATTTAATCAAACGCTGGCCGGAGAGTATGGGCCGGCGAGAGGTGCTGATTGTCTCCGATGGGATCGACCGATATTACGGTACCGGGGACCCGTCCGACCCGTATCTGGACGCGGCAATCGACGATGCTCAACGCGCCGGCATCCTAGTATCTGCGATTTATAGCCCGGGCGCTGGCCATTTTGGTCATAGCTACTGGCAGACGTATTGGGGCCAACTTTATCTGGCCCAACTGGCGGAAAAAACTGGGGGCGAATCGTATTCCATCGGATTCAATGGGCCGCCGGTTTCCTTCGCACCGTATCTGGAGGATTTGACGCACCGGCTGGGACATCAGTATTTCCTGACATTTCTTGCCAAGCCGCCGAAGAAAGCGGGTCTGCAGTCCATCAGACTGAGAACAGAAGTGTCGAATGTGGACCTGGTGTCGGCCGACAAGGTTTGGCTATCGCCTGCACCACAGCAGTGACGGTAAAGAAATGGATACATACGGCTGCCGCGCAGAATAACCGCAAAAGGAGCGAACCAAGCCTGCCCTGAGCAAAGTCGAAGGAGTGCCCTGCCTCCACGAGATTCCGATAAGATTGGACGTTCCGTTCAGGTCTCCGATCGGGTCTCAATGACGAAACTTCTGCGCTTTTTTCAGCCATCGCATCAGCACACGGCGTTTTCGGCGACCTTGTTGCTGATTTCGGCGGTGATGTTGTCGCGCGTGATCGGATACGCGCGAGACGCGTACATTGCATGGGCATATGGGGCTGGTGGACCAACGGACGCCTACGTCGCGGCTTTCACGCTGCCGGATTTTCTCAACTACATTGTGGCCGGGGGTGCGGCTTCGATTACATTCATCTCCATCTATACACGGTTTCTGGCCGAGAAGCGCGACGATGATGCGCAGAACACATTTTCCATCATCATTACGGTGATGACGGCGGTGATGATCGTGGGGACGATTCTGGCGGAGATTTTCGCTCCCCAGTTTGTGCGCTGGTTCGTAAAAGGATTTTCCCCGGACAAAATCGAGCTGTGCGTTCACCTGACCCGAATTCTGCTGCCGGCACAAATTTTCTTTTATGTAGGCGGGGTGGTCTCGGCGGTCCTGCTCTCCCACCGGCTGTTTCTGTTTCCAGCATTGGGACCGCTGATTTACAACGTGTTCATTATTCTGGGCGGAGTGATCGGCGGCCCGCATTTTGGCATCGTTTCCCTCGCCTACGGCGCGCTGATCGGAAGCTTCGCCGGTCCGTTTCTCGCGAGCGTGATTGGGGCGGCGCGCATTGGGACTGGATATCGACTGTCGTTTGATGTGATGAATCCGGCATTTCGGGAGTGGGTGAAGTTGTCAGTGCCGCTGATGCTGGGCGTGTCGCTGGTGGCGGCGGATGACTGGATTCTTCGGCACTACGCGTCGAACGGCGTAGGCGACATTACACGGCTTACGTTTGCCAAGCGATTGTTCGCAGTGCCAATTGCCGTGCTGGGGCAGGCGACCGGTCAGGCATCGCTGCCATTTTTTGCACGGCTGTTCAATGAGAAGAAACTGAAAGAATTCGCTGCGACGGTGAACGATTCGGTGTACCGGGTCGGGGCAGCTTCGATGCTGGCCAGCGGATGGATGATGGTGGTGGGGCTTCCGCTGATCGATCTGGTTTACCGGCGGGGAAAATTTCTCTTCGCAGACGCACAGACCAGTGCAACTTACTTCTTCTGGTTCTCGCTTTCCCTGGCATTCTGGTCAGCCCAGGGACTCTATGCCCGCGCATTCTATGCGGCCGGGGACACGCTGACTCCGATGGCGGCGGTTAGCGTGATTACGGTAGCGTCCTTGCCCGTGTATTCGTTCCTGTTTCATACCTTTGGGGTGGTGGGGCTGGCATGGGCGTCGGATCTCGGGATCGGCCTGAATCTGGTAGCCCTGGCCGGACTGCTGCACTATCGGAAACTGGTTCCCCTGAGCGAATTGCGATGGTGGGAACTGGGCAAGGCGGCAGCGGTGGCGACAGTGGCGGGAGGAATCAGCTTTGAAGTGGCGAAGGTTGTGCCGCTCGCGATTTCCGGCCATGGCAACCGTGAGGTAGATCTAACACAATTGGCGCTGGTCTCGGTTACGTGGGCGGCGGCGGTGGCCGGGGGATTGTGGTTGGTGCGCTCGGAACTGCCGCGGGATTTGCGGCGACGCTAGGGCGCGGTGTATCCGGAAGTGGCCCAGGTAGAAGCCAAGGAGATCCTGGGGGCCGGGAAGTTAAGAGTAATTTCGTAGTCTGTTTCCATTGCTCCGTGAGCCGACGAGTTGGTTAATTTAACTAGCTGTATGAAACGCACTTCAACGAATTATTGAATATGGTTTCCAAGGGCGAGACGATTCTGATCACGCTTCGCCGGATTCCCGTGGCCGAGTTAGTTCGCAGCGAAGATGGCGAACCCAAGGATCCGAAAAAGTTGGTTCGCGAAATCCGACAGGGAGCAAGCCTGGGAGTACAGAAGCAATCCTCGACTCGCTGGCGAATGGAGCGGAAGCGATAACCCCTGCGATTTGGCCATTGGAACCGGCGAACGCTTTGCTTGTCGGGGAACGACGGAAACGCGTGAGCATGGCACAGTTCCGCTCGCTTCTGCGGCACATCGGTGCCCTCCCCATTTCGGTGGATCCCGGGCGAGTCGATCATGCGTTTGAGCCCGTCCTATGGTTTACGCAGCAACAGCAACTGACCGAATATGAGGCTGCTTATCTCAAACTTGCCCTGCGCGCGAGAGCTTCCCCCCTCGCCACCCTCGATAACAGAATAAAGCGCGTTAAAGCGCGCCGCCAGGAATGCCGATCGCTGTGGTTAAAATCTAATCATGGAAACAAGTCGGCGGGAAGATCGATCGAAAGAAGAGTGCCGCGCTATACTTTATCTGCGGAGAGCACCATGACCACCGCGGTAAAGTCAGTTTCTATTCAAACTCTCGTCGAAGCCCTTCGTCAGTTCCCCGAGTCCGCCTTCGACCAGACCGAGTCGATTCGGCGCCTTCTTCAGGACACGCCCGTGAGCGCTGACTCGCTGGCTCCGTACTTGACTTGGAATCGGCAGCACTACACCCGGAACCTGATCGACCGCACGCCGTTGTATGAATTGATGGCGATTTGCTGGGAGGTTGGGCAGGCAAGCTCGGTGCACAACCACCGCGACCAGAATTGCTGGATGGCGGTTCCCCTCGGGCGCTTGCAGGTGGAGAACTTTCACCTCATCCACCAGGACCTGCAAGCGGGACGCTGCCGGCTGGAGGCCAGCAACACCGTCGAGATGAATATCTCGCAGCCGTGCGCTGTGGACCCAGCGGATCCCGTGCATCGTGTCGTGAATCCCCGAGAATTCAATGCGCGCGCGGTCAGCCTGCATGTGTATTCGCGGCCTTTCGATATCTGTGT
This sequence comes from Candidatus Sulfotelmatobacter sp., assembly GCA_036514015.1. Taxonomy (GTDB): domain Bacteria; phylum Acidobacteriota; class Terriglobia; order Terriglobales; family Acidobacteriaceae; genus Sulfotelmatobacter. The sequence continues at coordinate 128,943 of DATBYA010000110.1, forward strand.
CGTGTATTCACCCGAACAAGGCACGTGCGGGGAAATTGAGCTCCACTTCAATACTGAATACGGCGAGCCGAAGTAGCTCCCCGAAACTTCCGCGCTACCTCTCCGACGGATTGGGCCGGGAAACTGGTGCGGACTTTCGGACGAACCTCCCTCTGCCTTTTCTGCTGCTACACTAAATGAGTTGCCCCCACGTAAAAAATCACCGGTTCAGACCCCGCCAGCGGCATCTTCGGTCGGAAAAGGTGCGAATGGCAAAGCCACGCCCAGCGCGGCATCCGGGACCGCGGCGGCCCATGGCCGCGTTTACCTGATCGACACCATGTCATTCATCTTCCGCGCCTATCATGCGATGGTGCGGCAGCGTCCCATGTCGACTAAGACCGGGCTGCCGACGGCCGCGATTTACGTCTTCGTGAATATGCTGCGCAAACTGCGCGACGATTTTTCTCCGGAATATCTGGCGGCCGTATTCGATGTGGCCGGGCCGACCTTCCGCGACGAGCAGGCGGACGCGGTGACCAGCATCAAGAAGTTCGATATCAAGACACAGACTTTCACCGAAGTCGAATACAAGGGCTATAAGGCCAATCGTGTGGCCATGCCGGAAGACCTGGTGCAACAGGTTCCTTACATTCGCCGGGCACTGGAGGGGTACCGGATTCCGATCCTGGAGGTCATGCGCTTCGAGGCCGACGATGTGATTGGCACCCTGGCCCGCAAAGCTTCTGAGGCGTCGCATCCCGTGTACGTCGTTTCCAGCGACAAGGACATGATGCAGCTGGTGAACGACAAAGTACAGATTCTGAATCCGCCGAAGGACAACCTGATTTGCGATGCTGCGAAGGTGGAAGAAATTCTGGGCGTACCTCCCGAGCGCGTGATCGACGTGATGGCGCTGCGGGGCGATGCGATCGACAACATTCCCGGTGCGCCGGGCATTGGCGACAAAGGCTCCGTGGAAATCATCAAGCGCTTCGGTACAGTCGAGCAAGCGCTTGAGCGTGCCGCTGAGGTCGAAAGGAAAACTTACCGCGAGTCGCTGCTGAACAATCGCGACACCATCCTTTTCAGCAAGAGCATGGCCACCATCGACACCAATGTTCCGATCGAACTGAATGTGGAATCCATGCGGGCGGGAGAGCCGGACGTGGATGCATTGCGCGCGCTCTTTACCGAACTCGAATTCACTTCGCTGCTCAAAGAGCTCCTGCCGGTGGCCGAAGTGAGCGAGACGCACTATACCGAGGCGACGTCGGCCTCGGATATCGAGAGCGTGCTCGGTGCAGTTATCGACGGAGGCGCTCTGGCCGTGGCGGTCGAGCAGGTGGAAGCCGTCACGGCGCGAGAGCCGGAGGAAGAAGAGAAGGAGGAAGAGATGCAGACCGCCCAACTATCTTTCACGGAGAGAACGATGGGCGGAGGCTTGGACGGATCGATGGGGACTTTGGCAGACTTAATGTTCACGTCGGCGCCCGCTCCCACGTCGCGTCGCGTCGCCATCTCGGCTGCGGTGGGATCGGCCGTGATCGTGAAACTCGATTCCGACAACACCGCCGAAAAGCTGCGTTCTGTGCTGCGGGACGCGGCGACGCCCAAGTCTGTGCACGACTACAAGGCCGCGATTCACGCTCTGGACCCGCTCGGGATTTCTCTCGCGGGCGTGCGTCACGATCCCATGCTGTATTCGTATCTGCTCGATCCGACTTTCTCATCGCACCGGCTGGCAGACGTTGCTCTGCGGCGTTTCAACTTGAAGGTGGCCGAGGAACTCGCCGAGTCCGCCGATATTACCGGGAGGTTGGCTGGCGCCCTGCGTAGCGAAGTGGAACAAGCGGGACTGGATAAGCTTTACGAAGAGATAGATTTGCCGCTGGTTCCGGTGCTGGCGCGTATGGAGCAGGCCGGAGTCAAAATCGATACGGCCGCGCTTTCGCAGATGTCGAGCGAACTGGAACGCGAAAGCGCGGCCAAGGCGAAAGAGATTTACGAAGTTGCGGGGATGGAATTTAACGTGGGCTCGCCGAAGCAACTGGGCGACGTTCTGTTCAATCGCATGAATCTGCCCAAGCCGGTCAAATACGGCAAGGGGCGCACCATCTCGACCGCGGTCGACGTGCTCGAACAGCTTGCGGAGAATCATCCGATCGCGCGCATGGTGCTCGATTATCGTCAGCTCACCAAGCTAAAGTCCACGTATGTGGATGCGCTACCTGCGCTCATCCATGCGGTGAGCCGGCGCCTGCACACAACTTTTGGGCAGACTGGGACTGCGACGGGCCGCCTGTCTTCGGCCAATCCAAACCTGCAAAACATCCCGATTCGGACCGAACTAGGACGCGGCATCCGCGCCGCCTTCATCGCCGAGCCCGGCCACGTGCTGCTGACCGCCGACTACTCGCAGATTGAGTTGCGCCTCCTGGCACATTTTTCGCACGATTCCCTCTTGGTCGAAGCTTATCGCCGCGGCGACGATGTGCATACGCTTACGGCTTCGCAGGTGTTTGGCGTGCCGCCGCTGATGGTCACGCCCGACCACCGGCGACAAGCCAAGGTGGTGAACTTCGGCATAGTTTATGGGCTCTCGCCTTTTGGACTCTCGCAGAACTTGAGCATCGAGCCCGGCGAAGCCAAGCAATTTATTGCCGCTTACTTTGAAAAATACAGCGGCGTGCGCGCCTTCATTGACAAAACTTTGGAAGAGGCCCGCCGCGCCCTGCAAGTGAAAACCCTCTTCGGCCGTATCCGTCCGATTCCCGACATCAACAGTAAGAACGCGAACCAGCGCGGCTTCGCCGAACGTACTGCAGTGAATACGCCGCTGCAGGGCACGGCGGCTGACCTCATCAAGATTGCGATGATCCGCATCGATGCTGCTCTCCGCGAGCGGGGTCTGAAATCAAGAATGACGCTGCAGGTGCACGACGAACTGGTGTTCGAAGTTCCCGAGAATGAAGTGGAAATTATGCAGCCGCTCGTGCGGGAGCATATGGAAAAAGTGCATGGGCTGGCCGTGCCGCTTCAGGTGGAAATGGGCGTTGGCCCGAACTGGAGAGATTTGGAGTAGCAGGTCGAACCGGCCTGGGCCGGTGTCATCCTCGGGCACGCGCTTTTGCCGGCCGAAGGACCTCTGCATGGCACCGGAGAGCGGCACAGATCCTTGCTTCACTGAGGATGACAATCGGCCTATTATTCTCTGACGTGGTGTAGAATTGCGATGTGAACCCCTCCGCCGGAGGCTGATGGTTTTTCTTTGCGATCGTCGCTCGGTGGAATCCTTCCTCGTCGGGACGTGGCTCAGCCTGGTAGAGCACTCGCTTGGGGTGCGAGGGGTCGGCAGTTCAAATCTGCCCGTCCCGACCAATAACTTCGACGGTACCGCAAGCCACTGAAGGTAGAGTTTCGAAAATCGGTACTGCAGTGCCTTTTCATCTGTGCGAATCACTTCCGGGTTAAGCCCATGACTCGCCCGCAAAGCTCCCGCGAAGCCGACTCATCAATACCGATCCGCAACTCTCGGCTCTGATTACCTCGGCTTTCAAACTTCCTTGACATCACCCCGGTTCTTTTTTTTGTAGCATAGTTCTACGCCGGACGGCGACGTGACCTAATCGGGAAGACCTTAGGAGGGATAGAAATGCTGCAGCGGCGGGATTTCATGAAAACGTGCTCGGCGATGGGACTGGCCGGAACGCTGTTCCCGGGAGTGTTATGGGCGCAAGCCGAAGGGCAAGGCGCGCAAAGAATCACCAAAGAGATGATTGAAAATGCTGCCGCTATTGCTGACGTGCTGATCGCTGACGAGTACAAACAGATGATGCTCGATGACCTCAACAAGCAGACCAAGGGCTACGAACAGGTATACCAACTGCATATTCCCAATTCTGTAGCACCCGCACTGCTGTTCGATCCCGTACTACCAGGCATGACATTCGAGACGGTGCGTAAGGCGATACGAATATCGAAGGCCCCGAGCATAGCGGCACCGAACAATTTGGATGATTTGGCCTTTGCGAGTGTAAGACAACTGGCCGAACTTGTCCGGACAAAGAAGGTCTCCTCGTTCGCTCTAACGGAGATGTACTTACGACGCCTGAAGAAATACGACCCAACGCTAAAGTTTGTCGTGACATTGACAGAAGATCGCGCGTTGGCGCAAGCGAAGAAAGCCGATGCGGAAACTGCCGCAGGAAAATACCGAGGTCCGCTGCACGGATTGCCGTGGGGCGCAAAGGACTTGCTTGCGACTAAAGGCTATAGGACGACATGGGGCGCGGGCGGATTCGAAAATCAGATGATCGACGAGGACGCGACCGTGGTCAAAAGGCTGGATGATGCCGGCGCGGTGTTAGTCGCTAAACTGACCCTCGGCGCACTTGCGCTGGGGGATCATTGGTTCGGAGGAGTGACCCGAAATCCGTGGAACACCAGTCAAGGATCGAGCGGGTCATCAGCTGGACCTGCTTCGGCCACCGCAGCAGGCTGTGTTGCCTTCAGCATTGGTTCCGAAACGCTTGGCTCGATTTCGTCTCCTTCATCACGCTGCGGTTGCACAGGATTGCGTCCCACGTTCGGGCTGGTCCCGCGCACCGGATCCATGGCGCTATCCTGGACCATGGACAAGCTCGGACCGATTTGCCGCACGGTGGAAGATTGTGCGCTGGTGCTGCAAGCCATTCACGGTCCGGATGGACACGATCGCACGGTGCATTCGGTTGCGTTTAATTGGGACGCGAATCTGGAGTGGAAACATTTGCGAATTGGCTACTTGAAGGCCGAATTCGAAGGCAAGCCAGCGCAGCCGCTAGAACCAGACAAGCCAGAGCGACCAAGAACTCCCGACGAGCAAAAGAAGATCAACGAACAAAAGACGCGACGAGACGCGTTGAGAGCGCGTGCGGAATACGACCGAAAATACAACGAAGCAGCATTGGCGAAGCTGCGCGAAATGGGAGTCAATCTGATTCCTGTGGAATTCCCAAAATTTCCTTATGATGCAATCAGGGTCATGTTGAATGCGGAGGCCGCGGCGGCATTCGATGAACTAACGCGCACGGGCAAGGACAAGCTTCTGACTTCACAGGAAGATCATGACTGGCCGAATGTATTTCGCACGGCCCGATTAATCCCGGCGGTGGAGTACATCCAAGCGGCGCGCGCCCGCACCCTCGTCATGGAAGCGATGGCGAGAGTCTTCGACGGAATCGATGTGATTGTGGTACCTACGGCCGGCAGCGACCAGCGGGAAATTACGAACCTGACGGGCCACCCAGCAGTGATCTTACCCAACGGACTCCGCGGACCCGACGCGCCCAAGTTCCCGTTCGATGATCCCAGCGACCTACAAAATGCAGGCGGCCCGGGGACGCCAACGAGCTTGACATTTTTAGGAAGGTTGTACGGCGAAGCGGAGCTCCTGAGTTTTGCGAGTGCCTACCAGGAGGCCACTGCATTTCATTTGCAGCACCCCAAAATGATCTCCGAATGAAGGTCAATCCGAAGCGGTCTGCTAGGGCGTCACGATTCGATACAGTTGTATCTTAAGCCACTGGAAACTCGTTCCAAGCTGTCGGTCCCCATCGGAAAAGTTCGAAAATCGTCTGCTAGGGCCGACCATTGTTTTCCCATTGTTTTTGCGCTCTTTCGCTTCTTCCTTCCCTCTCGCCGCTTCCTCCCATTTTTCTAATTTTGACGTGATTGTGACGTTATCCAGCGAATCGACCGCCCGTCGCTTCGCCCTCTGCCGGATGTGTGAGTAGTGCTCCAGCATTTCCCGGCTCACGTGCCCGGCGATGGACATGATCGTTTGCTCCCTGGCTTCGGACGATTCTGCCAGCTTCGTGATCGCGTCGTGCGGCCTCAGTCCCTCAATCCCGGCTTCTTCGGTCAGCTTCCTCCACGCAGTTCTCCATGCCCAGCGGCTCGGCGGCTTGGTGGGATCGTACAGCTTGCCTCCAACTCGCCGGGGAAGCAGGTAGTGGTCTGGGCTAATTGCTCCCAGCGTGTGTGCACCGGTTGAGCGGAATTTTCCTGACCCGGAACCTGTTCTTGCCCACGCGGACGCCCAGAGTTCACAGGGGAGGAGTAACAGACCCTCTGCGGGCTCACCTAGATTGATCCGATCGTGAAGGTCAGCCACTCGCCTTTGGATCCGCGGAAGACGCTGAAGACCTTGAAGCCGGGGTGGTGAGGCAACTCCAACTGCTTTTTTCCACCCTTGCCCATTACCGGGACGATGGCATACCAGCTGTCGATCAAGCCCTTTTTTGAGGTGGACTCCACACAGATGAGGCCGGTGTGGTCGTAGACGGAGTTTCCCTGGCCGTCCAGGTTGCCTGTCGTGAAGCCGCCGAATGAGTTGAATATGAAAGAGTTCTTCGTGAATTTGTTCGGTTCGGAGATGACGATGTGGGCATGCTCTGCGCCGTCTTTTGCGACGATATGCCGGTTGGAAGGATCCAGCAGGCCGAAGACATATGTCTTGCTGGGAGTAATGAGATCCACATCGCTGAGCGGGGAGGTTTCGTTCAGCAGGATGGCATCGATTTCGGCGTTGGAGCCCTCGTCCTCTCCGGGCATCTTGTCTGGCCAACTTCCAGCGCCGGTTACATACCAGAGATAATTTCCCACGAATCCCGTACAGTCCAGACCCATGTTCTGGTTGCAGTAATTCTGCAGATTGGCTTTCGTTGTTCGCCCTTGCAGGACCGCTAGTTGCGCTCCAACCTGGCAGTCTTCGGGCGATCCCTTACCTTCGAAGGCGTAGTGCAAGATTCGCCGCAAAAGGCTTTCGTTGTCGATGCCTGCAGGCTGACCGTTGACGCTGACGGTCAATTGGAAACTCGGGTCTTTCTTCTTCTGTTTCTGAAAATCCGCAACGGAAGCGTCGATCAGGTGGTCCGCCTCATTGGTCCACGGAGTGAGGGGTTTGGCTTTTGTGCCATGTCTTCCTTGCAAATATTGATCGATGGAAATAGTAACGGGTCCGTCGCTAAACCCAACGGTGAGAGACCTGTATTGGTTCGCGTATTCTAGAGGTGTGGTCATTGTGATCACGTGCAGGAAGAAACTTTCCTGCCTCCTACTGAAGAAATCGGAAGCGGCATACCTCTATCTGTAACAGCGCAAAGCTACCCCAAAAACGATCTTTCGCGAAAAGACTTTTTTGGGGGGGTGTTTTGTAGTGGGCTGTGGTTGGCGAAAAAGCACAATATAATCCGTCACTGTATTTACGTTATTGAGTACTAAGCCATTGCCCTTCAACATATTAGACCGCTTTACAGCGCAAAGTGTCACAAACTTGTGGAATCAATTGCCTTATGGGGCAGGCAAACTTCGGCGTTCTTGTCACTTGAATCCTTGGAAGGCAGAGAGAGATGGGTAATTGCCCGTTCGTGCCAATCACGGTCGATTTGGGAACGCCAAAAAACGTACCAAAAGGCATCAGGCTAAACTGTTTGTTCTCTGTCGCCGGGGCTCCAAACTTAGTGACCGTTTTGGGAACGGTACTTGACTAGGATGTTGCCAGCCTCACCAGCGAAATTCACGTTGCTTATGTCCAGCGGGTGATGGCTGCAGTCCAGATCGCGCAGCTATGGCTTCCGGGGCGCTTGGCGGTAGGGTATTAGAGCGGCTGCCGTATCAGGGTAGGCACCGCCGTCCGTGCCCTACAAGAGAGAGTTTTCTGGTACCCCAATTCTTATTTGGGAAGGAGCTTGTGTCAGAATGGCCCTTGTGGAGGATTGATCCGACGGCATATGAAAAAGCTGATCTTCCGCTATGCACATATCCCTCGTCGTAGCACCCACGGCGTAAGCTGTTGATTCGCGGTTTCCGTGAGAACCCATTAACAGACTGCTTACATCCACTATGCCGACATCCAGCGATCTGAGTACAAGCGATCTGAGTACAAGACAAAGATACAACCGATTCCTTCTACTCGTCGCCGGACTGGGCGGTTTCCTCTACGGCGTTGACGTCGGTATCATCGGGGGCGCTTTGCCCTACTTGGAGGCGACCTCGAAGCTGACTGGAAGCCAGCTTTCGATCGTCGTTGCCGCCGTACTGCTGGGAAGCGTTTTCTCGACGCTCTTCGCGGGACTGCTGGCGGACTGGCTCGGGCGCAAGCCCTTGATGGTCATCAGCGGGGCTATCTTCGTGGTGAGTATTCCGGTGATCGCGCTTTCACAAGGCTACGGACCCTTGTTCTTCGGCCGGTTGCTGCAGGGCGTTAGCGGGGGCTTTGTGGGCATCGTGGTGCCGCTCTATCTCGCCGAGTGCCTATCTGCTAACGATCGCGGCAAGGGCACGGGCATTTTTCAGTGGTTGTTGACTCTCGGTATCGTCTGCGCTGCTTTCATTGGAATCTTCTACAGCTACCGGGTAGCGGAGATCATGCGCACGGGCTCACAGGCGGCGATCTTTCTGGTGAAGGACAACGCATGGCGGCGCATCTTCTGGATGTCGATGCCGCCTGGCCTTCTGTTTGTAGTCGGCAGCGTGTTTGTGTCGGAGTCGCCGCGCTGGCTCTTTAAACGCGGGAAAAAAGAGGCGGCCCGCAACGCTCTGCTGCGGTGCGCAGCCCGGCGCAGGGTGAGCTCGAATTAAAGGAGATGGAGCAGACCTCCTCGCTGGCCTCGGCAAACCCAAGGTCCCGTGGCTCGGCGAAAGACTCGCTGCTGCGTCGCAAATATGTGCTTCCCTTCTTGCTGGCTTGCGTGATTCTCTTCTGCAACACGGCCACGGGGATCAACTCCATCATCGGCTACAACACCGACGTCCTGCTACAGAGCGGGCTTTCAGACGTGCACGCGCACTGGGGCTACGTACTATTTACCCTTGTTAATTTCCTGATGACGATCGTTGGCGTGACTTTGGTCGACCGAAAAGGACGCAAGTTTCTGTTTCTTCTCGGGACCTCAGGCATCATCGTTTCTTTGTCGCTGGTGGGGATGCTCTTCCTGCACACGGAGAAGAATCGTTACGACGTGGCCAACGCAATTCAATCGGTGATCGGGCCGAGGACCGGGATCACCGCTGCGGCGACAGCCGGAAATAACCAGAGCCTTTCGCTACGCTTCGACGCGGCGGAAGCAAAACGACTTGCGGCGGCAACTGGGCTTAGAGACTATCCTGCGTTGGACCGGATGTCTTTGTCGATCATCTACTCCTACGGCGGGTTTACCGCTGCGACCCCAACGGCTCGGTCCGATGATGCGGGCGCGGCACTGTTGCAAATAGACCGAAACAGCTGCGTTCCTTCGAACAAGGTCGAGGCGTTCTTTCGCAATCCTTTCATCGATCTGGCTATTGCGCGCACGGCGCCGCTCCGCATTGAACATGCCTACATTGCTCCCGTGCCGGACGCACTGAATGGCTGGCTGGTCGCACTCGGACTCTACGGATTTGCAGCATTCTTTGCTCTGGGGCCGGGTGTTTGTGTTTGGTTGGCGCTCTCGGAGCTAATGCCAACCAGGATTCGCTCAAACGGGATGAGTGTCGCGCTCGTGATCAATCAGATTGTCTCAACCACCCTGGCGGCGATTTTTTTACCTGTCGTCGGAAAGTATGGCTACTCGACCATGTTTTTCCTCTTTGTAGCATTCACTGTGATCTATCTTCTGACGGTGGCACTCTTTCTGCCAGAGACGAAAGGCAAGACGCTCGAAGAGATCGAGGCCCACTTTGAGGCTGCGTAGAACGTTGATACTGCACATTGAATCGGAATAGATGGCCGGTCGTCCCGTAGCAGGCTGGACGAAAAAGTTGGCATTTGTACTTGATTTTGGGTGGCCAAGGTTCATGCCGCGATCACCCGAGGCACCTTCGCGCGAGCAGATTAATCTCGATTTCAGTGTCGGCTTATTGCCAACGTAGCAGCAACGCCGTATAGCCGCGAATGGAGAAGGTGCTTCCAGAGGGCGCTTTCACCTTGGCCAGAGCGACACCCTCCTTCGCATCAAGTCCCCGTCCACTCAGGCACATGGCGTGGCTGGCACGGTGCGCGGCCAAGGCGCCCTTGAGTTGCACCTCGACCGGCGCGCCGTCCTTGTTGATCAATGCCAGCTGCTGTTCTTCACCGCTGTGGGCGAGCCAGGCTGTAAGGCTTGCCTCTCCTTCAGGCTTGCAATTCTGGAGTTCCCACCCGGCGAACTGTTCGGCGAACTGCATCCCGAAATAGAGTGGTCGCAACTCAGTCGAAAGATTTTCACCAATGGCAATCGGAGTGTAGAGGCCATCACCGCCGCCGTGCAGGTGTACCCCGCGGTATCCTGCCAACGCGCACGTCAGCATGTAATCCGCCCCCCATAACGCCGAAGCGAATGCGTCGCTGACACCCGGCTTTCCTCCTCCAAAGCAGGAGTTCCCTTCCGTCATGCGGAAAGGCAAGCCGCCTGAGTGGGTAAAGGCTTGCTTCGCCTGTTGGGTCTGTTGGTCGAGCCTCTGGTTGTGCGAGAGCAGAAAGGCTGCGTCCATGCTGGGGTCCTTTGCCGGGCCCATCGCATAGAAGTGGCTTGAAAGCATCACGGCCGAGGTTTTCGCGCGCCGGCCGAAACGGTCGACCCAGTCCATGTTGGTCGCCGTATCCGGTCCCGCAAAGGGAGCTTGCGGGGCCTTGAGGTGCACTGCGTCGACAAACTCCTGGTACTCCCGAAAGTACTGATCGAATTCGTATGGCTTCTGCCGAAAGAGCCTCCGAGCTCCGAAGAAGTCGACTTCATTGCCAACCTGGAAGGCCAGGAGACGGTCGCCGGCCTCTTGCGTGACGCACATGGCCTCGTCGGCAGCGCGCTGCGGCGAACCGCACCCGAAGTTCAAGCCGTAGATCAGTTTCCAGTTCGTGACACGGAGAAAACGGCCCAGGTTTCGAATCGCTTCCGGCGTGATCGCACCGTCCCTGTTCGCCCGGACACTGGGGTCGGTCAGCTTCCACTCCCAGTAGGTCTTGCCGTACTCAATGCCGGCAGCCTGTTTGGGCGTGGAAAAATCCCCGCTCGGCCCCTTCCATCGGGTTACATCACTCAAGTTGCCGCCCAGGCGCAACACCCCGTGCGCGCTCAGTCTGCGAAAGGCACCCACCAGGCTTGTATTGGCTGCCGAAAAGTAAGCCGGGTTGTAGAGTTGCGCCGCCTCGTAGCTAAGCCCGGTGTAGTTGACGGGCACCTCTCCCAGGCTTTCCTCTCCCATGACGATCTGCGCTTTCTTCATGACGCCGGTTTCAGGGCATGCGGACGAAGCCCCACTGACCAGCTGCCCCGCTCCCGCTAACGAAAGGAAGAGGAATCGACGACGGTTCACGTTGAACGAAACTCCTGGGAAATGACGAACTTCATGATACCGGAAGAGAGGAGTAGCTCCGTTGGGTACCCGTCGCGAAAGTGCTCCCTTGCAAGCTGGTTGAGTACTTGCAAGGCGGCGAGGGTTCACCTCTACGATCAGGGCGCGCATCGTTCTCGCAAAGTGGGAAAATGAATTATGAACCCGAGCGAAACGGAGCCTTCTTCATGCGAAAGACCGTGATCGTCGCAGCGTTCTCAGTCCTGACGATCGGGCTGTGTGCCGGGATCGCCGGTGCTCAAGTTCCGACTTCGGGGAATGTCTACTTCGGCTACACCTATTACAACACCAATCTGGCGCCGAACCGCGGCGGTCTAAACGGGTGGCAGGGAACGCTGGAAGGCAAGCTGTTTCCGCTGCTGGGGATTGTGGCCGATCTCACCGGGCAGTATGGCTCGCTGGACCTCGGGGAGATCTGTCCGGTTGTTCCGATTGGAGGGGGCGGCGGAGGCTGTACGACTTTCAACCTGAGCACGCACGAGTACAACGCGATGTTCGGTCCGCGAGTGGGGACGACGATCGGGAAGTTTCATCCGTTCGCCGAATTTGAAATCGGGGTTGGACACGTTTCAGCGAGCAGTGAGTCAAACACGTCGTTTGCCACGGCGTTGGGCGGCGGAATGGACTACAAGATTTTTCATGCGGTGGCCTGGAGGGTCGAGGGGGATTACGTGCATACGCGCTTTTTCAGCGCGGGGCAGAACAATGCGCGCATTTCGACCGGAATGGTGCTGCGGTTCTGAGTTCTCGCGCTGTTTCTCGCTATTCCCTTGAGAAAAACAAGGGCGGGGCGTATCCATGCTGTTGAGTGCCCTCACCGCTGCCAGCCGTTGGCATCTGCAGAACCGCTCGAAAAATCGTCTGCTAGGGCCGACCAATAACTTCGGCGGTACCCGAAGCCACTGCAGGTAGGGTTTCGAAAAATCGGTGTGGTGAGTGCGTTCTCAGCTCTGTGAATTACTTTCGGTTTGCCCGTTACTCGAGCTGAATTTGCAGGAACTGCAAGGATAGGAACTGCAAGGAAAAGACCGACAGAAGACGGGGCATGTGACAAACGACGGGCACGAAAGGTGATTTCCGTGCCCGTCAGAAGCTTACGCTCATTGCGGGGGGCGCTATTTCCGGCGAACCGCGCCGTTAATCGCTTGCGAGCCGAAGTGGCCACTCGCCGGCATTCCGAACTCCAACGTTATGTTCGAAAATCCGACCTGGGTTCCTCCCGTTACGCAAACCGTTAGCGGTGACGTTTGACCCTCAGGGGCAAATGGCGGGTAGCCGCCATTTCCCGTAATGCTCGCGGACCCTGTGACCATAAAACCACTCGTAGTGGGAGGCTTGTAGCTGGCCGTGGGACAGCCACTGGCCACTATGCTTGGATCCGACGTGACCTGTGCATCTCTCATCGTGATGTGGTGAGTATGCGGAGTTCGGGTTGCCGGCGAGTTGGGATCGGCAGGAGGGTTGGGATTAATCAAAAGCCAGTAATCGGAATTTTCCATGGTCAAGGCAGCCGAAAACTCCGCCGTACCACGCTCCCGACTCAAATCCAGACGCCAGACGCCATGGAGTTCCCACGGACCGCTGGAGTTGCCCTTCGCGTCGTGTGCAGCCGTGAAGTCGTTGATGATGCCGCGAAAGTGCTCGGGGCTTCGATTTTGAGCCACGACACTTGTCCCTAGCGCGAGCACGAGAACCCACGCCCCTACCGACCAGAAGAAAGTTTTGCAGTGCATAGTCGCCTCCAGAAATTTCGGGAACATTGATTTTGTTCAGCAAATCATCGCGCCGCACTCAAAGCCTCCACACCAAAATCAAAGGCGAGGTGGCTGGCGCAGTTGCATCGCGGCGAGTCGAGCCGGAACGCCATCTACAGACTGGGTGACCGAGTGAAATTGAGCAAACAGCAATAAACCGTACGGCCCTTTTGCGGCCAAATGCCGTCTTTTGCAGTTACCAACCGGGGGATTACAATGGCTGCTCTCCTGCCCCGTACGGGAGAGCCAATGGGCGAACCATCCCTCAACAAAACGCTGTCCGAGACCCCATCCGAGCGTCGCCTTGATTCCTGGAAGGAGATTGCCACGTACCTGGGACGGGACGTGACGACCGTCCAACGCTGGGAAAGGCAGGAGGGAATGCCTGTCCACCGCCACCTGCACCACAAGCGAGGCTCCGTCTATGCCTTGAGTTCCGAGCTCGATGCCTGGCGGCAAGGCCGCAAACTCCGTTCCGAAGAGGAACAAGAGCTAGCCCTGGAAGCTGCTGGACCGGGTGCCCGGCAAACCACCGTTCCGCGGGGACGTGGCTGGCTCATTCTTGGCTTCTCAGCGGTGGTACTTGCTGCCATAGTTTCACTTGCCTACTTCACCACACGGATGCGGGCAAAGGATGCAAGCCGGGCCAAAATTCGCTCTCTGGCAGTGCTTCCCTTGCAGAACTTGAGTGGCGATCCGTCGCAGGACTACATCGCCGACGGCATGACCGAAGAGCTCATCGGACGACTTTCCGGGATTCACGGATTACGGGTTATCTCTCGTACTTCGACGATGCACTTCAAGAACACGCAGCTTTCAGTGCCAGAGATTGCGAGGATGCTCACGGTCGAAGCGATTGTGGAAGGGTCCCTAGTGCAAGAGGGACACGAGATCCGTGTCCATGCCCAATTGATTCGTGCTGCCACGGACGAGCACATTTGGGCAGGCGAATACCAGCGAGAATACCAAAGCATTCTCGAAGTGCAGGAAGAAGTCGCTCGGAATATTGTTGAGCAGATCCAACTGAATCTCACACCGGAGGACCGGGCGCGTCTGGCATCCAAGCCTCCAGTCGATCCTGAGGCTTACGAGAGTTACCTGAGGGGCCGGTACTACTTCAACCAGCGAACCGAGGATGCGCTCCACAAAAGCATCGCGTCGTTCCAGCAGGCGATCGCGCGCGACCCAGCCTATGCCCCAGCCTACGGTGGGCTGTCGGAGGCCTACGCAATGCTTGGATTCCGCGGTGGTTTTCCATCGAAGGACGCTCTCTCCCATGCAAAGAAAGCGGCTCTAAAGGCGATCGAACTCGATGACACCTTGGCGGAACCTCACGCTTCTCTCGCGTTCATCGCCGAGACGTATGAGTGGGACTGGCTTGCGGCCGAGCGAGAATATAAGCAGGCCTTGGAATTGAACCCGGGTTACGCGCAAGCTCACAACTGGTATGGCGGTTATCTCACCTACACAGGGCGATTCAATGAGGGGGTCGCTGAGGCCATGCGTGCCCGTGAACTCGACCCTCTGTCCCTGCCTGTGAACAACGCGCTGGCGGGAAGGTTGTTGGCGGCAGCGCGTTACGATGAAGCACTCCGGCAGGTCCAGACTACCTTGGAACTGGATGAGCACTTTGCGCCGGCTCACCAGACTCTGGGCTGGGTCTACCTGCACGGCGGCAAACAGGATGATGCCATTCGAGAGTTTCAAAACGCGCTAGAACTCGCCGGAGCTGCAGACACGGACATTCAGTTGGACTTGGGCTTTGCCTACGCCGTATCGGGACGCCCGGATGAGGCAAGAAGAATACTGGCGAACCTCCAGCAGCTGTACCAGCAAGGCATCGTTCCGGCCGCTTCACTGGCGACCCTACATGGAGCGTTGGGCGAGTCGAACGAAGCTTTTGTCTGGTTGGAAAAGGCCTATCAGGAGAGGGATCCTCAACTCACATACCTCAAAGCGGGCCGAAGATTCGAGCCACTGCGTGAAGATCCGCGATTCGGACTATTACTACGCCGCGTCGGGTTACCCGATTAAGGCACCCGCAACGACCGCGGCGCTACCACGTGACGTTTCCCATGATTTCGGACAGATTGCCGGCCAACCGGGAGTGAATCCGACCAGTGCAAAAATCGTCTACTAGGACCGACCAAGCACTTCGGCCTGATCCTTCAGCAAGGCTAACCTTCGGAGGGTTTGAACTCGGTGGTTCCGTCACTCGACCCAATCATGACAGGCGGAACCTTTCCATCTTCCGTTCCGTACGTTCATCATGCGGGGCTAATACTGCCGAAAGGCTCAGCATGAAGAGACTCGCCACACTATTCACCCTATTGATTTCCGTCCTAGCCTTTGCCGGTTCAGCTTCGAAACCGGAGCCGGACCGCATTTGGATCACCGACGCGATCATTATCTCGCCCGAGAATCTAGATCACATAGAAAAAGGGAGCGTGCTGATTGAGGATGGGCGCATTGCCCGCGTGGAAAGGACGCAAAAAGCGAAGAGACCCGACGGCGCGATTGTAGTCTCGGGCAACGGACAATATTTGATTCCCGGGCTGATGGACTCGCACGTACACCTGGCTTCTGTTCCAGGAATTGGAATGATTCCCGACCAGGTGAAGCTCAACGAACCGCTGGCCAAGTCCTATTTCAAACATGAGGCTCTGGTCGAGCCCTATCTCAAACAGCTGCCCCGTTCCTACTTGTACTACGGTTACACCACGCTGGTAGACCTGGTAGCGCCTTTGCCTCAGGCATTAAATGACCTCCGCCACGAGCCCTTGCACCCAGATTTGTACGACTGCAACCCGTCCATGCCTTTGGCGAACGGATATCCCATGTCGTACGCTCCGCCAGAGGTGCGATTCAAACTATTTCCGAATTTCATTTACGACCCCGAGCAGGCAGCAAATATTCCGCCGGAGTACAAGCCTGAAGATCACACGCCCGCAGCCGACGTCGCGCGAGTGAAGAACGCGGGCGGAATCTGTGTGAAGACTTTCTTCGAGCGCGGCTTCGGCTCAGTCAGAAACTTGCCAGTCATGGGGCCGGACGTTTTGTCCGAGATCCGAAGGGCGGCAACGGCGAACGGTCTGGTCCTGATGATTCACGCCAATAGCTTTGAAGCGCAGAGGTTCGCTGTCGAGGGCAACGTGGACGTAATCGCCCACGGCATGTGGAACTGGGGCGATCTCGGTAAAAACCCTGAGCTCCCGGACAAGATCAAGCGGCTGTTGGATGAGATCGTGGAAAGGCGAATCGGATATCAGGCCACGACTCAGGTTCTGTCTGGGCTGGAGGCACCCTTTGACCCTGACTATCTGAAGAATCCGGCGATCGCCAAAGTCGTACCGAAAAAGCTCATCGCATGGTTTGAGTCTCCGGAAGGCACGTGGTTCGGAAAAGAGCTGAACGAAGGCGGCGACCCGGACGCAGCTATTATTCGGGGCTATGAGCAGGGACCGATGCGGCGGGTGCGCCAAGTCGTGTCGTATTTGGCAAGCAAGGACGCAAATTTCTTGTTCGGAACCGACACGCCCTCGGCGCCGACCTACGGAAATCTCCCCGGCCTAAACGGGTTTCTGGAGATGCAACAACTGCAGAGGGCGGGAATGTCGCTGAAACAGATTTTCCGTGCGGCTACGATCTGCAACGCGCGGGAGTTCAAGCTGGAATCGCAGATCGGGACAGTCGAGCCGGGCAAGGTTGCCAATCTTGTGCTCATGACGAAGAATCCGTTGGAAACCATCGATGCGTACGACAGCATCACCACAGTTTTCGTGCATGGGAAACCAATTTCGCGCGAAGATCTGGCAGCCGACAGCAAAAGGTAACAGGTTGTTGGCGTCCGGGGCCGTAAAGACCGACATGAGTTCTGAGCGAATCGTCGGAAGCGAATGCGACCAGTTTCAAAAATGGTCTGCTCGGGTGTGACGATGCAGCACAGTTTGCATCTTAAGACGCTGAAAACGCTGGTTCAAAACGTTCGCTGCCAAGCAGAAAAGTTCGAAAATCGTCTGCTAGAGGGCCGACCAATCAATTCGATCTCCGGCCCGGACACATAGCTGGTAGGGGGTTGATTGGTACCGGCTACATAAGTAACACGTTGGGGCCAAAAGGGTTTTGAAGAGCTGCAGAGTTTTTTCTTCCCGATCGATGTACCCGGGATCGTACTCCATAAAGCTGACCAGCCAAATACCTTTCGACCTTCCTTGACACCGACGGCTGACCAGCAAAAACCGGGCTCAGGTTGAGCGGCTGCTTCACACTCCAGCGTTGTGGCACTATACGCTTGCTCCATCCCGTTGTATAAAGCTCGGTGCATCCTTTGCGATCCCCCGGCGGCTCAAATGAACCTGACCGACGATCGGATCTTCCGCAACGTGACATACGTGGGTGAGCAGGATTGAAAACAGATGACCGGATCAACGACTAGCTCGAACCTCGGCCGTCATGTGTTCGGAGTGGCGGCTTTGGCCTTTGGCCTCATCACGCTGGCCTGGCACGACTACAACGACTGGCATCCACTGCGTTACATTGTCTACGCCGCCGCCGCTGCCCAGATTTTCGGCGGTGCCGCGATTCAGTTCCGTCGGACCGTGAAAACGGGCGCAGTTGTCCTTGCTGCGGTTTATCTTGTCTTCGCCTTACTGTGCGTGCCAGGAATCGTTGCCAAACCGCAGATCTACAATAGCTGGGGCAACTTCTTCGAGCAGTTCTCTCTCGTGACCGGAGCGGCGATCGTTTATGCGCGCATGTCATCGGCATGGTCACAGGAGACGCTTCATCGGATCGGCCGCATCCTTTTGGGCATCTGTGCCGCTTCCTTTACCCTCGAACAGGCGATTTATCTTAACGCTACCGCCAATCTTGTTCCGAAGTGGCTTCCCCCAAGTCAGCTGTTTTGGGCGGTGACGACGACTGTTTTGTTCGCACTCGCGGCTGTGGCTCTTCTTACGAGTCGGATGGCACTTCTCGCGACTCGCCTACTGACAATGATGCTCGTGATCTTTGGGCTACTCGTGTGGGTACCGTTGCTTCTTTCGGATCTCCACAATCACACGAATTGGAGCGAAACCGCCGAGACCTTCGCGATTGCCGGAACATCATGGATACTCGCTGATCTCCTCGGCAAGTATCGGCTTAATGACCATCGCCCGCGATGACGCGAGGTGCCCAGTTCCCGTGAGGTATTCGCCAAGACGAAGATTGATGGTGCTGGGGCGAGTTGACTGGATTCGAGACGAGAGCAATAACGCAAGACCACGATTCGATTGAAGACCAAGCGTGGTTCCGAGCAATTCCAGTCCGAGCTCATCGATGGCGTGACAACAAACCCCGTTTTGCATCTGCTGAGTTGAGGCTGCTCAACACCGCCGCATTTGACGTGTTCCAAGTCGGGCAAACGTAGGACGGATTTGGTGCCTTTCTGTCGTCACGAATTCCCTGGGTTCCGAGAATTCGCTCGCCGCCCGCCTCCGAGTTCTCGAATTTTCTTCTTTTAATGAACTGTGTGCTGCTCGTCTGCGGTCCAGCCCGCGAGCGAGAAGGCCAACAGCCCCAATGCCAACAAACCAGGATGCCATGATCTGATTTCCTCTTCCACAAGACACTTTCTTAATTGCCGGGTTCATGGCTGAGACCTTCCTGCGGGAGCGGCGACGAGAAGTTCGGAGATTGTCTGGCGATTGAAGTTGGAAGCCAGGTTTTGAGCGAGAAGAGGATCGTTCTTCGCGCCTGCCAGTGCCTTTCGGACATAATCCCGATGAGCGCTCTCAGGGCCCGGCAGGGTGATCAGAGCAGCTGCGAATTCCATCTCTGGATCCGAACCGAGCAACCGAATTGCCTTTCTTACCCAGCTATATCCGTCCAGCCCGGCTGCGGGGTTGGGCTCTGCCTTGCCCATCCATTGGTTGTAAGCTTCCGCCAAGTAGCCAAGGTCGAACCAGGCGAGGGCGTCCGGGCGACTGCCGGCGTCTGAGTTAGCTGCGCGCGCTCGAAGGCGGGTGATTAGCTCCTTCGCCACTTGTGGCTCTTGGCGAGCGTAGATTGTGGCCCGACGTAAGGTCTCCATGTGGACTAACACGGACGTAGGCGAATCGAGAATTGCCAGCGTGTCTCGGCTGAGGTTCTTCAGGTCATAGTCCGTGCTTCCTCGATGGTTGAACTCTACCCAGGGCAGCGACTTCGCTTGCCCGATTTCGATGGGATGGCAGATAAGAGGTGGTCCTGCTTGTGCGAAGGTTGTAAACCCGAGCAAAAGGGCCACGGTGCTGATCGCGAGGCGTGAAAAGGCATGGGAATTCATGTTCTGGATTCCTCCGGTCTGGCTGATTGAACCTACGTTTTAAGAGACGCCGAGACAAAAGGGACTGTTAACAATCCGGTGCGGATTTGCTCGGGAAAAAACTGGAGGCTTGATTACGAGGTATGATGCCGCAGGTCACTTTTCGCGAACTGGCGTGGCTGTTCCAGCCCAAGAGCGCTCCCAGTGGCGCCAAACCGAAATGTCGTCAAACCCAAGTTCGTTCCACCACAGGTCCAGCATGGGCTGATCGAGTCGCAAGATTCCTTCTTTCGTGACAGTGCCAGGAGGAGGCACGAGCTGGCTCAACCGGTCGTAGACGAGGACTCGCTGCCCCTCATCGACACGCGCCAGGAGATGCCACAGCGTGAGTGCGTCGCGGTTGCGAGCCTCGCCCAGTACGATCGCCACATCGTGTGCGCGTTGCCATGGTGTGCTGTCCTCAAAATCGAATCTCGCCAAAGCAGAGCGAAACTCTGCCGAAGCATCCTCGAAGTACGGAGCGCCGGGACCGACCTTCGGCCGGGTCGCGCAGGCTGCGCCCGCCGGGATGAAGGACTCGTGGCCATTCAGCTTGAATCCGACCCACCCGAGGGATGTGCGCACCAGGCCTGCGCCCGAATCGTCGACCTGCAAAGTGTAGGCGCAACCCAGATCCACCGTTACGGCCGATGGCGTGTCGACCACGAATTGACCGGGAGGCGCCCAGATATAGGTATGAATCGTTCCCCGATCCAGAGCAATTCGCTTCAGTCCTGAACCCATGCTCAGCAACCGCAGGCGTGTGCTCGGGTCCACCTCGATCTTGCCGGTATCGTCCGCCTGGAGGCTGGCCCGCGACTGACGGTCGGTTTCAAGCATTTGGCCAATGCCGAGAGGGCTCGTTCCCTGTTTCGTGCTGATCGCTTTTTTCCCGATTCGAGGTGTCCCCTCCACGCTGGACACAGCCCAACCCGCCACAGTAGTTGGAGCGGGCTTCGTTCTATACACCAGAAATGTCAGGGCAATGATGACTGTCACGGCAACCGCTGCCGTAGCCAAAGCGGGAAACAGCCGCATCCTCCAGGCAAAGAATGGCCATCGTCGGTCGCGGACGACCTCCGGAAAAATCGGAGTGGGCGAGTCATGTCGAAACTTCCCGAGTAACCCTTCCAGCATTTGGAGCTCGGGATCGGGTTCGCCCGATCTGTCCCACAAATAGTCGTCACGGTTTGTCGATGGTCTGCTTTCGGTTCGATCGTTCCCCAGGTCCATGACTAGGACTTCTCCTGTTCTGGCCCATCGCCTCTCGGGTCGGGACTCAGCTTCGCGCGCAGTTGCTCCATGCCGCGATGCAAATTAACGCGCACCGAGCCGTGCGTCATCCCAGTGTGAGCCGCAATTTCAGGACCGGTCATCCCCTCGACCAGCCGCAGAATCACGGTCTCCCGATAGGCTTCGGATAAACTCATGACTGCGTCGAGGATTGCGGCGGCGAGCCCATCCTGATTTCCGCCGGACATTCGGCACTGGATTTCTTTGTCAAACGCATCGTCGGTCAGCGCTTCCTCGGGCACCGATCGACGGTGGTAGTCGCTCGCCACATTGCGAGCAATCGCTGCCAGCCAAGCTCCAAAGCTTGCCGTTTCCCGCAGAGTCGACAGGCGGCGAAGCGCCCGGATGAAGACATCCTGAACCAGATCATCGACCTCGCCAACGGGGACCTTCGCCAGCAAAACTCCGTGGACCATGCGAGCGTATCGCTGGTAGAGCTGCCCAAACGCTGCACGGTCGCCGTCCCGCGCCGCAGCCACCCACATCGCGTCCGCGGACGTTTCCGACGCGAACTGCTCCCTCACAGGCGCGGGTTCTAGGCCTGCTGCGAGCAGGTCACCTCTGTTGCCGGACCTGGCCATGCGAGCAAAATCCTCACCAGATCATAGACGTTCGTCGGGGAAGTAGTGTTAACAACTCCCTCGTTGGTCGGCTAACCGGGGGGCGTATCCGGCTTCCACGGCGGGATGAGTCCTGTGAAGTCTTAGGGCTGTATCGGAGGGGCCACGAGCGAAGAGCCGGGAGTTGAGATGCTGTGTAGGGGGCGCTTCAGATACAGCCCTAAGACTTCTCGTCCGGAATCACTGTTGCGGGGGGAGGAGTATGAAGCATCAGGGGAGCTGCAGGTCGAAGGCGTAGATCTCCTGGGTGCTGATGTCACGGGGGAACAGGGGGATTTCGCCGGGGCCGAGACCGGTCCACGAGCTCGGACCGAACGGGTCGCGATAGAGCCGAATTTTCTTCAAGTCAACCACCTTTTCCATTTTGGCGTCACTGATGCGGAGACGAAAGTAGCCCGCATCGCCGTTCAGGAGGGTGTTGAAATACACCGAGGCACTATCTGGCGACCAAGCCAGGTAGCCAAGCGAATTCAAGCCGGTCCTGAGTTCGCGCCACTTCTGGTTCTTCACCTCGTAAAGCATGAGCTTGTCGTTGCCTGCGGCGGTGATCGCCAGAATGTAGCGGCCGTTCGGAGACCATCGAGGGGCGAATATCCCTTTGGAATCCGGTACTTGCGAAGTCTGCCGCGTTCTCACGTCGACCAACTCGATAAAAGTCTCGTCCGGATGAATAACGTCGTGATGGCCGATGGCGATCGTGTTTCCGTCCTGGGACCAGGAGGGATCGGTTTCCTGAGCATTCGCGTAAGTCAGAGATTGGGGATTGCCACCATCTTTTGAGACCAGGAAGACTTGCCATGGCTTGCCGGGAAAGCTTCCGGAGAACGCGATCTGCTGCCCATCCGGGGACCAGTGAGACAAAGCGGTGCGCATGGGGGGGTAGGTGAGTTGGAGGCGAGCGGTGCCGTCGGGTTTGCTGCGCCATAGCGTGCCCTCGGGGTTGCTAACGTACGTTACCCATTGACCGTCACGGGAGAAATCCAAGTCGGTGGCCGGTATGCCCCCCAGATAGGGAATGAAGTCAGCCGCTTTTGGGTCGTAGCGGACCAGTTCAGAGCGCTGTTGAACCCCGATTACGAATAATTTCTTGCCGTCTTTGCTGGGAAGAGGCGCGACGAACTGCAGGGGTCCGGTCGTCAGTTGGGCAGGATCGGGCGAGGTTTTGCGCCACCAAGGCGTGCGGTCGGGCACGACCCAGATGTTGGAGGCGCCGCCCTTTCCGCCTTGGAAAAAGTAATATCTGCCATCCGGTGTCCAACGGCCGCAGCACTCCGCGGGTGGTTCGTTCCAGCCGGGAAGCAAGGGATGCATGTTGCTGCCGTCAGCCCGGACTTCCCAAAGGGCCGCGGTGTTGTTTGTGGTGTTGGAGACCGTGAAGCGGATGCGGGTCCCATCAGGAGAAAAGCTGAAGTTACCGGGATAATCGGGTGCAGTCGCGAACTTTCGTGCATGGGTCCCATCATGCTCTGCGATGTAAAGATCCAGGCCTTTTGCGAAAAGCAGCTTTCCATCCGGCGCCCAGATGGCATGGTGCCCGGAGACTTCGCTGAGTATGCGTGGTGAACCGGCGGGAACCGGAATGCTCCAATAGGGATGATCTGGACCGGAAGAGGTTTGCGAAATCAGCAGTTCGGAGTTGTCGGCGGAAACGTCGACGAAAACGGGATTTTGGAACGGCACATCCAGCGGAGCGGTCTCGCCACCGGCAGCTGCGACTTGCACGATGGATAATCGCGCGGGCGGAATCTCCGTAAGGTAAAGACGATTTCCATCGGTGCCGAGATTGAATTTAGGAAGGCCATCATTGGTGATCTGCTTCGAACCGAGGATTCGCGGCGGCGAAAGCGGGGCGCGGAGCAAGACGGCGAGGACGGCGAGAACCAGCACCCCCGCCGATATTGCCGCCCACTTCAACCAACGCAATGAGGTCTTCGACGGAGCGGAGGTGGCTGCAGGGACTGTCATGACGGAGGACCGCCCCGAGTCCGTATCGCGTTGCAGTCTCTTCAGGTCGGTTTCCAGGTCTGCGGCGGAGCGGTAGCGAAGGTCACGATCTTTTTCGAGCGCCTTGTTTATAGTCCGTTCCAGTTCGGCTGGGAGATCAGGATTGAGGCGGACTGGCGCGACTGGAGCGCGGTTGACGATCGCCTCGCAGATCATCGCGGAGCTTTCGCCGCGGAAGGGCAAGGCGCCGGTGGCCATCTCATAGAGGACAGCGCCGAAGGAGAACAGGTCGGTGCGAGCGTCGAGTTCCTTGGCACGCACTTGTTCCGGCGACATGTAGGAGACCGTGCCCACCAAGGTGCCGGGACTGGTGAGGTGCTCGTCGGCGATGGAGCGGGTCTGCGTATTCAGAGCGGCGAGTTGGGTCGAGGATGTGATCGCGGGTGCGACTTTGGCCAGGCCGAAGTCGAGAATCTTGGCGTGGCCGCGTTCGGTTACGAAGATGTTTGCGGGCTTGATGTCGCGATGGACGATGCCTTTGTTGTGGGCAGCGTCGAGAGCGTCGGCGATCTCGATGGCGAGGGGGAGCAGAATTTCGAGGTCGAGCGGGCCGCTGGCGATGCGGTGTTTCAGGGTCACGCCTTCGAGGTATTCCATGGCAATAAACGCGGTGCCATTTTCTTCGCCGATGTCGTGAATCGTGCAGATGTTGGGATGGTTCAGGGCGGAAGCCGCCTGCGCCTCACGCTGGAAGCGGGCCAGAGCCTGAGGATCGCGGGCCACTTCGTCAGGCAGAAATTTGAGCGCGACGAAACGGTGAAGGCGAGTGTCTTCGGCTTTGTAGACCACGCCCATCCCGCCGCCGCCGAGTTTTTCGAGGATGCGGTAGTGCGAAATGATCTGGTCGATCACAGGCCCGAATCTTACGTCGATGAAACGCTAGAGGTCAAACAAAGGCCGACAAGATGGAACAAGATGCGATGTTATTGCGCAGAAGAGATCCTGAGGGAACAGCCTTTTACCGATTCAGACGGGTTCGGTGGTGATTTGTCGGCAAACCGGAAGTAGAAGGTCACGGCGCGAAATAGACATGAATCGTCCCCTTCGGGGGGCCCCTCCGTCCCACTCCCTCTTCTACAGATTGCCTTTCTTGGCCTGGTCTAGAAGATACTCCGACGCCCTCCAGGAGAGCGCCAGGATGGAGAGGGTTGGGTTCTTGTCAGGGCTGGTTACAAAGGCAGCCGCATCGGTGACAAACAGATTTTTCACATCGTGAGCCTGGCAATATTTGTTAAGGGCAGAACTCTGGGGATTGTCCCCCATGCGCACGGTACCCGATTCGTGAATCGCCGTTCCCCCGTCATAGAGGCCATAGGGAGTTGGGCCCTCGGTAGTGATTTCGGTCGAGTACGTGCCGCCCGCGGCTTCGACAATGGCGCGGAAGGTCTGCTGCATATCCTTCGCCATTCTGATTTCGTTGTCGCCCGCCCGCCAATGAAAACGCAACACGGGTATGCCCCACTCATCCACCGCGTTGGGGTCGAGTTCGCAATATGTATGTTCGTTGGGAATCATCTCTCCCAGCGCTTCCATGCCGATCGTAGCTCCGTAAGAGCGGCGGCAGTTTTGCTTCAGAGAAGCGCCGTAGCCTTCGAAGCGGTCACACTCGTCGTCGAATTGCTGCACTACTGGCATAAAGCGGCCACCGCCGGGTTCAATGTGATAACCACGAAGAAAATCATTCTTACGGTCGAACTTCCACCAGGGCATATAAACATGAGGAAGATAATTTCCTCCACTTCCGTCGTGATTGTGGGCCGGCATTTTCTCCAATTGGGGAAAGTAACCCGAGCCCCAGCTGCCAACGCTATCCATCAGGTTGCGTCCCACCACTCCCGAGGAGTTGGCTAACCCATCGGGGAAGCGAGTGGAGCGCGAATTCAGCAGCAGACGCGCGGATTCACAAGTGCTGGCCGCGACCATGAAACTTCGGGCATGCACCCGCTTTTCCATTCTCGTGGTTCGATCCATGTAGGAAACGGCTTCGGCCCTGCCGTTCTTGCCTACGACGATTTCTCGCGCCATGGCATTGGTGATCAGCGTTAGACGGCCGGTGGCTTGGGCCGGCGGAATCAGCACCTGACTGGAACTGAAGTTCGAAGCGGATTTACATCCGCGGCTGCACTGGCCACAATAGTGGCACGCAGGGCGTCCGTTCAAGGGCTGGGTGAGGATGGCCATGCGCGCGGGCACGCAAAGAATATCCAGTTTGTCGCAAGCTTTCTTGAGGATGGTCTCGGTGCAGCGGGGCTTAGGCGGCGGCAGGAAGATGCCGTCCGGTGAACTGGGAATATTCTCTTGGCTACCGAAAACACCAATGTAGGATTCGACCTTGTCATAGAACGGCGCCAGTTCTTCGTAGGTAATGGGCCAGTCGTCGCCCATGCCGTCAGCGGAGCGCGGTTTGAAATTCGCCGCCGAGAACCGCAACGCCACTCTGCCCCAGTGGTTGGTGCGACCACCGACAATCCGCGACCGGAACCACCGAAATGTCGACCCCGGCGCTGATACGTAGGGCTCACCCTCGATTTCCCAGGCGCCATTTGGCGCCATGAACTCGTCGGCCTCCTCGCCCCTCAACTTGCCGCCCACCCCGCCGCCCCGATGGGGAAGATCGTAAGGCCAAAGATGCTCCTTGAAGTCCTTCGCCGGGTCGAGCGGCGGCCCCGCTTCCAGCATCACGACGCCAAGTCCGCCTTCGGTTAGCACTTTGGCTGCGGCACCGCCGGCAGCACCCGATCCGATGATGCAGACGTCATAGATCTTCGGGGAGCGAATCACTTGCGGCATCAACGATCTTCTTGGCCAGGCTGATCATTATATCTGGGCGTTGTCGCCGCAGTTCGATCAATCTCAAGCTTGATATGTCGCCCAATGCGTCTAGAAGTGCCGCCAAGCCAGTTCCAGGCGGATAGTCGGCAAGCGCAAGTACTCGGTTACTTCCGGCTTGCCCGATTCGGGAGCAGCCCCGTCGGCTGACCGCGCGGCTGAGTTTCCAGCAACCGACTTCTGGCGCAGAATAATGTCGCGTAGCCTGCCAGAATTGCCGGTCGGGTTCGAACACCGCTCCTCAATTGCCTCGGAGGGCGGTCATGGGGTTGATGCGGGAGGCTCGGCGCGCCGGAATGTATCCGGCAAAAAAAGCCACGGCGCTGAGAAGCAAGATCATTCCCGCGAAGGTCGCTGGGTCGACAGGCTCGGTTCCGAACAGCAGTGAGGCAATCCCCCTGGCTACCGCAAATGACGCCACGGTTCCAATCGCAATACCGAGCAGCGCGAGTCGCAGGGTTTTGGCGATGACACCAGCCTGCACGCGCGCCGCAGTCGCGCCCAGGGCCATGCGGATACCGATCTCCTGAGTCTGGCGGGTCACCGAGTACGAGATGACTCCATAGATACCCAGAGACGCCAGAACCACCCCCAGCACGGCGAAGGCGGCGACCAGCAAAACGAAAAAGCGGCGCGGCGAGACGGCACGATCGACCAGCTGCTGGATGGGGCGGAATTCGGTAGCGGGCTGGCCGGGATTGAATGAACGCAGCGTGTTCATCACGCTGGAAGCCAGTGCATCCGGCGGAAGTTTGGTGCGCACGACTAGCTCCGCTCCCTCCGGTTCAGCCTGGGTCGTGGGAACGTAGACTTCGGGACTGGAGCTGTCTTCCAGGCGGCTTTCGCGCACATCAGCGATCACGCCCACGACGCGGGTGTCGCCACTGCCAATGCCCTGTGCCAAACGTCCCACCGGGTTCTCGCCTGGCCACTCGCGGCGCGCCGCAGCCTCGTTGATGATGATGACGGGTTCGCTCTTGCTGGTGTCTTGCCAGCTGAAGTCACGGCCCTCGCGCAGGTGCATGCCCATGGCATTGAGGTAGCCCGGGGTCACGATGTAGACGAAAGCATCGTAGTTCTTCTCCTTGGACTCGACGATGCCCTTGGCCGCCAAACCCCAGCTGCGATTGCGATCTAGCGGAAGCATGTCCGCAACCCCAGCGGCTTCGATGCCGGGAAGGGCGTTTATCCGCCGCAAAGTTTCCTGAAGAATGACCCCGCGCCGGGTTCGATCGCCCCCGTCGTCGTAGTCTATTTTGACGGCGGCGGCATGGTCCGGCTGAAATCCGAGATCCACGTCGAGGACGCGGAGAAAACTTCGCAGCAGCAGGCCGGCGCCGATGAGCAGCACGCATGCCAATGCGACCTCGGAGATGACGAGCGTCGCGCGCACACGCTCGTGCTTTCTGCCCTGACTCATTGCCGGGCCAGCATCTTTAAGAGATTCCTGCAGATTGCTTCCCGAAATTTTCAATCCCGGAGCGATGCCAAACAGAGCAGCGGCAACGACTGCGATGAACACCGTCCAACCGAGCGCGGAAGCATCGATTCTCACGCTGCTGAGTAACGGCAGGGCTATCGATCCTTGGTGAGCCAAATAAGAGGTCGTAGCAAAGGCGAACCCCAGGCCAAACACGGCACCGATGCTCGAAAGCATCAGGCTCTCGGTGAGGAGTTGGCGGATCAGCCGCCCTCGTCCGGCACCGAGCGCGGTGCGCATGGCAAATTCTTTACTGCGCGTGGCGGCGTGCGCCAGCAACAGGTTCGAAAGGTTCACGCAGACGATGAGAAGAATGAGACCGACGGCACACCAGAGCACGATCAGCGACCTGCGCAGTTTGCCGTTGACGTAGTCCTTTAGAGTTGAAAGTGTCGTGAGCACATCCGTGTCCCAGTAAGGATGGCCATCACCTTTGAGCTGCGGAAACAGGAGGTTGCACTCGGCCTGCGCCTGAGCCACGGTCACTCCCGGCTTGAGGCGACCTACCACAGATACCATGTGCCCCCAGGTGCGAATGTCTTCCATAAAGGCGGGTCGGAAAAAGTCCATCTTTGAACCCGGAGCGAAAACAGCGCTGAAATCGAATGTGGCGGGAAGCACGCCGACTACCGTCACAACGTCCCGGTCGAGGCGAATGGATTGACCGACAATTGCCGGGTTCGCGCCAAACTGGCGTTGCCAGAAGGGATAGCTCAAGAGGACGGCTGGCCTTCCCCCTTTGACCGACTCGTCGGGAGTAAACAAGCGCCCCAGTGCAGGCTGGATGCCCAGAGTCGGGAAAAAATTGCCAGCCACCCACACGAAAGAAACCGGTTTAGGCTCGCCCCGCCCAATCAGTTTGGTTTCCGAGAGGGAGTAATACGGTACGAAAGCGGTCAGTTCCTGAAAGGACCGGTTGCTGCGCTGGTACGCCTCGTAGGCGAGCACCTGATAGGTTGTTTCGGATAGGCCGCCGGAGCCGTTGTTTCCCGCGAACCACGCCAGTTGTTGCGGATCGTGAAACGGTAGTGGACGCAGCAGGATGGTATTCACCAAACTAAAGACAGCGACGTTGGCACCGATGCCCAAGGCGAGAATCAGCACTGCGACCAAGGCGAAGCCGGGGTTCCGCCGGAAGGTACGCAATGCGTAATGCGCGTCCGGCGCCAGAATATCCAGGGCCAGGAGCCCGCCGAACCAAGAGCGCAGATTCGGCAAGAGTCGTTGCAGCGAATCCATTCGCAGCCAGTGCATTACTCGTTACCACCCTTTCCGCCCGTGGCGAGAACGCCGCCTATGCGCTGAACAGCCTTCCCAATAGACGGCGCCCTCGGCAAGTTGTTTGCAACCTTTTTAATGCAATAGGACTTCGCTTTGCGATTGTTGTCAGATAGCCCCACTCCGCTGAAATCCATCCATGCTGCCGCGGTCGCACCCAGAGACGGCACGCGATGCCCTACCGTGGATAGATCCCATCGCTGCCAATGTGGGAAGCGCCATGAGGTCCAGAGTTCGCTGCCATAAAGCGCGATTTGATCCGCCCGTCAGATCTGGCTGCGGAAGGGTTGGGATTACTTTCCGCGTGCCCGTGATTCGGGGACAATCGGCCAAGCGATCCTGAATAGGCGCCTTTCTGGATAGACCGGAGCCCGCCGAGGTTAGGATTCCTGGTGTTCCAAGAATTCCCCAAACTTCGAGCAGCAAAGTACTTGATTCTCAACTCTCGAAAATCCAGATTTTCCCGCCGCCCCAAACAACTGTTGCCGGATACGCTGAGCGCGCGTTGGTTGCTGACCAACAGGTCTCAGTTGAGATCCCGAGCGGAGACTACGGTTCAATAAGCATTAACTGGAATACCAGCCACTTCAGCGTGCCGGCAGACCTTAACCTTACCGGATTACGCAAGGGGTGACCGTCACTCGACCAGAAGCTGCCTTAGAGGCGATCTTAATTTGGCGAGCAAGATCTACTTACAACATCCCTTCCGATTCGACCGTGGAGTCGGGCACGGCCGCAGAAGATCTGCCAGATTCCCTTCTCCAAGGGGCTTGGATTGCCTAAATCCGCAACTGCCTAGCAACTTCCGTAACTGGAAAAAGCCTGGGGTCAATGGCACCATTCACGCAGATGTGCCTCCCCCCCTGGGAGACGAAGAAATGCGCAGAAAAGTTCTTGCGGCAGTGTGTCGGGTTCTGGTGGCGGCGGTAATACCCGGAATGGCATTGGCCCAAGCGGGTGGAGCGTTGGGCAACGGTATCAGCGCGCGCGCGACGGCGTTAGGCGGCACGACGGCGGCTTCGGCGGATGGACCGCTGGAAGCAATGCAGGGCAATCCTGCCGAGTTGACCAGCCTGAGCGGACGCTCGCTCGACCTGAGCGTGACCAGCCTGTTTGCCAGCGGCAGTTTCACCAATTCAGTTTCGACTGACGGAACCATTCAGAGCAACTCGGGAACGCTGCCTTACGGAGCGTTCGGGATGCGGCTGGGATCGCGGTTCGTCCTGGGACTTTCCGCAGCGCCCGACACCCTGATGAAGGCCAACTGGACTTATCTGGATCCTCCGGGAACGGGCGGCGCCAGCTATGGAGTGCAGGAGAATCGGTCGACGATTCTGGCGCTGCGCTCGTCCGCAGGACTGGGATACGTCGTCAACCGCAAACTCTCTCTCGGCGCTAGCTTGGGCGCGATTTACAACGCCAACTCTTTGCACGCCCCCTACATTTTTCAACAGCAGCCGCAGTTGGCTGGACTAAAGACACTGCTCGACTTGCAGGCATCCGGCGTGGGCTGGAACGGAACCTTCGGCGCCGTGATCACGCCGAGCAAGAATCTGACAATTGGACTTACCTACCGCACCCAGACGGATGTGCACACCTATGGGAACGCATCGGGAAACGCGGGAGCGCAGTTCACGGCGCTGGGAATCCCGTTCCAGCCGGCGTTCCACTATGACGCCGAAGTGGACACGAAGTTTCCGCAGGCGTTCACGGGCGGAGTTTCGTGGCAGGGATGGAAACACGCGCGCATCAATCTGCAGGGGCAGTGGATCGACTGGAGCGGTTCCTTCCAGCAGCTGCCGGTGAAACTGACGAACGGCAACAATTCCGACATCAACGGATTCCTTGGTAGCAGCTCGTTGCAGGATACGATTCCGCTGCACTGGCGCAATCAGTCGATGTTCGGGGTGGGAGTGGAAGTGCCGGTGGCCGAGGCGTTCGCGATTCGGGGAGGGTATTCGTACGCCACTGACCCGGTGCCGTCTTCGACTCTGACCCCGATGACGGCGGCCATCCTGCAGAATACGCTGGGTACGGGCGTGGGCTATAGTCACGGACATTATCGCTTCGACCTGGCTTATCAGGTGCAACTACCGGCTACGCAGCATGTTGGACAAAGCGAGTTGCTGGCGGGCGAATACAACAACAGCCAAGTGAATGTGATGGTGCAATCGCTAACACTGACTACCCGGATTCGTTTCTAGGGCGGAGAGTGGATTTACCTATGATGCCTGAAGCCGCAGGAACGATTCGCCTCTCCGACGTGGTGTCGGCGCTCTCTGCAGCGCTGGATTTGACCGAGGGGCAGCCCATGGGGCACGCCGTGCGGAGCTGTATTCTCGGGATGAGGATCGCCGAAGAGCTGCGATTGCGGGCAGAAGACTGTTCCGACCTGTACTATGCGCTGTTACTGAAAGACGCCGGCTGCAGCTCAAACTCGGCCCGCATGCACCAGATTCTCGGATCCGACGATCTGCAGGCAAAACGCGAGGTAAAGTTTGAGGATTGGACGAAGCCCTCGCTTTCCGGCCTGCGCTATCTGCTGCGGAACGTGCTTCCGGGCACTTCGCTGGCGCGGCGGCTGGTAAAGGCAGTAGCGCTGGGATTCGAACAGAAGCGAAACAATGCGGAAGTGATTGGGGCGCGCTGCGAACGGGGTGCGGAAATCGCGCGCAAGATCGGACTAAACCAAGCCAGCGCCGAAGCCATTCGCAGCCTGGACGAGCACTGGAGCGGAGCGGGTTATCCGGAGCACCGCAAAGGACAGGAGATTCCGATCCTTTCCCGGATCATGAACGTGAGCCAGACATTGGAAGTGTTTGCCAGCGGGCGCGGCGCGGCGGAGGCGGTGAGAGTGGTTGGAGAGCGCGGCGGGAGCTGGTTCGATCCCGAGATCGTA
>DATBYA010000111.1:0-27415 GCA_036514015.1 Candidatus Sulfotelmatobacter sp.
AGCCCTGCTGATCAACGGGCGGCCTCTGTCGATCAACTACGTCAAGGAGCACGTTCCCGCAATTCTGGAAGGCTGGTATTTGGGCGAACAGGGCGGAACTGCCGCGGCCAACGTTTTGTTTGGCGACGCGAACCCCGGCGGCAAACTTCCCATCAGCTTCCCTCGTTCTGTGGGGCAGTTGCCTGATTTCTACGATCACAAGCCTTCGCGAAACCGCAGTTACTTGTTCGACGCCCGCGAACCCCTGTTTCCCTTCGGCTTCGGCCTGAGCTATACCCAATTCCATTTCGAAAATGTCCGGGTTGAGCCGAAGACAATTCGAACCGGCGGGAACGCCAAAGTCTCAGTCGAGATTACAAACACCGGCGATCGGGCAGGGGATGAAGTGGCTCAGTTATACATTCATCAGCGGGTGGCTTCGATTACGCGTCCGGTGAAAGCGTTGCGCGGCTTCAAACGCGTCAGCCTGGAGCCCGGTCAGAAAGTAACGGTCGACTTCGCGCTGACTCCGGAAGACCTCTCTTTAATCGACGTTAACATGAACCGTGTAGTCGAACCGGGCACGTTCGATCTCATGGTGGGAGCAAACTCGGCGGAAACCACGAGCACTCCGCTCGAAGTTGTCAACCCATAGCCATACCGGGAAGATCGGACGCAGGCCAGCACAGGTCACCCTTGAAGGCTCGAACCACTTATGCGCATGAACGATAGGAACTCACGATTCTTCATTTCATCTTTACTGGCAATAGGCTCTTTTCTGTTCTGCGCCACGGCCACCCATGCCCAGTGGAGCGCGATGAATCCCGTCCGGCAAGTTCAGCAGCAGTCGGACGGCGTTCTGTTTTCCTTGGGAACTGGCAGCTTGAAAGTGCAAGTGTGTTCGGACTCGGTGATCCACGTCCTTTATTCGGCGACGGCCGCGTTTCCGAAGCGTGCGGACTATGTTGTCACCAAACAGACATGGCCGGCCGCGCCATGGACGTTCGAATCCGCCGACGATGCCGTCACCCTCTCGACTTCCCTGCTGAAAGTTAAGGTAACGAAGAAAGACGGAGCCATCGCCTACGCCGAGAAGAACGGCGCTCCCCTGGTGCAGGAAGCTTCCCGCAGCCTGACGCCGGAGAAAGTAAACGGCGAAGATACCTACCGTGCCGAATCCTTCGTCAACATCTACGGCTCTCCCGAAGGGCTCTATGGATTGGGCCAGCACCAGGCAGGCGTGTGGAATTATCGCGGGGAGTCAGTCGACATTTCCCAGGAGAATAGCAACATCTCCGTGCCTTTGATGCTATCGAGCAAGGGGTACGGAATCTTCTGGAACAACACTTCCCGAAGCCGCTTCAATAATCGTTTTGCCAATTACCTTTACATTAGTTCGGAAGTTGCCGATGTCATCGATTATTACTTTCTTTACGGGCCCGATTTCGACAAGATCATTGCCGGCTATCGAGAGCTGACCGGGCAGGCGCCTATGTTCGGCAAGTGGGCCTACGGATTCTGGCAGTGCAAGAATCGCTACAAGTCGCAACAGGAAATCCTGGACGTGGCCCGCAAATATCGCGACCTGCACATCCCCGTCGACAACATCGTTCAGGACTGGTTCTGGTGGAATCGCAAAGGGGAATTCGTTTTCAACAAGAATTATCCCGATCCCAAAGCCATGATCGACGAGTTGCACGCCGAAAACTTCCACCTAATGATATCGATCTGGCCGTTCTTTGAGCCGGGCTCCCCGAATTACGATTACATGCAGAACAAAGGCTGGTTCGTCGATAAGTTCAAGTATGCGAAGCCCCCCTATCACGCCAATGCGATGGCAGTTTATGACGCCACCAACCCGGAGGCGCGCAAATATTATTGGGATCTGGTCAATCAAGGACTTTTCCGCATCGGTGCCGATGCCTGGTGGATGGATACGACCGAACCGGAGACCGAAGGCCAGGAAGAGAACATTCTGTTGGATCACAAACTCGCGGCAGGAAGCGGTAACCGCTATGTAAATGCTTATCCCCTGCTCGATACCCAGGCCGTTTATCAAGGCCAGCGCAGCGCATCCGACGGGAAGCGGGTGTTCATCCTGTCTCGTTCAGCCTTCGCCGGATCGCAACGAAATGCTGTTACGGCCTGGTCGGGCGACATCAATTCGGATTGGCTTAGTTTTCGGCGACAGGTTCCCGCCGGTTTGAATTTCGCACTCTCGGGAATTCCCTATTGGACAACCGACATTGGTGGATTCGTTTTCGGCAATCCCACCAATCCGGCTTTCCGCGAACTGTTTATTCGCTGGTTTCAGTACGGCACATTTAATCCCATCCTGCGCGTGCACGGTACGCGTCATCCGGATGAAAACGAATTGTGGTCCTATGGCCCCGATGCGCAGACGATTCTGGTGAACTTCGATCGCCTGCGCTATCGCATGCTGCCTTACATCTACTCGTTGGCGTGGAAGACCACCAGCGAAGCGTACACGCCAATGCGGCCGCTGGTAATGGACTTCCGCGCCGACCCTCGCGCCCAGAATGCGGGTGACCAGTTCATGTACGGTCCGGCATTTCTGGTGAATCCCGTGACCGATCCTGGGGCAACGATGCGGCAACTCTATCTGCCGGAAGCCAAATGGTACGACTTCTGGACGGGAATCGCAGGCGAAGGAGGACGAACGATCAACGCCATCGCCCCCTTGGATCGCTTGCCGTTATATGTTCGCGCCGGATCGATTCTTCCGCTCGGCCCGGACGAAGAATGGTCGACCGAAAAGCCTGCCGACCCGATCGAACTTCGCATCTACCGCGGCGCGAACGGCGATTTCACGCTCTACGAAGACGAAAATGACACCTACGATTACGAAAAGGGAGTCTACGCGATGATCCCATTCCACTGGGATGACGCGGCTCACACTTTGACCATCGGCGACCGCAAAGGCCAGTTTCCGGGCATGCTGGAAAACCGCGCATTCCGCGTGGTCTTGGTGAGCGAGAACCACGGAGTGGGAGTCCATCTCGCAGACGAGCCGGACAAAGTCGTCGAGTATTCGGGAAAGCAGATCACCCTGACTCCCTAAGCAACGGGGCGTTCCTTTACTTTTACTTTGCCGGTCCCTGCGCCTGCTGTTTTGCAGTGAGGCGATCGACAATTTGCCGCTCCTTTGCTCCCTCTTCAGGACGGTGGAGGCGATAGTACAAGGTAGCCAGTTCGATGTGTGGCTCGAGCCAATCGGGATCATCCTTGACCAACCGTTCCAACTCCCGGGCCGCAGTTTCGTAATCTCCCGAAGTGCTCTTCAGCATCGCCGATTCATAGCGAGCCATCGAGTCTAAAGGCTTCAGCAGGAGCGCACGATCGAGGTAGCCCTTTGCCTCGTCAATATCGCGGCGCTTATAAAGAATAGCTCCAAGATAAAGGTTGGCCTCAAAGTCGTCAGGGTTAACCTTGAGAGCTTCGCGAAATGCTGGTTCGGCTTCTTTTACGTCGCCGGTTTTGTCTCGGGCTGTTCCGACCAGCGTATAAAGGCCAGGAAGGGCTGGCTTCAGGCGAAGGGCCTGCTCGAGATCCTGGCGTGCCAGCTCGTATTCATTCAGTTGGAGCAGCGTTGCCCCGGCGATCATGTAGGCGTCGGCGCCGGAAACGGCTTTGGCAACTTTTTCCATGCGGGCCACGCCGTCACGTCTTCTGCCCTTGGTGCTGATCAGTGCGGATGCCAGCACGTATTCAAAGTCCATATTCTGCGAGTATTTGCTCTCGAGCGGTTCCAGCAGATTGAGAGCAGCGTCCGATCTCCCCGTACGCAGATCGCTATCGCCTAAAAGAATCACAACCTGCAAGGCATTGGGTTGCGCATCGCGCAGAATCTCGAACTGCTCGCGGGCGTGTTCGAAATCTCCCTTTTTGTAATAGGCAAGAGCAAGGTTCAGGAGAACCGGATCCTTGTCTTTTAACGAGGGGAGAGCGGAACGATCGAGGGCAATGGCCTCGTCGAACTGCCCTACATGTGCCAAAGCGGCGCCGAGATTAACCTTGGCCTCGACTTCGTTGGGGCGCAATTCGAGGACCTGGCGGTAGTCGCGGATCGCCCCAGAAAAATCGCCGTGCTGCTGCGCCTCAATGGCATGCTTGAGAAGCTGATCCACGTTGGCTTCCTGAGCCGCGACCACTGCCGGCGCGATCAACGCCGGAATGAGAATAAAAAATAGCGCCGCCCGCATCATCCATAGGATAGCTCAACCGCGCCTGCAGCCCGGCAAAATCCTGAGGCCTGTGAGCTTCAGTGGTTGGCTGAATGGGGTTACAATAGTGGGCAATAACGCTGATTTCAGTGAGGTTTACCATGAAAGCAAAGGTGATTCTGTTCGCGCTTTCATTTTGTTTTCTGCTGGTGTTCGCCGCCACGCAACTCCAGCCAGCCGAAGCTCAGACGCACGCTTCGACTGCCGCGCCTCCTTCCTCCATGCCGCGGCCAGACTCGATACAGGCCAGTGGACTCTACGACTATTGGACAATGATGTCGGGTCAGGGGCGCGCCGGCGGAGTGCTTCTGGGCAAGCTCGCGATGGAGGGTGAACCCCTCCCCTGGCAGCCCATGCTGGTTTCCGTCGACTGCAAAGGCTCCATCGTAAATTCGACGCAGACCGACCTCCAGGGAAGGTTCGTCATCACCTTCGTTGAAACGCACGGCACCCCGGGCGCACCGTCCGATGCACAGCGACAGTTGGAAACCAAGTATGAGGGTTGCACCGTGCGAGGCTCGGTGGCTGGGTTCCGCTCCAACGCCGTCACCATTACCGCGCACAGTCTCCGCGATGACCCCAATCTTGGGACGATCACACTTTCGCCCGAGGGACGGGGCGGTGGAACCGAACTCAGCACCACCACTCAGGCGGCGCCTTCGAATGCCCTGAAAGCCTTTGAGAAAGCGAGGCAGGAATGGCTCGCCCAGAACGCCGACGGGGCGGAAAAGAATCTCAAGAAGGCAGTCCAGTTATATCCCGCATTCGCCCAGGCTTGGCTGCAGCTCGGCGAGCTGCAGGAAGCGTCGGATCCGCAGGCTGCGCGAGATTCTTTTTCCAAGGCCTTGGCGGCTGATCCGAAATTCGTCTTACCCTACGAACAACTGGCCGCGCTGGCAGCTCAGGGAGAAAAGTGGCAGGAAACGGCGGATAACACGAGCCATGCCCTGGAGCTTGATCCCGCCGGCACTCCGCAGCTCTGGTATTACGATGCCCTGGCAAAATTCCAGCTGGGTAAGACCGATGATGCCAGCGTTAGCGCTGCAAAGGCTCTGGCGATCGATCCGCGGCACAGTGTGCCGAACACGGAGCAACTATTGGCAGTGATCCTTGCCCGAAAGGCGGATTATGCGGGAGCCGTACAACATCTGAAGAATTCCCTGACCTACTTGCCTGCCGGTCCACAGGCCGATCTTGTAAAACAGCAGATCGCCCAGCTCGAAACCAAGGTGCCCGCTGGGAAGTGAGCTGATGTTTAGCGTGCAGGCTCGGTTACTTTCAACACCTGGTCCGCCGACACATTCTGCACAGTTTGAACGATTCCTGACGGCCAGTGAATTTCGATTAAGTCAGCCTGATTTTCGGCGCCCAGGCCGAAATGGACCGGCCCATCGCTTGACGAGGCATAACCAACGCTGGTTGTCATGTGGTTGTATTGCGCGCCGTTCCTGGTAGTCAGCTTGATGCGAGCGCCGATGCCGTCGCGGTTGCTCTTGGTCCCGCGCAAAGCGATATCGAGCCAGTGGCCTGACTTCAGGCTGCGATTCATCCAGATTTCCGCATCTCGCCCGAGAGCAGTTACAACCACATCGACACGTCCGTCTCCGTCCAAATCACCAAAAGCGCAGCCGCGATGGCGCGATGGGGGGACCGATGTAAGGCCCGCTTCTTCAGTCAACGGTACCCATTTCCCGCTCGCTCCCTGATTGCGGAAGACGGTGTTCGGTTGATCGACGGGCTGGCCGGGTTGATTGAGCGATTCCACATGGCCCCGGCTGACGAACAGATCTTTCCAGCCATCATTATCGAAGTCGTATAAGGCAACGCCGAAGCCAGACATCTGGCGACTCGGATCTCTCATGCCGCTCTCGGTTGTGACTTCGCGGAAATCGCCTTTGCCCGTATTCTGGAAAAGAGGAAATGTCTGATTGTTCAACGCCACGAATACGATGTCGGGATAGCCGTCATTGTTGAAATCGCGAAAATCCAGCCCCATGCCCGAAATGAAGCTGCCATCTTCGGTGAGAGCAACGCCAGTATCGAAGGCTACTTCCTCGAACTTGTTCCCGACATTATGGAAAAGCGAGTTGTACGAAACGTCGTTGGTGACGAATAAGTCTTGACGGCCATCGAGATCATAATCCGCCATGCCGACACCCATGCCTTTGCCAACGTGTTCGCGGATTCCCCATTCTTTTGAAACATCCTGGAAGGTGCCGTCGCCTTTATTCAGAAATAACTGGTTCGGCTGGCCCTTGTAAAACTTCGGACTACAGTAGTCGGCGACGCCCTGAATCGCGCAAAGCGGCTTTTCCGAATAACTCCACTGCATGTAGTTGACCACGAAAAGATCGAGCAGGCCGTCGTTGTTCAGGTCGACCCAAACGGCTGTGATCGCCCACAGGGGGCCATATTCGGGATCCGGACGATTCAAGCTCGCATCGAGCCCCGATTTCACGGTCACGTCGCTGAAGGTGCCATCTCCATTGTTGTGGTAGAGCGTGCTGTGGTGCAGCCCGGCGACGAACAAATCAGGATGGCCGTCGTTGTCGTAGTCCGCGACCGCGACGCCCATATCGTAGCCGAAGCCGGCCAGGCCAGCCGCGTCGGTCACGTCGGTGAAAATGCCGTTGCCGTCATTACGGAACAGGCGGTTACGATACTTCGGCGAATCTTTTTTAAGGGTGGAGATATTGGCGCCGTTAGTGAAAAAAATGTCGGGACGTCCGTCGCCGTTGTAATCGAAGACGGCCACTCCGCCGGGCATGGTTTCAGGCGCGTTCTTCGCGGGAGTCTCGCTATTCTCCAGGCGGAAAGGGATTTTCTTCAGTTCGAACCGGATGGGACTCGGCGCCTCGGCTCCATGCAGCAGAAGAAATGTGGCCGAAACAAACGGTACACTCCACACCGCCAGCCGGGCGAGTTTCAGCACAAACATATTCGTCACAAAAAGACAGGGTGGCCGAAGCCACCCTGTGGTTGATTGTAACCCGGGTTCGCTTAGAAGTAGTACTTCACTGCGAACAGCAGCTGCCGGCTCATAGTCTTGAAGGCCGGTTTGCCCGTCAGGCTGGTGTTGGTGTTGGCCCCGGAAAGCGTGGTCGCCGTCGCGTTGCAGACTCCGTTTTGAATGGTCAAGCCCAAGAACGCGCACTCCGACCCGGCCGTTCCTCCAACCGACGCTGCCGAAGCACTGATCGGCACCGTGTAGGTTCGCGTAAAGCTGAGCGCTTCATCGCCAGTGCCCGCCAATCCGAATTGGCCCAACGGATGATTCAGCCAGTTCGTAGCCGAGAGCCGGAACTGAAGTTTCTGCCGTTCGCTAATCTGGAAATTCTTGAACAGCGCCAAGTCGCTGTCAAAATAGGCTGGGTTGCGAATGTAAGGCCAGATCAGCGTTCCTTGCGTCCCGAACGCGGGGGCCTGGAAGCAGCCGGGGTTGAAATACAATCCGGCGGCGTGTTTGCGCGGATCGCATACCAGTTGCGGCAGGAGCAGGCCACCGCCCGATCCGCCGTATGCGTTTGTGCCAAGCCAGGTGGATTCGTTCACTGAGGTTGACACCAACCCGTTCGGCAGACGCACGCTGTTGTTAGGAAGATCCGGTGCGCCCAGGCTTGGAACTGTGAGTCCGGGATATCCGGCATTCATGCTTCCACCCGTACTGGTCTGCAGTGGCGCGCCGCTCTGGTAGGTCGTGTAGGTTGACAATTGCCAGCCGTTCACCGCTCCGCCAGCAAAGTGATTGCCGTGAATCAGCTTGGGCAATTGCCACACCGCCGACGCGTTCACGATATTCGTATGGTCGTACTGTAGCGGACCGTAATTGTTTTTTAAGTTGTAGGGGTCGACCGTTGTACCGTTGCCAGTTCCGTTGTCGGTTTGGCCGTCGCGTATACCCAGTACTTTGCTGAATGTGTAATTAGTGAGGAACGTTATGTGGCCAGATTGCTTTTGCCACGATAGTTGCAGCGAGTTGTAGTTGGCGTAGCTGCCGTGGGTGATCAAGTTGACGTTGGTATAGTTCTTCAGCGGGCGGAAGTGGTTCTCGGAAAAGCCATTGCCGTTCGCCGTCTGCTCTTCGATCGCGTAATTCGGACTCGTAGCGCAGAGGGTCGAATTGTTGGCTGGTGTGCTGTTGGTACAGGTCGGAGGCGCCGTGGAAACGGTGACACCTAATACCGGGTCAGGGAGGAAGAAAGAACCCGGAACAAAGTTATTGAGGTTGTCAATACCGCCATTGCCTCCATTGATCAACTCGTTCTGGCTCTTGTTGCCTACGTAAGAAGCCTCGAACACGGAACGCCACGGAAGGGCCTGAGAGACGGTGATGTTCCAATCCATTACGTACGGGGTGCGATTGTCTCCCTCCGGAAATACCGAGATCGTAGCTCCACTGCCCGTCCCGCTGATATACGAGCTTAGGGATTGTTGACTGGGAGGTGTGTAAAAACCAGATTGATCGATTTGACCATATCCACCAGTCCCTGTACTGGCATTGTAGGGGCTGATGCCAGGGGTTTGCGCCGTGAACTGGCCGGCAGCTGCACCGGTCGGACCACCCACGTCGTTGACTGCAAGCTGATAGCGGAACCAGGCTACGCCGGCGCGCAGCACAGTCTTGCCGGTCCCGAAAATGTCGTAAGCCAAGCCTACTCGCGGTTCGTAGTAGAACAAGGGTGACTGCAGGCCGGAAAGCGGGATGCTGCTGTTGATGGAGTGAAAAAGCAAGCCCGTGTTCGCCGGCGCTGACGCCGTGTTGTTGTAAGACGCAGGATCCCAGACCGCCATTCCGTTAGGAGGTCCGTACCATTGGCCCATGTGATCGAAACGCAAGCCGTAGTTCAGAGTCAGTTGGCGATTTGCTTTGAACGAATCCTGCGCGTAAATCGACCACTGGTGGAACTGGATATCGAAGGTCGGGATTATGTTTTGCTGCTGGTAGTTGCCATTGACCCCGAGTAGGAAGTCAGCAACCACGTTGCCGGTGTCGTTCGCTCCCCAGCCCACGTTGTAGTTGCCCTGGTTCCCCAGCTGTAACCCGGCGCTGGATTGGACATTCTGGCTGGTGTCCCAGTAAAAGCCGGCCTTCAGAGTGTGCGATCCGATGACTTTTGTAAAGTTGTCGTAGAGCGACGGGTCCTTCTTGATGGCGCCGAATCCATTGCCACCATTGAAGGCTCCATCGAAGGAAAATTCGTCGATGTTGGGGACCGCTCCACCCCATGGACCCTCGACGTTGGGGACTTGACTGGTGGTAACGCCGTAGAAACCGGTGGTCTTGAAGCCGAGCGTGCTTCGACTGGCCGCCGAGGCGTTGGTGAGGTTGCTGGGATTGATGTAGCGGGCATAAGTGAACACGAATTCGTTGGTGGTGGTGGGGCTGAAGACGTGGGTGTAGTTCGACATGAAGTCTTGCGAAGTCGTGGGCGCTTGTACGTTCGAGGGATACGGCAGAGTCCACGGCGGAGTCCACCATACGCCAATGGGGTGCACGTCGGTCTCGATCTGGCGAGTGTAGGAGACGGACAGTTTGTCATTGTCGCTGATCGCATAATCGACTTTGCCCGTAGCTTCCCAACGGTTTTGCGGCTCGCTCGGAGTGTATTGGTAATTGTTGTACCCATTGGAAGGGCCGGGGAGGATGTTTGAATTGGGGTAGTACTGCAGAAGGCCGTGCTTGCCGTCTGGAGTGCCGCCGGTGAGGTTTGGATCGAAGTCACTGGTGGGCATGATGTGGCCAACGGCGTTGCTGGGCAGGCCGTAGGGAATCATGTAAGCGTATCCATAATTCGGGTTCTGTTGCAGCGTGGTCAGAAGCGGCGTATTCGACCCATTCACAATGCCAGGCTGGCCATTGATTGTGTTTTCTGTGAAATCACCCGCTTTTTGTTCCACCGTCGGGACGTTGTAGTCGATGGGAGTGACGGCGGGTGTCTGTCTCATGTACTCATAACCAGCCCAGAAGAAGAGCTTCTTGCGGTTCCGGTTGAAATCAGTAAAGGGCAAAATGATGGGGCCGCCGATGTTGCCTCCCGGATAGTAGAAGTGCGCCGGCGGTTCGAGCGAATTGGCGAATTGGTTTTGCAGCGCGGGAAAGCTGGCGACGTCGCTCAAAAACTGGGTCTTGGTGTAGGCGTCCCAGGAGTTGAATATGCTGTTCCGGGCGTAGAAATAGCCTTCCCCGTGGAACTGGTTGCCTCCGCTCTTGCTGAATGCCTCGAAGATCACCGGGCCTTTGGCATATTCCGCGCTGTAGGAGGACATCAGCACTTTAACTTCGGAGACCATGTCCTGATTGATGTTCGCAATCTGGGTTCCGGCATTGCCCGGATCGACCAGGTTGGCGCCATCCAGCATGTAGGCCATCGCGCCATTGGGCTGCGTACCATTGGCCGAATAGGCGCCGACCGGGCCGTTGTTGGAGCCGACCGTGGTGGGGTTAAAGCTCGATCCCTGAGTACCCGAGTTGTTGAGAGCCATGCCGGGCATCAGCTTGAGCAGTTCGCCGGCGTCGCGGCCCACAATCGGGACATCTTCCACCAACTGCGTATTCAGAGTGGTGCTGACCTCGGCGGTGTCGGGGATGACCACGTCGGCTCCCGCCTTAATTTCGACGGTCTCGGTTACCTGACCCACATCGAGCTTGACGCTGGGCAATGTGCGGTTGTCGCCTTGGGCGAACACAATACCCGTCTGCTGCCATGTTTTGAAACCTGCGGCCTCGACGGTGACCGAGTAGCTTCCGGGCTGAACTGCGGTAACGGTAAAGTAGCCTGAGCCGTTCGACACCGTGGTGCGCACGTCACCGGACTGGTCGTTCTTCATGGTCACTTTTGCATTCGGCACGACCGCGCCGGCAGCATCCGTGATGGTGGCGCTCAACGTGCCGGTTAGCTGCTGCGCGAAACCGGTCGACGCCAGCAGGATGAAAACAAGCAGCAGCGCTACCGTACTCGCGGTCTTTTTCACTACCGAGACCTCAAAAGTGGAAATCATTGCCCCTCCCCCGGATTGCGTGGAACTAGGACAGACTCTGTACAAATACCCGTCTCCTTTGAGACTTGGTGACGGCACGCCCGTAAGCGTTTACGTAGTGGATTCATACTATCCCGCAAGACGACGCAACTTAACCTTGATTCATGGG
This sequence comes from Candidatus Sulfotelmatobacter sp., assembly GCA_036514015.1. GTDB lineage: Bacteria > Acidobacteriota > Terriglobia > Terriglobales > Acidobacteriaceae > Sulfotelmatobacter. The sequence continues at coordinate 11,371 of DATBYA010000111.1, forward strand.
CGCTGTCAAGAGAAAAATCGATTTTTCATGAAAAGCGTGCATCTTTTGACAATTCCGGTTAGACTGGCCGCGCCGGAATCGTGGAGAAACCCGCTTGCCGGGAAGCGAAACCGGGATTCGTAGAGGTGGGTGTTATGCCGGCACGCAGTCTTCTCGTAGTTGCCCTGAACTCCTTATTTGTTCTTCCCGCATTGCTCGGTCAAAGCAGTTCTCCTTCCGCCAGTTCTCCTCCCGCCAGTTCTCTTCCTGCGGAGGAGGCCAACCGGGCTGTGATTCATACCACCACGCGAGAAGTGCTCCTCGATCTGGTGGTCCGGGACAGGCATCACCACGCCGTCACCGATCTCCGGCCGGAGGAAGTGGAAGTCTACGAAGATGGCGTGCCTCAGAATATTCGTGTGTTTCGCAACATTCAAGGCAGCGAACAATTGCAGACCGAACGCAGCGCTGCCGGAGCGGCGAAGTCCGCACCGACGGCGAACAGCGGCGCAGATTCGCATCCCCTGAATTCCATGCGGCAAGTCAACTTTGTTTCCGTTGTGTTCGCCCAGATTGCTCCTCTGAATCTGGAATTCGCGCGGCGGGCAGTGTTGGAATTTCTCAAGAGCGATGATTTACCGAACACCTACGTAACCATCTACCGGCTGGATCGTAGTCTGGAACTGGTACAGCCCTACACCAGTGACAAAGATGCGCTGGCCAAGGCAGTCGACGCATCCACCAAAGGCTTGAAAGGAACGAGCGCACCGAATCTCTCGGCCTCGGTCATCAGCAGTGCCTTGGCCAGCTTGCAGGCATCGGCCGCGAACATTCTTGCCTCTCCTCTAACCGGAGCTGCTGAATCGCAGGCCGTGCAAAACTCCTTAACCAATCCGCTGCCGGCGATATCGCTCGATCCCCTGTGGGCAGCGAACGCGGCTTCCCAGGATGTTTCGATCGGCCTGAACAACGCTCTTCTCACGCAAGCCGCCTTAGTCAAAGGACTGCGTTTTGCCAGCAGCTTGTCAGACGGAATGGATGCGATGGACTCGTTGCATCAACTGGTTCGCAGTGAGGAGCGCCTGCCCGGCCGGAAAATTGTGCTTTACCTGGCGGACGGGCTCATGTTCCCCATCAACCGGCGCGACGCCGTGGACAACCTGATCAGCTATGCCAACCGTTCCGGCGTATCCTTTTATACCCTGGACACGCAGGGTTTGAATGTCGAAGACCCGATGATGCCGGCTCTGGCGGCGCAGCGCCGCACCGCCGCCGAAAGTTCGGCGCAAGCTGTCGACCCTCAAAACGGGCATTTGGAAGACGATGATGTCCAACTCACCGCCGTGGCCAGCGCCCAACTCGCGATGCGCGAGCTAGCCGAGTCGACGGGAGGCTTTTCGGTTACCAACACCAACGAAATCGCCCTTCCCATGCAGCATATGATGGAGGACATCCGCACCCACTATGAACTGGCATATTCTCCGGCGTCGACCAATTACGATGGACACTTCCGCAAAATCGAGGTGAAAATCAGCCGTCCCAAAGTCACACTCCAGACCCGAAAGGGCTACTATGCCGTGCCGGACCTGAATGGAGAGCCGCTCCAACCCTTCGAATTGCTGGCCTTGAATGCGGTGAATGCGCAGCCCGCCCCCCTGGAATTCCCCTATCAGGTGTCGGCCCTGAAGTTCCGGCCGCAGGAAAATGGAGTTGAGTATGTAATGACGTTTGAAATCCCGTGGTCCGGAATCAAAGCGGTTCCCGACAAGAAGACCGGCGAACTCCGCGCTCGGGCAGCGTTGGTAGCATTTATCCACGATTCGACCGGAGCAATCGTAGGAAAGGTAAGCCGGGAACTGGTGCGCAAAGTATCTAGCACTGACGCCGCACAACAGCAGAGCGATCGCATCCTCTACGCCGAGCCGATCCGATTGCCGCCCGGCCACTTTGTGATCGACACGGCCGTGGCGGACGAGCAGACGGGCAGGATATCCGCCAAACGCGTCTCGGTTTTCGTCGATCCCGGAAAGAATCTCTCCTTGAGTTCGGTGGGGTTGGTGCGGCGCTTCGAGCCGCTGACTGGGCCGCGCAATCCGCTCAGTCCCTTTGAACTGGAAAATGGCCGCATCACTCCCACCCTTGCCGATTCGGTGGCGCCGGGAAGCCCGCTAAGTCTTTACTTCGTGGTGTACCCCGCAAAGCCCACGGACGGTGCAGCGCCTAAGGTCACGTTGCAGCTGTTACGGGATGGGCGGGAGATCGCACGCAAGCCCCTGGACCTGACGCACCAGGAAGCCGACGGCTCCATCCCCATGTTGGTGCAGGTTTCTCCTGGACCCGGACAGTGCGATGTTCTGGTAAAGGCGCAGCAGGGCGCGTCAGTGGCAGAATCAAGCCTTTCTTTAAGAATCGAGTAACAGAGTCTTGACTAGTGACGGAGTGTTGAACTAAAGATTAAGGGACGAAGACGGCCATCCGTCCAGGGCTTGCAAATTGCAAGTCTTGACCTCGCGAGGCCGGCCCTGAGGTAGAGTCACGCTCGACTGAAACCACTGGCCGGCAACCGGAGATGTTTTCCAATGGAGGCTTCACTCTCGCTTCCAACCCGTGTCTTTTTGGCCGCCATTCTATGTGCAGGCACGGCGAGCGCGCAGAACGATTCCTCTTTACCTGAGCCTGCGAATCCCGATTCGCAAAAAGTCGAGGCCAGCGGTCTGGTTTTTCATCAAAATGTCCGGCGCGTGGTCGTCGATGTAGTGGTTTCCGATGCGAATGGAAAGTCCGTTTCCGGCCTCGCCGCCAACGATTTTTCGATCTCTGAAGATGGAAAGCCGCAGCGAATTCGGTCCTTCGATGTTCACGATTTTGATGCCATTTCAGATTCCCTTCCCAAACCTCCGCCATCCCTGCCGGCAAATACATTCGTGAACGTCCCCTCCGGACCCGAGCGAGGTCCTCTCTACGTTCTGCTCCTGGATCTGCTCAACATCGCCGTCGACGACCAGCCGCGAGCTCGTGAGCAATTGCTGAAGTTCGTCCGCAGCAAGCCGCTCGGAACCCGATTCGCCATCTTTGTTTTGAGCGACGGCCTCTACTTGGTCCAAGGATTTACTGAGGATCGCAATCTGCTCGCTGACGCCCTGGACTACAAGAGACCCCGATCCCATATCCCAAGAATTTTCATCTATGCCGACAATTATCAGGCCTATTTTTCGACGGCTCGGGCTTTGGTCAGAATTGCGAAATTTCTGGCCGAGCTTCCGGGCCATAAGAATGTGATCTGGCTCTCGTCATCGTTTCCCACGTCAATGATGCCGAATTCCGATCCAGGGACCGAGGCGCTTAACAGCGACGAAGAAATCAAGGAAGCTACCGATACTCTGGCGCGGGGCCAAATCGCCGTCTATCCCGTCGACGTGCGCGGCGCAGTTGTCACCCACGTGATGTCTCGCCCCCAGGGCGGGGCGATGGTGACGACCAGCGACAGCGCTGCGCTCAATGCCAGCTACATGACTGAAGAGGAAATCGCGCACTCGACTGGAGGTCGCGCCTTCTACGGCACGAACGATTTGGCGACTGCGCTTACGGAGGCTACCGAAACCGGCAGCCGTTACTACACCCTGACTTATTCTCCCAGCAACCAGAACTACAACGGCCGACAGCGTCACATTAACGTTGAACTTTCCAAGCACGGCTATCACTTGGCCTATCGTCGCTCCTATTACGGCGACCCCAGTTCGACTGGAGCGAAGGAAACCCATTCAGCATCGGAGCTGGAGCCGATGCTGGTGAGCCGAGCGGCAGATTCGCTGTCTCCTAACATGCAGCACGGCGCTCCGCTGGCGCACGCATTATTATTTCGGGCCCACATTCATGCCCTGGGCCCGCCGGCGAAAGCTACCCCTGCGCAGATGGCGAGTCTGGCGGATCAGCCTGCTTACTTTCGCGAGCGCCGTAAGAACCATTCGGCCGAGCCGCTAAAGCCTATCCCATTGCAAACCTACAAGATTGATTACGCGATTGCCGCCCGCTATCCCGCCCTGGAAATAGCCGCTGCCGCTTTTGATGGCGACGGAATGATGGTCAACGCTACGGTGCAGAGGGTTTCAGAAGACAGTACGCAAGTTTCGGCCGGAGAAAGGCACGACCGCATCTATCGCGTTCAACAGCAATTCGACGTGCCGATGGGTGCTGTTTCCATACGAGTCGCGGTGCGCGACGTGGCGACGGACAACGTGGGCGCCTTAGAGATAAATCTTCCCCTTGCCGCTGAAGCACAGACCCACGCTGCGGTGATTCCAACCGATCCGGCTTCCGCCCCAGATATACCAAACCCGCGGTAGTAGACTTCGAGTGCAGGAATCCGCAACGGGTTGTCCGCCCGGACATCGGTCGATGGCCGATCGCGCGCATGGTACGATGATTTTCGGAAGACAGTCCAGTCCGAAAAAGCGGTCTTGAAGTAATGGCAGTGGCCAGTGCAGCCCACACGGAGATGGGAACAACTCATAGGTGGCATGTTCGCAGGCGCAGACAGTCGGACGTCCGGCTAACGTTTACGATATTAATCTTCACGCTGTTATCTCAACTAGGAAACGCCCAGGCCAATCCTGCCAGTTTTTCTGATGTAGCCTCGAAGGCGATGGCTGCCCGCGAGGCGAACGATGTTCCCAGCGCGATCGAACTCTATCAGCAGGCGCTCAAGCTCGATTCGCAGTGGCCGGACGGATGGTGGTTTCTGGGCTCACTGCAATACGGAACCGGAGCCTATGCGGCGGCCGACAACGCGCTCTCCCATTATCTCGACCTCACTCCCAACGCCGCGCCGGCTCTGGCCATGCGTGGTCTTTGCGAATTCGAGACCGCCGAATACCAAAGTTCGCTCAACGATATTCAGCGCGCGCTGGCGCTCGGAGCGGCCAATCAGCCTCGCAATGAAAAAATTCTCCGCTACCATGAGGCTTTGCTGCTGACGCGCACGGGAAGGTTTGAAGACGCGCTAAGAAGCTATGCTTTTTTCGCTCGCGACGACGCCAACGACAGCAATTCCGAACTCCTCCTGGCGGTGGGTCTGGCTGGCCTGCGCACTCCGCTTCTTCCCAAAGAATTGAAAGCAGATCAAACGGAGTTATACATCGGTGTCGGCAAGGCGGCGTTCGACTTCATGAAGGGAGACAAAGAGATTGCGCGGGAACAGTTTCAGCGCCTTTTTCAGCGGGTTCCAGCGGTGCTGAACGCGCACTATCTTTATGGATACTTGCTCTACGCCAGTGATCCCGAGGAGGCGATGGTTGAATTCAGGAACGAATTAGCGGCGAATCCTTCCAACACCGCAGCAGAGGTCATGTTGGCCTGGATTCCATTACTGCAGAATGATGGTTCCGAGGCACTCCCCTACGCCCGCAAAGCGGTGGCCGAGGACCCGGCGCTGCCCAGCGCCCAGCTGGTTCTGGGTCGGGCGCTCAGCGAGACGGGCGACACCAAAGGAGGGCTCGAACACCTGGAAAAGACGGTGCAGCTCCAACCCGATAATCTTGAGGTCCACCTCGCTCTGGCTAAGGCCTACTCCAAGTCGGGACGCAAAGAAGACGCGCGACGAGAGCGTTTGCTGTGCCTCGAAATGACGAAGACAAAGAATGACACGGCGTCGGCTACACATCCTTAGTCCATTCGCGGGCCTTCTGATGTCGATCGCGGCTCTCGCTCCAGGCGCGGGTGCGCAAGGCAAAACCGAGGCCGCATGTGTGTCGTGCCACCGCTCCCAGTCTCAGTCCCAGCCGCGCACACCGATGGGACGGGCGCTCGAACTTCCGGGAGCAAATCCTACGCTAGGCGAAAATCCGAAGCTGACGGTTCGTAAAGGCGCGTACACCTATACCGTCGAAACCCATGGAGAAGAAAGCACGTATAACGTGAGCGATGGCGCGCGCACCATTTCTATTCCCATTCACTGGAATTTTGGCTTCGGGGCGCAGACCTGGGTTCTCGAGCGTAGTGGGCGCCGCTATGAGAGCGCCGTGAGTTACTATCCCTCCATTCCGGGTCTCGATTTCACCACCGGGGACGAGGACCTGAAACCTCGCAGTCTCGAAGAAGCAATCGGACGCGAGATCGAACTCCGCGAAACTAAAGTCTGCTTTGGTTGTCACGCCACTAGCGCGGTGACGAACGGAAAAATGACTTTCGAATCCCTGCGCCCCGGCGTGACCTGCGAGCATTGTCATGCCGGGACAACCACGCATCTCGCCGATTCTCTCAACGGCGACTTCGATTCCGCTCCGCCGGATCTCCGTAAGCGGACGTCGGAAGAGATCTCGAACTTCTGCGGCCAGTGTCACCGCTCCTGGGAAACGGTGGTGCGGAATCACTGGCGCGGCGAACTGACGGTTCGCTTTCAGCCTTATCGTCTGGCCAACAGCAAATGCTTCGACGGCGCCGACTCGCGCATCAGTTGCATCGCTTGCCACGATCCTCACCAGGACATCGTCCGCCAGGATTCGTCCTACGATGGCAATTGCCGGGCATGTCATTCGTCTTCGACCGCCGGTCCTCAAGCATCCTCAATCGCTGCATCGACTGGATCTTTGATCCATGCAAGGATTTGTCCGACTGCCAAGTCGGAGTGCGTGAGCTGTCATATGCCCAAGGTAAAGTTGCCCAACGGACACCTGACCTTTACCGATCACCAGATCCGGATTGTAAAACCCGGGGAGCCTTTTCCTAATTGAACGGAGATGGACGAATCCGGGCAATCCCGCTCTCACCAAATTCCCAGCATGATCGCCTCGGAATGGATATAGAATGGCGGGGATTTGAGAGTTAGATTCGGCTCGACAGCGCAGTGTCTGAGCCGCCGACGCTTCTTCAACTCAATCAGGGATTCTTATGGATAAGACAGGAACGGTTGCGCTGCTTGCTCTCATTCTCCTGGTTCCTCAAGGTTACGCTCAAACCGCACCGTCATCCGTCCCAGGTCCACCTACACCAGCTTCCGCTACCTCAACTCCCGTTGACGCAAGTCAGGGGACGCCGGCAACAAAAGCTGAAACCCCCACCATCATCACCAACGTCGAGGAAGTCACCCTTGACCTGGTAGTTCACAACACGAAAAACAAACCTATTCTCGATCTCAAGCCTGAAGATATCGCGGTCATGGACAATGGCTCTGCTGTAAGACTTTCCGATCTTCGGCTTGTGACCGGCGCATCCAGTGCAGAACACTCGGTTACCCTGGTTTTCGATCGTCTCGCACCTTCAGCCGCGAAAAACGCACATGATATCGCTACGAAAATCCTTAAGACGTCCCCCGCAAATGGGTTCTCGTTTTCCGTGCTCAAAGTCGGTCGACGTCTCAGGCTTTTTCAGGAATTTACTTCCGATCGCGTTGCAGTGGAAACGGCCATCGGCGTTGCGACCGAGAAGGACGACGGGAACAAGGAAGATGCTTCGGCACTGCCCGAACAAAGGCTGATTGCGATAGCCCAGACTGGAACAGATTCTTCCGGAGCGCGAATCAGCACGAAGGATCGTAATGCGGCCCGCATCATGCTGGCGTCACTCCAGGAATCGCAGCGCATCGTGCAGGACCAGCACTGCCAATCCTCCCTTGCAAGTTTGCTGGCGCTGGCACGCATCCAACGCCAGATCGCGGGCCGCAAAGTCGTGATCTTTTTCGCGCAAGGGCTGATGGCGGATTCGAACACCCGGGACATGCTGAGGTCCGTCATCGGAGCCGCCAATCGATCCGGCGTGAGCATTTACGCCATAGACACGAACGCAATTGACGACGAAGCCGGTGAGGGACTGATCGCGAGCGCGGCCATCGCGACCGCTGCGCCCAGCATCAGTCGTGCTGCCTCTTCCCCCACCTCTTCTGGGTCGGGACCGGGAATGCAGTCACTGCCCCAGCTGCCTCCGGGGATGCAAGCGCAGATCAGTGACACGCTGAGCCAGATAGAATTCGAGGGCTTGTCGGGGTACAGGAATCCTCTGGCGGAACTGGCAGGCAGCACAGGCGGCGCTTATATTGTGCCGACCGACAATTTGAAAAAGCCTCTGCAACAGCTGTTCGAAGACATGACCACGTATTACGAGGCCTCCTATGTTCCGCCGATAAAAGAGTATGACGGCAAGTTTCGCCCGGTGGCTGTGAAGCCGGTACGGGGTGGGCTCAAGATACGCTCACGCGCGGGCTATTTCGCGCTGCCTCCCGGCCCCGGTTCGGGGATGAAGCCATTTGAAGCGCCGCTGATGAAGCTCTTGAGCGAATCGCAATTACCCTCCGATCTGAAGTTCCATTCCGCGGTATTGCGCCTGGGAGTTTTGCCCGACGGCAATGAAAATGTCCTGGTGATTGAAGTTCCTGTCACTGAACTGGAAACGCGAGATGATCCTAACTCCAACCTCTATTCTGTCCATCTATCCATCGTGGCCCAGATCAAGAATAAAGCGGGCGAGGTCATCGAACATTTCAGTGAGGACGTTCCCCGACACGCATCACTCGACTCCCAGGGGACTGCAGGCCCGGAACTGATCACCATGCAACGGCCTTTCCTCGCCGACCCGGGCGGATACGTCGTAGAGGCGGCAGTTCTTGACCGTAACAGCCAAAAAGCAGGCGCCCAGCGCCTGGAATTCGAAATTCCGGGCGAAGCATCCGGGCCATCCCTGAGCGATGTGACCATCGTCCAGCGTATCGAACCCTCGCCCGCAGAAATAGATTCAACCGAACCCATGCGCTACGGAACTGGCAAAGTAGTACCCAGCGTGTCCGGCAATGTGCCCCGTGGAGTAAAGGACATCTCCTTCTTTTTTGTGATCCATCCCGATCCCAACTCGGCCGAGCAGCCGAGGCTGGAAATGGAAGTCCTGAAAAGCAACGAGCAAATCGCACTCCTGCCCATGCAGCTTCGAAAAACGGCGGGCCCGGTTTCCATCCCGTACCTGGCATCGATCCAATCCGCGTCGTTATCCAGCGGTGATTATGAAGTGATTGAAAGGCTCATGCAGAACGGAAAAACCGCGGAACACGCCGTGGCGTTCAGGATCGAGGGTCCAGAGTTAGCCTCAGCGACCGCCCCCGCGCCCGGGAATGCAACCAGCGAACCTCCCAGCGACGATGCTGCTGTCGCTTCTTCTCAACTGCCAGGAAACGACGGGCATGCGGGACGACATCTCGTGATCACTTCGCTGCCCGATGGCACATTTGCCGCACCTTCGCCGGACCAACTGGAGGCTATCGTGGCAGGCGCCAGGAAACGCGCGCTCGACTACACCGAGACCTTGCCGAATTTCATTTGCGTCGAAGCCACCAGTCGGTCCGTGGATCAGTCCGGCAATGGCAACTGGAAACATCGGGACTCGCTCGCCGAGCTTCTGACGTACCACAACGGCCAGGAATCCCGAACCACGCTCCAGGTGAACGGCAAGCGCAGCAGCCTCAAACGCGCCGACCTGAATTCCACCTGGCCAATTTCTGTGGGGGAGTTTGGCGCCTTGCTCAAGCTGGTTTTCTCACCCTCTTCGAAAACAGTCTTCCAATGGAAAGAAGCCGCGACTCTGGGCGACGGAACCGGAACCGTCCAGGTACTTAGTTATCGCGTTGCCCACGAGAATGCCACGATCAATCTCAGCGAAGGCAACAACTCCCTCGGGGTTGGCTTTCACGGACTGGTTTACATCGATCGCGCGACCAGCGGCATCCGGCGCCTCACGGTTGAGGCGGACGGCCTGCCGCGCAGCTTTTCCATGCACGCCGCCACCATGACGGTCGACTACGACTATGTTGCAATCTCCGCTCGCGACTACCTGCTGCCGGTCCGTTCCACGGTAAGCCTGCAAAGAGGCCGCAAGCAGATCGAGTTGAACGAAATCGGCTTCCGGAATTACCGGCGTTTCGCCTCCCGAACAAAAATCAAAATGGTTCAGTGAGTACTCTCGCCCGCGTAAATTGCAATCCGATGATTGCGCACCTTCGGCGTCAGCTTCCTTCCGCCGGTATTTGAAAACAGCACACGCGAATCTTGCAACGGCATGTGACAGTCGATGCAGTTGCGGATAATCTGGTCGCCTGTCTTGGCATACTCTCCGCATTGGCGGGGCTGATGGCAACTCAGACAGTGCGGCGAAAATGCTGCAGCGTCGAGCTGCGGCTTGTGGGCATCATGGCAAGTCGAACAGGTCATGGAAGTGGTCGACTGGAAACATTTACTTCTCTTTAATAGCTGCACCTGGTTCCCATGAACGTCCACCGCATCCTCCGGCGCCAAGTAAGGAATATCAATGTAGTCGTCAAGCGCATCTCCGGGAAGAAATGACAAGGCCGGCCGAATCGGTGTTCCATTGCCCGAGTGGCATAAACCGCATAGATCAATTTGCCGATCGCGCGCGAGAGCGGCAGGATTCACGATTTTCTCGCCGATTCCGGGGGACGGTGGAAAATGCGCTCGATGGAGAGCGACATGCTCGCGACCAGGGCCATGACACTTCTCACAGAAGATACCCAGCACCAGGCTGGTCTTGCGGTATCGATTGATGGACGGCTGAAGCCATTCGAAATAACTGGCGTGACATTCGAGACAGCGCGGAATAATGTCTTTGTCGAAATGAGGTGAGCCGTCGGGATAACTCGGACTATTAACCCAACTATCGGTTGCAGTCCAGTAGGTCACGGGCAGTTGGAAGAGTTGATCTGCTTTCCAGAATAGATAGCTCTGTCCTTTTCTGGCCAAACCAGCGACGACGTCGATGCGCTCGGTGCGCGAAATTTTCTTGGTGGGCGATAGCTGTTCTACCGCGCTCTGAAAATAGCCGTGTTCGTTGACCGTCATCTCGAATGTCAGATATGGGTTCGAGGTCTTCAAAACATTCGAGCCTGGAGTAAAGCTGCCTTTCATGGTGCGCGGACTCGGCCAACTCGATGCCTGGTGATGTGCCGTCTGAATATAGGTCTGAGCCTTTTGCTGATGGCAGGCACCGCACACTGAATCTCCGACGTAATCGGAACGAGGCGGCGGCTTCTTCTCTTCGGCAGCGAGAGAAGCTGACGCCAAGGCAAAACATAAAGCCAGAAAACAGATACAGATACAGATAGCCCGTGCTCGAACCTGGGAGCGGATCACCAATTCATTCTCCTTCATGAGTCTGTTTTGCCATGAGATTCGCTTGCAGGGGCGCCAGTTGCTCAATTATGCTCAAGACGCGGGAAGCCCTTATCTTGCGGGATTCGCCGAGGCAATCTTGCCACATCAATGGATCCGACGTTTGCGAAGGCGGTTTTAATTTTCTCGGCCATTCTGGCCGTGCCTCCGTGTCCATACGCCTGCACCGGGCCCGAAGCACTCGAGGCCAAACTGCGCGCCCATCCTGACGCTGATGCTTACAAAGAATTGGGGAACTGGTTCGGCGATCGCAAACAATATCCTTGTGCGCTTGACGCCTTTCAGAACGCTCTCCAGCTAGAACCGGGCTCTGCCGAACTTCATTACCTCGTCGGTCTCACCCTTTACGCTTCCGGACATCCCGAGGAAGCACTGAAGCCGCTGGGACAATCCATTTATCTTATGCCTGAAGTCCTGAAGCCCCGGCTGCTTCTGGCCTCCGCGTTCGATTTGCTTCAGCGCCACCAGGACGCGCAATCCCAGTGGGAGGCAGCATTGCGCATCGATCACCTCTCGGTCGAGGCGCTCGACGGATTGAGCAAATCCTTGATGGCGGAGGGTGATGATGTTTCCGCCATTGAAGTGCTGCGCGACGCTCCCCGCAGTCAGACCTTGACGCTTGACCTTGCCCTGGCCTACGGCAGAGCCAATTTGCTCGATAAGGCTTCAGAAGTTCTCACCAAGGCCCTCGAGCGGAATCCATCGTCTTTGCCGTTGACGGCCGCGATGGTTACGGTCCTCGTCCGGCAGGTACATTATCAGGAGGCCGTTCATCTCGCCGCCAAGTCGGCGCGGCTTCATCCCGGCAGTCTCGAAGCCCAAAGACTTTATCTGCGGGTTCTCGTCTTGAATGGCGATTCCGTCAACGCGGGACCTCTGGCTCGCAAACTGCTCGCCGCCCACCCCCAGGATTTCGACTTTCTCTATCTGAGCGGCATCCTCGAAAATCAGCGCGGACAATACGCCGCCGGTCGCGGCCATTTGGAACAGGCAGTCGGGCTCGATCCCAACCATTACAATGCCCGCTATAACCTCGGTGTCGCTCTGCTGGAACTCAAGCAATTCCCCGAAGCTCGCGAGCAACTCGCCAAGGCGCTGGAACTGGGGGGAACCGAACCAGAAATTCGCGTCAAATATGCGACGGCTCTGCGCGAGCTCGGTGAAACAGAACTGGCGAAGCAACAGCTCGATCTTTATCAAAAACAATTGCAGGCGATTCAGCATCACGCGCTCGCTGCCAGTAAAGCGGCGCAAGGCGACAAGGAATTCGCGACCGGCGATCCCGAAAAAGCGGTGGCCGACTATCGCGAAGCCGCCGAGGCGAATCCCGGCGATGCGCAGATCGCTTACAAGCTGGCGCTGGCTTTGGACAAGACCGGAGACACAGCGGCCGAGCATACCGCCTTGGAGCAGGCAGTGAAGATTGATCCCACGTTCGCGCTGGCTCAAAACCAACTTGGGTATCTGGCTTCCAAGAGTGGCGACGCTGCCGGCGCCGAGGAATATTTCCGGTTGGCCGTGCGCGCCGCGCCCGGCTACACCCAGGCGTGGATTAGTCTGGCAGCGACTCTTGGCTCGGAGTCTCGTTATAACGAGGCGCAACAGGCTCTGGCCAGCGCCCTCAAACTGGAGCCGGACAATGCCGATGCTCTGCAACTCCGCAAGGATCTCGCCGCCGCGCAAGAGCAGCGCTGAAGCCATACCACCCAAACGAGAACTCCAGGACGAAGTCGCAATGACACTCCCGAAACCCGGTCACTGGACGCGGCGCCGCCTGTTACAAACACTGCCGGCGATGCTGGCGCCCGGGCTGTTTCCGGCGGAGATCCGCGCCGCTGCGAATGCCGCGAAAACAACTCCATTCTCTCGTTTCGTTGACGTCAGTGCGAACGCCGGCCTGACCGAGATCATGTTCTATGGTGATTCCAACCACAACACTTACATCATCGAGGTTAACGGAGCGGGCTGCGCATTCTTCGATTACGACAATGACGGTTGGATGGACGCCTTCATCCTGGGCGGCCGCCGCCTGGAGGCCATTCCCCCCGGCGCCAGCAACCGGCTCTACCACAACAACCGCGACGGAACATTCACCGACGTCACCGCGAAAGCCGGCCTTACCGACGCCGGCTGGGCCTGTGGTGTGTGCGTCGGCGACTACAATAACGATGGCTTCGAGGACCTCTACCTCACCTACTACGGGCAGAACCGGCTCTATCGCAACAACGGTGACGGCACCTTCACCGATGTGACTGAGAAAGCCGGACTGCATGACCCGCGCACTCGTTTTGGCTCCGGCTGCACCTTTGTCGATTACAACCGCGACGGCCTGCTCGATCTTTTCGTCTCCAACTATGTCGAAATCGACCTGGCCACCGCTCCCAAGCCGTCAATGCAAGTGCCCAACTGCAATTTTGAAGGCGTTGCTACGAACTGCGGACCGGGTGGTCTCGCGACGCCGTTTCACTCCCTCTACCGCAACAATGGCGACGGAACATTTACCGATGTATCCAAGGAAGCCGGAATCGCCGCTCTGCGCAATTCATACGGCTTTACCACGGTTGCCTTCGATGCAGACGAAGACGGCTGGCAAGACATCTTCATCGCCTGCGACGCCACGCCCAGCCTGCTTCTGATGAATAATCACGATGGCACGTTTCGCGAAGAGGCGCTATTGCGCGGCATCGCCCTGGGCAGCGCCGGCGAGCCTTTGGGCGGCATGGGCGTGGGCATCGGCGACTTTGATCTGGATGGTCATCTCGACTTGGTCAAGACCCACTTCGTAAACCAAGCCACCGGCATCTATCGCAACAATGGCAAGGGAGAGTTTGAAGATCTAACTTTTCGCGCCGGACTGGGCGGCGAACGCCGTTTCAGCAGTTGGGGTACCGGCCTGGTCGATCTCGACAACGACGGCTATCCTGACATTTTCATTGTCGCTGGAACGGTGGCTCCAGAACTGGAGCGCGTCTATAACAAATATCCTGCGCGCAATCCCCGCCTTATCTTTCGCAACCAGGGCAATGGAACTTTTGTAGAGCTCGGCGATCAGAGCGGTCCGGCCATCGCATCGCGCCACGTCAGCCGCGGCTGCGCGTTCGGCGACTTCGACAACGACGGCGACCTCGACATTCTCATCATGAACCGCAATGAACCGCCCACTCTGCTGCGCAACGACGCTCCCACCGGCAATCATTGGATCAAAGTGCGGCTGGAAGGATCAGCAACCGGGACAGGAACGAAAAGCAATCGCAGCGCGATTGGCGCCCGCGTGCTGGTGCGCTACGGCGGAAAAGTGCAGGCACAAGCCGTCACCAGTCAGTGCAGTTTTCTTTCCGCCAACGATCCGCGTCTGCACTTTGGCTTGGGGGCGGCATTGAAAGCGAGCGTCGAGATCCACTGGCCCACCGGGACTTCCGAAACCTTCGCCGATTTGCCTGCCGATCAACTGGTCACGATCCGCGAGGGCCAGGGCATTGTCAAAGGACGGCCCTTTCGCTAATCCAGATGGCTCTTCCCGAAAGAACGAACTGGGACTGACGGACCCCCTAATCCACGCTATGTTTCGCCGTGTATCCGTCGCGCGCGACGACGTCAACTTTTACGTCTTTGCCCTTCTGGTCCCTGACTTTGAGTGGGCCTCCATCGCCCGCCACCACCTGCACTTTCAGCTTGCGATAGGTTCCATCGAGCTTGGAGTTCGAGGGCGAATACGAAAGCGTGTACTGATGGCGAATGTCGTTGCCAATCGCCTCAAAGTCCTCGCCATACTCTGCCTGGAACCGCGGAAAGTATGCGCGGCCACCGGTCATGGCGGCGAAGGTGCGCATTTCGTTGTCGGCCTGCAGATAATCCATTTGGCCTACTGGGATGCCCATGCCATGAGGCGCAGCCCGTCCGCGCGCTTCATACGCTTCGCGGAGCATCCACCCCACGCTCACCGGGAAGATGGTCACATCTTTTGTGTCCTTAATCTTCTTCATGATTTTATCCAGCGTGAGCTTGCTGAAAGTATCGACTCCAGTCGTCACCAAAATGACGTATTTCTTGCCTTCGACGCGGTCCAGTCGATCCAGCGTGTCATACAAAGCGTCGAAAAGATTGGTCTCCGAGAATCCCGGGATGCGCAATTGATTCAACGCTCCGTAAACCGCCTTCTTGTCTTGCGTGAAGTCCACCAGAATGTGCGGCTGCATGTCGTAATACGACACCGCGACCCAGTCGTCCTTCTTCAAAGTATTGGCGAAGGCATACGACGCTTGCAGAGCCTGCATCATAAAGACATAATTCGTCGAGGCAAATTCGATTAGCAGTACGGCGGTTATGGGCGCTTGCGACACCGTGAAGTGGCTCACGTTCTGAGCTACTCCGTCTTCCAGAATGCGAAAATTTTCCTGCTTCAGTCCGGGAATGAACTGCCCATCTTTGCTGGTGACCAGCACGTCCACATTCACCAGCGGCACGTTCACTTTTAGCGAATAGTCAGGAATGTCGTCGGCTCTTTTCGGGGCGGGCGGCGGAGGCGGCGGTGCGTCGTCGATCTTCTTTTTTGGGATGGCATACGGTCCCACATTATCCGTAGGCCCCCCGGCTGCGTCGGGCGCATCCTGCTTCGGCTTGTCCTGATCGGGTGCCTGGGATGGCGCTTGCGAGGGCGTCTGAGCGTTTGGGGTTTGCCCGGGTTGGTCCTGCGCGGCGAGCGGCGCGGCAGCGCAAAGCAAGGCCATGACGATTCCCAGACCGAGTCTCAACCCGATCGAATTTTCAAATCCTGAGGTCTTACTTTTGTAATGATTAAACATGTTCAACCCTGAAAACCCCTGTGCTAGTATAGACGCACAGATTCGCAATTGGGATGTTTTGCCCGGTCCCAGAAAGTCCTCCTCCAGGCAACGAGTCGCAGTTGG
>DATBYA010000112.1:0-144622 GCA_036514015.1 Candidatus Sulfotelmatobacter sp.
CTTATTCGGCTCTTACATGGGCACGATGAGCGAATTGCACGAAGTGTTGGGGCATGTGTTTGCGGGCCGGCTGAAGCCGGTGGTCGACCGGATTTTTCCCCTCAGTGAAATTCGTGCCGCCCACGAATATCTGGAAAAAAGTCAGATGTTCGGCAAGATCGTATTGAATCTCTAAGCTTCAAAAGGACCGCCGCAGATCATGTCGACTCTTTTTCGCAACCAGGGCGGCTAGAACCAAAACGTACTTAGCGGGTAGAATAAAACTATGTCCCGCGATTTGAACTTCGGACCTTACGTTGACGTTGAGCACGGCAAGAAAACAGTCAAGGATCTTACCTACGGCAATCCCACGCCAGAAGGGGTGGTGCTGGCCACGCTCGACTCCGCGGTGAACTGGATGCGCAAGGGTTCGATCTGGCCCATGACATTTGGTTTGGCTTGCTGCGCCATTGAGATGATGTCGATGGGGGCGGCGCGATTTGATATTGCCCGCTTTGGCGCCGAGGTATTCCGCCCATCGCCGCGGCAGAGCGATTTGATCATCATTGCCGGCCGCGTCTCGAACAAGATGGCTCCGGTCATCCGGCAGTTGTGGGAGCAGATGCCCGAGCCGAAGTGGGTGATTTCCATGGGTGCTTGCGCCACCTCAGGGGGCGTGTTTCAGAACTATGCGCTGGTGCAAAGCGTAAACCAGGTTATTCCCGTGGATATCTACGTCCCCGGTTGCCCACCGCGGCCGGAACAGCTCATCTACGCCATTACGCTGCTGCAGGAGAAAATCCAGAAAGAGCGCGGCACCATCAAGAAGGCACTGAACCTGGTGTAGCGCTGTGGGAACCTGGAGGGGCGCTGCGGTTGAGTTTTGCACTACAGCGTCCGCCCTAAGGTAGTTGCCATCCCTTGCTTCTCGCATATATTCGATTTCGTGCGTTTCCCGGTGGCGCGCCGCGTTATAATGTGCCGAAGTCGCCCTGGGGTGTTTTATGGAACGTCTTCGCTTCGCGTCCCTCCTGGTTCCCGCCGTCCTTTTCCCTGCCATTCTGGTAAACGGACAAAGTAACAGTTCGGCGTCCCCAGATCAGCTCTCAGCGCCGGCGTCGAGCACGCAATCGAATTCTCCAACACCGGCGCCGCCTATTGCTGCCGATGCTCCGCGCATGTCACGGCAGACGCGCCTGGAAATCATCCGTGACTTCGAGATGCAGATTCTCTATGCGCGCACGGCTTTTCCGATGGGGACCAAAGGGCTGAAGCTGAAAAATGGCTTGACCTCGCCAACAGGTCCGGATCTCCAACAGGCTCTCGCCCTCTATGGACCAGCCATTAAGCCGGGGGATCCGGCTCACATCTCCTTCGTTCTGATTAAGGACGACCACATTCATTTCGACCTCAACGGTGGTCCCATTCACCGTAAGAAATGGTACGAGCATATCCAGGTTTCCGGTGCCAACGGGGCGCCCGTGCAAATGGGTCCCAATGAGTCGCAGCCCAATCCCCACGGAACCTATCTGGATGTTTATTTCAACAAATATGTTCCGGAAATGACGGCGCGACAGTTGCGCGACGTGCTTCATCCGGTGCTCGATTTCAATGCGCGAAACAAAGAGGAGGCGTATCTGGATACCGTGCCTCCGAAGGTGAAACAGGCCATTCAGGCGCACCGTGTGCTGGTTGGAATGAATACGGAAATGGTGTTGCACGCCAAGGGCAAGGCGCCGAAAAAAGTGCGGGAGAGAGATGGCGAAACCGAATATGAAGAATGGATCTATGGCGATCCGCCGCAGGATGTGGACTTTGTCCGTATCGTGGCCGACGAGGTGGTGCGTGTGGAGACCATGAAGGTCGGTGGCCAAAAGATTGTGCGCACCGAAAAGGAAGTGATCCTTGAAAAGCCAGACAAGGATACCGAGGCCAAGCAGGAAGACCGGCCGGCGAATGCCCCCAGCCTGCGCCGTCCGGGAGAGGACTCTGAAGACGTCCCGAAACCGGCCAATGGCGCCTCCCCCATGCCACCTGTGGCCCCCCCGGATCTTCCGCAACCGTCGGGAAGTCCAGGGCCTGGTTCCCTCGTAGCCGACCTCAAATGAAGGTCGCAGCCGGACTAAGAACCTTCGCCCGCGACTGTAGTCCAGTCGATCAACCTTGAGCATTCTACGGCGGAGTCAAATCCGTTCTGTTGACCGCCTGGATTCGGGCATTCCCGGGAACCCCAAACGGCATCCTAATAGCTGTGGACTCGGAGAATCCGGGGGAGGAGTACGGGATGAGCACCAAGCCGTCGGAACAGATGATGGATCTATTGAAAGAGCTGGCCATGCTTAAGGCGTTGGATGAAAGGCACGAGGCAGGGTCGGAATCGGGAGCCGATACTGCCGAGCTTGATTCCAGGAAAGACCGGCGGCGGGAAATCGGAGAGCAAATAAGGGCTCTCGGTGGGCAGCTAGCCGAAGTTCGTCGTGGAAGTGCCAAATTCTGCAATTCTTGATGCTGGAAGCTAGACAAGTCTTGTTTTTGCAATCGCGAGTTCAGAAAACGCGATGTAGTGCAGACCCACCCTCTTGAAAGCTAAAGCAGCTGATGACAAACTCGGCGCAGATGTTTTTGCGACCGCATCAGCGCAACAAGGATGGTAAGGAGCACACCTACTGGTCGTTGGTGGAGACGGTGCGAACGATCGACGGTCCTCGCCAGAGGACACTGTGCTACTTGGGGGAGCTGAACGGTTCGGCGCAGGCCCGGTGGCTGAAAAGCGTCGAGGTCTTTAACGAGCAGGGCGAAGCCCAGCAACTGAAACTGTTTCCTTCCCATGTGGAGGTTCCCGACGATGATCCGCAGGTAGCTCGCGTGTTAGTGAATCGAGTCCGCCTGGAGAGAACACGTCAGTTCGGCGCTTGTTTTCTGGGTTGGGAATTGTGGAAGCGTCTGGGACTGGATGGCTTCTTTGAGCAGGCGATGGACGAGGAAGCGGCCGAGGTGCCGTGGTCGCGGGTAGCGGCGGTGCTGGCCATCAATCGGCTGTGTGCGCCGGGCAGCGAGCTGGCCGTAGAGCAGCGCTGGTACCCCGCGACAGCGCTGGATGATCTGTTGGAAATCGAGGAAGGCAAGATTAACGACACGCGTCTGTATCGTTGCCTGGACCGGATTCTGCCGCACAAGACGAAACTGGAACAACATCTCAAGCAGCGGTATGGAGAGTTATTCGGAACCGAGTTTGATGTGCTGCTCTACGACCTGACCAGCACCTACGTGGAAGGAGCGGCAGAGAACAACCCGATGATGAGCCGAGGCTACTCCCGCGATCATCGCCCGGATTGTGAACAGATGGTGATCGCGCTGATCGTCAACCGGGAGGGATTTCCGTTCAGCTATGAGACGTTCGATGGCAACCGAGCCGACGTGTCGAGCATGGAAAGCATCCTGCGGATGGTGGAACGGAAGTACGGGAAGGCGCGGCGGATCTGGGTGATGGATCGAGGGATCGTAAGTGAGGAGAACCTGGCGGCAATTCGCCGGCGGGGTGGACAGTATCTGGTAGGTACGCCACGCCGACAGATGAAGCGCTTTGAAGAGGAGTTAATGCGTGACGACTGGACCCAGGTGCGCGGGGACGTGGAGGTCAAGCAGGTCGCGATTCCCCAGGGAGAAGAGACCTACATCTTGTGCCGCACGGCGAGCCGCAAGGAGAAAGAGAAGGCGATCCGGAAGCGATTTTCCACGCGCATGGAGGCGGCTCTGGAAGCTCTAGAGAAAAACATTGCCAGTGGCCGATTGAAGGACCGTTACAAGATGGAGCGGCGACTGGGACGGATTCAGGCGCGGCACCCGCAGGTGAATGATCTGTTCGAAGTCACTCTGCGAGACACCCCCGCCGGCGTGCGTCTGGTGTGGGAAATGAAAGAAGATCGAAAGGCGTGGCGGGACTTGCGAGAAGGCGCCTACATGCTGCGTACCAATCTGCAGGCGGATTCGGCCGAGCAGATGTGGTCCATGTACATGCAGCTCACCGAAGCGGAGGCCTCGTTTCGCGCGCTCAAGAGCGAGCTTTCGATTCGGCCTTTGTTCCACCAGAAGGAGCCGCGGGTGAAGGCTCACGTCCTGGTAGCCTTTCTGGGTTATGCCCTTTGGGTGACACTGAAGCATCTGCTGCAGCGACAGCTAGCGATCGTTCCACAACCTTCGGCCGGTGGAGTGGACAAGGCTCAGCCTTTATCCCCGATGAAGGCGCTGGCTCTGCTCTCCACGCTGCAGAGCGCCGACATCGTGCTGCCCACCACGGATGGACGCGAGATCCGCCTACGCCGGATTACCGAACCGACGACCGAACAGAAATCCTTGCTGCACCAACTCGGCCTCAGCCTGCCGGAACGGCTGAAATCACTTTCAAAATGTAGTGCAGACCGCGCGACAGCCTGAACTGATTCTGAACGGCTTAGCTGGTTTCCAGACTGTTTCGTGACGAACTTCGGCTAGGTTAATCCGCCGTTTCGGGTTGGCGAGAGCACGATCAAAGCAGCCAGGGCCGCAGCTTTGTGATCCCTGGTCCAAGGCGCGCCGATCAAACGTCCGGCAGTTTCGATTCTGCGCTGTACTCCGCTTGCCGACTCTCCGAAGGCGGCCTTTGCTCGCTCCTCCAGTTCCCGCTCGCGAAATCCCTCGACAGAAATTTTCCACCGTTCACAGGCGCGCCTGACGCTGTTGCGAAAGAATTCGCCTTCCGCCGTGTGAATCAGCGGATGGGACGCGAGAATTCTCGCCAGAGAAGGCAGGGGTCGAGCGGAAGCCAGCAGCACGGCAGCACCTACGATTCGAACCCCGCGCGCCTCCAATTCCCCCACCACCCGCTCGATAGCCGCCGAAGCTAATTGAGCTGAGGCGACGGCACAGGTGGCGATGTGGTTTTCTGACTCCTGAACTCTCAGGCGGGCTGCCTGGTGATAAGGCTGGTTCGCCCCGGATGTCGAATCCGCGACCACGATGCGTTTTCGGTCGACCACCTCTACCCAGTCGGCATCCCCGCTGACGGCTACCAGTACTCCCCACCCGGAATGCATTCGAAAGCCGAGGGCGGCAGGCTTCATGCTGAATTCTCACCAAGAGTGTACCAACACGGGCCAAACTCATTTCACGGCGACTGTCGGTCCTACATCTGCGAATGAAAATGCCAGCGAAACGTTCGGATACTCCTCCCCCTCGACTTCCACATAAGGATAGACAAAATAATTCAGCGGCTTGCCGGCCTGCGCCGGATTCAACCGCAGGTCGCGGCCCATGCTGAATTGCACGCGGTTCACATCGTGCGATCCAAAGAAGTAGTCATGCTTCTCAGGATGCTTCCAGGCTTCGGAGATGTCGACGGGGATCCATCCTTTGCCCTCAATATAGAAATCGGACCAGCAGTGATAGCCGGCGATCTCGGCGGAGTGTTGGTCGGGCGGCAAGGGGAATCCGATCTCGAAGCGGGCTGGAATGCCCTGCGATCTCGCCATGGCGATGAACAGCGAGTGGAAGTCAGTGCAGTTACCCTTCTTGGCGTCGCAGGCATAGAGCACGTCGCCATGTCCCCAGCCAGTTCCACTCTTGTCATACTTCATGGTGGTAAAGACGTAGTCATAAATGGCGCGAGCTTTGTCGAGCGGCTGCGTCTTGCCCTCGGTCACTTTGGCCGCAAGGTCCGCAGGCAGGCCGGTGGTGGGCACGAGCGCGTCGGGTTGGAGGTCCTGCTGCCGCTCTTTATAGGGCAGAGAATTTTTCGGAGTCGAGGAGACCATGTGGGGAGCAAGGGTGAGTGCCACGCGTTCGTGGCGCAAAACATCGTATTCCACGTCAAAGTGCAGTTCCGCCTGAGTTGAGCTGCTGGTCTCGGCGACGTAAATCTCATTGCCGTATCTCGACTCACGGGTTCTCTTCAAGGGCAGGTCACCCTTGGCGGAAATGACTTTCACTTCCTGATAGGCATCCGAGTGGGAGGCAGGAATCCAGATACGAACCTTCTTGCCAGCGGGCAGATTCTTCACCGTAAAGGCATAGTGAAAAGTGAAGTGGCGGGAATCTTGGGCGGGAGCTGTGAGGCCCAAAACGAACAGAGACAGCAACCCGCAAAGTTTGCGTAGCATAAGCGTCCTTATTATGTTCTCAGCTAAGAACTAAGAACTGAGAACTGAGAACTGCGAACTGCTGGGAAACGACACACGGGCGTCTTAGACGAAACGCCGTCAAGTGAAGCCGCGCCGTGGGACAGGCAGGGGCATGAAGACGCCGGGAGGGTTCCGGCGATGGCGTATTTTACGCCCTCGACGGCATAAATGGTAACTGGCCGTCTACGTTAGAATGCCTGCGTGCCCCTAGCCATCCAATGCCGGGATCTGCGCAAGACTTATGACGGAAAGGTCGAAGCCGTGCGTGGGCTGAATCTGGAGATCGAGACCGGTGAGTGTTTCGGCCTGCTGGGGCCCAACGGGGCGGGGAAGACCACGACGATCGAAATCCTGGAGGGTCTGCTGGCGCCGACCTCCGGAGAAGTGTCGATCCTGGGGCATCGCTGGCGCGACCATGAACGCGAAATGCGCGAGTGGCTGGGCATCTCGCTGCAGGAGACGCGTCTGTCGGAAAAGCTCACCGTACGCGAGACCATTGAACTGTTCGCCAGCTTTTACCGCCAGCCGCGCTCTTGCGAAGAGGTTCTCGAACAGCTGCAACTCACCGAGAAGGCCGACTCCTGGGTGGGTAAGCTTTCGGGTGGTCAGCGCCAGCGGTTGGCCGTGGCGACCGCACTGGTGTGCAATCCGAAGATTTTATTTCTGGACGAGCCGACCACCGGACTTGATCCTCAGAGTCGGCGGCAGCTGTGGGACATTATTCGCCAATTTCAGCGCGACGGCGGTACTGTGCTGCTGACCACGCATTACATGGATGAAGCGGAGCGCCTGTGTGATCGACTGGCAGTTGTGGATCACGGGCAGATCATTGCCGAGGGCTCGCCGGCCGACTTGATCGACCGGCTGGGCGGACATCATGTGGTGGAATTTTCGGTGAGCGGCGATTCGGACGGTGCGACATTACAGGCTTGGAACGGACTGCCCAGCGTCGAATCCGTTCGCGAGGACGACGGCATGATCGCTCTGAATGTAAAGCAACCGCACTTGACGATCCCCGCGCTGCTCGATGCGATTGACAAGCAGGGAAGTCAATTGCAGCATCTGACCACCCGGCAGGCGAGCCTGGAAGATGTGTTTGTGCGGCTGACAGGACGGCATCTGCGGGAAGAGTGAGTCGCCTATTTATGAGCACTGCCCAGGAAACTCTGGTCCCAACCCGAGAGGCGCGGCCGGGCCCTCCGCCACGGAACGGCCGCTGGTCCGGTTACCGGCATCTGCTGCTGGCACGCCTGCTGGAGTTAAAGCGCGAGCCCGAGGTCGTCTTTTGGGTTTTCGTGTTCCCTCTGCTGCTCGCTCTCGGCCTGGGCATTGCTTTCCGCAATAAGCCCGCAGACTCGGTCCGAGTGGCCATCGTCGCCGGGGCTGGCTCGCAAGATGCGCAAGCGCTTCTGGTTCGATCTTCGCAACATGAACTTTTCAAAATTCAGACGTTAAATGCCGATCAAGCGAAGAAAGGATTTCGCCTCGGCAAGTTCGATCTGGTGATCGAAGCGGATGGCCAGGGAGGGTTGGAGTACGGTTACGATCCCGCGCGTCCCGAGAGCGTCCTGGCAAAAGCTGAAGTGAACGATGCCCTGCAATCCGCCGCCGGCCGCAAAGACGTGGTGGCGACCGAGGCGGTGATTTCCTCCGAGCCGGGTTCCCGTTACATTGATTTTCTGATCCCCGGATTATTGGGAATGAACCTGATGAACTCCGGCATGTGGGGCATCGGGTTCGCCCTGGTGGATATGCGCCAGCGCAAACTGCTCAAGCGTTTCGTGGGCACGCCCATGCGCCGCGGAGATTTCCTGCTGGCAATCATGACCAGCCGCTTGTTGCTGATGGTCATCGAGATCGGCCTGTTGCTGGCGTTCGGCGTCCTGTTCTTCCACGTGCGCGTTCTCGGATCGGTATTTTCGATTGCGCTCCTCGGAGGCCTGGGATCGCTCACCTTCGGCGGCGTCGGCCTGCTGACCGCGAGCCGCGCGCAGAAGATCGAGAGCATCAGCGGTCTCATCAACCTGGTGATGATGCCGATGTGGATTTTTTCCGGCGTATTTTTTTCTTACGAACGATTTCCCGCGGTGATTCATCCTCTGATCAAAGCGTTGCCTTTGACCGCGCTCAACGACGCGCTGCGCGCCAGCATTCTGGAGGGGACGCCGCTGCTCGAGCAGTGGCCACGCCTGTTAGTGCTCGGCCTGTGGGGCGGGATTTCGTTTGTGCTGGCGCTGAAGTGGTTCCGCTGGACTTAGGTGGTGAACTCCGGGCTGCGCGGCGACACAAGCCCCGCTCAAGCCCCGTCCGCAAATCTTAGGGAGAAGTCACGAACGAGGCCATCTGCGGTGTTTGCGACAGAGTTGTTATGACTTGACTAGCTTGGCCGCCTGTTTCCGCACTTTGGCCCAGCGTAGCCTTTGCGCTTCGGCAATCCGCCGGCGGGCGTCCTTGCTCAAGGTACGTCCCGTCCTCTTGAGCGACTTTCCGCCAGCATGGCCTAATGCGTCCAACGCCTTCCTTACTCTTCCCATCTCATTTTCGAGACGGGAGTACTCGTTCCGCAGGGAAACGACTACATTGTTCAGGTTCATTTACTACCCCCTCATGGCTCAAGGCTAACATGAAGAAGTAAAAAGCAGGAGAAGATTAGAAGCACTCCAACTGGCTGGTGCGCAGTCTTGGGTTTATCCCACGCTGCTCAGAAAGCGCGGCGCCTGCCGCGCTTTGGTGACTTGTTCGAACGAGTGCGCCAACTTGATCAAGGTGGGCTCACTCCATGCGCGGCCAAAGAATGAGATACCTACCGGCAAGCCGGAAAGAAAACCAGCGGTGACATTGATATTGGGGTAGCCCGCGACTGCGGCTGCGTTGGAACTGCCTCCGGCCGAGTGGTCCCCGTTGATCAAATCGGTGAGCCATGCCGGACCGCCCGTGGGAGCCACAATCGCATCCAGGTGGTACTTATCCATGAGCGCGTCGATGCCTTCCGTGCGGGCCAATTGATGATTTTTCGCCAAAGCATCGACATATTCTTTCTCCGTAAGGGGTCCTTTGGCTTGCGCTTTCAGGAACAAGTCCTGCCCGAAGTAGGGCATCTCCTTTTGCCGGTTGTGTTCATTGAAGTCAATAATGTCTTGTAACGTACGCACCGGAGCGCCCGGGCCGAGTCTGGCCAGATAGGCGTTGAGGTCGGCCTTGAGTTCGTACATGAAGACGAGCAGTTCGCTCTCATCGAACTTCCCCAGAGTTGCGATGTCGGCGGGATCGACCAGGATCGCTCCCTGCTGCTTCATCACGCCCAGCGCTTGTTCCATAAGCGCGTCCACGGCATCGTTGAAGCCGAAGTATTTTCGTGCTACGCCGATGCGGGCGCCTTTGAGACCATTGAGATCGCAGTACTGCGCATAGTCGGTTTGCGAGTTGCCGGCACTTGCGGCGGTCGCAGCGTCGTCGGGATCAACGCCGGCAAGAGCGCCCAGAAGAATCGCAGCGTCGCGCACCGTCCGGCACATGGGTCCGGCTCCGTCTTGGCTATGCGAAATCGGGATGATGCCAGCGCGGCTGACCAGGCCCACCGTGGGCTTGATCCCGGCCAGCCCGTTCGACGATGACGGGCACACGATCGATCCGTCCGTTTCGGTGCCAATGCCCGCAGCGGCCAGGTTCGCAGAGATGCCGGCCCCCGTGCCGGAACTCGACCCGCAAGGATTGCGGTCGAGCGCATAGGGATTTTTCGTCAGGCCTCCGCGTCCACTCCATCCGCTGGTGGAGTGGCTGGAACGGATGTTTGCCCACTCGCTGAGATTGGTCTTGCCCAGGATGACTGCACCTGCCGCGCGCAGCCTTCGGGCCACGAAAGAATCCTTGGGCGGTTTCGAGCCGACCAGCGCCAGCGATCCGGCCGTGGTCATCATGCGATCCGCGGTGTCGATGTTGTCTTTGATCAGCACCGGGATGCCATGCAGTGGCCCACGCAAGCCCCTGGCCTTACGCTCCTGATCGAGAGTGGCGGCGATGGAGAGTGCATCCGGATTGAGCTCGATGATCGCGTTCACCGCCGGACCGCGCTTGTCGATCTCGTCAATGCGCGCAAGATATTTCTCGGCCAGCGACCGGGCGGTGAGTCTTCCGGACTTCATCGCATCCTGCAGTTCCGGAATCGTGATCTCCTCCAGTTCGAACCGCTTGACATCTGCAGGCTGTGGAAGCGGCGATGAAACGATTTCCCTCGCTGCGCCAAGTGCCGGATAGAGCAGTGTGGCCACGCCGCTGGTTAGAGCGGCTCTAAGAAACGAACGCCGATCGCCGGCAGAGGCGAAGGATGAAAGTGTTTTGGACATGTTCTTGAGCGTTCTTGAACGCGACGAACATACTAAAGCAGGCGGTGAGAAAATGCGCGGCGAAGCTGTTCTGACAGCGTCCGCTGGCCCGACATTCGCGAGTGGATGAGAGGTCTCGACGGCGTCGTCGGCAAGCTTGCTGAGACTGAGCCGCAACTCCAGCGTCTGCTGGGCAGCCAGGGCTTGGATACGGTATGAAGCTCAGAGTTGCTCAAGCCCTCAGCGCGGACCAGGGCTGTTTGACGCCCGGCCAGGAGGCATTTCTTCGCCAAGCCATCGAGTCCGGCCGGTTTCACCGTGCCGAGGACGCGCATTCTATCAGAAGGTTTCCCGGTCGGCGAGTGGCCCTCAAAGGCAGCGTCGGCGTATGATCTTCTGGCCAGCTGTTCAAGGCGGGAGTAGCTCAATGGTAGAGCATCGGCTTCCCAAGCCGGTGGTTACGGGTTCGATCCCCGTCTCCCGCTCCAATTTCTCTTCGGTCTTCCGGATGCTCCAGCTGGTCTGCAAAATTATGGCACACGATGCGAGTGGAACGACATTAACACTTCGTCTATCATGAAATTATGGATGCAAGAGCTGACGCGGATGTCGGTACTGATCTAATTCGACGTTCTAAGCTACAAGAAAAACCCCGACTTCGGTCGGGGTTTTGAATTTAGCTTGATTTAGGAATCTCAGCGGCCTCTGCGCCAGACCTTTTGATCTTCCGCTTCACGAAATCTAACCAGTCTTCCAGCTCCTTGATGCTGGCTTCACTGAGTGGCGTAGGCCACATTGAACGATTGAACCTGAGCGTCAGGATGCACCTTCGCCGCTATGCCCGCAGAACCAACGCCCACAGCCGCAAGCTGGCGAATCACAAAGCCTGCGTAGCGCTTTGGGTCGCATGGTATAACTTCGTCAGAATTAACGCAGCGATTAGGATGACGCCTTGCATGGCAGCTGGCGTTACCAGCACGATTTGGACATGCGGGATTTGCTGACATGGTAATAGACACACTGAAGGTAGTCGGATATGTGCTGGGAGTGGCAATTCTTGTGGCCCTTTGGGTGGTTCCTAATCCCATCGGGAAGATCGCAGAGATATGGCGTTTCTTCAGAGGAGAATAAAATCTAGAACGCTGAATTAGATCAGTACCCGGATGTCGCAGTCCCCACCATTGCGGCGGCGATCGGCGAACCCGCGCGGGCTCGCATCCTTTATTGCTTAGTGGATGGCCACGCACGAACCAGCACCGAGCTTTCGGTGGTTGCTGAAGTGAGCCCCTCCACCACGAGCGTACACCTGGATCGGCTGAAGAAGGCTCACCTCGTCAACGTGCTGGTGCAGGGGAAACATCGCTTCTACAGTTTGGCCGGGCCCGACGTCGCCCGTGCGCTTGAAGGACTTAGCGTCCTCGCTGGAGGCTCTCGCGTCAAGTTCGTATCGAGCGCGCCAAGCCGGCTACGTGTCGCACGGACTTGCTATGATCACCTGGCAGGCATTCTGGGGGTTTTGCTGCACGACCGGTTTAGGACATTGGGATGGCTGTCGGTGGGCTCGAAGAGCAAGAAGAAGGATGAGGGGTATGACCTCACCTTAGAGGGGACGAAGGCGCTTGAGAGTCTGGGGATTCAGGTCGAAGCGACGCGGGCGCTGCGCCGCAGGTTCGCGTGCGCATGTGTGGATTGGAGTGAGCGGCGACCACATCTCGGCGGTGCCCTCGGCGCTGCCTTGTTGAACGTTGCCCTGAAAAGGAAATGGGTGATTCAGGATCTCGATAGTAGAGCTTTGGATGTCACCCGGGTTGGGCGACGCGAGCTGCTGAGTCGATTCGGCCTTCAAGTCTTGAGGGACTAGATTCGCAGCTTACTCACCGGGTAACGAAGTGGTCCCACGTGCGGCCTACGGTGGCGCGTCGGATTTAGTGGACAATTCCTGGAATGTTTCCTCGTGGCTCAGGCTTGCCTGACGGCAATCCTGCGCCTGCAGCAGCCGCGCCGATAGCCGCGATTGCATATTGCGCGGTCTTCTGTTCGCCAGTTGGAAATACAAAAAAGCGCGCTTCATGGTTGGAACGGCGCCCCTGCATTTCTGGCTCGACTTCTCGGTGGACCTCGATCTGGCACAGTGATCATTGGCTCTCTTTCACGACGCGTCCGTTGAGGGGCTGAAGCGGCCGGACATCGTGGGGATAGAGCTTCGCGAACGCATCGATCTGCGCAGCCGAGATGTCCAGCGGCGTCTTTAGCACAAACCAGGTAACGCTCTCCGTACAGGGCGGAGCCGTTAACGAGCCCATGTACATGTAATATGCGGTAGCATCGGGCAGCAGGCCCGCGGGATTCATCTCAACTCTGGCAACCTCCTCCTGGCCCTCGCTCTTCGGCATATGTTGCCAGATCTTTTCGATGGTAGGGTTGGCGGAGCCGGCCTGCAGAAGAACTGCAACTCCGGCAACTTTCCCGTCGCTCGTCCGGTACATCAGGTGGACCACCATATCGTAGGGCTTTCCCTGGATGTACTCCTCGCTGGGATGATGGAAGTGGAATTGTGTGAGCTGATACCGTTGGTTTCCCACGATCAGAAAATTTCCGCTTCCCGGGGCGTCGTGGTAGTTCACCCGGATCGTGTGGCCATTGTTAATGACAAATTTGAGCAGACCACTCTTGGATTCGAATTTTAGCGCGGGCAGATCAGCTCTTTGCGCATTTCGAATGTCGATCGGAGACTGCTCCGAGCCCTTGCAGGCGGCGTACTCGGGATCCAAGTCACTCCAATGTTTGGCATCTTCGTAGGTCCAGGGTGTTCTCCAGGGGGACACATAGTGCTCGCCTGCCACGTCCTGAGCCTGTGGACCCGCAGGACCGACGACCGCCGCCACCACCAGGAATGCAGCCTTCATCCAAGCTTTGCTCACCGTCGCACCTCCCAACGGCCAGAAATGTACAGTCTGACGGTTGGCAACAATGCGTTCAACATCGAAATATGGATGTCGACGCCTCCGTGAAAAACGAACATGGGAAACGTTTCCATTCGGGAGAGCTAAGAAAATGCAGGAGCTTGAAGTTTATTCGATGATGGGCACGGAAGGTTTCACACGATTGGTCGCCTTCTATCGACAAGTTCCGCAAGATGACGTTCTGGGGCTGATGTACTCCGCCGACGGATCATCCAGGTGCCGAACTGCGCCTCCGAGATTTCGCCGACCTGGGGCCGCGTACTGCCGTCGATCATGTCTTGGGTACGTACTCAATCACCACAGTGCCACTCTCAAACCGTTTCACGTCCGACAAACGTAAGTGCATCGTGGGTTCGAACGCCTCAAACAAGTGTGTGCCGTGGCCGAGTACAAAAGGGTAGACAACAATGCAAAGCAAATCGACCAGCTGTTGGCCAAATAAAATTCGGTCGAGGGGGCCAGTGCCGTATTTCACTAGGTCTTTGCCTGGTTGACTCTTAAGCTTCCGCAGTTCTTCTGCGATATCTCCATGGATAGCGCTGGCATTCCAGGACGCTTCCTTGAGAGTCCTTGAGGCCACGTATTTCGGAATGCTGTTCATACGGTTTACGAAGTCCATCGGTACCCCTGTGTCACCATTCGCCATGTTTTCATACGCCTTTGATAGTTTTTCGTAAGTTTTTCGGCCGAGCAGCAATGCATCCGCCGCGAACAGTCTCTTCTTCTGGTAAGAGTTGTGCTCCTCACTGGACAGGAAGTACGACTGTGCTTCCTGCACAATGTCTGGCGCGTCTGTTACGCCATCGAGACTCATGAACGTAACCTCGACAAGTTTTCTCATACGTCTCTCCTTTATCACCTACGGCGCGCTGCCGGCTAGGGATGGCCGGGATTCATCGCTCAAGTACACTCGAACGCCGCCGGCCGCATTGCGTCCTGCGCCACCCATCTCTGCGGACCGTTCGAGGGTGTTACGAAGCTCTCCTGCAATCAACCCGCTTGGATCAGTGATGAGAACCGACTTGAACGAAGCCGCTCATGCGCGTGCGGTGGGCTGTCGGTGGAGGTAATGATCTAGCATTTGTCGCAGAGGAAGGAGGACTCTCTGCGACCAATTTACGGCAGCTTATACTCGAAGACATAGGAGTGCTTTCCAGCGGCATCGATGATGATAGTCAGCTCGCCGGTCAACCCCGCAAGCTCTTCCGTCCCCGAACCCTTCACCACTGCGATGTTCATCTCACCAGAAGCCGCATCGCCCTTCGTCATTGTTGCCCGGTGCGCCAGGTAGAAGCTCCCGCTCTTCCCGCCGAGCTTGCCTGTCATCTGCTCCATCGCCACATATGCCATCGAGCCCGTACTTTCCGTGTAGCTGCTCAGCATCTCGCCCTTCGACACTCCTGCAAAATCACCGACCCAAGTCTTATCGATCTGATAGCGTCCCACGGTCATCTCCTTTTCGAATGCGGTCGCCTGCGCCGGGGTGATCTTCACCTGAAACGCTCCCCTCGCCTCCATCTGCTTTCCTCCTGTGTTCGCATGACCGCTGATCTGCACCATCAACCCAACGGCGGCGAGTACTATGAAGAATAGGTACATGTTCATGCCTCCCGCCAACCACACTACGACGATGCACGGTGGCATGATTGAAAAAACGCGACGCGAGCCCACGTACTTCCCGCCAACCGTCGCGCCGCCGCGCGGTGTGCTACGGGCCACCGAAGTCCGCGGCGGCACCTTCTTTCACCAGCGCCTCGCCCCAACGCCCGAACTCGTACCCTTCATCCAACACCTCTGGTATGTCCACTGGGACCTCCGCGGCGCCGCCCCTAGCACCGCCGAAACCCTTCCCCATCCGAATTGCTATCTCGTATTTGAGCACGACCTGGAGCGGCCCATCGACGACCCCTACGTGCACAGACGCGCCGAGGTCTCCGGTGTAACCACCGGTAAATTCTCCCGCACCATGGAAGGGCACGGTCGCGTTTTCGGCCTCAAGTTCCAGCCTGGAGGACTGCGCCCTTTCTTACCGGTCTCTGTCTCCACGTTCACCGATCGCGTCGTCCCAGCTGCGCAGATCTTCGGCCCAGAGATCCTTACCCTCGCTACGCGTCTCCGCGCACTCGACACCCCCGAAACCATGGCTGCGACTGCAGCTGCCTACTTCGCCCTACACCTGCCCGTACCTGACCCCAACACAGCACTCGCCACAACGCTGGTCGACGCCATCCTCCGCGACACCACCATCCTCAGCGTAGAGGCCCTCTCCAGCCGTAGCGGGCTCAGCATCCGCGCATTGCAGCGGCTCTTCAAAGCTTATGTAGGCGCGTCGCCCAAGTGGGTCATCCGCCGTTTCCGACTGCATGAGCTATTGGAACGGTTTCACTCGGGCGAATCGCTGGACGGTGCCCAGCTCGCCCTCGACCTCGGCTACTCCGACCAAGCCCACCTCATCAACGATTTTCGGAAGCTGGCAGGTCTCACCCCCACTGAGTATCTCCGTCGTGCCGCTCGGTTGAAATAGCTACCAGTTGTGGCTCCATCGCCGACAGCACGAGGCACGCTCTCGAATGTTCAGAGAAGTTTCTCTCATCGTGCCGGTGGCGTGTCGTCACCGCAGATTTCACTTTGCGCCGAGCAGCCTATGCAGCTTGCGAACGGCGGGGGGAATGTCGACTACCGCGGTGCTGCCAAAACCCAAGATGAAGCCAGGGCGTGAGACCTTGCCCAAGTAAGAGGGAGAAAGCGGCCAGATCCAAAGGTTCTGGCGGGCCGCGTTTTTGGCAATTTCCACATCGCGGCTGCCGTTCGGCAGGGCTACGGTCAGATGCATGCCAGCCTCGCCCCCGAGCACCTCGACCCTAGATCCGAGTTCGTTACTGATGCAATCGGCAAGGACGCTCCTCCGTTCGCGGTAGAGAACCCGCATCCTTCGAACGTGGCGCGCAAAATGCCCCTCGCTAATAAAGTCTGCAAGCACATCCTGAAAGAAGGTGGGTGGGCCAATATCCATAGCACGTCGAATCGATAGAAAGCGATCGACAAGGTCCAACGGAACGACGACATAGCCGAGGCGCAAAGAAGGGAACAAAACTTTGCTGAAGGTTCCGATGTATAGGACTCGAGCGCTTGCGTCGAGCCCTTGCAGGGATGGGATCGGCAAGCTTTCGTACCTATATTCGCTATCGTAATCATCTTCGATGATCCAAGATCCCGTGTTTTGGGCCCAATCCAGCAGTTGGAAACGTCGCGAAGCGCTCATGGTTACGCCAAGTGGAAATTGATGGGATGGGGTAACAAACGCGGCCCGCGCCTTGCGATGACGCTTGATTCCTGCGGCAACATCCAGACCTTCGTTGTCAACCGGCACGGGCACGAGATGGCAGCCGGTCAGCACGAAGACATCTCGCGCCAAAGAGTAGCCCGGCTCTTCCATCCACACTGCACTCCCGGGGTCGAGGAGTAGACGAGCTGAAATCTCGAGCGCCTGCTGAGAACCGCTGACGATCGCGACTTGCTCCGCCTCGCAGTGGAGCGCTCGCGCGGTTCTCAGATAACTCGCGATTGTTTCCCGGAGAACCATGGAGCCTGTCGATTCGCCGTAGTGAAATGACTTGGCATCCATATTTCGGGAACGGCGTGCCACCAGATTGGACCAGATCTGCAGTGGAAATTGATCGCAAGCCACTTGCCCGACACCGAATGCTCCCCAACCCTGCAGCCATGTGGCACGCTCGAAAGGGGGAAGGATCGAAGAGCGACGCGAAACCGGCCGAGGGCCAGAGAGGGCTGACGCCCGTTTTGCACCGGTCGCAGCGCTGGCGATGGGTTGGTCCGGAAGCGACCTGGAAACGATAGTTCCTGCGCCGACGCGACTCTCGAAATAGCCTTCCGCCAAAAGCTGGTTGTAGGCATTCAGAACAGGGAAGCGAGAAATACTCAGCTCGGATGCGAGGATCCGGCTGGATGGGAGCCGTTGCCCGGGACGCAGTCGGCCGTCAACAATTGTTGTGCGATACGCGTCATAGATCTGCCTGTGCAGAGCCTTCGGGGCCTTCCGGTCGACCGTGATCATGGGGAAAATTCCGGAGGCTACTCTTTTCATTTCGCCAAATCATAATGGTTATGTCGAAATCCCGTCAAATGGGTATTGCCGTCGACCGCTTTCGCTCTAGTATAGGAGAGTTTTCGAGGCGACTCGAAACAACTAGAGCGATGCTCTTTCTACGTTTAAAGGGACTTCTGTTCCTTGCTGATCGCCGCATCGGAGCCCGCGTTAGGGCGTCCGGATTCCCGGCCGAGGTGCCGGCACGGTTCACCGCGCCTCGGCCGCGATCAGCTCGTAGGTTGGGGATTGACTTCTAACTTAGGGAGGAACTCCATGATGAGGTTCATTCGCCGGGTGCTCGCCTTTTGTCTCCTCGTATGCATCGCCGGACCTGCATTTTCACAGAGCACCAATTCCGGGGATATTCGCGGCACGGTGACCGATCCGTCAGGCGCCGTGGTGCCAGGAGTGACGGTCACAGTGTTGAACCTCGATACGGGTACGACCAAGGACCTTGTCAGCAACAGCGACGGTCTCTATGATACGGCCTCAATTCTGCCGGGAAACTACCGGGTCACTTTCCGTAAAGAGGGCTTCGGCAAACTCGTGCGCGGCCCGATCACGCTGCAGGTCGGGATCATCACGGTGAACGGCACGTTGAAGGTCGGTAAGATCGCTGAGACCGTCGAAGTTTCAGCCGACGTCCCCTTGTTGAAGACCGAGAGCGCCGAACAATCCACAACCTTTGATTCGCAGACCATGGTGAACTTACCGCAGGTGGGTTCGAGTGGCCAGAATTGGGGTCCTTTGGCGCAATTGCTCCCTGGCGCCTCGGGCACCGGCGGAAGCATGCCCACGGCTTCCGGCAACTCCGGCGATCCAGGAATTGCAATCTCGGTGAATGGCAACCTGCCGTTTTATGACAACTTCCTCCAGGACGGAGCCTCCACCAATTTACCGATCAGCGCCAACGTAGATATCGCTACCTTTGAGACCATACAAGAGCTGCAAATCAGCACCTCTACATTCTCGGCACAGTATGGGATCGGGGGAGCGGTTTTCAACCAGATCACGAAAAGTGGCAGCAACTCGTGGCACGGGGCCGGCTACGAATATTTCCAAAGCGACCAACTGAAGGCAGACAGTTATAACTTTTCGAGTACTCCGCAGCCGAAACCGTTTCTGCGCTACGACGACTACGGCGGAGCGATCAGCGGACCGATTGTAAAGGGGAAATTATTCTTCTATTTCAATATCGACAGAATTTACGACAACGGTGGCAGTTCCACTCAAACCGCAACCGTCCCCACGGTGGCCATGACACAAGGCAACTTCACGGGCATGCCCACCATTTACGATCCTTCCACTCCCATCTTGTGTTCTGGGAGTCCGCCGGTCTGTTCACGGACATCTTTCGCCAGCGAAAACGGTGGCTTAAACGAGATCCCCGCGACGACCACGCTCGACGCAGTGTCACTTGCGGCTCAAAAGTACTATCCCGCGCCAAACACCCCGGGACAAACCCCCAACCCGGCATTCCCGGGGGTTGTTATCAATAACTACGCCTACACGTCGCCGAATTTGAACCCCTTCCATAAGTGGTTTGGAAGAGTTGACTATGATCAATCGGCCAAGAACAGAATTAATTTCTCCATAACCCAAAGTGACAATCCCGGTACCAATACCAACTTCCAAATCTGCCCGGTTGACTGTTTTTCAGGGGATGTGGATAGGTACAATACCCAGGTTTCGGACGTGTATGCATTCGGCGCGCACTTGGTGAACGAGTTCCGGTTTGGTTACACCAAGCAAGGGAACTGGTTCATTCCTTACACCGCCGGCAAAGGATATCCTCAGCAACTGGGCTTGCAATATTCAAAGGGCGACGTTTTTCCGTCGATCAACGTCAGTCAATCGGCGGCAGCATCCGGCAGCGGGGCTTCTGGTAACACGGCGATCTGTTGCGCCGCCATGTTACAGCCGGGTACCAACGCGGTTTACATCGAGAATACTTTTCAACCCTCCGACGTGGTTACCATGATCCGTGGTAAGCACATCCTGCACTTCGGCGGCGAACTGCTCGATTATCAGGCCAACTATACTCCCTGGGGAAATTTACAATCAGGGAATTTCAACTTCACGGGAGTTTACACTCAGCAAAACAACACGATAGGAACCGGAGGATCCGCTTATGCGGACTTCCTCCTTGGCGACGTAAATAGCTGGAGCGCCACGAACCAGCCCGAATCAGGGATGCGGATGAAGAGTCCGCAGATCTTTGTTCAAGACGATTTCAAAGTCCGTCCCAATCTAACTTTAAACCTCGGCTTGCGCTATGAATACCAAAGTGGCTGGAGCGAGGTTAAGAACAACTTGGGATCCTTTGACCCCACCATCCCGAATGCTGTCTCGGGTAACTCGGGTGCGATGTGGTTTGCCGGCGAAACCTCGCGAACCACGTTGATGCAACCCAAGAATGTATTGCTCCCGCGCTTCGGCTTCGCTTGGAGTCCAGTTGGCACCACGGTGGTGAGGGGAGGATTTGGGGTTTACGCGTTGACTTGGAGCATGGATGATTATGGTCAAGGGGTCGGCGTAGGCAACAACAGCACGGGCAGCGCTTCCGATCCGGTAGGAATCACGCCAATCACCCAGCTCGACGGCCCTGGAACCAATAACCAGTCCGGTCAGCCTCTGACCTACGTGGCGACGAACCGGTCGCCTACGGCATATAACGGAACGAATGTGCCATACAACGAATACAACCTGCCCGTCGGCAAGATGTATCAATGGACGGCCAGCGTAGAGCGCCAGCTAGGAAACAACATGGAGGGTGAGATTGCCTATGTAGCCAGTCACGGCGCCCATCTGGCCTTCCCGGCTGATATTAACCAAATACCGGCGGCCGCGTTGGCGGTCCAAGCCACGCAAAATGGAGGGGCGTTTAATGCCGCGAACACTCCGTATCCGCAGTTTGCGTTAATTCAGGGCAACCTTGGCGCCTCTGTTTCGAACTACAATTCCTTGCAACTGCAAGTGAATCGTCGGTTCAGCGGCGGGCTGACCTTTAACGCGAACTACGTCTGGTCGCACTTTTTGGATGACCAGGATTCAGCCGGATGGGGTGGCCGCGGTGGTACGCAGGACTTCCAAAATTCGTACGATTACGCTGCCAATTACGGCAACTCCAATTTCGATGTGCGAAATGCGCTGAAAGGAAGCTTGGTTTACCAGTTGCCGGTGGGCAAGGGCAAGAGGTTCGTAAACAACAATCCCTACCTGGATGCGTTCGTGGGTGGGTGGCAAACCTCCGCGACGATGGTGGTACATAGTGGGCAGCCGTTTACGGTTGTGGATGCCAACAACAACGCCAACGCGGATAATGCCGGATCAAACGCTTCCCAGTACCCCAACGTGATGGGCGACCCCCGCATTAGCCATCCAACGATTCAGAACTGGTATAACGTCGCAGTCTTCGCTCAACCAGCTCCCAGCACGTTCGGCGACGAACGGCGCAACCAACTGGTGGGCCCAGATCTCTCGGAGGTCGACTTCTCCCTGGGCAAAAACTTCGCCTTAAAGGAGGGCATTGGATTGCAGTTCCGGATCGACGGTTACAACATCTTCAATCACCCGAGCTTCGGACTTCCGAACACCGGCGTAGCTTTCGCCAATGGCACGCCTACGAGCGCATCCAGTATCACCTCAACCACGATCGGGCCTAGGCAGTTCCAACTGAATGCCCGCATCTCATTCTGACCACTGGCATTTCTCGAACTCATAAGGACGGCGGCAATGCCGTCGTCCTTATCTCTCATCCGTGCGTGGGACGAACGAGGGCATAACTTCTGCGCCTTACAATGGTGACATGAGGACGAAAGCGGTCGTGTTGCTTTGCGCGATCTTGGTTCCAGGAGTGCTATCGTGTTTCTCACAATCGAGTCCGAACCGCCAGGAGCAGATCGAATCCCACGCTCGCAAGGCTGCGGAATTTCTGAAGGAGAACAAGCCCGAACTCGCGGCCCGCGAGTTTAAGGCTATTGTTGCCCTGGATCCCAGTAACGTGGACGCGCATGGCAACCTTGGCGTGATGTTGTTCTTTCAGGGATCGTATGCGGATGCGATTCCTCAGCTTCGCGCCGCGCTGAGACTGAAGCCCACGTTGTGGAAGATTCAGGCTCTGCTCGGTATCGCCGAACGGCGCACGGGTGACGTTGAAGAGGGTCGTCACGATTTGGAAGTGGCATTTCCGAAAGTCAACGAAGAAAGTATCCGGATTCAGACCGGGATGGAACTGATCGAGATCTACTCTGGAACCAGGGATCTGGATAAAGCCGGAGCCGTCGTGAGCGTTCTGCGGAAGCTAGAGCCGACAAATGAAGCGGTGCTCTACACCGCTTACCGAATCTATTCTGATCTTGCCACGGAGTCGGTTCTTAGCTTGTCCGTGGTCGATCCGAATTCCGCGCGCATGCATCAGGCGATGGCGCACGAACTTGCAAAGCGCGGGAACATCTCGGAAGCGATCGAGAACTACCGAGCCGCGCTCAAGATCGACCCGAACCTTCCGGGATTACATTTTGAGCTTGCCGAGATGCTCGGCACTTTGTCGACTTCGGAGGGCAGACGAGAAGCCGAAGGCGAATACAGGGTAGCCTTGGAGGTCAATCCGTTTGATGAACAGGCGGAATGCAGGCTGGGAGACATCGCTTTTCAGAGAGCCGACTTCAAGGAAGCTAACGAACGCTACAGCAGGGCTGTGCAGTTGCAGCCGGGCGATCCTGAAGCCAGCGTCGGCCTGGCGAGGGTTTTGATGTCGATGGATCAACCGCAAAAAGCCGAGCCCCTTTTAAAACATGCCCTCCAACTCGACCCTACCAGCTCTGCCGCTCACTTCCGCCTGAGTACGGTCTATCGGCAGACGGGACGCGCTGCGGAAGCCAAGCACGAACTGGAGGAATATCAGAGATACAATCAGATGAAGGAGAAACTTCGAACCATTTATCACGACCTGCATCCGGACCAGCCGGTGGACGAGAACGTGGAAACGAATCCGAAGAAATAGTTGAGAGGTTGCCGGGTAGCCCACGTGCGCCCAGAATCGTATTGGCAGTCGGCTCCATGCCAAGATATGACGTTTTGACTCGGTCGCTGCTACCAGATATAGGGGATGAGTCGATATTTCACCTGCCCCATATAGGCTGCATAGCCGGCTAGTTCCGCGCGCAGCGTGCGTTCCTCCAGCAGTGCCCGCCTCGCAAGTAAGATTATGAGCACCAGCCCTGAAAGAACTCCGTACCAAGAACCGAGCAGCAGGGACGTTCCCATTGTAAAGACGAGGATGGCGCTGTACATCGGATGCCGGACAGTGTGATATGGACCTGTGGAGACCACGGTTTGCCCCCGATCTTCCTGAATACGCACGACCGTTGATAAGTAGGAGTTTTCCCGAAATGTCAGAAACAAGAGGTAGAACGAGCACAACAGGACTATTGCCCCAACGAACTGAAGCCAGACCGGCACTGGCGACCAGTGAAAGCGACCCGCATCTAACGAGATGGAAATCAACCATCCAAAGAAGAGGAGAAGGAGCAAGGGAAAAAGCAGTTTGTCCCAGCCTTGCTGATCGGATGTGCCCAAGCGCATGCGCTCCTGTAGCAATCCGGGGTTGTGCTTGAATAGCCACAGATTGGTAGCAAGAAGAAAACCAAAAAACAACGCCAGGAAAATCCATCCGGCAAGCCAGGCCAGCGTGCCAGCCGGGAGGAACAGGGCCAAGCCAAAGGCCACAAGATAGGCGAGGAACTGTCCTACCTGTAGTTTTAAATTAGCGTGCAAATTCCCCCTCCCCAAAAAGCTACTCAGCTACTGAGCTACAAACCCGATACATGGTTCTTCTGCGAAGCGGTCGAAAGTAGTTGCGGCTCGCAGCACCTTCCGGGCTACTTTAATTTCAGTAGCGTGAGCACGAGGGGATCCCCGAGCCACTGTTCGTCCCGAGCGACTGTTCGTATCGATCGGAGCTCCATTTCCGCTCAACCACCAATCTACGATGAATATCGTGACTGGTGAGAGTCCAGAGAATGTCGCGCGCCGCATTTCATTCACCTCGGGCCACAGTGCTCCCTTTTCTTCGAGGAACTTCACCAGCCCGACCTGCCGTTTATATCAATAATAGCGGCGTATCAGGTGCGAATCAGCGGGCGGACGAGTTATTATGAAAATCTTTTAGTGGAGTACGAAAAAGATTGCCGGCCACACAGGAGGACGTCTGAATCTTCTTGGTCGGGCTTTCATCCGAAGTAGAAGTACGTTTGCGCTGTCTGTCGATGGCGTCTACCCGACGCGAGGAGTTGATGGATGTTTGAGAGCATTCTGTGCCAGGTAACGGAATATGATCCTGACGTTCTTGAGTCTCTGATTGGGCTCGCCGTCGAAATTGCTCGCGAGGGTCGAGAGGGAAGGCGCGTTGGCACGCTATTTATGCTCGGGGATGAGAACGCCGTGCTTGCGAGATCCAGGCCGCTGATTTTGGATCCGTTGTTGGGGCATCCTGAGGCTTCGCGCCATCTTACCAATCTCAATCTCCGCGGAACCATCAAGGAATTGGCGCAACTAGACGGGGGCTTCGTGGTGAGTGGCGAAGGAATTGTGCTTTCCGCTTGCCGCTACCTCGACGCCGTGGCCGCCCAGGTGGTTGTGCCTCTGGGACTCGGCAGCCGTCACATTGCCGCTGCCAACATGAGTGCTGTGACCAAGGCGGTGGGTATTGTGGTTTCTGAGAGTTCGGTGGTACGACTTTTCTGTCATGGAGAACTGGTCGGAGAAATCATTCCCGAGGTATGGATGATGGATCATGCCACCCACCTGCGTGGTAGGGTGAAGACGGAAAAGGTCGGCGAACTGACGATTCTGACACCAAACCGGCGACCAAGTTCAATCGCCAAGTGAGGCCGGCTAACCACTGATACGGAACGGATCGCCTCACGACCCTGAAAACGTTGGATTTGCCGTCTGGGGAACGGTGAACGGATTCGATCGCCTCTAACACCAAGAGCAGTCCCCTGCGGGACCGTAACCGATTCGAGAGAGGCAAATCGAGAGGCGTTTTTTTGCGACCCCACTGGCGTCGCGTTACTCCAAAGGGAGAAGAGAGGTTCGACGAGGTCATTTTCATGGTTCCTCGTTTGAAAGGGATAGCATATGCAAAATCAGAACTTCGCCGTGCAGCGAAACCAGGCACCCGCTAAAACGTCTGGCGAATTCCTGATCGGAAACGATCTCCGGGTTACGCGCCTGGGATTTGGGGCGATGCGAATCACTGGAGATGGAGTTTGGGGCGAGCCGGCAGATCGGGCCGAGGCCGTCCGGGTTTTGCGGCGCGCTGTGGAATTGGGAATTAATTTCATCGACACCGCGGACTCCTATGGTCCCGGCGTGAGTGAAGAAATCATAGCCGAGGCGCTGCACCCGTATCCGGCAGGGCTAGTGATCGCCACCAAGGGCGGCTTTGACCGGACAGGTCCCAACCAGTGGGTTGAGAATGGAAAGCCGCAACATCTGAGATCCGCCTGCGAAGGCAGCCTGCGCCGGCTGCGCCTGGAGCGGATTGATCTTTATCAGTTGCATCGAATCGATCCAAAGGTGCCGGCTGAAGATCAGCTCGGCACGCTGAAGGAGTTGCAGGCGCAAGGGAAAATCAAACACATCGGTTTATCGGAAGTCAGCGTGCGACAGATTCAGCGGGCACGAACGATTGTTCCGATTGTGAGCATTCAAAACCGTTACAGCGTCGCCGACCGGGGATCGGAAGATGTTCTGGAATATTGCGAAAAAGAAAAAATGGGTTTTATCCCGTGGTTTCCGCTGGCGGCCGGTCGTGTTTCCGGTTCGGAGAGCCCCATCAGCCGAATCGCAGCGCGATGGAAAGCTAGCCCGTCACAGCTCGCTCTAGCATGGTTGCTCGCGCGATCTTCAGTGATGCTGCCGATCCCAGGAACTTCCAGGGTCAAACATCTCGAAGAAAACGTGGCTGCAGCGGAGTTCAAGATTGACGCAAATCAATGGCAGGAACTCGACCGCATGCCGCGTGCCAGCTAGGCCATGTCGTTCGCCCGTGGCAGCGCCTTGTTATTTCTGATCAGGATTCTCGCCTGCACTGCAATCGTTTGTCTTTCCGAAAAGGCCGGGACCCGGAGTCAATCGGAGGTCTCATGAAGCTGAGATTGATCCTGTTTTCGTCTTGCTCCCTGCTGTTTTCTTCCTTGTCCTCGAACGCCCAGCAGCATCCAGAGGCGCGGCTGTGGCTGACGACGCCGGACCGGACTGCCGTAGTAGCGCTGCAGGCGACCTCGTTGCGCTTTTCCTCGGAAGCGGGGCCGCAACCGGTGCTGACGGTTGACGATGCCCAGCACTTCCAGACAATCGACGGCTTCGGCTTTGCCTTGACGGGAGGAAGTGCGCAGTTGTTGATGCGCATGCGGGCTGCCCAACGAACGGCCCTGCTGAAGGAGCTGTTTACGACGGGCGGCGACGGGATCGGAGTGAGCTACCTGCGCCTCAGCATCGGCGCCTCCGATATGAATGAGCGCGTGTACTCGTACGATGACCTGCCAGCGGGCGAGACCGATGCGGAGATGGCGAAGTTCAGCCTGGAGCCAGATCGCGTGGATGTGATTCCAGTGCTGAAGGAGATTCTGGCGATTCGGCCGGGGATCAAGATCTTGGGATCGCCCTGGTCCGCTCCGGCGTGGATGAAGACCAACGACGATGTGAAGGGCGGCGAGCTGAAGCCCGAGTACTACGGCGCGTTCGCGAAGTATTTCGTGAAGTACATCGAAGGGATGCGAGCCGAGGGGATTACCATTGCGGCGATCACGGTCGAGAATGAGCCGCTCAATCCGAAGAACACGCCGAGCATGGTGATGTTTGCCCCGGAACAGGAGACGTTTATTGCGAAGCATCTGGGGCCGGCATTGGAGAGGGCGGGGATCCGGACGAAGATTCTGCTCTACGATCACAACCCGGATGTGCCCTCTTATCCGCTGTCGATTTTAGGCGATCCGGCGGCGAACAAATATGTGGACGGGACGGCTTTTCATCTGTATGGCGGCCAGGCGAGCGTGCTGACCGAGGTGCATGATGCGTATCCAAACAAGAACCTATATCTGACAGAGCAGTCGGTTGCGGGGCGGCGCGGCGGTGGGACGCTTGCGATTGCCGAACCGGTGAGGCAGGTGATGATTGGCGCGATGCGGAACTGGAGCCGCAACGTGCTGCTGTGGAATTTAGCTGCCGATCCCCAGAACGGGCCGCACACCAACAACGGGGGATGCACAGGCTGTTCCGGGGCGATCACGCTGGATGGCGATTCGGTAACCCGAAATGTCGCTTATTATGTAGTCCAGCATTTCTCGCAGTTTGTGCCGCCGGGCTCGGTGCGGGTGGCTTCGAGCGAGATGGAGCAGCTGGCCAGCGTTGCCTTCCTGACTCCGGAGAATACGGTGGTGCTGGTGGTTTCAAACACGGGAAATTTTCCCAAGTTCTTCGCGGTCAAGTACCACGGGAAAGTCTTCGAGACCGTGCTGCCCGCCGAGTCGGTGGGGACTTATGTCTGGTAGGCGCGTGCTTCGGCTTCTAGGACGGGTTGGCTTGGCGTCGCTGCTGGCCGCGGCTCTGCCGGCGCTTGCGGCGAAGGGCGCGAGGCCCGAGTTCGGACCCAATGTGCTGATCTTCGATCCGTCGATGCCATCGCAGGCGATCCAGAAGCAGATCGACGCGGTCTATCGAACCCAGCAGCACAACGAGTTTGGGCCGCAGCGCAATGCGCTGCTGTTTTTGCCGGGAAGCTATTCGGTGGATGTGCCGGTGGGCTTTTACACAGAGGTGATGGGGCTGGGCGCGTCACCCGATGCCACGCGGATCGCAGGCAACCTACATGCGGATGCGAATCATGAGCACAACAATGCGACGACGACTTTCTGGAGAGCTGCCGAAGGGCTCACGGTTGAGCCCCGAGGCGGCACAATGCAGTGGGCCGTTTCACAGGCGGTGTTGCTGCGGCGTATGCATGTTCGCGGCGACCTGGTGCTGCACCAGAATCACGGCTGGGCAAGCGGCGGCTGGATGTCGGATTCGCTGGTGGACGGGAATGTCGACTCCGGCAGCCAGCAGCAGTGGATCTCGCGCAACTGCGATTGGAACAGCTGGACGGGGGCGAACTGGAACATGGTGTTTGTCGGCGTAGTGCATCCGCCGGAGGGCGCATGGCCGGCGCCGCCGTACACCAAGGTAGCGCAGACGCCGGTGGTGCGAGAGAAGCCGTTCCTGCAAGTGAATGCTGCGGGCGAGTTCAGCGTGCGGATTCCGGAGCTGCGCAGGGCGAGCGTCGGGATTACGTGGCGCAGTGGAGAAACGGCGGGGAAGACGATTCCGATTGCGCAGTTTTATCTGGCGCACGCGGATGTGGATACGGCGGAAACGATCAATGCGCAGCTTGCCCGGGGCAAGAACCTGATTCTGACGCCGGGGATCTATGAGCTCAGCGCTCCGATTCGTGTGACGCGGCCGCATGCGGTGGTGCTGGGGCTGGGCTTCGCGACCCTGCGCCCGGTTCAAGGTACGGCGGCTCTTACGACAGCCGACGCGGACGGGATTGAGATTGCCGGGCTACTGGTCGATGCCGGGCCAACCGAGTCGCCGGTGCTGCTGGAGGTAGGGCAGGAGGGAAGCCGGGCACGCCATGCCCGGGACCCGATTAC
The DNA here is from genome assembly GCA_036514015.1 of Candidatus Sulfotelmatobacter sp. GTDB lineage: Bacteria > Acidobacteriota > Terriglobia > Terriglobales > Acidobacteriaceae > Sulfotelmatobacter. Next base: position 28,228 of record DATBYA010000112.1, read on the forward strand.
GCTGCACGATGTTTTCTTTCGCGTGGGAGGCGCCGGAGTGGGCCGAGCCAAGGTGAATTTGAAAATCAACAGCCACGACACCCTGGTGGACCATACCTGGATCTGGAGAGCGGACCACGGCGCCGGAGTGGGCTGGGAGCTGAATACCAGCGAAAACGGACTGGTGGTGAATGGAGACGAGGTCACAATCTATGGCCTGTTCGTGGAGCATCACCAGCAGTTCCAGGTTCTGTGGAAAGGCAATGGCGGCAGGACGTATTTTTATCAGTCCGAGATTCCCTACGATCCTCCCAACCAGGCGAGCTACACGAGTGCGCCCGGGGTGAACGGCTGGGCCTCCTACAAGGTGGCGGAGGGAGTGACGAGTCATGAGGCTTGGGGGCTGGGCATCTATAGCGTCTTCATCTATCCGGATGTCGTGCTGACCCGGGCGATCGAGACCCCGCAGAGCCCTGGGGTGCGGCTACAGGTACGGTTCCACGACATGATTACCGTGGCACTGGGCAATCACGGCGCGATCCGCCATGTGATCGACGACCGGGGCGAGTCAACCGCGATCGATCCCCGTGTAACCCCGAAGCTGACGAACTTTCCCTGAGCCGCTACCCCGAATCCAGTCCCGGAGAGGGGTTCGACACATTTTTCAGTTCTTTGGAAGACGATTTCCCCCAGCCTGCTAATCTGCAGCTTGATCAATAAAGATCAATTCTGAACTGTTGGGCAAGGGCAGGGTCATCTTCAGGCCCGGTGTCATAAGTTCGCGACCCCGCACGGTCCGATCGGGAGCACTGTGATCGTAAAATTTAAGCTGGTAGCTGCGCGATGGCTGAAGCCCTTGCAGTGAAAATGAGTGCGACTTGTCTGCTTCGGCGGTACCGCGAAACGCGTAGAGCACCCCCCGGTGGCGCGTCGAATCCCAATACTCGATCCCATCCCAGTGCACCCCGTCAGGCCTCGGGGAGACGTGATACAGGCTGGCATCGCGAATCAGAGCGCGCAGTTCTCTCTTGTATAGAACGATTTCTTTTTTGGCTTCTTCGTGTTGTTCGGGCGACCACGCATTGGTGTCGATCATGATGGTCAGCCATCCCATCATGCCGCTACGCAACATATAGCGGAAGTTTTCGATGCGCGGTGTCGGCCATTTTTCCACGTAACTTTCCAGCATCGCAGCCGGCAGGACATGACTGGTGTCATAAAATGCTCGCCGGTTCGACACCGGATCATAGGTATCGGTGATGGAAAAATAATCACCATGCGCGGCGCTGCCGAAGTCGACCATCCTGCCGCCGTCGTTGCACATCTCCAACAGCAGCCCTGGATGATCGCGCCGCAGCTGGGAATAAATGTCGTAGTAGGCACGAACCGCGTGGTAACTCACATCCGTGGAATTCGAACTATCCACCCAGTACGAACCCCAGGACTTGTAGATGCACTTATTCAGCGGATCGGGCGCAGCATGCGGGTGATCGGTGCGATCGCATCCGTGAGCTACCAGATAGCCATCGTGCTCCAGCATATCGAGATGATAATCGGTAACCATGCGCTCGACTTCCTGTTGCGCCCACTGTTTGGCCTCGGGCACTCCAAGATCGATGGTCTGTCCTTTAAATGGCTCCGGCTTCCAGTCGGCGGGCAGATCGGTCACCATCCAGTCGCGGACCTTAGCGTCGCGCGCATTCAGCGCTCCGGGTTCCGTGGATAAACCGGCTTGTGTCCAGTCCACCCAGAGTCCGAATTTCAGCCCATGCCGGTGAGCGTCGTCGGCGATCATTGCCAGGCCGTGGGGGAATTTCTGCGGATTGGGATACCAGTCGCCCACACTGCGAAACCACCCTGCGTCAACGTGGAACATATCGACGCCGAGTTCCGCGGAGTCGCGAATCATGCGCAGCGCGACCTCTTCGTTGACCTCCATGCCGCCGCCCCAACTGTTGTTGACCACCAGCGGGTAGTTGGGATTGTTCCACGTTTCCGGGTTGCCGAGAACTGCGCGCACCCAGCGGCGCAGGACATTTCCCGCGCCATCTACGCCGTTGCGGAAACCGCCCACAAATATCACCGGCGCTTCAAAAGCCTCTCCGGGCGCCAGCCGGGTGCGGAAGGGACTAGGCTCGGGGTTCAGTCCGATTGCCCCCTGCAGAGAATCCGTTTTCCGTGCCAGCGAGATGCGAGTGCGGCCGCTGAACTCGATGCCCGCGTACCAGCCGGTGTGAGCCGCATCTTCGTTCTCGACGAGAGACCAGGGAATGATTTCTCGAGGTTCGGTGTCGCGCAGATCTCCGTACGTGCTCGAAGTGCCCGTCCATTTATATCCTTCCGTCAGCGCAACCTGATGGGTCCCCACCGGCGACGGCGAGTCCGCACCTTTCTCCACGAAAACATGTTCCAGCGTCGCCTGCGGATCGATCTGCCAATCGAAAGCCAGGCTGTCCTCGAGGGGAATCCAAATTTCCTGACTCTCAAGATTCTCGATTTGGATTTGATGCTCAATGGGGCCATATGCCTGGGGAGCGCGCCATTCCCATGTCAGCCGGAGATGGGGAGCAGGCGAATCGTAAACCAAGGCAACCCGCTGGTCGCTAAACTGACTGGCCTCGCGATTGAAGTTCCAATGAAGAGATGTAGTGTTGCCAGAGACGTCCGCAGCTGAAATCAAAACTTCCGAGGTGCGGTTCTCCCATTTCGCTTGCCGCGGAACCGAGAGCGAGACCAACCGCGGAGCCTCTGGACCAGCTTCCAAAACAAGCTCCGTGTCCGCTGTCTCGAGGCGTGCTCTCGTCTGGCCGAGTACGCAGACGCTCGAGAGCAAGCAAACGAAACCAATCCAGACGACACGAATTGCGCACATGGAGGTGAGCTCCGAATGGGACGAAGCCATCCGATAACCGAATTGGCTTCGCCCCATTCTATGTTCTATGCGCCGAACGGAGAAGGAGCGAGGGGCGAGGGGCGCCGACAGGCATGACCCGCAGGCAGCTCGGACGTTATGCTCTCTAGTCTTTATCTTTGATCGTTGTCTTGCTTGCACCCGCGGCTGACCGTCGTCAAAATGTTGCTCGCGGACGCGATGTGGCAGTTGTAGAAGCTGCCATCCGAATCCGAGAAAGTGTATGTCTGCGAGCTCGATGCGGGGCTTACGTCCGTCGCGTTCACCGAGTTTGTGACCGCCTTCGCGTAGGTCACATGTCCGTCGCGCGAAACTACTTTACCAGCTTGATATTGCTGGCCGGTCGTCACCGTAAAGCCGAAGGGAGAACTGCTGACGGGGAAGATAAAATCAACGGTGATCGGGAAGCTGAAGTTGTCGCGCGTTACCACCGTTCCATCATCGCCGGAAACCGTGGTCGCAGAAGACAGGTAGTTCGCCATATCGGTTTTTTGATCGAGAACTGTGGGGTTAACGTCGACGGTATCAAAGTCGATGGTCTGCGTGCTGGAGAAATCCTGTTGCCCGGAAACGGATGTCGAGATCTTTCCATGCGATGTGTGGACGTAACCCGCGATGGTGAAATTGCGGTTGGAAGTGACTTTGATCGTTCCCGTGACCGTCGACGTGCCGTGGAGGTTTTCGGTTACGACCGGGGCAGGGCTGGTGAGTGTGTTCTTGGTGACCTCGCCGGTAATTTGCCGGCTGCCGTGATCGAGGTAGAGCAACAGGGATGCGGTTTCCGAGAAATAGCTGTCGTCGTTGAAAACGCTCAGCGCGATGGTGTGAGGTTGGCCGTTGCTTAACAGAGCGGCGAAAGGCGTAAGGTTTACGCGGTAAGGCACAAAGTCGAGAGTTTGCGCGCCCGGCATGGGCACCCACTGGTCGGGCAGAAATCCGGTGAAGACCCAGGGAGAAACCGGCGCGATTCCGGCCGGCGTGCCGTCAATGGTGACTTCAGTCTCGCGGAAGTCGGTGTTGCCGCATCCATAGACTTCATTGATGCTGGCCAGGTCGTTCGGAAAGCAGGCATACCACTGCTCGTCCGTGGACTGACTCTGGGAGACCACGTCCAGATAGGCTTGCTCGGTATTGGTTGGCAGGGTGAAGGTCGTTGCCAGTTGGTCGGTCGGCGAACCCAGTGTGGCCGGCAGGTTTACGCCTCCACTTCCGTTGGACTGGACAATGGGCAGTACTTGATCGGGCGTGCTTCTATGCTCGGCTTCGTTGCCTCGGTCATCGTCGCCGTGTTGATCCCTGCCATCCCCGGGTTGCGCCGGATAAAACTCCAGGTCCGCGTTTACCGTGAAAACTCCGTTCAAATTGTAGCCAGGTCCGCAATCCGAGGTGCAGTTCGCGAGAACGATCGTGCCTTGCTGCGGAGTCGCGAGCAATGCGCTGTAATCGGTAACGTCGCGTTCCACGTGCCAGGTGTTGGTCAACGTCGCCAATGGCTCGGGAGTGGTTCCGAAATAGAGGTTCGCGTTGGCGATAAACAGGCTTGCCGTGCGGTCAAATTGGGATCCGCCGTTCTCGCTGAAGTCGGCCTCCAACACCACTTTTGCCCACGGCCCCCGGCAGTTTCCGGGAGGCGTGAACTCGAAGGTCTGGGTCGACTGGGAAAAATGGGCGAACTGGTAATTGGCGAAAAGCGGCACCACGCAGGGCTGCCCGTGAGGCCGTGGCACCAGCGGGTCGGCCGTCACCTCGAACTGAGTACCAATTTGCCGGTTCGTACTCTGAGCCAGGACCGCAGCGGTGGGGAGCAAGGATAGGAAAAGGGCGATGACCAGAAAGCAGCGACTGCGGGATATCATAACGGACTCCTGGAATGGATTCGGGGCTTTGAACGAACCGGTGTTTCCAAATATGGGTCCCACTTATCGCATTAGCCTCGACAAGTTGTCAAGAATTTATTGATCGAATGTGCCAGTATCGATCAATATTTTGGTTTATATGCAATATTGTGCGCATCGGTGGAAGAGGAGTGCAGTGCCTGAGACTTGGGTCAGCTCCGAATGCCAGAGTTGAATCTCAGACTCGGATGACGCGCATTTGTTTCCCGGTGAAGGCCGCAACCATTTCATCGGAAGCACCTGCATCGGTGACCAGCACGTCCACGTCGTCGATGGGGCAGATCAAAGCTGACGTAACCACAGCGAGCTTACTCGAGTCGGCCACCACAATTACCTGTTTCGCCTGCTTGACCATGGCGCGAAACGACAGCGCTTCGTCCGACTCATTGGTAGTGGTTCCCCGCTCGGGATCAATTCCGGAGACGCTGAGAAACAGCTTGTCGAGAAAAATGTCGCCCATGAAATTGCTGGCGGCGGCTCCGATCAGCGAAAACGACCAGGGCCATCGAACGTAGCCTCCGGTCAAATGGATCTTGAGACCCGGCATGTTGCAAAGCTCCATGCCAATGTTCACGGCATTTGTAACCACGGTGATGTTGCTGCGATGCCGCAAACTGCGGGCCACCCAAGTCGTGGTGGTGCCCGCCGTCAGACCGATGGTTTCATTCTCTTCGATCAATTCGGCGGCGGCCATGCCGATGTGCCGTTTCTCTTTTACGAAGAGATGTTGCCGAGTCTGAAATGCGGCATCGTAGCGAAACGGTTCATAAAGCAGTTCCTGCACCAGCGCGGCCCCGCCGTGGGTTCGCCGGATCAGACCTTGAGATTCCAGGCGCGTCAGGTCCCGTCGAATGCTGGGAGCCGAGGTATCGAGCGAAGCAATCAGTTCCGCCACCGACACGGAGCCCTTGTGCAGCAGCAACTTGAGAATTCGATCGGTGCGGCGCTGTTGACGATCCGACATAAGTGAAGGGGCGTGAAGCGACCGACGATCCTCCGGCAGCAAAGCTTGCCATTGTAATGCCGACGGAGGAAAGCAATCATGCTCCAGAGACAGAAACAGCAACGCTCACCGAGTATCAGCCAAACACGATCAATAAATCAAACAAATGATCGTTTCTGTTGGTTTCGATCATTTTGTGCTTGACAAACGGTGATCAAACCTTGGATTCTGCCTTTTCAGTCCTCCCCCAAGCTGCCTTTCGTATGAATCTCGGGACTGAGCCGGAGCCAGTGCCATGAGTGAGGATTCTATGACAACCAAGACGTTCGGTTATCTTGCTGGATGTTTGCTGGCAGCCCTGCTGGGCTGCTCGGTGGCGTTCGCCCAGACAGTGACCGGCTCGATTTCGGGGCAAGTGACGGACCAGAGTGGTGCCGTCATCGTCGGCGCAAACGTCACCGCCGAAAACACCGCGACCTCGGTCCAGACCCCGGCGCAGACCAACGGATCGGGCATTTACACGATTCGCTTTCTGCCCATCGGCACCTATACGGTGACCATCGAGGCGACTGGGTTCGGCAAACAGACGGTTCCCCCTTTTGCGCTTGAGATTGACCAGACGGCAAAGGTCAACGTCCGGATGGAAATTGGGAGCTCCGTTACAGTGGTGGTTCAGTCGGACATTAATCCCATCCTTGATACCAGCGATGCGACGCTGGGAAATACCCTCTCCACGCACGAGATCGAGAACATCCCGTTGAATGGCCGCAACTTTTCTTCCCTCACGATCTTCCAGCCCGGGTCCATCGCTACCGATCCCACTGGCATGACTGGAAACAATGCCATCGAGCGCGACACCTACAACAATGGCACGGTAACGGTGAACGGCAATCGGGCGCAGGAGAACAACTACACGATCGAGGGCGCCGACAATAACGAACCGCAGAATAACCTGATCGGGTACAATCCAGCACCCGATGCCATTGCCGAAGTGCGCGTCGTCTCGGCCAACGCCAACGCCAGCTACGGAAATGCCAACGGCGGGGCGATCGTGACTATCTTAAAGTCGGGGACCAACCACTACCACGGTTCCCTCTACGACTTTCTGCAGTACGAGAAGCTTGATGCCAATTCCTGGGGAAATGACCACAACTTCCCGATCACGCCAAAGAACTCTTACACGCAGGATATCTTTGGCGCAACCTTTGGTGGGCCCATCTTGCGGAACAAGCTTTTCTTCTTCGGCGACTACGAAGGTGTACGCCGTCACTCGGGGGGAATAGCTGTGACCAGTGTCCTCACACCTGCCATGCTTCAGGGGAATTTCCAGGCCCTGACCGCCGCAGGCATCCAACTCTACGACACGCAGAACAACTTCGCTCCCTATGCGAACAACCAGGTTCCGGTTGTGAATCCCGTAGCCCAGTTTTTGGCTGCGCATCCCAACATTTATCCGGCGCCCAATTCAACACCAACCGATGGACTCTTACAGAATAACTACCAGGGCCCACAATCCAGCTTCGTATCGAACAATCAGGAAGACTTCAAAGTCGATTGGACGCCGGGGGATGCCAACAAGCTCAACGGCTTCTACTCGCAGGGCACGGGCAGCGACTTTACGACTGCCATTCTCCCCGTCTCTTTCCCCAATCACAATACTTATCCGACGAAGATTGGCGGCGCCAGCTTCGTCCACACTTTCTCGCCCGCCATCATCAATGAATTTCGTTTCGGGTTCACGCGCGTGCGCTGGAATAACGGTGTGCCCAGCGATCCATCCGGCTTGTTTGGCCTGACCGGAGACACAAAAGTCGGCATTCCTTTTGGCACACAGCAATATGTGGGCTTCACTGGGCAGAGCATCAGCAACAACGCGAGCTACATTGGCACGAACGCCAACCCCCAGGTTTTTACCGACAATACGTTTAACTATTACGACAATCTGACCTGGCAACGCGGACGCCATCTCCTGACCATCGGTGGGCAAGCGACCCGTTACCAGCAAAATTACCTCAACGCCGGTAACGTCGGATTCCTCGGACAGTTGAGTTACAACGGCCAGTACACGAGCCTACCGGGTGGCCAAGGCTATGGTCCGGCGGATTTTATTCTGGGTCGCATCTCGAACGTTCAACTCGCGTCCCCGCTCGGCAACGTGGGCAACCGCCAGTGGCGCCTCGCCGGCTACTTTCAGGACGATTTCAAAGTGTCACCAAAGCTCACGCTCAACCTCGGACTGCGTTATGAATACGATCAGCCATGGTACGAGCAGAATAACAAAACAGCTAACGTTCTTCCCGGCGGCACGGTAGAGTATGCAGGCCACGTTCCCCTCGGAGCGGTCGCGGGATCGACTGTCTGCCCCACGCGTGCCTGCTACGACGCCAACTACACCCAGTTCATGCCTCGGCTGGGTTTCGCCTACCAGGCCATGCCCAGACTTGTAATTCGGGGCGGTTACGGCGCGACCAGTTTCTTTGAGGGCTATTCGTTCAATCAGCGTCTGACTTCCAGTCCTCCGTTCTCGCTCGCGATTAACAGCAACGCCACCTCACCAGCAGGGACGTCTGGAGGCACGCCTTTCACGGTCGCTGACGCTTTCAGTCAGCCGCTCGGCATCAACAACTCTCTGTACTCCGTCTGGCCTCAGAAGACGCAGCCTGCCTACATTCATCAGTACAACCTCACGACTGAATACGCAATCACCAATGAGCTATCTCTGAGCGTGGGATTTCACGGCCAGGACGGCTACCATCTCGCTGACTACCGCAACGGCAACCAGCTCACGCTCGCTCAGGCGCCAACCGTCTTCAGCCAGGGATGCGGCGCTTCATATTCTGGCGCACTGCAGACGCCCTACTACGCGCTTGTAGGAGAATGCGGACTGATCCTGGTCACTGAGTCCGAGGCCAGGATGAATTACAACTCCGGCCAGGTCACTTTGCGCCAGCGGCCGGTTCATGGTCTGGAATACACCCTCAACTATACTTACTCAAAATCCTTGACTGACTCCTCTGGAAATTATGCGGTGGCGAACACCACGATGAATGGATCCACCGTCCAGGATAGCTACGATCTGAAGGCTGATTGGGGACCGTCCGGGATGGACATCCGCCACAGCATGAATTTCGTCGGTGTCTACCATCTGCCCTTCGGCCGCGGACAGACCTATGGAGGAAGTGCGAACGGCGCCCTTGACGCCGTGTTTGGGGGATGGAAGCTCGCTGCCTCAGCGCTTCTGTACTCAGGATTTCCGGTCACCATCTTCGGTCCGGACAACAGCAATGCGTTCAATACTTTTGGTTTCAGTCGCGCCAACCAGTACCACAAGATGATCATCCGCAACCGTTCTATCAATGACTGGTGGGGGACCGATCAATCGGCGGACAACACCATCAATTGTCCGTCGAACGGCGCCTGTGCTTATGGCGCTGCGGCCCCATTCACCTTCGGTACCGCGCACAACAGTACCGAACGCGGGCCCGGCTACCGGCAAGTCGACACCTCGCTGTTCAAGGACTTCCATTTTTGGCGCGAAAGCAATGTGCTCACCTTCCGGGCTGACTTCTTCAATATTTTCAACCTTGCCAGCTACGGCAATCCCGACAGTGGAATCACCGATAGTAATTTTGGCCAGATCAGCAGCGTCCGTTCTCCTCCGCGGCAAATCCAACTCAGCTTGCACTACGCTTTCTAACGGAGGATCCATCATAGAGTCGGTCGAACGAAATGATCTTCCGGGGACCTATCTTCGACCGGCTCATCGCCCAACGGCAGGATTGATGCGGACCTAAGCAAAACGTTCGCAGTTCGTTGCGGGTGCTTACCGTTCTTTCGTATTCTCGACCCCATGCCCAATCGTCTAGTCCTGGAAATCTGCGTTGAATCGGTGGACCTTGCGGTCGCGGCGGAACGTGGTGGCGCACACCGCATTGAACTCTGCAGTGACTTGTCGTCCGGCGGAATCACTCCCAGCGCGGGACTGATGCGATCGGCTCGACGACACGTCCCGATTCCCATTCACGTTCTGATCCGTCCACGGGCTGGCAATTTTTGTTACTCCAATCATGAACTTGAAATCATGCGCTACGATATCCAGGCTGCCAAAGAGCTTGGTATGGATGGCATTGTGCTTGGGATACTCGAGGAAAGCGCTCACGTGGACATTGAGCGGACCCAAGCTCTAGTCGAATTAGCGCACCCTCTGCCGGTAACTTTCCATCGGGCATTTGACGACTCGGAGAATCTGGATCGGTCGCTTGAGGATGTCATCCAGACTGGCGCCTCCCGCATTCTCACTTCCGCGGGTCAACCGCGCGCCATCGACGGGCTTTCGACTCTGGCACGTCTGATCCATGCGGCAAAAGACCGAATTCTGATCATGCCCTGTGGCGGGATCAACTCCGACAATGTGGTCGACATCGTCAGGACAACGTTGGCGCAAGAGGTCCATAGCTCGGCTGGAACATCGAGTCCAACTTCCCCCGGGAACGGTAGTGACCTGTCGCCAGGGAACCACGAAGTTGGTTCCGGCGGGCAAGCCGAGCTATTTGAACAGAAGGTTGCGAAGTTGGTGAGTCTGCTGGGCGATCTGTCGCACGACCAGCATGTGCGCTAGAAGCGTGGACGAGGCTGCGCTTTCGCTATCATCGATCGGGCTAGGAAGATGATATTTCGCAGAAGCACTGCTGTTTTCGCTCTGGTCACGCTGTGCGCGACGATGTCGCTGGCGCAGAACCTCAGCGATGTGAAGCCGAGTCCGCAACAGGTCGCCTGGCAAGATCTGGAAGTCGGCGCGATCATTCATTTCGGTCCAAACACATTTATGGACCGCGAATGGGGAGACGGCACCGCCGATCCCTCGGTCTTTAATCCAACGAATGTAGATGCGGACCAATGGATGCGGGCCGCCCAGGCCGCGGGGGTCCAGTACGTCGTCTTCGTCGCCAAACATCATGATGGTTTCTGCCTGTGGCCAACCGCGCAGACTGAATACAGCGTCAAGTCCAGTCCATGGAAGCGAGGCCAGGGAGATCTCGTCCATGAGGTTGCGGAAGCGGCCCGCAAGTACGGTCTGAAGTTCGGCGTTTATCTGTCGCCCTGGGATCGCCACGAACCGCGGTATAAGGATAGTTCCGCCTATGACGGCTACTACCTAGCTGAACTGAACGAGTTAGTAACCGGTTATGGCGAACTGGTCGAGTTCTGGCTGGATGGCGCGGGCAGCGCCGGTCACGTCTACGATTTCGATCGCTACGTCGATAATCTGCGGGTGTATCAGCCGAATGCCCTGGTCTTTGCAGACGCTGCGTTGCTCAAGTACGGTGACATCCGCTGGGTGGGAAATGAAGAGGGGATGGCAGCGGAAGATAACTGGGATGTATTAGACCTGCGCGGTTACCTCCGCTACCGTCCCGCTGAGGCCGATACTCCCCTACGAACGAGTCACTGGTTCTGGCATCCGAATGACGAGAAAAGCCTGAAGTCGGTTCGCGAGCTTTTGGATACTTACAACCGGACCGTGGGTCGCGGAGCGCAACTGATGATTGGGCTGGCGCCCGACAATCGCGGCCTGCTTCCCGACGCGGACGTGCGCCGCCTTCAGGAATTCGGCGACGCCCTTCGCTCGATCTATCGAGCCCAGAAGAATCTTGCAGCGCGTGCCGCCAATGCCGCTTTGTTTCGGGCGGCGGTTGATTCCGATCCCGATACCGTGTGGTCGCCCGCGGAGGGATCCCATGCTGCGATCATCGATCTGGTGTTTACCCATCCCGTCCGTTTCGATCGCACGCTGACCATGGAGTGGCTCGTCGAAGGCCAAAAGGTGCAGAAGTACGCCATCCAGATCATGGACGGAACAAAATGGAAAACAATCTACGCAGGCACCACGATTGGGCACAAGAAGATTGACCGGTTCGCTTCAGTGAGTACGCAACGCGTGCGGCTGAATATTCTTTCTTCTTCCGCCACACCACGGATTCGGGAGTTCCAGTTGTTCGACGGAAGCAGGCCGCAATAATCCCGCAATCCGAAGCTCCGGAAGCGCAGCTCGGTGTTTGCAATAACTGCTCCCTCTGGTACCCTGCATACTTATGCGCCTACATCAGAGCATCTTTCTCGTACTCTCCATAACCGCGTGTGCCTTCGCTCAAAACGCCAAACCGGTGGCCGACCGCGTTGCCGCCCAGAACGCACTTTTCGACGAGCAGTACGAATCTGATCTGCGCAAGTTTCCCGAGCGCGCCACTGCCTTCGGCGACTACCGCTATAACGACAAGCTGGCGGACCACTCACTGGACGCCATCGCGCAAAACCATAAGACGGACGAAGGTTTTCTTGCCCGGCTCGAAGCCATTCCAACCACCGGCTTCACCGATCAGGATCAGCTCTCCCACGATCTCATGGTGCGAGTCCTCGAGCAGCGCATTACCGACTTCGATCTCAAAGAATACGAGATGCCCATCAACCAGCAGGGTGGCGTCCACACGGGTCTCGCCGATCTGCCACTCTCGGTCCCCTTCGACTCGGTGAAGCACTACGAGGACTACATCGCCCGCCTTCACCAGATCCCGCGCGTCCTCACCCAGACCACCGAAGTACTGCGCGCCGGAATGAATGACAAGCTCATGCCGGTCCGCTTTCTGCTGGAGAAACTTCCGGTTCAGTGCGAAGGCATCATCGACGCCGATCCGTTTCTCCTGCCGACCAAGAAATATCCTGCGAGCATCTCCGCGGAAGATCAGAGGCGCCTGACGCAGCAAATCACCGACGCCATCAACACCGACGTGATCCCCGCCTACAAGACTTTCGCGAACTTTCTGCGTACCGAATACGCGCCCGCTGGCCGCACCACACTTTCCATCACTTCTCTGCCGGATGGCGAGAAGCGGTATCAAAACGACATCTATGCCCGAACCACCACTCATATGACGCCGGACGAGATTCACCAACTCGGTCTGCGAGAGATCGATCGCATTGAGACCGAGATGACGGCCATCGCAAAGAAAGAAGGCTTCGCCGATCTTGCCTCATTCCGCGCATCCCTCAAAACCAATCCCAAATACATTCCAACTTCGTCCGAGCAAATCCTCGAGGACTTCCGCCGTTACATCGCTCAGATGGAGCCCAAGCTCCCGCAGCTGTTCACTCTGCTTCCGAAGTCTCCAGTCACCGTCGAAGCCATCCCAGCGTTTCAGGCGGCCGCCGCCACTCATTACGTTACCGGCACGCCCGACGGTAAACGCCCGGGTCGCGTTGTGGTTGCGACTTCCAACTTTGCCGAGCGCTCGCTCATCGACGACGAGGCCATTGCCTACCACGAAGGCATTCCCGGCCATCACATGCAGCTCTCGGTGCAGCAGCAGCTCATCGGCCTGCCAAAATTCCGCCTGCATGGTCTGGGCTTCAACGCCTACATCGAAGGCTGGGCTCTCTACGCCGAGCAACTTGGCAAAGAGGTCGGCTTCTACCAGGATCCGGTCTCCGACTACGGCCGCCTCTCTTCCGAACTGTTCCGCGCGGTTCGTCTGGTGGTCGACACCGGAATCCATTCCAAAGGCTGGTCGCGCGATCAGGTTGTGGATTTCTTCCGCAAGTCCGGCGCGGTGGATGAGCCCACGATCCAGTCCGAGACCGATCGCTACATCTCCTGGCCCGCACAAGCCCTCAGCTACAAACTCGGTCAACTCAAGTTCCGCGAGCTGCGCGATCGCGCCCAAAAAGCATTAGGCCCGAAGTTCGATATTCGCACTTTCCACGACGAAATGCTCGACGGGGGAACATTGCCGCTCGATCTTCTCGAGGCCCGCACCGATAAGTGGATCGCGGAACAGAAAGCAAAGTGAGATTCGATCGAAGCGGCAGCTTTGGGAACTGTATTTTAGGGAGGCGTGGTACGGGGGGGCCGCGCCTGGCGCCTGAGATTCGCTTCTAAGCCGGGGCATACCGTTGCCCTGAGATGCCACCTGCTTGCTCACGTGTTTTTGCCACGTCATAAGCAAGCTGCATCCGGAGAAGGTAAATCGATTGTGATCCATATCTGGGCGGAACGCCTTTTCGATCCGCAGAGCCATTTCCGGCGTCAGCCAGGTCTTACCCACTCGGCGATTCGCGTCACCGTCCCGCCTGATCTTCCATTGCCGGTTCCAGTGGGCTGCGAATAATCCCCATCTCGATATAAATCGGCCGCATGACTTTCCGAATCGCCTTCAACTGCGTCGTAAACCAAATCGAACCGGCAACGCAGAATGCTCCCGTAACCATGACCGCATGCGGCGCTCCGAAGCGGTGCGCGAGCGTGCCTGCCAGCAGGCTGCCAAACGGCGCCATGCCCACGAAAGCCATCGTGTAATAACTCATCACCCGCCCGCGCATATCTTCCGGGACTAATGTCTGGATGACCGTATTGCTCGCCGCCAGGCCCTGGATCATGCCAAAGCCCACGATCAGCATTAGAAATAACGACAGTGGGAGGAATCGCGATAAACCAAAACAGATCAAGCCCACCCCAAACAGCGCCGCCGAGATCTGAATCATCGTGGTGAGTCCGCGCACCGTCTTCCGCAATGCGAGAGACACTGCGGAGACCAATGCCCCCACCCCAGACGCTCCCAGCAGAAATCCGAGCGTATGCGGTCCCCCATGCAGTACTTGGGCCGCGAAAATAGGCATCAGCACCATGAATGGCATTCCCATCAGGCTGATCAAGGCGAAGAGCGAAAGAATGGTTCGAATGGGTGGAAAGCCGACCACGTAAGTCCAGCCATCTTTCAGTTGCTCCAGCATGGGAGCATGAAAGGGCTTTGCCGCTGCCACCTTCACGCGCATCATCAGCAATGATGCGATCACGGCCAGATAGCTGATCCCGTCGATCAGAAAACAATATCCTTCTCCCACCGATCCGATCACGATCCCGGCCAGCGCCGGCCCGATAAGACGCGCTATGTTCACCATGGAAGAATTCAGCGCGATGGCATTGCCCAAGTCTTGTTTATCTTCGATCATCTGCACCAGGAAGGCCTGCCGCCCTGGCATGTCAAAGGCGTTGATCAACCCCTGCAGCACACTCAACCACAGAACCTCGTGGACATTGATTATCTTGCCGAGCGTGAGCCCCGCCAGGGCCAGCGACTGCACAGCGGCTAAGGTCTGCGTCCAGACCAGCATATTCCGTCGATTCAGACGATCGACCAGAACTCCGGCAAACGGGGCCAACAGAAACGTTGGAATCTGTCCGGCGAAACTTACGAGTCCCAAAAGCAGCGCGGACCCCGTAAGCCGATAGATCAGCCAACTGGTGGCTACGCGAGTCATCCAGCTGCCGATCAGCGAAATGCTCTGTCCGGCAAAGAACAGTCGGAAGTTGCGGTGACGCAGGGCCCGCCAGGCATGGGAGAAGCGAGACAAGCGCTGCACGGGATGTTGTCCAGCGTCAGGTGATTCAGCCGAGTCGATTTCTGTCACGCCATCCATTCTGGCCCAAAGCGGCGACTCACGGGTGCAGAATTGTAGCGAGCGTTGGAGGAGCACGTCTTCTGTCGTACCGTAAAACGCGGAAGAGACAGTGTGAGCTTTCCCGTCTGGGGTCTCGCCGCTCATTTCCCTGAGCGCTCTCAGCGCTCTCTCTATCCAAAGCTCAACTCCAAATACGTATCCGTCCTCCACCACAAAAACGGAATCCGCGCCGCCCAATACTTTCGATTGATCCCCTGCCGCGCCCGGGCATGCTCCTCCGGCGGCAAAATGCGTGCCGTCGCCGCAATCTCCGCTCCCGTCACGGTTCCGCGCATCGTGCAGGGTGCCACCCGCACCTGCGGATTGTTGCGAATCCGCTTCGTCTTCCCCATGTCGCTGCGTGTCATTACATAGAGTTTGCCGTCGTCTTCTCCAAACCATACGGCAGTCGCGACGCCCACTCCGGTTTTGCGGAACGTGATGAGTGAGATATATTTCTGACCCCGAATGGACGCAGGAATGGAACTGGACATGCCTCCATCATAGACCGCATAAGGCTGGGGGTGAACGTGGGGCCATAGAACGACGCCGCGTCGGCCGTTGCTCCTCAGGTTGTAACGCGCGAAGCCAGCTTGCCTTCGCCGCGGAAAGCGCCTCAACTCCGTTTAGCGTCCCAGGCATGGTCTGCAATTCCGACCTTCCGACCGCGACTGATTGCCCCGGTCCGGTCATCTGTGTTACAAGCCTGAACATGCGCAAATGGATGAAAGATCGATTACAGCGCCGTAAGAAGAAAGACCCGGAGCCGGGAAGTCAGCCGGCGCCTCCGCCGCTGCAGCCGGCGTATTTTGATGCCGAGCAATCCCCAGGCACAATGCCAGAGCCCAGTCCCGTCGAGTCTCCGAATCTTAACTTCAGCCCGCTTGAGTCAAGTCACCACGAGGCTGAAATTTCGGCGGCCTCCGAACCTGAGGTTGAAGGGCAGCCCCCGCGCGAAGAGTCCACGAACGCCAGCCAGCCACCGGGCCCGCAAGGCGCTCGCGGAGAAGGCCGGGGACGCGGACGGCGGCGGCGAGGAGGACGCGGACGAGGTGGACGCGGTCGCGAGCAAGCCGTCGCTCAGGCCTTCAGTCCCGCCGCTGCCAAGGGCATCGTCCCCGATCTGCCGGAAGAAGCGTCCGAACAACCTGCCTCCGACGCTGTCGAACCCGAAGCCCTGGCCGCGCCGCAAGCGCCTCGTGTTGCCGCGGCAGTGCCTGCGGCCGCGACGCGTCCTCCCAAAGGCATTGTCGTCCTCGCCATTGGGCTTCCTGGTTCCGGCAAAAGTTCCTGGTTCAAGCGTCACAACGTGGTTCCACTCTCCAGCGACATGGTCCGATCGCTTCTGTTTGATGATGTCCGCGAGCAGCGCTTTCAGGATCTCGTGTTTTCGAATCTTCGTTCCATGCTCAAGGCGCGCCTCATCGCCAAACGTCCCATGAATTACGTGGACGCCACCAACCTGACTCCGCAGGAGCGCCAGCACTGGATCAAGCTCGCCAAAGATTACAACTACGAAGTTCACGCCGTGTTTTTTGACGTTCCTCTTGAGGTCTGCGTCGAGCGCCATCAGCGCCGCGATCGCGTTGTCCCCGAAGACATGATGCGGCGCATGGCCGCGAAGCTGAAAGCGCCGGCATTTGATGAAGGCTTCGCGAAGATCACCGTAGTACGCGTGAAGAAAAAAGAAGGTTAATTTCCCATGTTTCCCGTCGCATCGCCGCGAAAAATTGCGGCCCACGGCGCCAGCCGCGACTAAAGATCGAGAAACGGGAGTCGGCACCGGAAGGGCGACAGAAGCGTTCTCCGGATGGAACCTTTTATCTTTTTAAGTGCGGCAACAACTGCTTGAACGCCGCCGAGGAAGAGGAGCGCATCAATTCATAAATCATCATCTCGGTCGACGAAATCACCGCGCCCGCAGCTTGCATGCGCTCCAGCCCGATCTTCCAATTCCACTCCGTCCGCGAACCGACCGCGTCTGATGCCACGTGCACCAGATAGCCCTGGCGCAGCGCACCCAGCGCGGTTTGGGTGACGCAGATGTGGCTCTCCATCCCGCATAGAAGCAAAGTGTTGCGCTGCCCCGGAAGCCGCTTCAGCAGGCTGCAAAAAACGTCGCTGCCGAAGCATGAGAATAACGTCTTGTCGATCCCCTCCGTTCCCACCAGCAGGGAAGCGACCTCGGGCACCGTTCCACCTAATCCTTTCGCATTTTGTGTGCTTACCACTGCCGGGACCTTCAGAATGGCGGCGGCGCGGATCAACAGCTGCGCATTCCTCACCAGTTGTTCTTTCTGAAAAATCGCTGGTAGCAGCTTCTGCTGAATATCGATCACAACCAGCGCGCACTGTTCGGCCTCAAGCGGGCGGAGCGCCATCTCTCGGTAATCCGTGGGAGTCCGACAAACGATTTCAGCATCCATGACCATCACGAGTCCGAAGCGCCTAACAAAAAAAGGGCGAGCCCTGCGGAAATTCTAACGGGAAGAGAATTGCGCAGGGAACAGCCGAGACCAAAGCATCGAGATCCGGTCGTAAAGATCTTCAAGCATTGACTCGTTTCTGCTGAAGCCCCTATATTTTACTGCCAGCACTCATGCGACAAAACCAAAAGTCTTGAAGAAAGGGCACGGTCGAACGGACAGTGCATACCCGGCGCCGACAGGCCAATCAGGCCAATCGCCTATGTTGACCGCTCTTTGGGTTGGACATAGAATCAGAACAAGCCGGTTGTAAACTGGCTTCACTCAAGAAACTGCCCCCTCGTTCAACGGCTAGGACACCTGCCTCTGGAGCAGGCTATCGGGGTTCGAATCCCTGGGGGGCAGCCAACCTTCCGTTTCTTTTGTCCCCTCATGCTTTCTAAGACATTGAATCGAGACCTGTTCTGCGGGTTCGACAATTTTCCTTCACCGTCGACGCGGAAGTTCAGGCTATTCGGCGCACTGGGTGCGTTCGGCGAGTGAAATCGGCGGTTTTCGAACCATCGAGCCGTCCCCCTATTTTGATTGACACATCGACGTTGCTGAGACTCGTCGAATGCGTGGAGGGGTTTCACAAGTTCAATTACTCGGACATCATCTCCAATAAGGCAGGCGATTCTTGTGCAAGAGGTTGTTCGGTCTCCTTGTCCAGAGAAAGAGGTAATCTCAGGGCGGTAGCAAACAGAAAAGCGTGTAATCCACAGAGTAGAAGAAAGGCAGCGGTAAATGCGCTGGAGAGGCTGGCGCTGGACTGTGTCATCCCCAACCTCCATCCCAGGAAGGTCGCACAGAGCGTGGTCAGAGTCGGGCCGCCGAGCCGCTGCACGATGTTGAGTGAGGTGGTCGCCATCGGCAGGTCCCGTTTTCTGACGGAAGCGTATGCAGCCGAGATGGAGGGAATGCCAACTGCGCTCAGGCCCACTCCGCGCAGGAATAGAGCGCCTGCCAGCACGGCGAAGACGAGTCCGTGACTGGCTAGGTAGAGAAATGGCAGCGTACCGGCCAAGGCCAGAAGCGCGCCTCCGGCAGATACCTTTCGTATCCCAAATCGCTCTGTCAGGGCTCCCATCCATGGATAGGAACAGATCATCCCCACTCCAAGCGGAGCCAGCAGCCAACCGGTCGCGCTCGGCGATTGACCACAGGCGCGGATGAGATAGATCGGAATCAGCATCTGGCCCGCGAACGAGATTCCGTTCGACATGAACTGCGCGGTGGCGGATGCAGAGAAGGTTCTGCTTTTGAATAGCTGCAAATCGATGAGTGCTCGATGTCCTTTGCGAATTGCCATTCTGAAGAAGAGTGCAAGCAGAACAATGGAAACTAGGAGTGCGGTAAGACCGATACGCTCGCCCAGATGATCCGATCCATACAGGAAGAGCACGAGTCCGGGAGAAAGCAGGACGAAGCCAGCCAGATCAAGTTCTTTCGACCTGGTCTCTTCGCGATCATTGGGCAGAAACAGAACCGCCAGGACGATTGCCAAGACACCGACCGGCAGGTTGACCAGGAAGAGCCATCGCCAGGACGCGTGTTGCAGAATCGCGCCGGCGATGACCGGGCCCAGGATCGGTCCCAGCATGACGGGCACAGCGGCATAACCGATGATGCGCGCCATATGTTTTCCCGCGACCCGCGCCATCATCATCTGCGCCATCGGAGCCATCAGACCACCGCTCATGCCCTGGAGGATTCGAAATGCAATCAGCGAGTTGGTCGACCAGGCCAGGCCGCATAAAGCTGAGGAGAGAGTGAAGACCGAGAAGCACCAAAGGTAAAGAGATTTGGCTCCAATGCGCTCCACTAGCCAGCCGTTCAGAGGGAGCATGAGAGCGAGTGCCAGGAGATAGCCGCTCGTGACCCACTGAATTGTCGCGAGGCTGCTGTGCAGATCCACGGCAAGGCTGGAGAGCGATACGTTAACGACAGTCGCATCAAGCTGCGCGAGAAAGGAGCCCAGCACCGCGACGGAGGTGATCTTCCAGACCAACGGGTCTAGCCTGGCGGTATGGGCGCGGGCCTTAAACAAAGGCGGCAAGGACCTCGGCAGTCGTACGGACGCGCGTGAGGCGCGGGAAGATCTTTTCAAACGCGAAACGGTGCTGTTCGGCGTCCTGGGCGGAGCAGGCGTCTTCGACGAGCACAAAGGCAAAGCCGAGCCCGGTTCCTTGTCGCGCGGTGGACTCGACACCGGCGTTGCTTGAAATGCCAGTGAGGACGACCGTGTCAACGCCGCGGCTCTTGAGCTGCTGCTCGAGATCGGTGCCGGCGAAGGCGCCCCAGTGTCGCTTGGTGATGAGGATGTCGCCGGGCTGAAAGCCCGCCGCAGCTGCGATCTCCGACGCAGCGGCAGGCAGCGCCTTGTCGCCCATGCTAGGCGGCTGGTCGACAGGAAGCTTCAGAAAATCGTTCAAGTCGACGCGCACGTAGACCACCGGAGCGCCCTGGGCGCGAAAGGCTTCCGCGAGCTTCTTCGAGTTTTCCGCGACCTGTGCGGCGGAATACGGCGCAGGGTTCATGCCGAGAATGGCATTCTGCAGATCGATAATGACCAGTGCGGTCTTCTGTGGATCGAGCGGGAGTTCTGCCATGGTTTCTCCGGTGGGCGAGATTGGTAAAATCGAGGACATCCTCGACTTTCTGGATTTATAATACGAGGGTGCCCTCGATTTCGTCAAATGCCGTCCGCGTTGCGCCGCAGCAGGAGCGCTCGGCGCGCCGGCTTGCGGGTTTTCTGGACGCGGCCGCGGAGCTCTTTGTCGAAGTCGGCTACGAAGCGGCCACGATGACGGCGGTCGCGGAGCGGAGCGGGTCTTCTATCGGCGCGCTCTACAACTATTTTCCGGATAAACAGTCCATCGCGTTCACCCTGGTGAATCAGTATTCCCAGGAGATCGAGGCGCATTGGAAGCCGTTGATGGAGCAGGCGGAGATACTGACCCATGCGGAGTTCGCCGATCTGTTTATCGAGCGCATCACCCAATTCGTCCAGCAGCGTCCCGCTTATCTGAGCCTGCTGGCCGCGCCCATCCGCTTTCGCCGCGACCCTGCTGCCCGAAAGGCTTCACGAATCGCCATCGCAAATGCCTTTCAGGCAAAGAATCCGTCGCTTTCGAAGGAACAGTCTCTACTGGCCGCAAACGTATCTCTCCAGATCGTCCGAGGCATGATGACGCTCTATGGGGAAGCAGATCCCAAAGGGAAAGTCCTGGTTGTGGCTGAATTCAAGAAGGTGTTGACGTTGTATCTGGGAAGCCTCTTGTCCGAGGACGCGGTGCTAGCAAAGTAAGAGCCGGCCAGCATCTACTGAGGAGTTGGCCACCCAACCAGACTGGATGGCCGCTGGTGCCAACAAGGCGAGTCGCTACGGAGGAGTTCGGGTTGACCTATCAGCGTACCGGCCAACTTCCGGATCGTATCATTGCGGCCATGTCCACAGCACAAACTTGGGACCCGGAGTCTTATGCGCGAAACGCCAGATTCGTATCCGACTTAGGATCGCCCGTCGTGGATTTGCTTGCACCTAAGCCCGGCGAAAGGATCCTCGATCTTGGTTGCGGAGACGGCGTACTAACGAAAAAGCTGGCGGACCTGGGTTGTGAAGTGGTTGCCATCGATTCCAGCGTTCCGCAGATCGAAGCCGCGAGGAAGCTCGGCTTGAACGCATCCGCGATCAGCGGCGAAGATCTGCCCTACCAGGAGGAATTCGATGCCGTGTTTAGTAATGCCGTGCTGCACTGGATTCGGCGTGCAGATCTGATGCTTGCTGGAGTGTATCGTTCTTTGAAACCAGGTGGCCGATTTGTTGCTGAATGCGGAGGCCACGGTTGCATTCACAAGATCCGCACTGCTCTGGTTCAAGCATTGGACCGCCGTGGTTTTGATGGCGAGGCTCGCGTTCCGTGGTATTTCCCCACACCCGGCGACTACGCCACCAGGCTGGAACGCGCCGGGTTTCGCGTCGATAGCATTGCGCTGATCCCGCGTCCAACTCCCCTGCCTGGCGACATCATTGGTTACTTGGAAACTTTTGCTCTCAATTTTTTTCAAGGCTTCTCCGACGAAGCTCGCAGCGACTATCTGCAGGAGGTTCGGAGGGTTTTGGAACCGCAACTTCGCGATGCCAATGGATACTGGGTGGCCGACTACGTGCGACTGCGATTCGCGGCAACTAAAGCTCGCGACTGATACGGTGTAGAACAAGACTACAAGGCATAGCTTCTGGAGCAAGTCCTGTGCGCCGCGACGAATCTCGCTAGGGCGGCGCTCTTAGTGGCCGTGCGCTACAAATCTTGTTGCTTGGTCATACACTTCGCGGACGGCGTTGATCAGGGTCTCCGGCTCATCAAACTGGATGTATTCCGAGCTATTGTGGGTGAAGATTTGTTTGGAGTTCGAAGACAGTGTGAGCCAGCGCGCCTGGGCCAGCGTGGTCTCCTGCTCATATTTGAGGTGCTTCGGAGTGTCCGGGGGCTTCCGCTCCAAGTGGCCGACCGCGTGGTTTCCCGAGGTGAGCACGCGGATGGGGCGGGAGCCGAATGAGCGGCGGTGTTGTTGCAGATAGGCTTCGTCCGCCGGGGTTTGTTCCATTTCCGAAGCATCAGCGTCATACATGACAACCTTGGTTTGTGCGATCTCCAACACTTTGGCATTCAATTCCGGAGACCACTCAGCTTCCGGCAAGCCCCGAAAAAACTGCTGGGCACAGGTGTGCTGCGGCTGGCCGGGACGTGCCCGCAAGGGCGGTAACGGCTTGTGCTCGGCAATCGCGTTACGACAATCGCGCAAGTCGGAGGGAATCCCAGCATGTCCTCGATGTGCCTCTTCTCGCATCGCCTGAGGTTCCATGTCATCGGGATCGGCGTCATCCAAGACCAGCCCCGCAACCTCACCCATGTAGAGGTCCGCAAACGTCCGCACGTTGTCGCCGCCAAAGGCGTTTCCCACCAGAATGTAGGGCCCGGCGATGCTGGCACGATGCAGCGCGGTGCGTAACTCCCTGGCGATGCGCACGCTAGTACGCGGCCTAGGGCCGGGATCGCTGAACCCTGCTCCGGCACGGTCATAGCTGCACGCGCGTGTCCACTTTGCGATCTGTGGCTGCACCGTTGACCACGCGGGCGCCCAGTCTTCCCATCCGGAATCGAAGACGACGGTGGGCGAGCCGCTCCCCATGCAGTAGAGATTCAACCGAAATCCACCGGCGTCAACCAGCCGGCCGGGTTGCGCGTAAACAATGTCCGCGGGAGAGCTGGCGCCGCTCGCTACTTGCTGGCCGGAGACGGCAACTGAGATGAGCACTGCCAACAGCAAGAACATTGGGATTTGTTTCATTCGAGTAACTCTCCTCAATTTGACAGAACCTCAATTTGACAGAACCCACCGGAGAGGCTTTTCACGATGTTTATCTCCTACGCATCTCGGCAATGCTACTACAATATCCGTTTCATGGACAAGCGAAATCAATTCCCGTCAATGGTCTGCCATTGCTCGAGTCTTGATTGACGAAACTAGGCGCCGGGGGATTGGGGTTAGAGAGCAAAAGGCGAGTCTGTGCTCAGGGGCAGAAATGAGACTGGGTCCGGCGTGAACTCAGTTCTTTGAGAGCAGTCGCCCTGGATTGAGACAACGACACTGGCTCGCGCGCCGTATCTTCGGGAAGGAACTTGAGGGCGACCAATCGCCCGAGAGAAGTGTCCTCCGCCTTGTAGACCACCCCCATGCCGCCCGACCCCAGCGGCCCGAGCACGCCATAGTGGGATGACCCGACGCGCTCACGCCCAGAGTAGGCAGTTGCGCCGCGACGTCGGCGACGTGGAGCCCGGGCGATTCCAGAAAGCTTCCCGCCTTCCGGTCAGAAGTGAGCAGCGACCGGACTTCTTCCAGCAGTTCGGGATCGCCGCCGCACTGCTGGCGCAGAAACTCCTCCTGCTGCCCGGCGGGCACTTGTAGTGCCGCCTGCAGCAACTCATCCACGCGTTTCCAGCGTTCAGCGTCCATCGGAATGTCCACGGCTCATCTCGCGGTACAGCCAGGCTCGTGCCGTGCTCCAGTCACGCGCCACTGTAACCGCCGACACCTGGAGCACTTCCGCCGTCTCGTCGAGGTTCAATCCGCCGAAGAAGCGCAACTCCACGACCTGCGCCTTGCGGGCATCGATCTGCGCGAGCGCGTTCAGCGCGTCATCGAGAGCTACCACGTCGACATCCCGGCTCTTGCCCGGCTCCAACAGCCCCGTGTCGTCCAACGACAGTGTTTCGTCCGCCCCTCCACGTTTCCCGGCACGGTGACGGCGGGCATAGTCGACAAGAATCTGCCGCATCTGCTGGGCGGCGATGGCAAAGAAATGAGAGCGGCCCTCCCACTGCGGAGCGTTCAGTCCCACCATGCGGAGATAGGCTTCATTCACCAGAGCGGCGCTCTGCAAAGTGTGGTCGGCACGTTCCTTGCGCAGTTGAAAGTGGGCCAGACGCTGCAGTTCCTTGTAGACGACGGGCAACAAGGCGTCCAGAGCTTTGCGGTCGCCGCCCCGCCAGCCCTGTAACAGCCGCGTGATCTCTCCTGCTGAATCGTGCCCCACGAAGCTACCTTTGGGAGGGGAAGCGCTTTGGGAACTTAGAGTAGCCACGGCGGTTTCGGATGTCAACTGGAGATGGTTGAAAAGTCGGCTACTTAGGGATGTTCCGTCAAAGCCGGAAAATATTTCGAGCACCGATGATAGATTTTGCCGGCAACTTTGCGCTGTTACAGACAGAAGGGCAGAACGCGAAGGAGAACGGTTATGAAACTCAGAACGAAAATCCGGGCAGGCAAGATCAGACCCAACCACAACGTCACGGTTCATGGAACCACAGACTCTTCCTTCGCAACTGGCGGGATCGCGGCGCAAGCTGCTGAGACGGCTGAGGTCGTGACTCTTGCGGCTTCGACGAGTGGGCGGTAGTGCAATTCTGCAGGCGGCTGCCCCAGCGGGGAAGCCGCTCGCGAGGCACAAGGATTTGGTCAGAGATTATCGCAACACCGGGGGCGGAATTCCATGCGGTGGCTGCGAGGAAAGGAGAATCGTATGAAACTCAAAACCAAAATCAAGGCAGGGAAGCTCGCCAGCAACCACAACCCCATCGTTCGTTAACCCCCCGTTACGGGCATGTACGAGGTGAGGCATACCCAGAGCACCAGAAAACTGACGAAAGGAGAATCGTATGAAACTCAAAACCAAAATCAAAGCGGGGAAGCTCGCCACCAACCACAACCCCATCGTTCGTTAACCCCTCGTTTCGGGCATGCACGAGGTGAGGCATACCCAGAGCACCAGAAAACTGACGAAAGGAGAATCGCATGAAACTCAAAACCAAAATCAAGGCAGGCAAGCTCGCTGCCAACCACAATACCATCGTTCGTTGATTGCAATTGGCGGTGCGCATTCTGTAAGCGCCCCAGCATACCGACCCGCGACCCGATTCGTCGCGGGTCACTCTTGGAGAATCCACATGGCCACCACCGCTTTTGCTCGAACCTTCGCCCGGTTGCTTGCGGACCGCGGCGGCTTGACGCGATCGCTGCTTGGGGTGGGACTAGCGGTGCTGGGTGGTTGGTGTTTATGGGCTTCTCGGGCGCGCGTGACCTTGTATGAAGTGTCGTCCGAGGCCCGGGTCGAACTGGATGCGGCTGCCTATCCCATCCAGTCGCCGCTGCTCGGCCGCGTGGTCGAGGCCCATCTGCGGGTCGGTCAGGCCGTGCAGCGCGGGGATGTGCTGGTTGAGATCGATGCCGCTCCCGAGCAGTTGCAGATGCGCCAGGAAAATATTCACGCGCAAGGATTGGAGTTGGAAGTAACCAGGTTGCGCTCTCAAGAGACAGCGGAGCAAAGCGCTCGCGCGGAAGAACAAAGGACCGCACAGCTCAGCCTTGAGGAAGCAAACGGCCGCGTGCGCGAGGCCGAGGCGGCCTCGAAGTATGCCGACGCAGAATTGTCCCGCGAACAGAAGATGAAAGAGGCGGGCCTGGTTCCCCCGCGCGACCTGGAAAGAATTGACGCCGATGCGCGCCGCCTGCGTGCCACATTTGAAAATACCGAAACTGCCGCCCGACGTCTCCCCCAGGAGCAGGCCACACGCGACCGCGAGCGCGATGTACGGATCCAGCGACTCTCCTCCGAAATCGCCGCTTTGGAAGAACAGCGTAATACGGTGAACGCCGGCGTACAGGGCCTGAAGTACGAAGTCGAGCGCCGCCAAATCCGCGCGCCCATTGACGGACGCATCGGCGAATGCATGGTTCTCGGGCCCGGCTCGGTAGTAGAAGAGGCAGAGAGTCTGGCCTCCATCGTCCCTTCCGGCCAGTTGCGCGTGGTGGCTCAATTTCCTGCCGAGGCTGCGCTTGGCCGCATCCAGTCCGGACAACCGGCAACGTTACGGCTGGACGGTTATCCCTGGGCCGAGTTCGGTTCCGTCTCGGCAACAGTTGTGCGCATGGCCCAGGAAATCCGTGACGGCAAAGTGCGCGTCGAACTGGCGATCAATCCCGGTGCAGGTTTTCGCGGACGCCTTGAACATGGCATGCCCGGAACGATCGAGGTCGCGGTCGAAGATGTGACTCCGCTGGCTTTGGTATTGCGCACCACCGGCCAGTGGATGACGAGGCGACCATGAAGCGTTTCCTGGTCCCGGAAGTGATTCAAACCTCGGTGATGGACTGCGGTCCGGCGTCACTGAAATCGCTGTTCGCGGGATTCGGACTTTATCTGTCCTACGGCCGGTTGCGCGAAGCCTGCCAGACGGATGTGGATGGAACCTCGATCGACACGCTGGAAACCATGGCCCAGGCGCTCGGCCTCGACGCCGCACAGGTTGTCCTACCCTCGGACCTGGTGTTGCTCCCGACGTCAGAGTGTTTGCCGGCCATTGTGGTGCTGCGCCTGGCCGGAGGCGCGACCCACTTTGTTGTGTTGTGGAGTGTGCATGGTCCTCTGGTGCAAATCATGGATCCGGGAGCGGGCCGCATCTGGATGCACCGCCGGAGATTTCTGGACTCGCTCTACATCCACGAGCAAATGGTTACACGCGGGATGTGGGAGGAATGGTCGCAAAGCGGCGTCTTTACCGCGAGCCTGGAGAGCCGCATGCGTGCTCTCGGCGTCGAGCCGGACTCGTTGAACGAGCCCATAAATAAAGATCGGGCGCATCTGGACGCCTCCCTGCGGCTGGCTCAGACTCTTTGCGACGCAGGCAAGTTGACGGGTGGTGCGGAAGCGGAACAATTTCTCGCTTTGTGTGCGCAAAATCCCGATCAGATTCCACCCGAGTTCTGGACTGTCCGCAAGACAACGGACGGTGACGAACAACTCATGATGCGTGGTGCCGTTCTGGTGGTTGCTGCGGGCAGGCGGGAGGAAGCGAACACCGAGCCGTTGCCGCAATCCCTTGAAGCCGTGCGCAATGAGCCGCCGACCCGGGTTTGGCTTCCCGTGTGGGAAGCGGTTCGGGAGAATGGTTGGCTTTCTACCGGCCTGATTGTTTTTGCTCTGCTAGCTTCCGCAGCCGGGACGGTGTTCGAGCCTCTGCTGTTTCGCGGGTTCTTTGATCTGGCTTGGCACTTGAAGCTGACGGGCCAGCGCATGGGCGCGATCACCGTCATGATCTGCTTTCTCGGAGGGCTGCTCGCGCTGGAATGGCCCGCCGTGACCGGACTGCTGCGCCTTGGCCGCCATCTGGAAATGCGCCTGCGCACGCGCATTCTGATGAAGATTCCCCGGTTGCATGACCGCCATTTTCAATCTCGCTTGATTTCGGATATGGCGTTCCGCGCGCACACGCTACAACTGCTGCGCCACTTGCCGGAACTTGCCGGGCTCTTTGTGCGCTTGACTGCCAGTCTGATCTTCGCCGCGGCGGGGATCGCATGGTTTTATCCCGGCGCGGCCCTGCCTGTCGTGTTGGCAGTCATCGTTGCTGTGGGAGTTCCTCTTCTGTTTCAGCCTGCCCTGGCAAGCCGGGACTTGCGTTTTCGCGAGTTCAGCGGTGCCCTGAGCCGTTTCTATCTGGATGCACTAATCGGGCTGCGACCGATCCAGGCCCACGGCGCGGCCCGAACACTTCGCACTCTGCATTCTGAACAGCTGGGGCAGTGGGCGGAAGCGGGTCTACGACTACAGTCGGTATTCGTACGCGCCGAGGTGCTCCAGATGGCGGTGACGTATGTGTCAGTAATCGCGCTGGTATACCGGGAGGCTTTGCGCACTTCATCTCCCGCTGGATTGCTGTTGCTGGCGTATTGGGCAGTTTCCATTCCCACCCTCGGTCAGGAGTTGGCGTCCATCGCCTGGGACATGCCGGCCCTCCGCAACAGGCTATGGCGGCTTCTGGAACCTCTCGGCGCGCCCGAAGAAGAGGTCCCAGAAACTGCTTCCGCAGCAGCGAAGACCTGCGGCGCCGGATTGGAAATCGATAAGGTAACGGTAGTCGCGGGCGGTCACGTCATTCTGGAGAATGTAGACCTCAGCATCGCACCCGGGGAGCATATCGCAGTTGTTGGCTTATCCGGCGCGGGAAAATCTTCTCTGGCCAGTCTGGTGCTCGGATGGCACAAAACGCAGTCGGGCAGCGTGACGGTGGACGGAGCTCCACTCGATGCGGAGCGACTGGCACAACTGCGGCGCCACACTGCATGGATCGCTCCCGAGGTTCATCTGTTTCAAGCGAGCCTCCTGGACAATCTCAACTATGGCAATGGATCCGATTCCACGGGGCGAGTGGGCCTGGCCATTCAAGCCACGGACCTGCTGAGCGTGCTGGAGCGACTGCCCGATGGTTTGCAGACTGAGCTGGGCGAAAGCGGCGCGCTGGTCTCCGGTGGCGAAGGGCAGAATGTTCGGATAGGGCGTGCCATGGCGCGGCCCGATGTTCGCCTGGCAATTCTTGACGAACCCGCGCGCGGTCTGGATCGTGAAGCGCGGCGCAGTTTGCTGGCAAGAGCGCGCCAGCACTTCGCGAAGGCAACGATGATCTTCGTGACGCACGATGTTCCCGACACTCTCGACTTCCAGCGCGTCTTGGTGATCGAGCAGGGTCGGATTATCGAACAGGGCTCGCCGCGCGAATTGTACGAGAGGACAAATTCCCGGTACCGCGCTTTGTGCGATCAGGAGACGATCACTCGCCAGCGGTTATGGTCAGGACCGACTTGGCGGCACTTGAAGATGAGCAGTGGAATTCTCAGTGAGGCGACGGAGGCACGTGAATGGACAGCCGCTTAGCCGCGTACATTGCGGTTCTGCCACCGCAGCCCAGGCAGGGTCTCGTCGATTCTCCCGCCGGCACATTCTGGCCAGAGGCTTCTTTCTGGCAGCAGATGAGGGCGGCAGGATTAGTCTCCCGCCTGGGCGTACTCCTTGGCACGCATGCCTTTGAGATCGCACTTGTGTTTGCGAGTTGGGCGTTCCTCGGATCGGGCGCGCTCAGCGGGCGGTTGGACTATGCCTGGCTAACAGCGTGGGCGCTGTGTCTGGCCAGCACCGTGCCGCTGCGCGCCGCCTCACGTTGGCTGGAGGGCGTCGTCGCAGTCGGTTTCGGCGGCTTGTTGAAACAACGCTTGATGGTGGGTGCGATGACGATGGACGCCGACCTCATGCGGCGGAAGGGCGCTGGCGAGTTGTTGAGCGAGGTCCTGGAATCGGAAGCGATTGAACAATTGGGCGCCAGCGGAGGGCTGCAGATCGTGCTCGCTGCTCTCGAACTAGTGCTTGCCCCGTTTGTCATTGCCTTCGGAGCCGCCGCAGGCGCTGAGATCACGTTGCTCGTCCTTTGGATCGGTGTGTGCGCGCTTCTCATTTCTCAGAATGTGCGGCGTCGCTTTTCCTGGACGAGAAAGCGCCTTAAGTTGACCCACCAATTGGTGGAAAAAATGAGCGCCCACCGCACCCGGCTGGCGCAGCAAGCGCCTTCTGAATGGCACCACGAGGAAGACCGTGAAACCGAACTGTACACGGGAATGTCCGAGACTCTGGACCGATCGTCGGCATGGATCGAAACTGCGTTGCCTCGCAGCTATGTCATTGCCGCTTTTGCCGTGCTGGCGCCGTCGTTTCTTTCTGGCAAAGCCTCGCTCGCGCAACTCGCCATCAGCTTCGGAGCGATCCTGTTCACGAGCGCCGCAATTGAACGGTTTACTGCCTGGCTTTCTCCCGGAACTGCGGCCTGGATTGCCTGGCAGAATGTGAAAATGATGTTTGACGCCGCGGCAGGAGCCGACCTAGGCGAACTGCCACCGGGAGTTTCCTCGATTTCGGACACCATCCTGCAAGCCCACAATGTCATGTTCACTCATCAGGGCCGATACGAGCCGGTCCTAAAAGGATGCAGTCTCGCCATCGAGCGCGGTGATTTCGTATTACTCCAGGGCGACTCCGGCAGCGGCAAGTCCACCTTAGTCTCACTGCTCGGTGGCTGGCGGCGTCCTTCCGGCGGTCTGCTACTAGCGGGGGGACTGGATCGGCATACACTCGGCGAAGCAACTTGGCGACATCGCATCGCCGTAGCTCCGCAGTATCACGAGAACCATGTATTTACTGCGCCTCTCAGCTTCAATCTCCTGTTGGGGCGGCCCTACCCACACTCCGCCCAGGACCTCGACGAGGCTAAAGAGTTGTGCCAAGAACTCGGTCTGGGACCTCTGCTGGAGCGGATGCCGGCTGGGCTCGACCAGATCGTCGGCGAGACGGGCTGGCAGCTTTCGCAAGGGGAACGCGGACGAGTCTTTCTGGCGCGCGCGTTGTTGCAGAATGCGGAAGTCGTGATGCTGGACGAAAGCCTTGGTGCGCTTGATCCTCAAAACCTGAGACAATGCCTGGATTGCGTAACTCGGCGAGCAAAGACACTTTTGGTGGTGGCACATCCATGAACAGACGCGGCGCAGGCGAACTCGCTGTCGAACTACAGGAGCAGGCTTGGAATCTACAGGCTGAAGGGAAACTGGAAGAGGCGGCCACGGCTGTGAGAAAAGCTCTGCTGCTTCTCGAAGAGTCGGGTGATGCAAACTCACCCGATACCGCCAATCTACTCAACGATCTTGCCGAAATCGAAAATGAACGCCAGAGATTCCAGGACGCCTTGGTGTTGGCAGAACGGGCGCATTCTATTGAAGATCGGTTGGGCGATTTCTTCACCGGCGAAGGCGCCGCCCAGATTCGCGCCAGGACAATGGGCTTGATCGGCGAGATTTGCCGCATGCTCGGTGATTTCGTTCGCGCC
This sequence comes from Candidatus Sulfotelmatobacter sp., assembly GCA_036514015.1. Lineage (GTDB taxonomy): Bacteria > Acidobacteriota > Terriglobia > Terriglobales > Acidobacteriaceae > Sulfotelmatobacter. The sequence continues at coordinate 59,181 of DATBYA010000112.1, forward strand.
GAGGTGAGTCTCAAAGAAGCGTTACGGATCGTGGCCGCTCAGTTCGGCGAGGCGTCAGAGCAGGTAGCCGACACAAGGAATAATCTCGCCGTTCTCTACAAGGCTTGCGGCCGCTTCGACGAGGGGTTGCACTTGTACCAAAAGGCTCTTGATGCCGTCGTCAAACTGAACGGCGAGGACTGCCTGGCCTGCAGCGTCATCTATCATAATATCGGTGGCATTCTCCATTCCAGGGGAGACTTCACGGCCGCCGAACCTCCAGGGCGCAAAGCTTGGGAGATTTCTCGGCGACTGTTTGGCGAAGACGCCCCTCAGACCTTGTTCGACGCCGTCGCCTACGCGGCGATTCTCGATGGACTCCAAAGATATGACGAAAGCGAAGCCATCTATAGAAGAGCGCTGGTGATCTTTGAGAAGACATTCGGGCCTGAGCACTATGAAGTGGCGTCGAACCTGCACAACCTGGCCGCAGTCCTTTGCACTCGCGGTGATCTAGACGAGGCTGAAAAACTCTACCGGCGAGCGCTGACGATCAAGGAGAAACTGTTAGGTGTAGAAAGTCCGGACGCGGCTCTGACGCGTAATAATATGGGTGCTTTGCTGAACCGAAAAGGACGATCGAAGGAAGCGGCGACTATGCTGCAGAGTGCAGTGGAGACTCTTCAAAGCCGGCTTGCACCAGACCATCCGCACCTGGCTTTCTCCCGCGCGAACCTGGAGAGTGCGCTTATGTCCTCGAGGAGTCAGAACGCAGAACATAAGAATTCGAAGTAGGGCGGGGGGACAATTATGGGTGCTGCCTGGCCCAGACAGCGGGAGTAAAGTCTGATCGGCAAGCCGCCTGTCGAACAGTTGTGTTGGTTAGACGCTTACGATCCGAAGCAGCTCCAGCAAGAGCGACCAACTCATCCGATCGAGTCTCATCCGATCGAGTCTGTCCCGGAGGCTGTAGCTCACCCGCCTCAATCCGACAGAATCTTCGCAAACACGTCATGATCGACGTTGCCGCCGGTGGCGACTAGACCCACGCGTTTTCTCCGGAGCGAGTGCTTCTCCTTCAGGGCGGCGGCCAGCCCCGCTGCGCCCGCTCCCTCCACTACGTTATGCGCGTCGGTGAAATAGCTCTTCATGGCCTGGCCGATTTCTTCTTCGCTCACGCGCAGCACGCGGTCGACGTTCTCCAGCACCACTTCGAGCGAAGCGTCATCGGGTACGCGGCAAGCCATCCCGTCACCCAGCAACGTGGTTACCGGAGCCGCGACCTTGCGCCCGGCCTCAAACGAAAGCGCGTAGGCAGGCGCGCCTTCGGCAACCACGCCTACAATCCTCGTTTTCAGATTCAGGCCATTGCGGACGGCGCTGCAGGAGCAGATACCCGATCCCTGTCCGATGGGCACGTAAACCACGTCTAGATCGGCCACCGCGGAGAAGAACTCCAGCCAATAGGTGGCGACGCCCTTCACGATGTCCCGATGATAGGACGGCACGAAGTGCCAGCCGTGCTGCTCCGCCAGTTTCTGCGCGTGCTCTCTGGACTCCTGGTAGTCGCTGCCAAACTCTATGAGATTGGCTCCCTGTGCCCGCATCGCGGCATTCTTCTCCGTACTGTTTCCCCGCGGCACTACGATGTGCGCCGGCACCTTGAACCTGTTCGCGGCCAGCGCCACCGACTGCCCGTGATTGCCGCGGGTGGCCGTAACCAAGCCTTTGATATGGTCTGATCTACGAAACAGTTCCGCCGCATAGACCACGGCGGTGCGAGCCTTGAACGCCCCAATCGGAGTGTGGTTCTCATGCTTTACCCACACCTCGGCTCCCAGCCGCTCGCATAGCAGAGGCCAAACAATCTGTGGTGTCGGTGGCATCACCGCATACACCAACTGCTGCGCATCTTTGATTTCGTCAATGGTCGGCAAGGGGCCGTCCGCTCTGCTCGTCATCCCGTCTGGTCGTACTCCAGAGTTACGAGGAATTCATTATTTATGATGTGTTTGGCGGAATTCTTGGGTCGAGCAAGCCACCAGGAAGGATCCGAATTTCGCCAAGCCTGAGTTTACATCCTAATCGATGACAGCTGATCCAGTGGAAGCTAAGCAGGCGGCAGAGAACGCGCAGCTTGCGTCCCAGAACGTGTGAACGCAAATTTCGGGAGGACTAAGCACAATGACAATGATGAGCGATGGAACAAATCTGGCGGCGCTGGCCAATGGGCCCACGCGGCGACAGGCAATCGTCGGGGTTACGATGACATTCGCTGGTTTAACCCTGGGCTCAACGAATGCTTGGGCGGGAGCCGACGATGAGATTTCTCATACGGCGGAATCCATTCACCAAGAGACTGCTTTCAAAGCGACCCGGAAACGCATCTACGAAGCGCTCACTGACTCCAAACAGTTCAACAAAGTCATACAGCTCAGTGGAGCCATGCAAGCCATGCACCTCGGAGACAAGCCCGCGGAGATCAGTCGTGAAGTGGGAGGCGCGTTCACGCTCTTCGGGGGGTACATCACGGGACGACAAGTCGAACTTGTGCCGGACGAGCGAATCGTGCAGGCCTGGCGAACGGGCGGCTGGGCTCCAGGCATCTATTCGATTGCGAAGTTCGAGCTCGTGGTGCAAGGCTCCGGGACCAAGATCGTGTTTGATCATACGGGCTTTCCTAAAGGCGAGGCGGAAGTTCTGGCTTCGGGATGGAAAGCACACTATTGGGAGCCGATCGAGAAACTCCTGGAGTAGGCGCTGCGCATAACGTCGTCGTCGCCTCCGGGCACCTGGAAGATTTCGGGTGTATCGTCGGGAACTCTTACCTTAGGAATTAGGTTAGCCCGTGATTCGGGCGGAATGGCATGAGGTTGGAGCCTGCGGTACTTCTCAATTCCGCCGTTTTCCCCATTCATTTCTGCGGAGTCGGGTCCGGCCCTTTACCCGAGGTCGATATCGAGGCGAGCCTGCTGTTCAGACTCCTCTCGAACACGGCGAAGCGGTCCGCATGAGGCGTAGACCGCAGTCTTACCTCATGCCCAATTTCCAGTACCAAGTCTGCCTTAGGGTCGTAGACGAGCCAGGGCGGAAGCCCGGAGCGGTTGGGATCGCCGGTTTTGGCGAACTGCGTCCAGTATCCCGTCATTAATTCGACGAGTTTCTTGTCTTCAGCGTCAGGTTGGCCCCAGTGGCTGGGATAAAACCACCCGCTGAGAAACTTGAGTTCGATGCCGTGAAACGCGCCCGAGCCTTCGTAAAACTTTGATCTGGCTGGATAACTGAAATAGTACAACCACGCCTTCTGTCCAACTCCAGCCGTATCCTTAGCGATGACATGGACGGAATTACCAAACTCGTAGTCTGTGTCGAAGGCAATGAAGGCGGCGCGACTATCTGCGTCCGAGGTCGCCGGATACATCCGAAAAATCTCGTCAGCGACCGCGTCATTTACAAATTCGCTCTTCAGGAAAGCCTTGTAATTGGCCAAAGTTGGGGGGCCGTGCAGAGTCTCCTCGACGACAGTTGTCCCTTCATCCGCGTTGCTGCCGACGATGACTGGCACCTTGGCCTGCCGGCCCTGCGCGAAGATCGTTGCCGGCTGTTCGGGTAGCACCCAGCCGTCGATGACGCTTTCGATGTCGAAGTTGACTGAGCTGTCGTGGCCCGGGACAGCCGTAATTTCCTTCGGGCCTTTCGCGCGAAGTTTTGTTAAGGCGTCGGGACCGTCCGCAATGCCGAGATCCCGTATCAGGCGTAGCCCGATCTCTTCGGCCGTACCAACTCCGCCTTCATAATGGGATGAAGTTTTCAACTCGGGCGAGATGGTATCGGCGCAGCCCAGGCTTTCCACGATGGCTTGTTGAAACAGACCTCGTGCCAACGGCGAAGACATTAGGAAACAGACCATCATTCCGCCCGAGGACTCGCCGAAGATGGTGACTTTTGTGGGATCTCCACCGAACTTCGAGATGTTACGCTGAGTCCATTCCAGCGCTGCGATCAGATCAAGAATTCCGTAATTGCCCGAGGCATGGTACGGAGATTCCGCTGTGAGTGCGGGATGGGCCATGAAGCCGAGCGCGCCTACGCGATAATTCGTGCTCACGAAAACAACTCCCTTGCGGGCCAACGTCGGCCCTGCAGGCAGAAATTGGGCTGGCTGGTCGGAACCGTGAATCCAGACCATGACTGGCAGTTTCCCGCCGGAATGATCTTCCGGCACCTTCGTCGTCCACACATTCAGATAGAGACAGTCCTCGTCGTGTCGATAGGTGAAATAAGGGTCAACCGTCTGGACCATCTCCTTCGTTAAATCGTCTGCGTGAGGGTCATCTGCTTCAAAACAGTCCCCGCCGTACCTGTTTGCCTTACGCGTGCCCTGCCATTTCTCAACCGGCTGAGGAGGTTTCCAGCGTCGGTCTTCGGTTGGCGGTGCAGCATAAGGAATCCCCAGAAACATCACTTCATCCCTGGCGGAGCCGAAGGGCGCACCTTCGAGCACTCCGGAATCAATCGCTACCAGAAGGCTGGAATCGGAGGGAGATTGTGCTGACGCTAAGCGGACACAGCAAAGGACGAAGAGGGGGAGCCATAATCTCCCGACAGGTCTCACGGCATACCTCACGGCAGACAGCGCTGTTGGGCAAGAATCGACATTTACGATACACGTGACTCAAGAGAATGCGTCCGTCTTATTTCTGGCTGCGTCACTGGGCTCTCAATAAGCACAGCAATATTTGAGGAGATGGGCAGCCTCATGAAAGGCAATCTTGGCAGTAATGCTCCCTCCTGGAAGTTCTGCGTGAAACCCTCATTTCTTTGTCGCTGTTACATTCACTCGGACCGCACTTTCCTTTTGAATGGGATCAAAGACCAGATTCAGCAACCAGTCTGCGCTACTCGTACCGAAGTGCCAGCATCGGGTCCACGCGCAGAGCGCGCCGTGCCGGGATGTAGGACGCAAGCAATCCGATGCCTCCCAAGCACGACGAAACGACAACGAACGTCACGAGGTCGGTTTGCGGAACGTCAAATAGTAGTTTGGAGAGGAAGCGAGTGAGGATGAGGGCCGCTCCCAGCCCGACTGCGATGCCAGCGAAAGTAAGCGTAAGCCCTCGGGCGAGCACAAGCTTCAATACGTCCCAGGGCCGCGCGCCTAACGCGACTCGCACTCCTATCTCGTGTGTACGTTGCGTCACAGCGAAAGCCATCAGGCCGTAGACGCCGAGCATCGCCAGCAGAAGCGCCAGCGCTCCAAATAGGGCTATTAAGGCCGTGTTGAATCGCCGCTGAGCGACAGCGTCTATATAAATGTCCGCCATCGTGCGAGTCATCAATACTGGTTGATCCTTGTCCACTTCGGCGATGGCGCCCCGCACCGGCAGAGTTAGAAAAGTGGGATCGCTTTGTGTGCGCACCACCGTCACCATAAACGCTTGGGGCGCTTCGAGGAATGGCATGTAGATTGTAGGCTTCGCCGCTACCTCCGGTCCGTCGTGCAAAACGTCCTTCACCACTCCGACGATCTCCAGCCAGGTTGGTTGCGCGCGGCCAACCGTGAAACTCAGATGGCTGCCGATGGGATTCTGGCCCGGCCAATAACGTTGAGCTGCTGTCTCGTTGATGATCAGTACCGTGAGCGCGCCGCCCCGGTCCCGCTCCGTGAATTCCCGGCCCTGAAGGAGAGGAATACCCATGGTGGGAAAGTAGTTCACGCTCACGATGCACCGATAAGCGCTGGGAGCGTCTACGTCAGACTCCGTTGGATGACCCTGGACGGTAAAGGGACCGCCTCCGTGAATCCCGCTCAATGGAAGATTGTCGATGGCACCAACCGATTCAACGCCAGGCAGGCTCTGAATGCGTTCCCACGCCTGCTGATAGAACCCAGCCCGTTGTAACGGTACGGACTTCGCCTCAGAAACGACCGTCCATAGTGTGAGCAAGTTCTGTGGGCGAAAGCCCAGATCGACTCGCTGCAGGCGCACGAAACTGTTCAGCATCAGACCTGCTCCGATCAGCAGCGCCAACGACAACGCCACTTCCGAAATCACCAGCACGCTGCGCAGATGCAAATGCTTTGCACTCGACGTTGTGTTTGCTCCTTGAGCCTTCAAAGGCTGACTCACGTCGACGGGTGAGACTTCCAAGGATGGCGCGAAGCCAAAGATGACTCCCGTCAGCACCGAAATAAAAAAGGTGTAGCCGAGCACTCGCCCATTTACCGCCACGTCCCTAAGGCGAGGGAAAGCGTCAGGGCTCAAGTAAATGAGAAGGAAAACACCAGCGTAGGCAAGCACCACTCCAAATGCCCCACCCGCAGTTGCCAAAATCAGGCTTTCGGTTAGGAGTTGGCGAAGCAACCGTAACCGGCTCGCGCCGAGGGATATGCGCACCGCGAACTCTTTCTGACGAATCGTTGATCGTGCGAGCAAGAGGTTGGCAATAGTTGCACACACAACGAGAAGTACCAGAGAGATTGCCCCGAAAAAAACCCAAAGCGTCGGACGGACATTTCCAACCACACGATCGAGCAACGGTTCAACATTCACCTGGATTTGCTGATTCTGATCTGGATACTGTTGCGCTAGATTGCGACCGATGATGGCCAAATCAGCGCGGGCCTGGGCCAGTTCGGTATCTCCTTTGAGTCGGCCAATGACCCCCAACATGTTCCAGTCGCGCTCGTTCGGACGAAACGCGAGGCCTAGCGGAGTCAGGAACTCTGTCCTCCTTGAAGGGACTGACGACGTGATGGGCACCGTTGGCGGAAAATTGAATTCGGGAGGCATCACTCCAATCACCGTGTAAGGCTCGCCGTTCAATGTGAGCGTCCTGCCGATTTCTTGCGGATCTGCCCCGAACGACTCTCTCCACGTGGCATAGCTTAAGATAATTTCATGGTCGCGGCCTGGCCGATCCTCGTCAGGCAGGAAATTGCGACCAAGAATCGGGTGTGCGCCTAGCGCAGGCAACAGGTTGGCCGACACCTTGATCCCAAAGAGCACCTGCGCTTGGCTCACATTCGTGAGATTGAACACGTGAAACTTGTAGGCAGCCATTTGTTCGAATGACTTACTCTGCTCTGCCCAGTCTCGGAAGTTCGGAAAAGAAACCCAGTCGAGATCCACTCCGCGCTTCTGATCGTGTTCGATCAGTTGAACCAACCGGTCTGAATCCTTATAGGGAAGCGGGCGAAGCAGTATGGCATCAACGAGGCTGAAGATTGCAGTGTTCGCACCAATGCCAAGCGCTAGCGTAAAGACGGCGACGGTTGTAAAACCTGGATTCGTACGCAGCATGCGAGCAGCGAAGCGGAGATCCTGACACCACGTCTCCACAAAGGATTCCCACTCGGCAGTGCCCACGACCTCCTTGGTGACTTCGAGGCTCCCCATCTCCAAGCGTACCTCTCGCCGCGCATCCTGCCGGCTCATACCGCATTTGATTTTTCCTCAGTTGCCATTTCCAGGAAGCCGGTCAATTCCTCGTCCAATTCCCGGCCCACCTGTTCCTTTCGGAGCAATGATCGGAGTCCAGCGGCTAAGCTACGAATCAATGACATGGCCTCTTACGACGCCTCCAGGATTCTCGCGATTGCCGCTACTTGCTTTCCCCATTCTCGGGTTTCACGGCTGAGTCTCTTTCGACCTTGCACTGTGATGACGTAGTACTTTGCTCTCCTGTTATTCTCGGTGGCTTTCCACTCGCTTTTGATCAGTCCGTCTCTCTGCAGTCGTTGAAAGGCCACAAAGAGCGAGCCCGCATTGACCTTGAAAACACCCTGGCTTATCTGTTCGATCCGAAGGGCGATCCCATACCCATGGATGGGTTCCAGCGCCACGGTCTTTAGGATGAGCATGTCTAGTGTGCCTTGAACGAGATCCCCCGGCTTGTCAGGCATGAAACCCACTCCTACTGATGGTCAAGAGGAAGGATATGCAGCTGTCCTACTGATTGTCAAGAGGAGGAGGAGCGATCAAACCTAAGGCTATGGCACACCCAACGACAGCCGCGACTCGGTTAAGGAGTTCAATTTCTTCGATACAGTTTGTCCCTGGCGGGAGGCCATCCGGAGAGTCGATGTCAGACCAGAAAGTCTGGTAGTCTCAAGGGCACGATGGGGGAAAAAGCAAGAACGGTGCTCGTCGACTCGTCTGAAAGGAAATGGAGGCTTCATGCTCCGCGCCCCCCATAAACCTTCGAAGCCGCTCAGCTTCCTGCAGCGGGCAAAGATGGGTTGCAACTGGTGAACGGTTGGGCAGCCCAATCTTTCAATTCCAACCCTGAATGTCGCTTCGCGGCTCACCGATTTTCAGTGGCGGGCATGTCTTGCCATCCGCTACCATTTCACTTTGGGGGAGAGAACGAAAATTCTTCTCACGAAGACTCTTCTTCGGACACGCCACCGGCCGGCAAACTCACTCATGCAGATGAATCGCCGCAGTTATCTTCTTCGGGCACAGGTCGCGCTTTTCGCCATTGTCGTCTGTGCTCCCGCCATGTTTGCCGCCAGCAGCACGCACATCGTGGTGGTTCCTGTTGCCAACATGTACTCCGGACCGAGCGACCAGACGGCTGTCGTCTCTCAAGCCATTTACGGCACCAACGTGACGCTGCTGACCGCTCAGGGAGAATGGTCCAGAATTCAAACCGCGGATCTTTATAAGGGATGGATCCCCAGTCGTCACCTCCGATTGATTCAGAACGGCACCGGCTACGCAACCTCCGGAGCCGTCGTCCAGGTGGAAAGCCTCTTCGCCAACATTTATCGCGAGCCCGACGTCACGCGTCACAAGCCGGTGGTTACGATCCCTTTCGAGACGCGCCTGGTAGTGATCCCAGACGAAAACGCCACCGATGCGAACAAAGCCGATGGCAGAGGAGCCCACCACGGCTGGTCGCAAGTGCGCCTTCCGGACAAAAGCAGCGCATGGATCCAGTCCGGGGACGTCGTCGCTGACCCCAAGCCTTTGTCGATTCCCGATTCCATTGAATTGGCCAAACGCTTCCTCGGGATTCCGTATTTGTGGGGAGGCAGCTCCAGCTTTGGCTACGACTGTTCCGGTTTCACGCAGATGCTGATGCGTTCCCGCGGCGTCGTCATGCCACGCGACGCGGATAAGCAAGCTGCGTGGACGGGCATGATTCCGGTGAGCCGCAAAGATCTCCAGCCTGGAGACCTCCTCTTTTTCGGCTCATCTCCGCGCGAGATTACTCACACCGGAATGTACATTGGCGATGGTCAATTTATTCACGATACCACCAATGGACATCCGGTCGTGCAGATCAGCCGGCTTGACGACGAGCTCTGGACTCGCCTTCTGGTCGCGAGCCGAAGGGCGAAATGAATCGTGCTTCTTCTCCATCGCATGCGTGGTCGCGTCTGCTCAGTGGAAATACAAGGATGGAATTTGACGGGAATGCGTTAGACTAACCGGCCAGAATCCGCATGCCTCCAACCCTCGACGTGCTGCTCGACCGCCTGGAAGCCGCTAAGAGCTGCTTCGGCCGAGGCACAGCCGCAGAAATAAAAGTTTTGCTCGATCACCTGTCCAGTCGCAACTTCCGCGACGCCAAGTCTCTCATCCGCTTTCACGAGGCCCTGCTCTTTCTCCGCGCCTTCCCGCAATCCGCAACGCTGGTCGTAAGGATCGAAAGGCTGCTGAACACATTCCACGAGCGGGTAGAGAAACTTCGCGAGCTGGGCGACAACCTGGCGGTCTTTGACGACTTCGACACCTCAGGAATTGCGGGCACCGCCATGCAAGATACTCTGAATTTCGAGGTTGCGCGCTGGCTCGTCCGCCGCCTCCCGCGCAAGGTCGAGATCGCATGGGCGGATTACGAAGACGAACGCGCGATGGGAGCGACCTGGCCGCGCTTCATTCCTCTCCTTGCGGAAGACTCTGACGTAGAGGCGAACATTCCCTGGAGACGCTGGCTCGATTCGGCGCGAGGGCGCGAGCGAGAGCTCGAATGGCTGATCCATCGCCTCGAGCGACTGCCAGTCGGCGACGCGAAACAAGAAAACGCCCGCGAACGTGCCGAACTCTATGACTCGCTGCGTCTCCCGTTACGCTGGCATCTCGAAAATCTAAAACTTTCTCGCACACGCAATTGGAGTCGTCCGCGCCAGTTCTACTATCACACTGAGCCGCTGATCGTGCGCAGTCAAGTTTCGCTCGCGCACGAGCTCGCGAAACCCGCCCCGCGGCTCACGAAACTTTCGCGCCGGGAAGGCGAGTTCATCCTGCACACCATCCGGGAAGTGATGGCGGTGCGCTACCGCGAACTCTACGGCACGACGCTGGGCGCTCCGAGCTCGGTCGTCCGCGCCAATCCTGCTCCCGGCAAGGCGGGTCGAGGCGTCGTCATGTATTTCTGGAATCTGCCGGCGGTTCATCGACTGCCGCTGCGCGCCTACGTTGCGGGATTCACGCTCAAGAATGGCGTTCCCATTAATTACATCGAAGCCATGGGCCTCTGCGAATGGATCGAGGTCGGTTTCAATACTTTTTACACGTATCGTCAGGGCGAAACTGCCTGGATTTATGCGCAAGCCCTGCGCTGTCTCTGCGCCTTCACGGGAGCGACCACGATCTCCGTCTATCCTTATCAGATCGGACAGAACAACGACGAAGCCCTCGACTCCGGAGCCTTCTGGTTCTACCGCAAGCTGGGATTCCGCAGCGGCAGCACCAAACTGGAGCAACTCGCCAGAAGGGAACAGCGCAAGATCGCCGCGAACCGGCAATACCGCACCCCGAAGAAGACCCTGAAGCGTCTGGCCGAAGCGCATGTGTTCTATGAATTGGACAGCCCGGGCAAGCCAGCGGCTAATGCCGAAGTCGAACCGGCGGATCTTAGGGCACGACGGAAACTCGCGCCCTTCCCGGGAGCGTGGGACACATTTTCCACCCGCGATCTTGGCCTGCGCGTGAACCGGCGCATGGCGCAGGAGTTCGGCGGGAGCAGCGCTCGCATCCGGCGCGCTTCGGTTGCAGAAGTCAACCGCGCACTGGGCATCAACTTGTCCGGCTGGAATTGGCTTGAGCGCCAAGCCTTCGAGAATTGGTCGCTGGTGCTGGCGTTGGTTCCCCATCTGCGCCGCTGGTCGCCACAAGACAAGCAGGGTGCGGCCAGGATCATTCGCGCGCAAGCTGGCGCCGATGAAATGCGCTATCTGCGCTTGACCCAGCAACATCCTCGTCTGCGGCAAGAACTTCTGGAGTTGGGATCGACGGGATCGTAACGCGGTCGTTCGCCAGCGAAAATCAGGGGGCGAAAGTTAGATCGGCAGCGATCGGAAGGACTGCATCTTCAAGCAGCTGGGAGCAGCTGAGCTATCTTCGGCCGTCCGGGTCAGAGGCCCCGGGCCCCGGGCAAACGTCGGACCTGCAGAAACAGCCGGGCCCGAGAACTGATCGCTGACCGCGGTTGTCGTCGGATCCCGATCACATCTCGTTCGACGCTGTGTAGAATAATGTCCTGCGATCTCATGCTGGTGTTTGGGTTATGAAGAAAACAATTGCTCCGCATCGAGGTTCTCATCATGGTCAATAAAGTTATGGCCGATAAAGGCGTCGTCGATACTCAGGGCCCGAACATCGATTCCACTTTGAACGAGCTGCGCAAGTTCGAGTGCCCGCCTGAATTCAGTAACCAGGCCCAGATCAAAACGCTCGACGAATACGAACATATTTATCGGGAGTCCGTCGATGAGCCGGACAAATTCTGGTCGCGCATTGCCGGCGAACTGCACTGGTTCAAGAAGTGGGACAAAGTGCTCGACTGGAATTGCCCGTGGGCAAAATGGTTTGTCGGCGGTCAGATCAATCTCTCTTACAACTGCCTGGACCGGCACGTCGAAACCTGGCGCAAGAATAAAGCCGCCATCATTTGGGAGAGCGAACCGGGCGAAGTCCGCACGCTTACGTATCAGCAACTGCATCGCGAAGTGCAGAAGTTCGCCAACGTTCTGAAGGGTCTTGGGGTACAGAAAGGAGATCGGGTCGCCATTTACATGGGCATGACTCCCGAGTTGCCCATCGCCATGCTGGCTTGCGCGCGTATTGGGGCACCGCACACGGTTGTGTTTGGAGGATTCTCTTCGAACGCCCTGATCGATCGCATCCATGACTCGCAGGCGACCGCAGTCATCACCCAGGATGGATCGTATCGCCGAGGCGCGGAAGTGAAACTGTTTCCCGCCGTCGAAGAGGCGCTGAAATCTTGCCCGAGCGTGAAGCAGGTTGTCGTTTATCGGCGTACGGGAACTGCGATCAACATGCAGTCAGGGCGCGATCATTGGTGGCATGAGCGGATGGCCAATGCTTCCGACGTTTGTCCTGCCGAGCCGCTGGATGCCGAGCATCCGCTTTACATTCTTTATACTTCCGGAACCACGGGCAAACCGAAAGGCGTGGTGCATACCACGGGCGGATATTCCGTGGGCACCTACCTGACCACAAAATGGGTGTTCGATCTGAAGGAACAGGATACTTACTGGTGTACGGCAGACATTGGATGGGTGACAGGGCACAGCTATATTATTTACGGCCCGCTGCAAAACGGCGCCACCAGCCTGATGTATGAAGGGGCGCCGAATTTCCCCGAGTCCGACCGCTTCTGGTCGATCATCGCACGGCACAAAGTGAATGTGTTTTATACGGCCCCTACCGCGATCCGCACTTTTATTAAGTGGGGTGACGAGTGGCCGAAGAAGCACGACCTGAGCAGCCTGCGCCTGCTCGGCACGGTGGGCGAGCCTATCAATCCCGAAGCCTGGATGTGGTACCGCGAAACCATCGGCGGCAATCGTTGCCCCATCGTCGACACGTGGTGGCAGACCGAGACGGGGCACATTATGATTGCGCCTCTTCCCGGGGCGATTGCGACGAAACCGGGATCGGCTACGCGGCCGTTTCCCGGCGTGGTCGCCGAGGTCGTCACCATGGAAGGGAAGCCGGTGCCTGCCGGGTCGGGCGGATTCCTCGTCATCACGCGACCGTGGCCGGGAATGCTGCGGACGGTTTATGGCGATCCCGATCGCTACGTGAAGAATTATTGGTCGCAAATTCCCGGGATGTATTTTACCGGCGACGGTGCGCGAAAAGACAAAGATGGATATTTCTGGATAATGGGACGGGTCGACGATGTGCTCAACGTGAGCGGACACCGGCTCAGCACCATGGAAGTGGAAAGCGCGCTGGTCGCACACCCAGCGGTCGCTGAGGCGGCGGTGGTAGGGCGTCCGGATGATCTCAAGGGACAGGCGATCGCGGCATTCGTTACCCTCGAGCAAGGACGGCAGCCCACGAGTGAACTGAAAGAAGAATTGCGCAAGTGGGTGGCCAAGGAAATCGGGGCGCTGGCGAAGCCCGATGACATTCGTTTCGCCGACATGTTGCCGAAAACGCGCAGCGGGAAGATCATGCGGCGCCTGCTGCGCGAGTTGGCCACCGACGGCAGCGTCAAGGGCGACACTACCACGCTGGAGGATTTCGGCGTGATTGCCAAGCTGCAGGAGCAGGACGAAGTCTAGAACCCTTGGCGGTTGGTTTTCGGGCCACCCCAGTTCTTATTTTCGGGGACAGATAAGCGTCATTTTGACGGCGCAGATGGGCTGCGGAGATGAAGGTCTTGGAACGCAGGGCTCGTTTTCAACCTGCGCGGGAATGTCCTCTCGTAGTGCGCCAGACCGGGACAAATTCCATGATGCACCAGGGTAAATCCGAAGGCCTTCATCTCCTTCATGGCTTCGTCGGCTGACCAACCTTGGTCGGCGATGCGATACGCCGCCACCGCCATTCCCGTGCGATCATCGCCCAGGCGGCAATGCACGAAAACTTTCTTCCTCGGATTGTCCTGCATTAGCTTTAAGAAACGGACGAACGGTTTGTCGCTCGGAAAGGGACAATGCCAGGGGATCGAAACGTACTGCATGCCCTGCTTGTTAACCTCTGCTTTTTCGTGCTTGTTCCGACCGCCGCGCATATCCACGACGATGTCGACGCCCATCTCTTTCAGCCCTTCCACCGCCGTAAGATTAGGCTGTCCCCCGCGATAGAGGTTGGAGGTAACTTTGGCAAAACCGGGAATTCCGGCCGTCTTTTGCCGGGTTGCCATCGAATGTTTCGAGACCGTCGAGTCGTCCGCCCCCTGGGGGCCAGCGCTGACGAAAAGCGTGGAGGAAAACAGCAGAGTGAGCACGCCCGTTTGCGCCATCAGCCTTCGTGCTGTCATCGTAAAATTAGAAAGTTTAAAAAGAATTGGGTGAGAGCCGCGGCCGATTTTGCCCAACTTACGGCACCGCTGGAAGCCAGTCCCTTGATTCTTCAAGCATTACTGGCTCAGCTTAATCGCCAGTTGCCGCTCCGGTTGCGTCATTTCACTCCATAGCTTCTGCAAGTCGGCTTGCACCGGCTGATTGTCTGGATCTTTGCGCAGCGCCATGGCGAACCAACGATAGGCCGTCGGAAGATCGTGAGGGGTGCACAATCCGGCGGAGTAGAGGGCCCCCATCTCGATCATCGCCTTGGGATTAGCTTGTGCCGCCGCCGGTTTCAGGAGCCGCATGCCGCGTTCGCAATCCTGACTCACGCCTCGGCCATAGATATATTTTTGCGCTTCGCTCACCGGATCGGCCGATTGGGCGGTCGTGATTCCGGCATGAGGTTTTGGTTGCACTGCGGCCGCAGGTTTTTTGAGTTTCGGGGTGGGCGCCGGCGGAGTATCGGGCGCCGCTGCCGCAGGTTCTTTGTCGGCCGGCTCGGTAGCTGCAGGCTCGGTCGCGGCCGACGAGTCTGGCGAAGAAGTTGAGGTCTCGCTCGCAGAGGAGGCGTCGGCTTTCGGGGACGACGTACTGGCAGCGGGTGCTCCGGAGTCAGGAGTTGCGGGCGGATTGCCGGCCGCCAGGTTCGTAGCGGAAGGAGAACTTGCCGGAGCAGCGGCGGAAGCAGAATCCTTTGAAGTCGGTTGCGGAGTTTGCGTGGTTGATGATGCAGCGGCCGGGGCGCTCGTACTGGGGGTAGGCGGCGCAGGCGAAGTTGCGTCCGTCGCATCCGGAGCTTGATCCGCTGCGGGCGGTTTGCTCGCGCCTGAATGCAGCCACGGCAACCCTTGATTCTTCCAGCGCAAGTATCCAAACCCGACAGCCAGTGCTAGGGCCAACAGAATAAGAATGAATTTTCCCCCACCCCCGCGTCGGGGCTCCTCCTCATCTTCCAGCAAGTAGTCGAGATTGCTCGAACTGGAGTGCGGGTTGGAGCTCAGACTCGCCTGCTTGCGGGGAGCAGGAGTGTTCAATCCCAGGAACGACGGCCCGCTGATGACGGGCGCATCTTCCGACACAGCGGCTACAGGTCGCGAGGGCGTGACCGCTTGAGGCTTGGCGGGAAACGATGCGGGAGCCGATGGAGGCGAGGAGGAGCGCAGGGACGGAGCCGAAGCCTGCGCAGCGGAAACCGCCGGCGCAGAAGCAACCGCAGCGGGCAATAACTTGGCTCCGCACATTCCGCAAAAGCGATTCTCCTCCGAATTTTCATTACCACACCGAGGACAGCGCACCGACCCTCCTCCTTAAATGCTGCATATAGCTTACGATATCTTGATGATTCGATGCGCGACGGAGACAACGGGAGTATCCGGAAAATGACCCCGGACAGACCGAAACGAGCGGGGAATGGGGTCTCTGCAATGCACGATGAAGCGTAAAGCAGGGAACCAAAAAGACACCTTCCATCTGACTGTGCAGGGGCACAGCTTTGCGGTTTAACGCATGGTCGGCCGCAGCCGGAGCGCGGCTGAAATCGTCGGCGGTGGAATATCGAAGAATATCTTCCGCGCATCATGTGTCCAATTCTTGCCGTCCAGGGCGTCCAGGGAACCGACGATGAGTGCGGAACGATGGCGCAGGTGCAGTCGATCAAGAGCCCGTCGAGCTTGTGGCCCTCGCCGCAGCGCGATCAGACTGATGCGGTGCTGGCAGCGATTGCAGGGTTTGTGAAGCGGATTGGTGGGAACAAATCAGGGGCTGGCGGAGTCTGAAGCCTTACGGGCCACGATCGCGGGAAGGCCGCAGCGTAATCCAACGTTCAGCATGGGAAGATTATCCCGTCGCGGAGGTCACAATGAGGCACCTCGTAGCGCCGCTTCTCCTTTCGGTTACTTTAGCATCTCTGGCCCTGTCTCAGGCTGTGCCGGGCCTTGTTCAAGTATCCTCAAGCGTGACGCAGGGTCTGCTGCTGCAGAAGGTTCCTCCTGTTTATCCGCCTCTGGCGCGGCAGGCACGCATTCAAGGGTCGGTCATTCTTGAAGTCGTGATCAATAAATCCGGGGATGTCGAGAGCACGCAGTTGTTCAGCGGACATCCCATGCTCGCGCCCGCCGCCATTGAGGCGGTCAAGCAGTGGCAATACAAGCCTTACTTGCTAAACGGCGAACCGGTGGAGGTAGAAACCAGAGTGACGGTGAACTTCACGCTTGCCGATACTCCGCCAGCAAAAGGCGTAGTGCGCGATGCGCCCGGAGGGGTTCCGGCCGGTGAGCAAGGCGACATCTTTGCTAACCGTCCGAAGGATGCCGATCGTGTCGGAGTTGTACGCGCATCGCAAAGCGTAATGTCGGGCTTTCTGGTCACCAAGGTGCGTCCGGAATACCCGCCGGATGCTAAGGGGCAGCGCATTCAGGGAGCGGTTGTGATGAGGGTGAAGATCGATAAGGCGGGTGATGTTTCCAACATTCAGCTTATCAGCGGACATCCGCTGCTTGCGCCAGCCGCCATCGATGCGGTCAAGCAATGGAAGTATAGGCCTTACCTGCTGAATGGCAGTCCGGTTGACATCGACACCCAGGTCACGGTCGACTTCACCCTTGCGGAGTAGGAGCCGCGGATTTACGCGCGTGTCAGCCCCGTAAGAACAGTGAAGAGAACGCCGGCCTCCTCGGGGCGTTCAAACGAAGCCCACCCCTTTGCAAATCAAGGTTACTGCTCGCCTCACTGCAAACAATTTACATTTCTCCGCAGGGAGCGAAGAGCGCACATGCGCCACAAGAACCGCAAGTGGCTGGCGATTGCTCCAGGGGTCCAGCCTGCTGGTGATGTGGTCCGCCTACCGGGGGGTGTGGCGCAGCTACTTCGTCATGCTATGACTCATGCGTGTGGGCGTGGCGACAGAGGTCAGGCTGTCTTTTACTGTGGTGGGCAGCTTATCGGAGTTGGCCAGCAGCAGACTGACTTGCCACACTTGTGTGGACGAAAGCGTTTTTTCGAATCCCGGCATGCCGGTCATCCGAATTCCGCCCGAAACCTTCCAGTAAGTCTCTTCTGGAGGATCGTCTGACACGCCCGTTCCTTCCATTAACTTGGGGGGGTTGGGAAACATTCCCAGGGCGATTGCTGTCTGTGGCTGTCCTGGCAGTCCATGACAGACGGCGCAATGGTCTTTGTAAACCTGGGCCCCGGCGACAAAGGAGCCTTCATCGGCTGGAATCGGAGAGGACTTCGGCATTTCTTTGCGCAGGCGCGCATGCAGGGCCATTCTCGTCAGCATTTTTTCAAAGGGCATGGGGGTGGATGACGTCGCCACCGGCGCGCTACCAGAAGAGAAATATAGGTAGACCCCTGCGGGAATTACGATCAATCCCACGATCAGACCAAGCAGAAACTTTCCCATGACGTTCTCCTGTGAAATTTCCTTGGGACACAAATAGTAACCCAAACTGCCGAACGAGGCGGAGTTGAACGCGAAGGAATACAGGAAATGTCCGATGGCTGCGGGGCTGTGCACAAAGTAATCTCTAAACTTTTGTGTTAAGCAGCCCCGCCGATGCGGTTTATCTTCAAGGCGGGATGTCTGGTATCTGATTCGTAACCGAGGCTGATGAGGATGGGATGGCGGCGATGGTGCGCGGGGAGAATAGCGCTTTTTATAGCGATGATCTTAGGTGCGGCCGGGGCTGACGCGTACTCCATTCTGACGCATGAAGAATTGATCGATCTGGCGTGGAATGATTCCATAGTGTCCTTGCTGCGGGCGCGTTTTCCCGGGGCGACGGACGAGCAACTTCGTGAGGCACACGCCTACGCGTATGGCGGCTCGGCCATCCAGGACATGGGTTACTATCCATTTGGCAAAAAATTATTCAGCAACCTGACGCATTATGTACGTACGGGAGATTTCATTGCGTGGCTTTTCGCGAATGCGCGAACCATGGATGAATATGCGTTTGCAATTGGGGCGTTGTCGCACTACTTAGGCGACTCGATCGGTCATTCGGAGGCGATCAACCCGGCAACTGGCGTCGAGTTCCCCCATCTAAGGAAGAAGTTTGGACGTTCGGTGACTTATGGCGAAAGTCCTCATGGCCACATTCGAACGGAATTTGCCTTTGACATTGACGGACTGACCGATGCGGCGTTTGCGCCGCCCGCTTACCTGCGTTTTGTTGGTTTCCAAGTGCCCAGGAAATTTCTGGAACAAGCTTTTGTGGACACCTACGGACTGGATGTTCATGAAGTCCTGGGCCGCGCCCACCCGGCTTTGCGAAGCTACCGCACCTCGGCACGCAGCTTCATTCCTGGGTTTGCGCAGGCCGAGGTCGTGATACACGGGCGCCAATTTCCTCCTCATCCGAACGACGAAGCGTACCGGATTTTCGCCGAGCGCGTTTCGCGCACGAACTACGACCGCAAGTGGAAGCACACGTACCGAGGACCTGGGTTCAAGGCGCATCTGCTGGCGATTCTGGTGTTCGTCATTCCGAAAATTGGTGCAGCCTCTGATCTGGCAATCAAGATTCCCACCTCTAACACCGAAGAATGGTATCTGCGCAGCGTGAACCATACCGTGGATTCATTTCGCGGTCTGCTGGATACACTGCGCGCCCAGGGTCAGGGATCTGTAACCTTCGCGAATCTTGATCTCGACACGGGAAATCTTGTCCTGCGCGGCGATTATCCTCTTGCCGACCAAACCTACGCGCAACTGCTCGAGCGTTTAACATCCAGACCGGGCCGCATCATTTCCAAAACGGTTCAGCAAAACATCATCGAATATTACGCGGCGTCGGAAACAAAAGCGGATCCCGGGCAGAAAATAAATGGGGAATTAGATTTGTTGAAGGAGATGAGAACCGCTGCTCGGCCGAATCGCGGTGGTTCTGCGGTTTCTCCGTAGTACCTTCCGCTTTCTGATCGCCGAGGCGGCCTGAGAACGGGAGCAGAGAATTGTATTCGCCGCGATGCTAAACTCGGCATTGGCATGCTGACTCATCTTGAATGCACTCGCTGTGGCGAACACTATCCCGCCGACCGCCCGCAAACTGTTTGCAGCCAAGACGGCGGCATCCTTTACGCGCGTTACGATCTTGCCACCATCCGGCGCACATTTTCATCCGCCCGCCTGGCCGGACGCGCGCCCACGATGTGGCGCTATGATGCCGTTCTGCCCGATGCCAATCCGGTTTCGCTCGGCGAAGGCTTCACCCCCATGCTATCCAGTCGCGAATATGCCAACGTCTACATCAAAGACGAAGGCCTGAACCCAACGGGTTCGTTTAAGGCGCGCGGCCTGTCTGCCGGTGTGACCATGGCTCGTCACTTCGGTCTGAAGAAGCTGGCGATTCCGTCCGCCGGGAATGCCGCCGGAGCTCTCGCCGCTTATGCCGCCGCCGCCGGCCTCGAAGCTCATATCTTCATGCCGAAAGATGTTCCCCTGGCCAACCGCGTGGAGTGCGATTACTACGGCGCGCACGTCACGCTCGTCGACGGTCTGATCAGCGACTGTGCCCGCAGAGTCGCCGAGCTGAAAAACGAAAGCTTCTGGGAAAAGGACGGATGGTTCGACCTCAGCACAACCAAAGAGCCTTATCGTGTCGAAGGCAAGAAAACCATGGGCTACGAAGTCGCTGAGCAGCTGGGGTGGAGAATCCCGCAAGGAATTATTTATCCCACGGGCGGTGGAGTTGGTCTGCTCGGCATGTGGAAGGCGTTTGAAGAAATGGAAGCGCTGGGGTGGATTGGTTCCGAGCGACCGAGAATGGTTACCGTGCAGTCCGCTGGGTGCGCGCCCATTGTGAAAGCATGGGATGAACGGTCGCCGACCGCCGAGATGTGGCCGGATGCCTCGACCCTGGCTTCCGGTCTGCGTGTCCCGAAACCGTATGGAGACTATTTAATCCTCGAGATATTAAGGAAGAGTAACGGCACCGCCATCAGCGCCAGCGACCAAGAAATTATCGAGGCGACGCGACATTGGGCGAAGGTCGAAGGCATTTTTGTCGCGCCTGAGGGGGCCGCCTCGCTGGTCGCCTACAGGAAGCTACGCGGCAATGGATTCTTCAAGCCTGAAGACACGGTCGTGCTGTTCAACACTGGCAGCGGCCTGAAGTATCTGGATGTTCTCGATGCTCGTTTGGGCGCGGGCAACTCGCTCGCGCCGTCAGCCAAGCCGGCCGCCCGACACATCGGCGGCATCATTGGGCCGTATTGAGAACGTATTGAGAGCGAACAGCAGGTTGCTCGCCGGGCTTTCAGCCCGATTCGCAAGGACAGCGTTCTCTTGTTCCGTGTTCTTTGGTTCGTTCACGCCCAGCAAGATTGGGCGATCTTGGCAATCTCCGCATGCAGGTTGTGGTTAGAATGGTTTCCTGGCCGTGACCGATCGACTCTACTATCGCGATTCATTCCGATACGATTTCGACGCCGAGGTTCGCGAAGTTCTCGTCAGCCCGCGTCCCGCACTCATTCTCGACTGCACGGCGTTTTATCCCACCAGCGGCGGGCAGATTTTCGACACCGGCACGATCAGTTCCGATGCCCGTGCCAGACTCCGTGTCATCGAAGTCGCCGACGCCGAAGACGGCCGAGTGGTGCATTATCTGGAAGCGCCGCCGGGGGATCTGAAGGCGGGAAGCCGCGTCCACGGCCAGATTGACGCCTCCCGCCGCCGCGACCATATGCAGCAGCACTCCGGCCAGCACGTGCTCTCCGCTGCTTTCCTGCGGCTGTACAACCTCCCGACGGTTTCGTTCCACATGGCCGACGATTATTGCTCGATCGATCTGGACACGGCGGCGCTGACCAAGGAACAAATCGAATCTGCCGAGCGGCTGGCCAACGAAATCATTCTCGAGAATCGTACTGTCGACATCCGCTTTGTGAGCCGGGACGAGGCAGGGAAGCTTGGTCTGCGCAAACTTCCACCCACCGAGCGTGATGAGCTGCGGCTGATCGACATTCGCGACTTCGATCTCACCGCGTGCGGGGGAACGCATGTCGCGCAAACCGGGCAGATAGCCAGTATTCTGCTGCGCAAAATCGAGAAAGTTCGCCAGGGATGGCGGGTCGAATTCGTTGCCGGACTGCGTGCCGTCGCGACCGCGCGGCGCGATTTCACCACCTTGAGCGAAACCGCCGCGCTGTTCTCCGCGCACATCTACGACGTTCCGCAGTCGGCTCGCAAGGCTCTGGACGAAATCAAGTTGCTGCGTAAGCAACACGAGCAGTCCCAAGAAGAGCTGGCCGCGGCCTACGCCGCTGTCCTGCTCGCCGATGCTCCCGAAGCGAACGGGCTACAGATCGTCGTGCGCACGCTCTCCGGCCGCGATCTCGGCTTCGTGAAACTACTGGCGCAGAAATTGACTCGGCTATCTCCGGGAGTAGTAGCTCTTTTGGCAACGACATCGCCGCAGCCCTCACTCGTCTTCGCGCAATCGGCAGGTCAGCCCTTCGACATGGGAGCGCTGATGAAACAGACCATGACGAAGAGCGGAGGACGCGGCGGCGGCAGCAAGGATCTAGCGCAAGGCGGCATTCCGAATGCCGATGGAATCGAGGCCACTCTCAAGGCCGTTGCCGCGACGCTGCGCGGCTGAACGCATGGCGCGGATAGGGCGCGCAATCTGAATGGCGAAGGCAAAGGAATGAAGACGGGAATGAGGAGAGGTTCAATGCGGAAGCCCACGTTTCGAAAACCGGAAACGCGGACCGAATTGGATTGCGACTTAGGCCTGCTGCCCTCTTCGGGATCGCTCCCACCAGACCTTGGGATCGTCGGGACGATTCAGCATGTTCGACAACTCTTGTTTGATTTCGCGCAGGCGGTTGGTGCGCAGCTCGAGAGCTGTCTGATCCAGCGCATTGTGCCCGCCCTTTTCGGCGAAACGGGTGTTCAAGTTACGCAAATCGGCAATTTCCTGACGAAGGCTGGAGAGGTGTTCCGTGATATAGGGCATCGGTTTGATCATACTCTCTATATTCTCTTGCCGCCTTTGAATTCCGCCACAAGACTGAAAATTGGGCGCAAAAGCTGAAACCTGACCGGGTCTGATATACACTTTAGCGCTCCGGAGGTGCCGAAATGGGGACTCCCGTCCAGGTCGTTCAACTCCAGCAGGGACCGCCCCTGCAGCAGGAAGCGCCATATCAGGAAGCGCACGTCCAGCAGGTGAAGGGTGGGCCGCATTGGAGTCTTACTTCCCGCGTCGCGTTTCGCGCATGCTTCATTTACTTCGGACTGTTTTGCCTGACCACGCAAATCCTCGCGAGCTTATTTCCTATCCCGAAAGTCGACGTTCCAGATCCGGGAACCTTGCCGCCGATGCGGCAAATTGTTTTTTGGACCGCTGCTCATCTGTTCCATGCCAAGCTTCCGCTGGTTTACACGGGCAGCGGCAGCGGCGACAAGACTTTTGACTGGGTGCTGGCGTTCTGTTTGGTTGTGATCGCCGCCGGGGCGGCAGGTATTTGGTCGGTTCTCGACCGCGGACGCGAAAACTACGCCACTCTGTATCCATGGCTTCGGCTTTTCATTCGTTTGGCGCTGGCCTCCCAGCTCATCGTTTACGGAATGGACAAAGTCATTCCGTTGCAAATGCCCTTCCCATTTCTGACCAGATTGCTTGAACCTTTCCGGGACTTCTCTCCCATGGGCGTTCTGTGGGCCTCGATTGGTGCCTCGCCGGGATATGAAATCTTCGCGGGGAGCGCGGAACTGCTGGGCGGAATTTTGCTCATCTTTCCCCGGACGACGGTGCTGGGCGCGCTGGTTTGCCTGGCCGACATGATTCAGGTGTTCATGCTGAATATGACATACGACGTGCCGGTGAAGCTTTTCGCCTTTCACTTGATCCTGATGGCTACGTTCCTGCTCGCACCGGAGTTCGGGCGTCTGGCAGACTTCTTCGTCCGCAACCGCACCGTGGGACCATCCCCGCAACCGGAGCTTTTTCACACCAGGCGCGGCAACCGGATTGCGTTGGCGGCGCAAATCATGCTGGGAATCTGGATGCTTGGAATGAATGCTTATAGCGGCCGGACCGCCTGGCACATGTATGGTGGCGGACGGCCCAAGTCGTCGCTTTACGGCATTTGGAA
The DNA here is from genome assembly GCA_036514015.1 of Candidatus Sulfotelmatobacter sp. GTDB lineage: Bacteria > Acidobacteriota > Terriglobia > Terriglobales > Acidobacteriaceae > Sulfotelmatobacter. Next base: position 82,543 of record DATBYA010000112.1, read on the forward strand.
CGTGGACGAGCTTTCGATCGACAGCCGAGTGCGCTCACCGCTGCTGACCGATTACGATCGCTGGCGCCGCGCCATCTTCGATTTCCCCGAGAGGATGGCTTTCCAGCGTATGGACGATTCCTTTGCCCGTTACGGCGCCGCGATCAGCGACCAGAACCAGACAATCGCGTTCACCAAGGATGGCGACAAGAACTGGAAGGCTAACTTCACCTTCCAACGGGTGGCCCCGGATCGATTGATCCTGGATGGAATCATGGATAGCCACCAGATCCACATGCAGCTGCAGCTGATGGACCGAAGCAAGTTCGTACTGGTGAGCCGCGGCTTCCACTGGATTTCTGAATACCCCTTCAACCGCTGAGGGAACCAAAGGCCGAGGACAGCGGAGATTCTGATGAGAGGCCAGGCCGTGGTGATTCGCGATGACGGGTAAGGCGTGTGTAGCCGGCGCGGGCCCGAATGGGTTGGCAGCAGCCATCGTTTTGTCGCAGGCGGGACTGCAGGTGGACGTGCTGGAGGCGCAGTCTTCGCCGGGCGGGGCCGCGCGCACGTTGGAGCTGACGCTGTCGGGGTTTCGCCATGACTTCGGATCCGCAATTTATCCGATGGGCGCAGGATCGCCTTTTTTTTCCTCCCTGCCTTTGAGCGATCACGGATTGGAATGGATTCATTCCCCGGCTGCTCTGGCGCATCCTCTGGATGACGGCACAGCAGTGATGTTGGAGCGTGACCTTGCGGCAACCGCCCGTTCGCTCGGTGTCGATGGAGGCGCCTGGGAGAAGCTCATGGGCCCGTTCGTGGAGCGCTGGCCGGATTTGGCGGCCGAGGTACTGCGTCCCGTTTCTCTTGTTCCGCGACATCCATTTCTGATGGCGCGCTTTGGAATGGTCGGGCTGCGGTCGGCCGAGGCGGTCGCTCGCCGGTTTGGTGAGCCACGAACGCGGGCGCTGTTCGCCGGACTGGCCGCCCATTCGTTTCTCAGTCTCGACGAACCGTTGAGCGCGGCCTTTGCGATGCTGATGGCGGTGCCGGCACATGTTGTGGGTTGGCCGATTCCACGCGGCGGCGCTCAGTCGATTACCAACGCTCTGTGCTCGCTGCTTTCGTCCCTGGGCGGTAAGCTGAGAATTTCATCTCCCGTCGAGAGTTTGGCCGCATCGGACAACTACGATCTTTTCCTTTGCGATCTCACTCCGCGGCAGCTCGTGAAGGTTGCCGGGCAAAGGCTATCTGAGAGCTACAAGCGGAGACTGGGAAAATACCGTTACGGAGCGGCCGCGTTCAAAGTCGATTACGCGTTGAACGCACCGATTCCCTGGAAAGCTCGCGAGTGCCTGCGAGCGGCTAGCGTGCACTTGGGGGGAAGCTTCGAGGAGATTGCCGCCTCGGAAAAGGCGGTGCGAAATGGACAGCCCGCCGAGCGCCCGTTCGTGCTGCTGGCGCAGCCTAGTCTGTTCGACAGCTCAAGGGCTCCAACCGGGAAACACACGGCTTGGGCTTATTGTCACGTGCCCAACGGATCCAAAGTTGACATGCTGGAGAAACTGGAGAATCAGATTGAGCGTTTTGCTCCTGGCTTCCGCGCTTGCGTTTTGGCGCGGAGGGTTTTTTCTCCTGCCGACTTGGAGAGCATGGACGCGAACCTGGTGGGAGGCGATATCGGAGGCGGCGTGATGGACCTCCGTCAGTTTGTGTATCGCCCGACTTGGCGCCATTATGCTACCTCGGCGCGGGATATTTATATGTGCTCGTCGTCTACCCCGCCCGGGGGAGGAGTGCATGGGATGTGCGGGTATCATGCAGCGAAGATGGCGTTGTCGAGGTTGAAGGCGTGAGGGCTCGCTAGTGCTCATTCGCGTGGAGCTGCCGTTGGCCATTCTAGGCCGTGGATCGTGCCATCGGGTGCGCGCTCCAGAGTTGGGGCGTACAGTCCCAGGAATTGACGGCGCCACCACAGGTCTTGGGTACGTTTTTCGGACATGGTGGTAAACCAGTATTGCCAAATCACGGCGCGGACCTCCCGGGGCGGCCCTTGCGGGAAGGGGTTGGACGCAAAAAGATTGAGCACGTCGCCGTCGTTGGAAAGTAAACGCACTTCGGTTCGGGGCACGATTGAATAGTCTTGCCATGAGCCGAGGGAAGCGAACCAGAGATTCCAGTCGAATCGCGGCTGATAGGGCGCGTAAATGCCTGGGCGCTGGTTCGCGTCCTGAGGTTTATAGCGAAACGGATAGGGCACCCAGGTTTTTCCATCTTCGGAACCCTGGAATTCGATCTCGTATCGGCCGCGCGTCATGATGCCGAACAGGCCGTAACGATTGGCGACGCGAAAAGGTTCGAGCGCCTCGACTGGCGAGGCCGGCAGTGGGAGGGGAGAGAGCATCCAGATCAACTCCGCCAGGGTGGCGTAAAAAATCCAGCTCAGCGCGACGGCGGCTAGGGACCGTTGCGCGATTTTGAACGGACGACGGAAACTTCCCGAGGTTTGTACGGCATCCTCCTGGGGTGTCGCGCCGGTGGCTAAAAACTTCTTCCAGCGCGCGGGAAAAAAGCCCAGCAGAAAACGATCGTCCAGCAGCAGGACTCCCAACGTCAGCACGAGGTAATTCAGAAAAGTGTAGTTGGCGGTGAGGATTACGCCCAGTTCCCAGGGCGTGACAATCAGGAAGCACACGATGCGCCAGCGGCGCGGCAGAAATAACATCCAAACCAAAGCCAGCTCCAGCGCGAGTGTGGCGAAGGCCGTTGAAGCGTGGAACCAGTGCGGCAGATGCTGCAGATACCAACCGATCCAGGTGGGCAGGGGGCCGTTCTGGTAGTACTCGTCCATGGCGGTGAAGTGGCGCCACTCCGGATCTCCACCGGCAATTTTCGCGACCCCGGATTCGAAGTAGATGCGAAACCATTCCCACTGCAGGAGGAACAGGCTGGCGCGCGAGGGTGGCGAGGGCCGGCCGAGACCCGGGCGAAATCCGGAGGGAGCAAAGAAAAGTGCGATGAAGCCCGCTTCGAGCAGCATGCCGTCCGACTGGTACCCGGAAAAATCCTGCGCCGCGCTGACGAATGACAGGAAGCACACGAAACACACGGCCAGCATTCCGCGCGGCCACGCATTGATGACCAACAGTAGGGACGCGATCATGCCGACCCAGCACAGAGCGGTCAACATATACGGACCGCTGGAAAGCCAGAGTAGCGTGGGCGCGAACCAGAGGCCTCGACCTTGGCCGAACGAATGCGCTACGGCTTGGAGGTATTCGTTTGCCGGAAGAATTCCTTGGGGGCCGATTAGGCCGCGGATCTGAAAGATGAGGGAAAAGAAGGCGGAGAAATAAATTCCACCCAAGGCACGCAGCAACAGCCAGCGGGGAATCAGGCGGTCGGCGGCACCCTGTTCCGAGTCGAATAACCGGCGGAGGGTGTGAGCAAGCCGGTCGATATTCATGGGCGTGCGCAATTATAGCCAGCGGGCAAGGTCAGTTCCCGCTCGCTAGCTGGACCTGTAGCGCTGATTGGGCTGCCGCCTGATGAACTTCTCAAGAGGCGGTTCTTCAGCTGGCGCGTGCTGACTGGCTACGCAGCGACTTGGCGACCGATCTTTCGCAACTTGTTTCCCAGACTCGGCTTGCCAACTGGAATACTGGCCTCCCACGGCTCGTCCACGCCCATCAGAGCCATCGCTCCACCTGCCAGCGCCAGGTTCTTCATGAACATGATCATGTTGTTCATGCGCGTCTCGGGATCCTCATCGCGCCAGAAATCGTGCATCACCGGAGAAACCCCGGCCAGAAAACCGAGCAGGGCCATGGCCCCCAACTTTGGTTTGACGCCGAGCAGCAGACTGGCCCCCCCGAGCAACAGTGGCACGGCGGATAGGGTGACTGCCAGTTCCGGCTGCGGTACGCCTTTGGCACGCGCGTATGCTGCCAATGACTTGCGGTGTTGGAGATGGCTGACTCCGCTGTTAATGAAAAATCCTGCGAACAACAAACGACCGATAAGAAAAGGGGCTTTCATTTCAATTCTCCTCGAACCGGATTCCGCCTCGTTGACGAATGCGCGCAGGTGGGATGAGGAAAGGGCCGCGGCGGTTGCTGGGTTGGAGTGGACGACGTGGCTTTTCGTTTGCTCTTCTCCCTGAGCTTGAATCTAACGTAGATGCACATTCGTCATTCCGTACTGACGTGGAATCCAGCCGGGAGGAACGAAAGAATCCCCGCCTGCTGTTGCGGGTAAGATCGAGGAAGATCGAGGAAAGATCGAGGCTAAGATCCTTTACGGTCCGTCGTACGCCGTGGTACTCTGGAAACGTCACATAGACAATCGAATAAGACAGGAGTGCACCAGGCAAGTGTTAGCCAGAGAGCACAAGAAATCCCTCATCGACCAATACGGCACGCATGCGAGCGATACCGGCAGCCCTGAAGTCCAGATTGCTTTGCTCAGCGAACGCATTGGCCAATTGACGGAGCACTTCAAAACGCACCAGAAAGATCACGGCTCGCGCCGCGGTCTTCTCATGCTGGTCAGCAAGCGGCGTAGCTTGCTCGACTACCTTAAGAAATACGATTCCGAGCGCTACAAGACCGTCATCACGAAACTCGGCATCCGCAAGTAACCGCTTGGCCCGGGGCCAGAATTCCCACTTCTCGCAAAAGAGGCGAGAAATGGGGCACCCAAGGATGGGCACCCACAGCGAAATGCCTCCGGGCTATTTCTGGAAATCCGTCTCTGGAGAGACGGTCCAGCATCGAGGAATTTTCCACACGTGCGTTTTTTAAGCGCTGATCCCACGCCCTTACCCGGCACCCGTTGGGTGCCCCGGCCTTTCCGCACGATGCGGAAAGATGCGCCTGCCTGTCTCATCTCAAAGGAATGAATTATGAAACCAGAAGCAACTAGCGTTACAGTCAACCTCGCCGGCGGCAAACAAATCTCATTTGAAACCGGAAAGCTCGCCAAGCAGGCACACGGAGCAGCCGTCGTCCGCCTGGGCGAAAACGTTGTTCTCGCCACCGCCACCGCCAACCCCGATCCTCGCGAAGGCATCGATTTCTTTCCCCTCACCGTCGATTACCGCGAATACACCTATGCCGGCGGACGTTTTCCCGGCGGCTTCATCAAGCGCGAAGGGCGCATGAGTGAACGCGAAGTGCTCACCAGCCGCCAGATCGACCGGCCGGTGCGGCCTATGTTTGCCGAGGGATTTAAGTGCGAGACTCAGGTCATTGCCTTCGTCCTGTCCGCCGACACCGATAACGATCCCGATGTACTTGGCATCAACGGCGCGTCCTGCGCCCTCACGCTTTCCGACATTCCCTTCCTTGGCCCCATTGGTGCAGTGCGGGTCGGCCTGGTGAACGGCCAGTTCGTGGTGAATCCCACCTACGACGAGATGCGCGAGAGTTTGGTGAACATCATGGTCGTGGGCACGAGCGACGGCATCGTGATGATCGAATCTGGCGCCAAGGAAGTTAAGGAAGATACGGTGCTCGACGCCATCGAGTTCGGCCATGCCGAAATCAAGAAGATCTGTGCAGCCATCAACGATCTACGCGCCAAGGCCGGCAAGCCGAAGCGCAAGGTCGAACCTCCGCAATTTGATGACGCCTATTACAACGACTTGAAGAAGCGCATTGGCGCGGAACTGGCCGACGCCCTCGACACCCAAAAGCATCCTAAGGCAGAAAGCCACACCCTGGTCAAAGACATCAAGAAGAAGTTAGCTGCTGCACTGCCGGAAGAGGACGACGAAGCAAAGAATAAACTCGCTCACTACTATGAGGCTTTGCGCGAGCGCATCTTCCGCGAGCAGGTCATCAATCAGAAGCGCCGTCCCGATGCGCGCGCATTCGACGAGGTCCGCGAAATCTGGATCGAAGCCGGCGTCCTGCCTCGAACTCACGGCAGCGCCATCTTTACGCGCGGCGAAACCCAGGCCTTGGTCACCACCACCCTGGGCACCAGCGACGACATGCAGCGCCTCGAAGGTTTCGAAGGCGAGGCTAAAAAGCGCTTCATGCTTCACTATAACTTTCCACCGTTTTCGGTTGGAGAGGTTGCGTTTATGCGCGGGGCTGGAAGACGCGAAATTGGGCACGGAGCGCTGGCAGAGCGAGCGGTTTCCGCCGTGCTGCCGACCGAAGAGAAGTGGCCGTACGCGATGCGTGTGGTTTCCGACATTCTGGAATCGAACGGGTCATCGTCGATGGCGACCGTCTGCGGAGCTTCGATTGCCTTGATGGATGCGGGCGTTCCCTTGAAGGCTCCCGTGGCCGGGGTTGCTATGGGACTGGTGAAGGAAGGCGAGCAGTACGCCATTCTGACCGACATTGCGGGCGCGGAAGATCACTACGGCGATATGGACTTCAAAGTGGCGGGCACCCGAGACGGTATTACCGCGCTGCAGATGGATATTAAAGTGGCCGGCATCACTTCCCAGATCATGCGCGAAGCGCTGGCCCAGGCGCAGCGCGGACGGTTGCATATTCTGGACAAGATGGAAGAAGTCATCACCTCCGGGCGCGAGAAGATTTCCGATTACGCGCCGCGCTTCTACACCGTGCAGATACCGGTCGATAAGATTCGCGATCTGATCGGGCCGGGTGGGAAGATGATTCGCAGCATCGTGGAGCAAACCGGGGTGAAGATCGACGTGGAAGATTCCGGACTGGTCAAGGTTGCCTCCAGCGATCAGGCGTCGGCGGCGAAGGCGTTGCAGATTATTGGCGACATCACGGCGACGGCCGAAGTGGGAAAGACTTATCTCGGAAAGGTTACACGGCTGGCGGACTTCGGCGCGTTCGTGGAAATTCTGCCGGGCACCGACGGGCTGCTGCACATCAGCGAAGTGGCGGAGCATCGCATTGCCGATGTGCGCGACGAGTTGAAGGAAGGCGACCAGGTGCTGGTGAAGGTGCTGGCGGTCGAAGGCAACCGCATCCGGTTGTCCCGCAAGGCGATTTTGAAAGAGCAGCGGGCAAAAATGGGGGGCGGGGAAGCGCCTCCTGCGACAGCCTCCGGTATGGCTCCGGCGAGCGAGAGTGAGCCGGCTATGACCGGTTCGCTCGTGATCGAAGGGGGAGGAGATTTTCCCGATGAGCCGGATGCCGAGCCGAATTTCAACCGCGAAGGTGCTCCTCACGTGAGTGCCGGAGGCGGGGAACGTCCTCGCGGCGGAGACCGCGGACCCGACCGTGGCGGCCGCAGCGGGCGTCCGGGCGGCGGAGGTGGCGGTCGTGGACGTGGCCGCGGGGGACGTCCCGGTGGTGGAGGCGGCGGCCGAGGTGGGCGTCCGGGCGGTGGTGGCGGCGGAGGTCGGCACTAAGTCTTCTTGCGTTCCACTAAACCGCTAATACGAAACCGAGAAAGGCCGCACCAGTCGCGGCCTTTTTTATTTTTTCCTCTTAAATTTCATTTTATTGTTTTCCGTTCCGATAGCCCCGAATCTTCACCTGAAAATCATCCTCGATCCGCAGTCCTCGGTCGCGAGAATTCTCCTGGAATACTTTTCTTCCGGGCGAGCAAGAAATGCTCGTCACTGTTCCGAGAGCCGCAGTCGAGTGGCTACAGGGTCTCGTGTAGTCAGCAAAAAAATATTCCCCACATAGCCGTCACGCAGTCCCGACGACCGCCAGCTAAACCGTGCAAATCCAATGCGAAAATACTTTTGCATCGAACAAGGTCACTGGCGCCGAATTCAATGGCCTCTGGTTTGCTGGGGCATCCGCGAGAGCCGCCTTTGGCTCCTGGAGGATTTGTGAAAAATCGGATTCTATCTCTCTCTTCTATCGCCACCCTGGCCGTTGTATTCGGCATGATCTCCTGGGGCAGCGCGTTCGCTCAAACCACTTCCGCACCTTCGGATCAATCGACGCCGCAGACCCAGTCCACGCCAACGCCCGACACTCCGCCGTCGCAGCAGACGCCGCAAACCCAACCGGCGCCGACGCCAGATACCCCGCCTGCAACCCAGCAGACGCCGTCCGCTCAGACTCAGGACCAGGCGCCGCCGCCGGATCAGACGCAGCCACCAAGTTCGAAGGACAACTCCTCGGCCGCGGGCGCAGACGCCGCCAGTGCCGACAGCCAGTCTTTTTCCGGAACCGTCGTAAAGACCGGCGACAAGTACATGCTGAAGGATGACTCCGGCAAGATGTACGACATCGACCATCAGAGTGACGTCAGCAAGTTCGACGGCAAGCGCGTTCGCGTAAAGGGCACGCTTGATGCCAGTGGCACCAAGATTCTGGTGAAGTAGTGGTTGGAGTTTAATGCAGAAGAACAGGCACCGAGGGCACAGGGCGAAGAGCCTTGTGATCCTCGGTGAATTGTTTGGCTCCGATCGCTAATTTACTTTGTCTGCAATGGTGACGACCTACCCTTCAGGATCCTGAAAAGCAAATTCGCGCACCCTATGAAATTGTTGTTTCAACCGCATGGTGATCTGGGCGCCGCTTTTCTGGATAGCGGCCAGCACCTCGTCGATCCCTTCCACTTCCATAAAAGAGCGTAAGGCACTGCCGCCGATGGGTTTGGCGCCGAGCGCGGGACAGTCTTCGGGGATGGCTTTCTGGTCGTTGAAGGAAATCTCCCGACCGCCGGCCGCGACCGAGCCGAATACGAATGGTGGCTGCTCGGGCCCGGTGATGGCGGTTTGAAAACCCAGAACAGAGCGGTAGAACTCCATGCTGGCGGCGACGTCGCGGACGACAAGATTGGGCGTGAGTTTCTGGAATTTCAGGGTTCTCCTTTTTTGGTGGGGGTGAGCGCGGCCTGTTCTGCACCTGGAGGGCGCGACGCACACCGCGGTTGTGTGTTCGCAACGCCTGCATCCACGCTTTAGCGAAGGGAACGCAGGTAAGGCCGCCTGATTGTTTATGGCGGTGTATGGCGCCGCCAGAGAAAGGGCAGACGCGCGGGGCCCGCGAAGTACGAGGAAGAAAAGCATAGCATGGGAGTGAAGATCGGATTGATTCCGCTGGGAGTGGAGCAATGACGATTCGCAACGCCATGGACTGGATTCAGAGGTTGCAACTTGAGCCGCATCCTGAGGGTGGGTATTTTCGTCAAAGCTACCGTTCGGAGGTTGTGATTGCGCGGGAGGCATTGCCGGCGGGGTTTTCCGGAGCGCGGGCGGTGTCAACCGCTATTTACTTTCTCCTGGAAGGAAAAAACTTCTCCGCGTTTCACCGGTTGCGATCGGACGAGCTTTGGCATTTCTATGCGGGCGAACCGCTCGTGGTGCATGTGATTGAGCCGGAGGGAAAGTATTTCCCAATTCTTCTCGGCCGCGAGCCGGAAGCGGGTCAGATTTTGCAGGCGGTGGTCCGGGCAGGAAGTTGGTTCGCGTCGCATGTGGCGGATTGGAGTTCTTTTTCGGTGGTGGGATGCACGGTCGCGCCGGGATTTGATTTTGAGGATTTTGAGATGGGAGAGCGGGAGGAATTGGGCGCACGTTATCCGCAGCATCGGGAATTGATTGAGCGGTTGACGCGACACGACAAAGGTTGAACCACCGAGGACCAAGAGAGGCACAGAGAACAGAATTCCTGCTGGAACTCTCTGGTCAGCTCCTCTGGGGTTGAAGACTCATCTCACGGCAGCCGCTTTTTTGGGGAACATTTCGCCGATGCGCCGGATTTGCGCGCCCACGCCTTTTAACTTTTCTTCGATGTGCTCGTAGCCGCGGTCGATATGGTAGACGCGATCGATGATGGTCTCTCCGTCTGCGACAAGCGCGGCGAGGACGAGCGACGCCGAGGCCCGCAGGTCACTGGCCAGCACGGCGGCAGCGCTCAGCGGAGTTCTGCCGCGGACGACGGCGCGGCGGCCTTCAATCTTGATGTTTGCGCCCATGCGCACCAATTCCTGGGCGTGCATGAACCGGTTCTCAAAAATATTCTCGGTGATGATCGACGTGCCCTCGGCCTGCGTGGCCAGGGCCATGAATTGCGCTTGGCAGTCGGTGGGAAATCCCGGATGCTCTTCGGTCGACATGTCTGCCGCGGTGAAAGGATTGTCGCCCATGACGCGGACGGAGTCGGCCGTGCACTTGGTTTTGACTCCGACTTCGTGAAGTTTGCTGAGCAGCGCATCGAGGTGGGAAGGATCACATCCCGCGATGTTGAGATCGCCTCCCGTCATGGCTCCTGCGATGATGAACGTGCCGGCTTCGATGCGGTCGGGGATGATGCGGTGTTTGGCGCCCTTCAGTTTGCTCACGCCTTTGATGTGAATGGTGGGCGTTCCGGCGCCTTCGATCTTCGCTCCCATCTTGTTCAGCAGCGCGGCGAGGTCGGCTACTTCGGGCTCGCGAGCGCAGTTCTCGAGAATTGTCTCACCCTCGGCGAGGGTCGCAGCCATGAGCAGGTCTTCGGTGCCGGTCACCGTGATCTTGTCAAAAACAAATTCCGCGCCTCTTAGCCGGTCGGCGCTGGCTTCGACGTAGCCGTGTTCCTGCGTGATCTTTGCGCCCAGACGCTCGAGACCTTTGATGTGGAGATCGATGGGTCGTTGTCCGATGGCGCAACCGCCGGGGAGAGAAACCCGGGCGTGGCCGCAACGGGCCACCAGTGGGCCCAGGACCAGCGTGGAGGCGCGCATGGTTTTAACCAGCTCGTAGGAGGCTTCAGGAGTGGCGAGTGTAAGGCAGTGAATGGTCGTGCGATGCTGGGCCCGCCCGTATCCGAGTTCGACTTCGGCGCCCATGGCAGCCAGCAGGTTGCGTGTGGTCTGGATGTCGCGCACCTGGGGAATGTTTTCGAGGATGACAGGTTGATCGGTGAGCAGGGCGGCGGCCATGCAGGGGAGCGCGGCATTTTTAGCGCCGCTGACGCGGACCGTGCCCAGCAGGGGCTCTCCCCCGCGAAGAATAAATTTGTCCATGTTAGAAGTCCCGCATAAAACTACATTTTAGCGGGGAATCGTGGCACTGGTGGTTAATCGAAAGAGCACGGCCCCATGGGCTTCCCCTATGCCGTCGGCCCTTGCAGCAAATGAAAATATCTACGCGCTTTTTTCACGTCGTGCGCGATCTGTTCGCGCAGAGCATCGACGGTGGGAAACTTGATTTCGTCGCGCAGCCTCTCGAGGAAACAGATCTCGACCTCGGTCTGCGGCGTGAGTTCAATGGGATGGAAGTTCAGTAGATGAGTTTCGATGGCAAATAATTCCGCTCCGAAAGTGGGACGATTGCCAACGTTGGTGACGGAATCGAAGCGCTCCGTGCCGACGCGCGTCCAGGTAATGTAAACCCCGTCTTTGGGAACCAGTTCTTCGTAGCGCGCCAGGTTGATGGTGGGCACCGTGTACTTCGATCCATAGCCGCGTCCGCGCCCCGGTGTGCCGAGGATGGAGAAGGGACGCGCCAGCAGATGGCGGGCCCGACTGACGCGACCGGCGATGAGTAGTTTGCGAATCTGGCTGCTGGAGACGGGTTCGCCGCGCAGAGTCATCTCGGGATAAACCTGAACCTCGAAGCCCATCTCGCGACCGAGCTCGGCAAGCATCGCCATGTCGCCGGCCGCTTTATGGCCGAAACGGAAGTTGAACCCTTCGTGCACTTCGCGCGCGTGCAGCTTTTTCTTGAGAATGCGCTCGGCAAACTGGCGGGGAGTCATCAGCGAAAGATCGCGTCCAAAAGGCAGGAGCAGCACGCAGTCGATGCCGGTAGCTTCCAGCAGCCGCAATTTTTCAGGTGTGGGAGTGAGCAGCTTCAAACCTGCCTCGGGACGCAGGATCCGCGTGGGGTGCGGCTCGAAGGTCACTGCGACCGCCTTAGCCTGGCTAGCCCGAGCCCGCGAGACAATCTCGCGCAACACGTGGGCATGCGCGCAGTGGACGCCGTCAAAGTTGCCGACGCTGATTAGCGCAGGCCCGAAGCTGGCAGGGAGATCGTCGAGTTTATGGAAGACCTGCATGGATTGCTGCTTGCGCGGGCTAGCCAGGATTTCGCCAAATGCGGGCTGTTACCTCCGATGGCTCATGGGAAACCAGATGCAGCGTCCGAATGGCTTTTCAAAATTCTCAAGCCTCAAGCCTCAGTTTCCAGTCCGGCATCAGATCGCAAACTCCAGTTTCATTCCGTCGTGCGACAAACGCACGTGTTTCGGCAACATGGCATTGGTGGCTTCATGCGCCAGGTCGTGGCAAATGTGAGTGAAGAAGGCGCGCTTCGGTTTCAGCCGATCCACGATGGCCAGCGAATTCTTCACCGTGGAGTGGGTGGGATGAGGCTTGTGCCGCAGGGCATCCAGAAACAAAATATCCAACCCTTCCAGTTGATGCATTGAGGATTCCGGGATTTCGCTGTGATCGGTAAGATAGGCGGCCGAGCCGAAGCGGTACCCGTAAATCTGCGTTTCGCCGTGAATCAGAATCACCGGCTCAAAATGCGCTCCTAACACTTCCACCGGACCATCAATCGGACGCAGTTCAAGCTGAGGGAGCCCGCCGAATTTATAATCGGCATCGAAGATGTAGCTGAACATTCTGCGCAGAAATGCCGCGGCGTCGGGCCGCGCGTAGAGTGGCAACTTCTCCGGCTTGTGCCGGTAGCTGAAAGGACGCAGATCGTCGATGCCCAAAATGTGATCGGCGTGGGTGTGAGTGTAGAGCACAGCGTCAACGCGGGTGATGTTTTCGCGGACAGCCTGAGCGTAGAAATCGGGAGTGGTGTCGATCAGCACCACCTTGCCGCCGTACTCGAGCATGATCGAAGGCCGGGTGCGCCGGTCGTGCGGATCGCTGGAGTGGCAGACGGCGCACTCGCATCCCAGCGTGGGCACGCCCATCGAGGTGCCGCTTCCCAGCACGGTCAAGGTCGCTTTCATCTTCTCGCTTTCACTGGCCGGCTCTTATCGTTTCGCTTTTATCGTCCCGCTGGTTCCAGTGGGACCTGGCTGCGGAGGTCGTGCGATCGCGTTGGTCACCTCGACATAGGCCATGCGCAGTTCATACAGGCTGTTCTGCAGGAAGGCTTCTTCCGCCGGCGTGAGATTGGTCTTCGTTTTTTGCGCGATCAGGCTCAGCGTGTCGATGGTCCCCCGCGCGCCAATGATGTCGACTTGCGGCTGCGCGTCCGGCTGCCGCACCAATCCCAGTTGCATCATGGCGGTCATGTAGAGCGAGGCGAGAAAACGTTCAAACGTGATCTCGAAATCCTGGGCCGAATGGCCGCTTAGTTCGACCTGTGTATCCAAATCCTTGGAGGACTGGCGATAGGCGGCGGCCTGAGCCTCCTGCTCGGCGTTGCTGGGCGGTACGGGCATTTCACGATCCGGCGCCGCACTGGTCTCTACCGCCCCAGGCGCCTTTTCCGGAGACGATACATCTTTCGGGGCTATCGGGAGCGGCGCCTTGGGTGCCTCGACCTCCTCGGGTGCATCGCTGCGCAATTCGCCCTCTGCGGTGAACAATCGCCGGTCCGTTACTTTAAAGCCGGATTGTTCGTGTCTTTTCTCAGCCATAATCTCTCTCCTCAAAAGAGCGCCGGAGTTTCTCCGCGCTCCTCGTTCATCGCGGTCTAAATTCTTTCCCTCAGATGCATTGCAATTTGAGTTCGATAAGATCCGTCGTTGTGGCAGTCATCCTGAGCGTAACCGCTTTTCAGGCGGAGGCAGGGATCTTGCGAACGTGTTCGAAACCTCCGGCAAGATCCCCGCGCCCCACTTGGGGGGAAATGCGGGGCGAGGGATGATGACGCGCCTCCAAGAACGGCCAAAACTCCAAGATGGACAACCGTCTTTCATCACGCCGGATGCTGCTCCAGGGAACGATCTTCCTCGAACAACCTGCTATCGGTGACCGGCAATTCGACGACGGTCGCCCTGGCTGCGCCGATCGTAACCGCGCGTCCCGGCACCCCGACTTCGCGTCGAATGTATCCCAGTGCCACCGTTTTATCGCCGCCTGGTGCCCGCAGCGAAGCCGTGCTGGTAATCTCTCCAACTTGCTTTTCGCCCGCAACAATTGTCGTTCCGGTGGCGATCCTGGCCCAGCCTTCTGCCAGAAATCCCGTGAACTTACGGTGAACCGCTCCGCGCGAGCGAATGCGTTCGACGATTTCCTGTCCGACGTAGCATCCTTTATTGAAGTTCAGGGCGCGTGCCTGCTCGGTCTCCTGCGGCAGGTCGCGTTCGCGGATGTCCACACCATACCGCGGAATGCCGGAGACGACGCGGTGCAACTCCAGAGCGTCGGAACCCACGGGCGCAGCTCCGGCGGCACGCAAGGCATCCCAGAGTTCGCGCACCTGTTGCGACGCGATCCAGATCTCATAGGATTCATGCTCGGCGTTCTCGCCGCGCACCACCGTGCACTGCAAACAATCGCACTGGCAATCGCATCGTGGAGTGACAATCTCGAGCGGTTTTGCATCGGGAACCGTAATCCCGGCGGCGGTCAGGACCTCCCGCGATTTCGGCCCAGCAATACCCAAGGCAGTCGTTTGCTCGCTGAGGTTCGTAACCTCGACGTCGTCCATGATGATGTAATGCTCGAAAGTCGCCAGAATCTTTTCCACCTGCCCGGAGTCGGTGTCAACGGTAATCGATTCTCCGCGATGGTAAGCATAAAGATCGCCCAGAATATGCCCCTGTGGATTCAGCAAAAACGCGTACACTCCCTGGCCTACTGCTAAGTCGCGGACGTTGTTGGTGACCATGCCGTTCAGCCAGCGTACGCGGTCGCTGCCGGTCAGGGAGATCTGGGCCCGGAAGCCAAGATCATAGACACCGCAAGCGCTGCGCAGCGCGGCAAACTCAGCTTGGGGATCGCCGAACCGTGCAGCCGTTGTTGCGCCACGATAGTCGCCGACGCCGGCCGCGCCTAAGCCTTGGCCATGAACCTGAAGTGCTGTAATCCGCATACCTAGTTCGATTATAGCGATTGTGTTAACGTTTCTGCCGTGGAGTCGAAAAAGGAAAGCCAAAGGCGCATCGCCGTCATCCCCGGAGACGGCATAGGCCAGGAAGTCATCCCCCAGGCGGTGAAGGTAATCCAGGCTTCGGGCGCCGATGTGGAATTAACGCATTTTGACTGGGGCGCCGATCGCTACTTGCGCGATCAGGTCACAGTGCCGCCCGAGGGGTTTGCCATGCTAGGCCGCGACTTCGATGCGATTCTGGTGGGCGCGTTCGGCGACCCGCGTGTCAAGACCAACATCCACGCTAAAGAAATTCTTCTCGGCATGCGCTTCCGAATGGATCTCTACGCCAACGTGCGCCCGGTGCGACTGCTGGATGCAGCGTTGTGTCCCCTGAAAGGAGTCGAGCCGAAGGATGCGGACTTCGTGGTGCTTCGCGAAAATACCGAAGGCGTCTACACGGATGCGGGCGGCGTCTTTAAGCAGGGCACGCCCGATGAAATCGCCACCCAGGAAGACATCAACACACGCAAAGGAGTAGAGCGCATCATCCGTTATGCCTTTGAGTATTGTGAAGGGCACACCAAGGTCGACGGCTTGCCGCGTCAAGAAGTGCTGATGTGCGATAAGTCGAATGCCATGACTCACGCCGGGAGCCTGTGGCAGCGTGTGTTCAAGGAAGTGAGCGGCGAGTATCCGCACATCACCGCGCAGCACATGTATGTGGACGCACTGTGCATGCAGATGGTGCGCGATCCGCGGCAGTTCGACGTGATTGTCACCAATAATATGTTTGGCGACATTATTACCGACCTGGCGGCGGGCTTGCAGGGCGGGCTAGGGATGGCCGCCAGCGGCAATATTCATCCCGGCAAGACATCGATGTTCGAACCGGTACACGGATCCGCGCCGCTGATTGCGGGAAAGAATATGGCGAATCCGTTTGGCGCGATTCTGACGGCCGCGATGATGCTCGGGCATCTGGGGATGGCCGCGGAAGCAGGAAAGATCGAAGCCGCCGTGCTCGAAGCCGTACGCCAGAAGAAAACCACCCAGGACATCGGCGGGGTGCTGGGGACCAAGGAAGCGGGCGAGTGGGTGGCGGGAACAATATCGCGGGCAAGTTCACCCAGCACGGGCTGAACGTTGCAGCGTCATCGCCGTTCGCGAGAGCCCATACTCCGCTCAGGGTGGGGTACTGGCTACCAGCAGCGCCAACTCCCGCCACTTCCACTGACAGTCCACATCGACGAAGCCAATCTCGCGCAACCATCCGAGTTGGGCTTCCACATCTAACAATTGGTTAGACGGATCTTCGGTTTCGACGGTGACTGCCATGCGATGCAAGAATTCTTTGTGCAGCCGCAGAGTAGGAGAGGCCACGTGCTCCAGGTTGCAAAAGACGCCACCGAGGTTCAGCAGTCCGTAAATTTCGGCATAGAGCGCCCGCTTGCGTTGGTGCATCAGATGATGAATCGCGAAGCAGGAGATGATGGCATCGAACTTGCCCAAGACCTGGAGATCGTCGGGGAGGGGTTCGTCGAGATTGTGAGCCACGATTTTAACGGAGCGTTCCCCGGCAAAGCGCTGGCGGGCGGCCTCCAGCATGGTGGGCGAAAAATCAATCGCCACGGCTTCCGTTCCGACGTGCTCGCGACGAACAAGATTCAGCAGGCGTCCGTCGCCGGTGCCCAGATCAAGGATGCGACGAGTCGACGGAGGAATGAACTCGAGCAACGCCGACTCGCCTTCCTGGCGATGGGGAATCGAGTCGGCACGTTCGAGATAGTCGCGGGCGTGTTGGTTCGAGGTCCAGAGATTGACGGGCTTGGTGGTCATGAGAAGAAAGACGCGACACCCCAATCTCGACAGGTTGCGTGCAACCTTCTTCCGCGATTACGCGAAACGCCCGCAGCGGTCGCAACAGGGCCAAACACATGGTAGTGTACAACCTGCGAATCCACTCCCGGAGGGATTTCCATGCGCCGCTATCTCCTCGCCTTGCTGTTCGCCACCATCGCCGTGCCGGTCGCCTCATACTCTCAGTCTGCTCCGGCCGCCGCCGACCGGCCTTTTGTTGTCGAGTATTACTACAAAACCAAGTGGGGCCACGCCGACGAATTCTTGAAGCTGTTTAAGAAAAATCACTATCCAGTGCTGAAAAAAGAAGCCGAGATGGGCCGCATCACGAAAGTCTGGATGGACCAGCCGCGCTATCACACCACCGAAGACGGCCGCTGGGATTTCCGCGTGACCATCGTCTTTCACAACGCTACCGTCGCCAACGAGGCCTTTGACGAGGCCGCGCTGCAAAAACAGATGTATCCCGACCAGGATATTTTCCAGCGCGAAGAGCAGCGGCGCTTCGAAATCCTCGACGCGCACTGGGATTTGCCCGTGAAGACCGTGGATCTGGACGCGAAACCTTAAATATTTGCAACCCCAGGGGGCAACCGTGGAGCACTGCCTTTTCGCTGGAAAGCGCTCGAGGCGATTCAAGTCTTTCCCGTGATTCCCCTGCCTTCTGGGGGGAAGACTTTTGGGGGCCGCGCGAAGTCGCGTTTGCACCCGCAGCGGCGATGCTCCGTACTTCGCAAAAGATGTTAAACCTTCGTAAGAATCACGACGGAATCCTTTATCGCAGCCATCAAAATTTGGAATTAGACATAATCTCTACAAGATCGATAATGTACGACATGGAACCCTTCATATCAGTTGAGGACTTACACGTAGATGTGCTTCACGAAATCAGCGTCCGCCTGGGTACCGCGGACGGGTTTCACGAAGTTCTGACTCGCGTTGTCGAATTTGCCTCTGCGCTCGTCAAGTGCGACTCCTGTCTCATCTATATTCTCGAAGGCGACGAACTTGTGCTTCGAGCTTCGAAGAATTCGCATCCCGATGTGGTCGACCGGTTGAAACTGCGCGTCGGACAGGGCATTACGGGATGGGTGGCGCAGCACCGCGAACCGGTGGCCATTCCGGAAGAGGCGGCGCACGATCCGCGCTTCCAATTCTTCAACGAATTACCGGAAGACAACTACGAGGCTTTTCTGTCGGTGCCCTTGATGTGCCGGGGCCGCGTCGTGGGTGTCATCAACCTGCAGCACCGTCAGCACCATGTCTACCGGCGGCGCGAGATTCGGATGATCTCGACGGTCGGATTTCTCGTGGGCGCGGAACTCGAACTGGCGCGACTGGAAGAAGCCAATTCGACCCTTTCCGAACAATTACAAACGAGAAAAATTGTCGAGCGCGCCAAGGGCATTCTGCAACGCGATCTCGGTCTGAACGAAGAGCAGGCCTATCTGGCGTTGCAACGCCAGAGCCGCCAAAAGCGCAAACCGATGAAGGAGATTGCGGAAGCCATTGTGTTGAGCGACGACGTCCGGGGAAATTCGCAGATCCCACCAGCTTTCGGAGGAAGCGAAATTGGAAAGGGCTCAGGCTCGGTCGGATCGTAAGCGGAAGCAGGCAAGGATTCGACTTCAGTCGGGCCGTAAACGCCGTATCGTCCTACTCAGCTTGAGCCGTTAAGGGCTTCTCACCGTCCATGGATTTTCCCCGAGTCTCCCTCAACCCATCAGACGCAAGAGCGCAAACGATCGAGGGCGGATAGCAGGTTCGCTATCCGCCCTCACCTGGGTACGGGCAATAAAGGACTATTGTCCTGATGCCGCGGCCATGGTTGCAGCCCTGGCAATCTGCTTCTCGGTGGGGTGCGACGGCACGGAGAAGTACAGCGTCATGCCAAACATCGGCAGTTGCATGGCGCTGACGTAGCTCCCATCCGGTGTTGCCTGGAGAACAAGCCGGCTTCGATCAGAGGACTTGGTCTCGTCGATCGTGGGCACCAGCAGCATATAGCCGGCGCGAGCCCCACTGATCTTGCTCAGGCTCAACATGTGTGCACCAGCGTCGGGGTCGAAGGAAAACTCGTAGTCCCCGGCGGGAACTTTCGCATTCCCCCAGTGAACTTCGTGTGAGAGGGTGAACTTCCCGTGTGCAGGCTCCTGTGCCGAGGCCAGGCTGGGCGCGAAGTTCAGAGCGGCAAACGCCAGCAACGTGGCGTATGTGAATCTACGAATCGTGGTCATGGAATCTCCTGTTCCCTCTTCGTCGCATTCCTGTGGCGAAGAGCGTTTCCGATGAGCACACTGCCCGGGTAAAGCCGGGCGGCGTGAGCTCAGATTGTTGTGGAGATCAACTGGGTCAGAAGATTTGCATGCCGCTGCAGGGCTGCCTGCAAATATCAACCTCGCGGGAACCAGCTGCATAGCCGGCTGCGAAGTGATTCCATTCTTCACCAACTCGCTTTGTGAGTCCAACGCAAAGAAGTGATGACCCACATTCGAATCATGTGGCGACAGCCGCCCCCGCGGTCTCGCGTAGGGCTGAAGCCCAGCGACGCTGGAGTCAATGCCGGAAGGTCGCTCCGCTCAATGACGAAGCAGCACCACTGAAGCGAAATTCTCCACGCTTGGCCGCGTAAGTTTGCCAAACTCCCATCCAATACGAGAACATATTAGGTTTGCACATCCATTCTGATTCTTACTGAGGAAGCGGCCAATCTATGGCGACACGGCAGAAGTCCGTAAAAGCAAGAACATCACGAGTAGAAGTAATGCGGGGAAAAAACTCCGAGCCGAAGCCGCGAAGCAGTTCCAAACCGAATGGCGTGATCGAGCCGGCGAAAGGCAAGCTCGGCGTGATGATCCCCGGCATGGGCGCCGTAGCGACCACTTTCGTCGCCGGCGTCGAAGCCATTCGCAAAGGCCTGGCCAAGCCGATCGGGTCGCTCACGCAGATGGGCACGGTGCGTCTGGGTAAGCGCACCGATGGCCGCTCTCCCAAAGTTAAGGAGTTCGTGCCGCTGGCTGGACTCGACGATCTGGTCTTCACCGGCTGGGATATTTTTGAAGACAACATGTACGAAGCCGCGTCCAACGCGGGCGTGCTCGATTATCGACTGCTGGAGCAGTTAAAACCATTTCTGTCTTCGGTGAGGCCGCGCGCGGCAGTATTCGATCACAACTACGTAAAGAAGATCGAGGGGCCGAACGTTAAGAAGGGCAAGACGAAGATGGATCTGGCCGAGCAGTTGCGCGACGATATCCGCGATTTCCGAAAGACCAGCGGGGCCAGTCGGTTGATCACGATGTGGTGCGGCTCGACCGAGTCCTACATTGAGCCGACTGCGGCGCATCAGTCTTTGAAGTCGTTCGAGAAGGCGCTGCGCGAGAACGACGAATTGATTGCGCCTTCCATGATCTATGCCTACGCGTCGTTGATGGAAGGCGTGCCTTTCGCGAACGGCGCGCCGAATCTGACGGTCGATCTTCCCGTCATGCTGGAGCTTTCGCGCCAGAACGAAGCACCCATCTGTGGCAAGGATTTCAAAACAGGTCAGACGCTGATGAAAACGGTGCTGGCGCCCGCGTTCAAAGCCCGGCTGCTCGGCCTGAGCGGCTGGTATTCCACCAACATCCTGGGCAACCGGGATGGCGAAGTGCTCGACGATCCGGGTTCGTTCAAGACCAAGGAAGAATCGAAGCTCGGCGTGCTGGAGCACATCCTGCAGCCCGCGTTGTATCCCGACCTCTACGGGAACATTTTCCACAAAGTTCGCATCAACTATTACCCGCCCCGCGGCGATAACAAAGAAGGTTGGGACAACATCGACATCTTCGGATGGCTCGGTTATCCCATGCAGATCAAAGTAGATTTTCTGTGCCGCGACTCTATTCTCGCCGCTCCCATCGTGCTCGATCTCGTCTTGTTCCTCGACTTGGCGAAGCGCTGTTCCGAATTGCGCGGCCTGGGAATTCAAGAGTGGCTCAGCTTCTACTTCAAATCTCCAATGACCGCGCCGGGATTGTATCCCGAGCACGATCTCTTCATTCAATTGATGAAGCTGAAAAACACGCTGCGCCATTTAAAAGGCGAGGAACTGATCACGCACCTGGGACTGGAGTACTACGACTGAGTATGCTGAATGTGGGGTTCGAACAAAGCTAAGGACGCTGCCGATCGAGAGGGATAGAGGCGAAGATGAATCCGAGGTGTTCGGATCTTCGTCTGCCAACCGAATGCGGCGAGGGATTCCGTCGCTGGTTGAGTCTCTTTCCCGCCGAACGCCTGACCTTCACCACGCGGGGACCAATCTGGCGACGGGGTTGCTCCGCTTGGGAATGACGGCCGGCTCGCGAGTGTCTTTTACGTCGTTCATCAGGGTGCGACAGCGCGCCGTGAATTCGGCGGCCGAAATTGTTTTGAGGACCACCTCCCGAGTGTCATGGTCATCGTAATCGGGTCATATCTGTATCTATACCTATGCCAGTTTTTTCTCCCGCTTATAGTCGTCGAACTTCTCTAAAAAGCGGTCGATATCTTTCTTCTGCAGATAGTACGGAGTCGAGAGCCGGAGTTTGTTTGGGTCGCCGCCGCGAATCCGTATCTTGTGGGCTTTCCATAGCCAGTTCTCGAGATCTCCGCGAGGGACCGGGGGAACATTGACGGTGACAATCGCGCAGCGCAGGGCTGGGTCGGGCGAGGTCCACGATTCGGCTCCGCGCTTCTTCATTTCGTCGAGCATGTAGTCGCCCAGTTGGCGGTGACGGCGCTCGATGCGGTCGATGCCGATGTCGTTGGCCAGTTTGATGGAGGCGCGCAATCCCCACAGCGCAGGGACGTTCGAACTGCCAATGCGCTGAAAGCGTTCGGCGCGGATCTTCTTGTCGTCCCAACCTTCGGTGGCGATCGTGTTCCATACGCGGTCGATTACTTCGTCGCGCACGAAGAGAAAGCCCGTGCCTTTCGTCGCCATCATCCACTTGTGCGGGCTCGCCGAATACATGTCACAGCCAAGTTCGCTTACGTTAAGACGCATCATGCCCGGGACGTGCGCTCCGTCGATGGCCGAAAGAATTCCTTTGCTGCGCGCGAGAGCAGAGAGTTCCTTCGCCGGCAGAACGACCCCCGAAAAAGTGGTGATGTGGCTGAAGAAGAGCACGCGCGTCCGCGGCGTGATCGCGTCGTTGACCAGATTGAGAACCTGCGCCGCATCCTTCACGGGGCGGGGAAGCGTGATTTTCTTGACGACGATGCCGTAGCGCTTGGCCTTGAGGTCCCAGGGATGTTCGCCTCCGGGATGTTCCTGGTCGGTCATGAGGACTTCGTCGCCGGGCTTCATGTCAACACCATTGGCGATGTAGCTGTTGGCCTCGGTCGCATTGCGCAGCAGGGCAATCTCGTCGCGCTTGCAGCCCAGGAATTCGGCAAGTGGGTCGCGGAACTCGTTCCAGGCCGCATATCCCCAGATGGGATAGTCTTCGGGATCCTGCTGGTCCATTTTTTCGGTGGTGTTGTAGCCGTCGATGATGGCGCGCAATACCGGCGCTGGACTGGAGCCCACGGTACCGTTGTTTAAGTAGATCTCGTCTTCAGGGATGATGAATTGCCGGCGCATCTCGGTCCAGAAGGCGTCTTCGTTTTTGTCGAGCAGCGAGTGGGCGGGAAGCGGTGGAGCGTTCTCCATCTGGGCAAGCAGGTTGCCGCGGAAGGCGAGTGAGGCGGTGATGGCGGTAGCTGTGGTGGAAAGGAAATGACGACGGTCGAGCATGAAGCCTCCTGCGGCCGCGGATGAACGAAGGCGCTATGGTACGACTGAGAGTCGCAGGTGGCAAGAACGGGCTTGGACGGCGGTTGTGGCAACGCTCTTTCAGAAATTCAGTTTTCCCACCTACAACGACTTGCGGGTTGGATCGAGCTGGTTCGAAAATTGGGATCGCCGCTGTTCTACTTGGATTGAACTTCAACAGCTTCTGAAAAATTCATGGTGCTGCCCACTGGATTGCCGACCTCGATCGTGCGGCCGTGACTCAAGTAGGCTGCAATGACAGCGGGCTGAGACCACTCCAGATCCCACCCGTTCTCGATGGCCAGAAGAGTGTAGGAGCCGGGGACTACGTTTCGCAAACTGAAAGTTCCGTCCAGATCGCTTTGATCGCGGCGGAAAAGTTGGCGATCCGTCTCCGGATTTTTCGGGACTAGAACCACCATCGCTCCAGCGAAAGGCTTGCCCGCGTGCTTGGCGATGCCCTCAACGTTTACGCTGCCGCCCACCAGGGTTAGCGAAACCTCCGGTGAGGAGCCTGGTGCTACGGTCAGGGAATGACCGGAGACTTCTGCGCCTTCGGCAGAAATGTGCACGATGGAATACGGTTTCAGCGGTCCCCACAACAACACTTCATATCGTCCGGCTGGGATCTGCTGGAACTCGACTTCTCCTTGGGGGTTGACTTGCTGGACGCCGGCCATGGATCTGTGCGCTGATTGCAATGCGAGCGTAAGCCGCGGTGGAAGTGAGGTTTCGCCGGACAAGTGCACCGAGATCTTGACGGTGCTCAGGGCCTCGGCGGTGGATGTGTCGAGCTCCTCGCCATCTTTGTTGAGATCCACACCGTTCATTTGGGTCCCGGATCCGGCTCCGTAGAAGCGGACGTTGTAGCGGCCCGCGGGAACACCGGTGATTTCGACCAGCCCCGGCGATACCGTGCGAACGTTATCGCTTTGCAGAAATGTGGAACCATCAAAAGCGGGTTGCTCGAGCCGCGGAAAAATGCCTCCCCGGTTGCCATTGTTGTGCACACGGAAAAGCAGATGCAGGGCGGGCACGGGATTCAGGTGGATCTCCACTTGCAAGCGTTCGCCGCCGCGGATGGGGATGGGCGCGGCACTGTCAGCCTCGGTGACGTCGGCGTAGTAGGTCAGCGGATAAGCCACGTCAAGCGATCGATCGAAGGTTGTGCCGTCGGCATTGGCGGTGTCTGCAGATTGGCTCGAACCAGATCGAGTCGAAATGGGATGAACGGCATACCAGGGCTTGGCGGCCGCCGACAAGAAATAGGTGCCGGGCATGAGCGAGGTAATTTCGTACGCTCCGAGATCGTCCGTCTGAGTAATGTGGGACTGTCGAATCTGGTCCACCCCGCTGCTGTGATCGTCGAAATAGGACGTCACCGTGGCGTGGCGAACCGGTTCCCCGGCTTCGTCGAGGACCTTGCCGGAAATGATTGCGGTGGGCGCGAGGCGCAGAACCAGGGTTTCAGTGTCAATGCCGGCTCCGGTCACGATCGCGGTGGAGAACTGCTCATGCTGCTCGTACGAAGCGGTGATGAACCCGCGCTTGGCGCCGGTTAGCGAGTACTTTCCGGCGGGCACATTGCTGAACTGAAACCTCCCATCGTCAGAAGTGACCTGGAACTCAAACTTGTGTTCGTCTTTTGCGTCCCTCACGGTGATCCGCGCCCGGGCGAGAGGATGGGCGTCGACTTTACTGATCACGGTTCCGGCGATTCGGTAGCTGTTGCCGGGAATAGGGGTTTGGGAAATGGCTGGCGTTTGCGCGGCGGTTACGGCTCGCGCAGCCAGCAGACCGAAAGTCGTCATCCAGCAAAGTGAGCGGAACGAGATGGAGTGACTCGTCATGGTTCACTCGATGCCGGAAATCATCTGCAACTGCACGCTGGTTTTCTGTCCGGCAGTGAAATGGACGACCTGCCCTTTGCTGTCATAAGCCTTCATGGCTTCGGCGTCGCGAAAAGGAAGGTTCGGTTGCTGATTCGCGAATGCCAGGACGCGGTAACCGCCCGGGGTCATTTGCGTGGAGTTGATTTTTCCCCCCGGTGATACCCCAGCCTGTTGAAATTGCCCAGGGCTGTCGGGCAAGGGAACGCAATATACCCACGCCTGCGGTTGCGATAGGGAGCCACTGGAGTCGGTGCTTGCGGGGGGAGCGAGGCCAGCCACTGTACCGTCGAGTTCCGCATTATCGTCGCGCATGGTGACTTCGATGGGGAGGCTCGAACCCGGGCCGACGACCAAGGGTTCATGGAGCACATCGACTCCGCCCATCGTGGCCGCTGCGACGTATCCGCGAGAGGAACGCAGTTGCAACCAATATCGTCCTGGCATTAGATTTTCAAGAACTAAAGAATCATCAGTCGGTCCGGAGGGTGGACGAAGCGACGCGCGCCCGGCTGGGCCGAAATCGTCCGCCGACTCAGCGTTGATTTGTAGATAGCCTCGGGGACCCTGCACCTCGAAGGATCGCCCGCCGCCACCCCATCTCATGTTGCCGTTCCCGTCGGTTGCAGAGAATTGTTCAGTCACGTGCACGCTGATCGAGCTGTTTCGAACCAGCGTCAGGATCGGGGCTTCGGCGGGCGCACCCGCGACCGCTAGATGCGCTGACCCGCTGGCGGAATTCTGGCCATACGTTGTCGCTTCCACCAGATAATTTCCATTGGGCAGCAGTCCCTCGATGCACCGTTTTTCCGCGTTGTAGCCCAGCGAATAGCCAGGGCCGCGGTGTCCTTGCACCGATACCATGACTCGCATATTGCCGTTCAGTTCACCATTGGCAACTGGAATTCTGACAGGGAGGTAGGGCTGGCGAGTCAGGGGTATCTCGACTTGCACAGTTTGCCCGGCCGTGAGTTGGATCGTGCCGGCGGCGGCAAAATCGGCGACGCCCGGATAATATACGGGCGCAAACCCGTATTGTTGGCCGCCTGGAACTGTGATGGCGGGATCGTTGTCCATCGACTCGTTGGTCAGCAGCTTATAAGTTCCGGGCAAGAGTTCGGCAAAGCGAAACTCCCCGCTGGAGTTTGCTCGCGCCGTGTCCGTCTGCACCCATTTGGGTATTCCATCCTGCACGCGTCTGGAAAAGAGCTGCACGGTGATGCCCAGGGCCGGGTCGGCCTCGGACTGAATGACGCGTCCTTTGATCAAAGCTTCGGGCAGGAGGGGGATTGTGATTGTAAGATCACTGCCTGAAATTGTTTCGGCTTGCCTTCTATCCTTGGGGTCGTCCAAAAAGCCGGGCTTGCGGGCCATCAAGCCTAGAAGGCCGCCCTGGTAAGGAGGATGATCGATGAAACTGCGCTCACTACCGTTGCCGACTTTAGGCAGAGCAAATTCAAAGTATCCCTCACCATCGGTGAAGATTGCCAGGCGATTATCGGGAGAATAGACAAGCGCACGACTGATGGGGGCACGGGTCATCGCGTTGACTACCGTGCCGCGAACGGTGCTCGGCTTATCCTCAGATTGTGGACCCGGGGCAGATACTTGCGCCAGGGATAGGCCCGCTGTCGTCAGAAAGACGGCGAGAATTGTCGGAGCCATACTGACTGACCAGGGGCCGCGCTGGGTCGATGATTTGGCGGCGGTTGGCAAGGCATTTACTCCTGGGAGGTGGTCTCGATCGTGGTACCGAGGGCGAACGATCTGGACTAATTTGACTTCTTTTCGCTTCGGCGTCAACTATCCCGCGAAGAGCGCCGCCAATCTGCGCGCGAGATCCCTCCCTCCGCCTGAAGAACGGCTGCGGCCGGGATGACTCTGAGGTAGGTGCGAGGACTCGGATGCAGGAATGGGGCAAGGGGCAATTGGAGCGTGGCATCGGAGGCGCTTTCGGCCGCTTTAGTAGTCTTGAGCCGACGCGTCGAGTTGTGTACAGTCAAGACATCATCCTCACAATGAAATCAAAATCAGGTTTCTTCCGAGTTGCGTGCACTCTTACCGGAGTGCTCGCGCTGGTCTCCACGCAGGCACTGGGCGAAGGGAAGCATCCCGCGACGCAGGTCCCGCTGGGCGGAGTCGATACCATCATTGAGCAGGCGATTACGGATACGAATATTCCGGGAGCGGTGCTGGTGGTGGGACACGATGGAGCGGTGATTTATCGCAAGGCTTATGGAAGCCGGGCGCTGGAGCCGAAGCGCGAGGCGATGACGCTGGATACGGTATTTGATTTGGCGTCGCTGACCAAGGTGATTGCGACGACGACCGCGATGATGCAGCTCTTTGAGCAGGGCAAGGTGCGGATGAATGATCCGGTGGCCAAGTATTTGCCGGAGTTTGCGCAGAACGGGAAAGAGGACATCACCCTGCGGCAGTTGATGACGCACTACTCAGGGTTGGCGCCGGACTTGGATTTGAAGGAGCCATGGACGGGGAAAGACACGGGCTACGCGATGGCGTTTGCCGAGCCGCCCCAAACGGCGCCCGGGTCGGGCTTTGTGTATAGCGACATTAATTTTATTACCCTGGGCGCGCTGGTGGAGCGGGTTTCGGGAGAGACGCTGGATGGGTATGCGACGAAGCATATCTTTGCGCCGCTGAAGATGACGCGGACGCGTTTTGTGCCGCCGGCGTCGTGGCGAGCGAAAATTGCGCCTACGCAATATGACGAGAACGAGCACATGCTGCGCGGAGAAGTGCATGATCCGACGGCGCGGCGGATGGGCGGAGTAGCGGGGCATGCAGGGTTGTTCTCGACGGCCGACGATTTGGCGAAGTTTGCGCAAGCGCTGCTGGATGGTGGCAAAGGAATTTTAGCGGCGGACACCGTCGAGAAGATGACGTCGCCGGAGACCCCACCCCAGGCGCCGCTGCTGCGCGGGTTCGGGTGGGATATCGATTCTCCGTTTTCGTCGAATCGCGGCGATCTGCTGCCGGTGGGATCGTTCGGGCATACTGGGTTTACGGGCACGTCGGTGTGGATTGATCCGACCACCCGAAGCTACATTATTTTGCTTACGAATTCAGTGCATCCTCGCGGGAAGGGAAACGCGATTGGGCTGCGAACCAAGGTGGCGACGGAAATCGCGGCGGCGATGGCGTTGAATCCTTCGGAAAAAGAAGTGCTGCGCTGGAAGAGCATTACCGGATATAACGAGGCGCTGAGTGCGTCCCGGCGCATGAGCACGCGGAATGGGACGGTGAAAACTGGGATTGATGTGCTCGAAGAGCATGGCTTTGATGTCCTGCAACCGGTGACGGGGGCTTTGGGAAAAAAACGAATCGGCGTGGTGACGAATCAGACGGGAATCGATGGGCAGGGCCTGCGGACGATTGACCTGCTGGCCAAGGCGCCGGGAGTTTCGCTGGATGCGATTTTCAGTCCGGAGCATGGCGTGACGGGAACGCTGGACACGACCCGCATCGGGAATTCCGTGGACCAGGCGACCGGGGTTCCCGTGTACAACGTATATGGGGGGACAGATGGGGCGCGGCGTCCGCCGGCCGAGGTGATGAAGAATCTGGATGCGGTGGTGTTCGACATTCAGGACGCGGGCGCGCGCTATTACACTTACGAGACCACGCTGGGATATTTTCTGGAAGGTGCAGCGAAGGCGGGGATTGAGCTGATTGTGCTGGATCGGCCCGACCCGGTTACGGGATCGTTTGTGCAAGGCCCGGTGTCGGACGCCGGCAAGGAAAATTTTACGGACTATTGGACTGTGCCAGTGCGGCCCGGGATGACGATGGGCGAACTGGCGAAGATGTTTAACGCCGAACGCAACATCAACGCCAAGCTCACGGTGGTGCCGATGGAGGGATGGCAGCGCGGCGACTGGTTCGATTCGACGGGGCTGGTATGGGTGAATCCCTCGCCCAACTTGCGCAGCGTAACCGAGGCGGCGCTGTACCCGGGAGTGGCGATTATTGAGTACACGAATGTTTCGGTAGGACGCGGGACGGACACTCCGTTTGAGTTGTTGGGTGCGCCCTGGATGAAAAGCAAGGAACTCGCGGCTTATCTGAACGCGCGGGGGATCGCGGGAATCCGCTTCGTTCCGGTGACGTTTACACCCGCATCCAGCAATTACGCGGGACAGACCTGCTCGGGCGTAAACATCGTTGTGACCGACCGCAACGGATTTGACGCGCCGGAGCTGGGGATGGAGCTGGCGGCGGCGCTGCGGAAGTTGTATCCGGCGGATTACAAGATGGAGCGACTGCCTGAGCTGCTGATGAATCAGAGTGCGTATGACGCGCTGGGGGCGGGGCAGGACCCGCGGAGGATTGCCCAGGATTGGCAGGAGACGCTGCAGAAATTTGTTAAGATGCGGGAGAAGTATTTGATTTACAAGTAAGGCGTTCTCGGCCGCGATTGATGAGAGACGATGTTTTAACGGCGTGGAATCGACCTCTATAGTACCCAAAGCTTGATGACGAGGGTAGAATGCCTGAGCGTTTAAATTCCTCGGCCGCCAGGAAACCACCAAATGAACGTCCAACTCTTGCTATTCGTAATCGCGATTCTCCTGCTGTTAATCTTCTGGGAACTGAGCAAGATTTATAGCTACCTCAAAAAGACTCTTCTTCCCAGCCCGGACATCGCGAAGGATGACAAACCTAAGAAACCCTGAAAAGTCGGAAGCAGGAAAATCCCTGCCGTTTTCGAAGTGCAACGGAGAAAGGGAGGACGAACACCCATGAATTGGAAAAGCAGATTGATTCTTGGAGTACTCACGGCTCTTGCCATGTTGCTGGCCACGTATGCCCTACCCAGAGGAAATGCGCTGCGGGACGCCTCTTTGGTTCAGTTTCCCCTGACGGTCGGCGTCTGGGCGATTTTCGTGCTGCTTTTCGTGAAGCTGAAATAACACGCCGCAGGGTGGCTCCGCATTGCCAGGATCGTGCGGCGGGAGGGCGTTCTTAACATCCTTACGTTGCTAACTCTTCACACTCGCCCACGCTTCTAGCAACGTTCCATCCACGGTAAAGTGCTCGTCTGAAGAGCAGGCTCCGCTCGCGTGCCTGCTGGAGCACGGCTTGGAAGAAGGCCTCGGCAATGTCTCCATGGGTTTTGAACACAACATAAGTGCTAGGGGATCCGTGTGGTGTTCGTCATCGCCGGGCGTCGATACTTCTTATCAGTTGCTGACGTGGAAAAGAGAATTGGCTGGCACCCAAAGCGTATTTCTTGCGACTCTTTCACTGTCCTATGCGCATTCTTCTAATTGGCGGGAATGGCTTTATCGGGCGGTTCGCCGTGAGGGCGCTCACGCGGCAAGGACACGCACTGGCGATGTTTCACCGCGGAACGACGGCTGCGCCCGCCGGCGTGGAGGAGATTCGTGGCAATCGCAACCAACTCAGTGCCTGGGCTCAGGAACTGAAACGTTTCGTTCCGGATGTAGTGATTGACCTTGTCATCAGCTCTGGTGCGCAGGCAGAAGAGCTGATGAACATCTTTCGTGGCGCGACCCAGCGGGTGGTCATGCTCAGCAGCATCGACGTGTACCGTGCGGTGGGCATTTCGCACGGTACAGAAAGCGGACCGCTGCAGCAAGTGCCCCTTACGGAAGAGTCGGAGCTGCGACGCTGCTTGCATCCCTACCCGCCCGAGAGCTTGCAGCTCATGCGCAAGATCTTTGCTTGGGTGACAGACGATTATGACAAGATTCCGGCCGAGCGCGTTGTCATGAACGATCGTGAACTTCCCGGCACGGTACTCCGGTTGCCCATGGTGTATGGACCGGGCGATCCACTGCGTCGTTTTCATCCCGTAGTGAAGCGCATCGCCGACGGGCGGCGCCACATCATCATTCCCGAGACGCAGGCCGCCTGGCGCTCGCCGCGAGGCTACGTGGAGAACGTGGCCGCAGCGATTGCGCTGGCCGCCACTGATGAACGCGCAGCGCGACGTATCTATAACGTGTGCGAGGAACCATCGTTCAGCGAACTGGAATGGGCGCGAAAGATCGCCGCCGCGATGCGGTGGGATGGGGATTTCGTCGTCCTGCCTACTGAGCGCACGCCACCGCACTTGCTAAAGCCAGGCAACGCCG
Source organism: Candidatus Sulfotelmatobacter sp. (assembly GCA_036514015.1). Lineage (GTDB taxonomy): Bacteria > Acidobacteriota > Terriglobia > Terriglobales > Acidobacteriaceae > Sulfotelmatobacter. The sequence continues at coordinate 113,059 of DATBYA010000112.1, forward strand.
CGCAGCATTGGACGGCAAGTTCGACGCGTATCCGCCGGGAACTTGGATACGAGGAATCGGTGACGATTGAGGAGGCAATCCCGCGAACGATACGCTGGGAGCGGGAAAATCCTCCCGCCGCAGCGCTTCTGGAACAGTTCGATTATGCGGCAGAGGATGCGGCGGTAGCGGGACATCCTATGTGAGTTGATGGCTGGCCTTCCTATTGCGGGCCGGAGTGGATATCAACACGATCCGCCCATGGCTCGAGTACGTCTCAATCGACACGACGAATATCTACGCGGAAACTGATCTGGAGATGAAGGCGAAGGCGTTGGGTATGTGTGAAACCAAACTGCGGCAACCCCGAAAACGTTGGCGCGACAATACCGACCTGCTGACGCACCTGGCTTAACTCTAACCAACTTAAGTGACGTTCGGCCAGTTGGAACGCACTGTCGATTGGCCGACAGATGCTGAACACATCTACTGCTGCTCGTCTTTGTCCAGGCATGTCTTCTTCTTAGCAGGTCTCGTTGTGGAAACAAGAGTCTTTTCTGATCCTGCGTAAACACTGTATTCTTTGCGCGTGGCGATTAAGACGCTCCACATCGTTGACGGCGAATCTACAGGAAGTTCGCTCCGCCAGGCGGGGTTCGGAAGGAAGGGAGACATCCTGTCGTGGCACGATGCCCTCGATACTGGACCGGTTCCTCGTGGCCTGATACTGCGCCGCTTGAGCCGATTGCGCTCGCGCTTCTGGACTGGGAAAAGCGCAACGGAGTTCGACAAGCGTGATGCTACCCTCACCCATCACACCGAGTACGACGAAATTGTCCTGTGGTTCGGTGCCACATCCATTTGCCAACTTAGCCTTGTCCAACTGCTGGCCTGGTTCGATGAGCACAGCCGAGACAACACACGGCTTCGGCTAGTTTCCGCCTATGGCGGTTGGCTCAGACCCGAGCCGCTTCTGCAGGCTTACGACGCCCGCCAGCCGATTACTCCGGCTCAGAGGCGCCTCGGCCGGCGGGTCTGGTTTGCGTTCTGCTCGTCGTTTCCGAAAGCACTCTTCCACCTGTTAACCACCGATCTTCGGGTTCTCCCCGAAATTCGAGAAACGATCACTTTTATGTTGCAGGAGTATCCGGAGAGGCAAAGCGGTCTGTCTCGGCTGGAACGGAAACTACTCCGAACGGTGGACTCGTTGGGCGTCACCACGCCGGCAGCGGCAGTTGGGACGGCACTCCACACCGAGTTGGTTGGCGATGTGCTGCTGTTTGACATGCTGCGCGCGTTCACTACGGCATCGCATCCGCTGCTCCGCTTTGCAGAACCATTCAAAGGTAAGTCCCAGAGTCATCAGTTCAACGGTTCCAAGATCAGGGTGACCGATACTGGCCGCAGTGTGCTCGGAGGAAAAGCCGACCACATCACGCTGAACGGTATCGACCGCTGGATCGGCGGCGTGCATCTACTCGGACATCGGGTTCGTTGGCGATGGGACGAGCGCATCGGGGAGATCGCTTCTCAGCGCAAACCGGCTGTCCCTGATAGGATCAGTCCCAACAGACCGAATGGAGGTCCCAAACGTGATTAGCCGCCGCAGTTTCCTCATCACCAGCGGACTTACCGCGCTCGCTTCGAGCCGAGTGTTCGGCGCCAACGACACTTTGCGTATCGGAGTCATCGGAGCCGGACACCGCATGAAGGGTCTCCTCGACTCGGCCGACAAGGTCGCCGCTTACCAGATTGTGGCCGTCAGCGACGTGTACGGACCCAACCGCGACGCGGTCGTGCAACGCTCCAACGGTCTCGCCACGACTCACCTGGATTACCGTGAAGTCTTAACCAAAGACGTGGATGCGGTCATCATTGCGGCACCGGACCATTGGCACGTCCGCATGGCGGTCGATGCGCTGGCCGCGGGCAAGGACGTCTACCTTGAAAAGCCGGTGACCCACACCATGGAGGAGGGCGCCACGCTCACCCGCGCGGTTCGTTCCAGCAAGCAGATTTTGCAGTGCGGCATGCAGCAGCGCAGTTGGACTCATTTTCGCGATGCCGTTGATCTGATTCAGGCGGGCAGTCTCGGCCGCGTGGCGCAGGTGCGAACCTATTGGTGGCAGAACTACCAGAGAAACTGGCCGGCGAAACCGATCGACCAACAGGCGCTCGACTGGAAGATGTGGCTGGGGTCAGCTCCCGAGCAGCCTTTCAGCGAGGAGAAATTTCATTACTGGCGCTGGTACTGGAATTTTGGCGGCGGGGCGATGACCGACTTGTTCACCCATTGGATCGATGTGGTGCACTGGGCCATGAAATCGGATCAGCCACGTCAGGCACAGATGCTCGCGGATAAATACATTTTCGATCAGTGGGATTGTCCTGACACCATTCAGGCGGCCTTCCGTTATCCCGGTTTTGACGTGGTGTACGAGGGCATGATGAGTTCGTCCATCGACGACGGGGGCATTGAGTTCCGCGGGACGGAAGCCACATTGAAGATCGATCGCGGCGGCTTTACCGTTTATCGCGAAGGCGTCGCCGAGGCACAGAATCCGGTTCTTTCCGAACGCAGCTTCCGCGATGGCACGATTTCACACATGGAGAATTTCTTCGATTGCATCAAGACGCGTAAAGAGCCGAACGCGCCAGTAGAAACCGGGATCGCGGCCGCGCGCGCTGGCCACATTGGCAACCTGGCCTACCACGCTGGTCAGGCATGGCAGGCGAAGGGGTGATTGAGCAAGAAGTGACCTGATTGATGGCGCCGTTGAGAGAGAAAGCTCCCTTTCAATCACTTCGCGCTGCAGGATGGCCGTACAGACAAGATGTACATTCGTCCCCGATCGGTTTTCCATCCCGGGACGCTGGCAGCGATGTGAGTGTTGGCTTGTGCCAGCCGGCGATAGTGCTGTTCTTGGAATTCGTTTTCGGAAGATCCCGGTGTCGGGTTGCGGCGTTCCCAGAAGGCTACGACGATTTCGTCGCGTTGCTTGTCGGGGGAGAGCTTCAACGAAGTCCGCCCGTTCTTGGCCGGTAATAATCCGCGCCACGTCCTTTTCCAGCCATCTCTTGTAAGTTTCCTTGCCAGCAGGATCCGGCCAACTTGGGAACGATTGCGGCAGCGTAGGAGGAGCCTGAGCAACGGGGGACGATAGGGGAAGATGGACAGAGGCAATGAGCCGGGCTCAGCCAGAGGCCGCTTCGCCAGCGGAATGAGGACCTGAGAGTGCCTGCTTGCTGCTCCGAACGCGCTGCTTAGATCGCGCAATGGAATGGTTAGTTGCTGCGAGCGATCGAGCAAGCGCCGGAGTCGGTGGGCTCGCTGGGCGGCTAGACTGTCAACTAGACGCATCTCAGGGTTGTAGTTGCAGCGGAGTGCCCCAGGGATTAGGCTTGGCGTTGAGAAATGGCTCGGGTTCAGGGAGGCTTGCATGCGAGCACTATTAGCGGTGCTTCTCGTTTCGGGGATGGCGTGGGGGCAGGCGGCCGATATTGCGAAGCCGACGAGTGTTCCGGCTAACTCTGCGGGGGTGCCACAATCCGATTCCACCGCGCAGGGAAAAGAATTGACTGCGGCTCCGGCTGGGGCGACGCTGGCAGAGCAACCGGACCCGAACCTGGCGGTGATTCCGGCGGGGACGAAGATTCCATTGTCTCTGGCGCAGGCGATCTCGACCAAGAATGCGCGCGAGGGCGATCCCGTGTATGCCTCAACGGCGTTTCCCTTTGTGGTGAATGATCGCATTCTGGTTCCGGCGGGAACCTATATTCAGGGAAAAATTTCCCGCGTACAGCATGCCGGGCGGTCGAAGACGCGGGCGGAGCTTCTGCTGCACTTTACCTCGATGATTTATCCCAGCGGCTATACCGTCATGCTACCGGCGTCGGTGGAGAACACTCCAGGGGCAGACGACAACAGTGTGAAGGATAAAGAAGGGACGATTCAGGCTGACAAGGACACCGGCAAGCGAGTTGAGGATGCGGCGAAGGGTGCAGCCGTTGGGGGCACAGTGGGCGGCATTGGCGGGCTGGCGGCAGGCGGCGTGAATGGCGCGCGTTATGGTGGCCTTGCCGGAATCGCGGGCGGAGTGGCTTGGGCGCTGCTGAAGCATGGTCCGGATGTGAAGCTGGCGGTGGGAACTTCGATTGAGATGGAGATTCAGCGGCCGATTTCGGTGGATGCGAGCCGGATTCAGGTGGCGCGGGCCGCGCGCTAGGGTTGGCGGCAAGATTGGCCCGGTAGCGGGGGCTATCCCAATAAAAAAGCGGCTAGCGTCGCAGCAAGGAAAGAATCTCGGTCGCAGCGTCCCGCTGCATCCCTCAGATCTCAACGCTCCTCATTGGAGCGGCGCTTGCCTGCTAGACTTCGTCCATGCAGCGAGCTGACGTGTCTGCGATGCGGGGAATTCTGAGCCAGCTTTGTCCCCGATGCCGCGCTGGGAAAATCTTTCGCAAATCGGTGTGGTTGTTTCCGGGAATGTATGAGCGATGCCCGGTGTGCGGTTTGAAGTTCGAACGCGAAGACGGATACTTCCTGGGTGCGATGTACATCAGCTATGTCCTGGGAATAGGCACCATTGCAGCGCTCGCGGCGCTGGTGTGGGCCGCGTGGAAGTGGCCTTTGACCAAGAGTGTCGTCGCGGGAATCGTATTATTTCTGCCTTTGGCCCCGGTGCTGACGTGGATGGCGCGAGTGCTCTGGATATATATGGATCAGGGGATTGATCCCGACCTCAGTTGAAATTCGTTGCGAGGCTCTGAGCTGGCGCATCAAGGCAGGTAACTTTCGTACTCGTGATTTGCGCTCCGGCTGGTTCTAGGTGCGATACAATCCGCGTTAGGAGTGTTCTTCGCAGTCCCAGGGTGGAGGCGTCCAGTGGAAGTCATAGGTGGATTCGGCACGGTTGTCGTCATAATCATCATCATTTACATTCTCAGCTCCATTAAGATCTTAGCCGAGTACGAACGGGGCGTGATCTTTCGCCTGGGCCACTTGCTGCCGAACGCCAAGGGTCCCGGAGTAGCCTTCGTGTTCGCTCCCATTGACCGCATCGTGCGAGTATCGCTGCGCCAGGAGGCGTTGGAGGTCCCGCCGCAGGACATTATTACGCGCGACAACGTTACCCTGAAGGTGAACGCCGTTATCTTTCTGCGTGTGATTGATCCGAACAAGGCGGTGGTCCAGGTTTCCAATTACGTGTATCAGACTTCGCAGTTTGCGCAGACTACGCTGCGGTCAGTGCTGGGTGAACAGGAACTCGACGAACTGCTTTCGCACCGGGAAAAAATTAATCTGCGGTTGCAGAGCATTCTCGATCAGCACACTTCGCCTTGGGGCGTGAAAGTCACGAACGTCGAGGTCAAACAGGTGGACATGCCGGAGTCGATGCTGCGCGCCATGGCCAAGCAGGCCGAGGCGGAGCGCGAAAAGCGGTCGAAGATTATTCACGCCGAGGGCGAGTTCTCGGCGGCGCAGAGACTGGTGGATGCGGCGCATCTGCTGGCAACCGAGCCGGTCAGCGTGCAGCTACGCTATTTGCAGACTCTGACCGAGATCGGCGTGGAGAAGAATACGACTGTGATTTTCCCGGTGCCGGTGGACTTTTTCTCGGGGCTGCAGAAGTTGTTGGGAAGCGGGAACGGGGCGGCGCCGGCGAAGACTGCGTAGAAAGATCGAGCGCGCTTCGCTCTGCAAAAATTTCTGGAGTTGGACACTGGAGTTTGGATAATGGCTTCTTCACAAGACACGGAAATTACACTGGGAACGGGTAAACTGCTGGCCCTGTTCTTCGGGCTGGTTGGGATTTGCGCGATGTTTTTCGGGCTGGGGTATTCGCTGGGACGGAAATCGGAGCCAGCGATCACCACCGCCAGTGCGGCCGCTTCCCCGCAGATTGTTCCAGGTACAACGAAGGCGAGCAGCGGTTCGCCGGCCGCTCCCATGACGTTCTATAAGGCGGTGGAACAGAAAGATGCTAATCCGGAATTGACGCCGGCGGTCGACGGCAAAACGGAACCGGCGGCCGATGCGGCCGCAGCTCCGAAGCAAGCGGCTGCTACCGGCACCGCGGACCCGACGACAACGCTGCCCGCCGCGGGATATTTCGTGCAGGTGGCCGCCGTCAGCAAACAGGAAGATGGGAATGCGTTGGTGGACGCGCTCAAGAACAAAGACTATCCGGCTTTTGTCGCGACGCCGGTTCCAGCCGACAAACTATTTCACGTGCAAGTTGGGCCCTTCTCCGACATTAAAGACGCCGAGGCGATGCGGGCGCGGTTAATCGCGGATGGATACAGCCCGATTCTGAAGAAGTAGTCCTAAGATTCGATTGCGCAGTTCCCGCGCACAGGCCGAGAAGCCCTCCTGAACCGCTGACGATCAATCCAGTCACAGACCTCGAGGAACGAGCACCAGGTGGTCGATTGCGATCTTAGGGCCGGTGTCTGCGCGGGCGGGGTCGATTCGAAACACGATGCTCAGTTCGTCGAAACGGCGGAGTGAGGATTTCGCTGGTAACACGAAGTCCAGCGTCTCGCTGGCGGCCGGCGCAGGTTCGTCATAGAGTTTCCAGGGGCGCGTCGACTTGACCATCACTTTCCCGAGAGACTGCGCCGGCTTTCCTGGTGCACGGGTGTTGATCAGGACGAGTTCCAGGGAGACCGTTTCTGGGTAGTGGTCGGCGTTTCGAATTGCCACCTGGATTCTGCTGCAACAACCAAGCTCGATCATGTTGCCGAGATCCTCGTGCGCTTCCATGGACAACGGACGCCGGTCGGTGGAGCGGATGTTGAGCATCTCGGGGCTACCGTGCGCCTGGCGGGAAGTGCGCGGCGGATGCTGGTCCGGCGCTTTGAAAAACCAATAAACGCCGTCGAATGGAATTACCAAGGGGTTCGCACTGCGGTGGTCCCTCAGCAGACCGTTTTCCACGGTGGGAACCGGGGCTAGCAGCTTTATGTGGGTCAGTTTCTCGGGAACCAGAATGATCCCGGGATCACCTTGGGTCTCAGGAAGAAGCGAACCTTCGGACTTCTTCTCGGGATCTGGCTGCCCACGCCGTTCGCCTTGGGGGTATCGCTGGTGCGCGTGGTATCGGGAGGGAGCGCCCAAGCCACGAATTCCGTACGAGTGTTGCAGATAGGGGATCAGCCCGGCTGCGGTGAAAAGGATTGCCAGCGCGAGGATTAACAGAGGGCGCGACGAGGAATGCGAAGGCCAGCGATATTGTCCGGCGTCCGGTGGCGCGTCTCCCGCGAAAGACCATGTCCAGAAGGCGGTAGTGATGCCCATCAGTACCGTGGCCCTGGACGGATATCCGGCGAAGGCCGCTAGTGCACCGGTTTGGGCGCAGAAAGCTGCGCCGACTCCAAGGATCTGTCGCCGCAAGCCGGGGGATGATTGTGGCCCGCTGAGTGGATCGCGGTTCCCGGCGAGAAGCGGAGACTCCTCAATGGCATGCGCGCCCTCGTACGGATTCGCTCGATACAGCCAATGAAATGATTGCACGACGCTGGCCACCAGCGCGACGGCTGCGGCCATGGCCCATGGAGAATTCTCGCGAATGAAAAGCGCCAGAGGAGCTAACCAGAGTGCAGCCAGCGAGGTGCGTAGGATGAGAGGGCGAACGTTGAGGCGAACATCGAGGCAAACATTGATGCCTCTCGCGCGCGGCACGATTGCGTAAAGGGCCCAAACGGTTACCACATTTGCGAAAAAGACCTCCAGGACGTTTCCTAGAGCTACGCCAATCAAGTCACGCGGCGAAAGCGAATGTACTGCCGGCCAGCGGCACGCAAAACAGGCGACAAGCGTTGCGGCAAGCAGCCCGCCAATTGGGGGCAGCCATTGCGGGACTGGTCTTGGCGCCGAAGTTCCAACCAAATCAAACGTGCTCACACCGATCCTCATTCCGGCGAAAAGACCCAGGAACTGTTGGACCCCAGGGCGATGACGAACCGAGCCGACAACTTACCGTCATCCGCATTTCAGGTATGTGAGAATTGGACACCAAAACGCGGAGCATGGTTCCCGCTTGGCAAACAGAGCAGACGATCAACGATCTCTTATCAACGATTATCAACGATCTCTTAATATTGACACTCATCGATTTCCGCGCTATTTCTAGTCAATGCCGATGTTCTTGAGCGAAGCCGCTCTCGATCGTGCGTTGCGTGCCATTGCCGACCCGTCCCGGCGTCGAATTCTTCAAGCTCTTAAGGAGGGCGAAGCGGAGGCCAAAGCGTCGGCGCCGAGAAGAACCGAGGGAGTGAGCCTGTGTGCGGGTGACATTGAGGAACGCGTACCGCTCTCGCAGCCGACGATTTCGCATCACATGGCGATACTGACGAAGGCCGGGCTGGTCGAGGCGACCAGGAAAGGGCAATGGCGCTGGTACCGGCGGAATGAGAAGGCGATTCGCGGAATGGTGAAGACGCTGCGAGGGGAGTTGTAGGGATCGCGCGTTTCGGTTGTTCTTTCCGCGACGCGCTGAGTGCTTGCGGCGAATCCAGCGCTGGAGCGCTGGGCTATCTTTGGAAGCGCCTCCGGCGCCAGTTTCGCGGCCTTGGGCGCTATTTTCTTGGAGCCGCCACGGTACTGGTTTCCTGGAGCTCCGCCTTCCAGTCTGCGTAGGTCCCAGCTCCGCGGGCTACGGCGTCTCTAGAGCCCATTTTTCCAAATCTCCGGTGGAGCGCAGGACGCCGAGTTCGTTGCGCTCGAGTTCGAAGCTGACGTCCTGGAGAATGATGAATCGTTCGCTGGCTTGCGAACTGGCGTCGTCGAGATCGTGGAGCGTGGCGGTGCCGGCATCAATGCGGGTCTGGACGGCGGTCAAATTCTTCTGAGCGATTTCGTATTCCAGTTGGGCAACCTCGCGCGCGGCTTGCATCTGAGCGACCGACCGTTGCAGACGCAAGGTTTCTTCCGACACCTGATTGCGAGCGGCATCGGCTTGTTTGGTCGCTTTCACGGCGTCGGCGTCGGCGGCCCGGGCGCGGGCGCGCTGCGATAAGTTGAGCAGCGGAAATCGGATACTGACGCCTACGGTTGCGTTGTTCTGCTGGAAGCTGCTGGTGACGCACAGGAATTCGCCGAGGGAAGTGGTGCAGGGCCGGGAAGGGATGTAGTAGTTCTGAAAGTTGTTGAACCTTGAGAGCAAGGCGTATTGCGCGGCGAAATCGATGCTGGGCCAAAGAGATCTGTGTTCTCCCTGAGCTCGCAAGTATTGGGCGCGGGCGTGTTCGACGGCGGCTTCCACCGAGAGACTGGAGGTGGCCGCTTCGTTCGCGGTCTTGTTGGGTCCAGCTGGGTTCCCTGCGGCGGCGGGCGGAGCGGGGATCGATTCGGGGTCGGTCTGAATATTCGCGGCGGGAAGTCCCGTGAGTTTGGCAAGGTGTTCGCGGAGCACGTCGGCTCCGCCTTGCGCCTCGGCGATGCGCTGGCGGATGCGCGCAACCGAGAGCCGAGCGCGGATGCCGTCGAGTTCGCTGTCGATGCCTTCTTTCACGCGCTCTGTGACTGAGGTTTGCATTTTGTCGGCGGCATCCTCAGTTTCCTGGAGCCGGGCCAGGCGCAGTTCCCATTTGCTGAGTTCGGCATAGCTCAGGGCGGCATCCTGGATGATCTGGTTGCGCTGATCTTTAATCTTCAACGCAGCGACGGCGGAGTCGGCTTTGGCGGCACGCACGAAATCGCGCAACGCCGGGTTGAGCAGCGCGGATTGTGCCGTGAGGTTGAAGAGAGAGGGCGCAGATCCCTCAAGGGCGAGGGGAAAGCCATAGGAATAGCCGAGACCCGCTCCGGTTGCGAGCTGAGGGATGTAATTGTTGCGCAGTTCTTCATAGTTGGCCGAGGCCTGCTGCTCGTCGGCAGCCGCGATGGCGGCACCGGTGGCGTGAGTCAGAGCTAGCTCGACCACGCGCTTGAGAGAGACGGATTGGGCAAGCAGGGAAGCGGGGATTAAAAAAAATGCCAGAGTCCATTTTGCGGTGAGGGTACCGCGGCACAAGATTTTCATTGCGACCCTTTCGGAACGAGCTTTTCCGGGCGATGTGGAAATGATTTCACGAACAAGTCATGCCAGCGAGATTTTAAATGTCAGCGGAAGCACCACGAAGACGAAAATCCTCATCGAAGCCCTCTCAGAATGAACTGAAAGGGTAGACTGTGAGTTCCTCAGGTGGTGCAAAGCCCCGCCTCATGGCGTCTCCGAGCGGAACCTCTGCAGCCGTGCCTTCCCCAAACCATGTATGAGATAGCTTCAAGACCTGGGAGTGCAATCCAAGTTGCTTCAACCTTCGACCCGCTTCAAGTTTTCCTGAGCCCGAGCGTAGCCGTGAAAGAGGGCGAGAGCCGCGCGAAATTGTTCGGCGGCGGCCTGGCGGTCTCCCCGTTGTTCCAGCAACTGACCCAGCAGATCGTGTGCTTTGAAGGCCGGCCCTTCCTCGACCGGAGACGCAAGATAACGACGAAGCAGACGAATGGCCAGAGGCAAGTCGCGGTGGGTATGCCACAAAAGGCTGGCGCCGTCCATGAGCGATTCCGGTCGGTCGAGGGGGCGGGACTCCATCGTGCGCAAGGCCTGTTCCATTTCGTCGAGACGATTGGCGTGAGCCAGGAATTGGGCCAAGTGCAGCCAGGCTTGCGCTGCTCCGCGACTGGTTTCAATCGCCGCCCGGTACTCGCGTTCGGCGCCGGTAGCGTCTTTGCTCCTCTCCGCAATTCGGCCCGCGATCGCGTGTGCCACCGCGGGATTAAGCGCCAAGGTCGCGTCGGCTTGGGCGCGGGCCTTGTCTTTGCCGCCGCCCACAATGGACGGAGCTTCGAAATAAAACTCAGCCAGATCGGTGCGGGCTTCCCAATTCCTCGGATCGAGTGCGACGGCGCGTTCGAACTCGATGCGGACTTTCTTGGCCAGTCCTGCGGCGGAGAGGAATCCGGCGCGGTCGGCCTTCTCCCCGTAGATGCGACCCAGCCAGAGATGATAAAGACTTTTCGCAGGGTCGAGTTGGGTGGCGTGTTCGCAGGCGATGATGCCGCGGTCCCATTGGTCCATCATGAAATAAGCGCGGCAGAGCAAGTTGTAGGCTTCGGCGTCGGTGGCAGACTGGCTGGTCTGCTGTTCGAGAATCTGAATGGCTTCGTCCACTTTGCCGGCTGCGAGCAGATCCCGGGGAGAAGTGTCCGCCCGCGCGAGTTGCAGCAAGAAGGCGGCGAGCAAGCCGGAAAGGAATAGTCGCGCGAATCGAGAATGACGATCGAACTGAGTTGTCCCCCTCATTCTCCTAGGGAACCACCTTGACGGCAGCGCCATTGAAGAGGGGTTTGGATTCCTCGGCAGGCAAAGCTACGATGTCGCCGGCGGAGAGGCCGGAAGTGATTTCGACGCGAGTCAGATTCTGCAAGGAAAACTCAATCGGCTGGCGCATCACGTGGTGATCGACGATTTTATAAACGTAGGGCGTGCTCTCGTCGATGCGCAGAGCGTCGCGCTGCAAGGTCAGGACATTGCTGTGCTCGGCGACCACGATGGTGACGCCGACGTTGAAGTTGGGCAGCAGGCGCAGATCGTGATTGTCGACCACACAGGTGGTCTCGCCCACATTTCTGGAGCCTAGCAACCTCACGGTCGAAGGCACACTGTTGACGGTACCCGTCCAGGTGCGGCCGGGGAGCGCGTCCCAAATGATTTCAACTTTTTCTCCGACGTGCAGGCGGCCCACGTCAGGTTCGTCGACAAATGCGCGAACCAGTACGCGGGAAAGATCAGCCTCCTGCAGTAGCAACCCGCCGTTCTGGACGAAGGCTCCTTGCTTGACGGGAAGGGAATAGACCATGCCCTCGAAAGGGGCGCGTACGCTGGATTGGCGGAGAGCATCTTCCGCGGCATCGTACGCGGCCTGCGCTTCGGCCGCTTGTGCCTGAATGCGCGCGGTTTCTGGTTCGGAGTAGCGGTCTTTCTGTTTTTGCTCGGCCAGGGTGACGTCGGCCTGAGCGCGTTGCAGAGTGTCCTCTGCCACGCGAACTTCGCCCGGGGACGCTGCCCCTTCCTGCTGCAGCCGGTGGAATGCGTCGAGATTGCGCTGGGCCGCATCCCGCGCACTTCGAGCCTTGATCAGTTGTGAATTCAACGTCAGTACTTCTTCGTGAGTGCCTCCGGTGGTGAGAGCGGATTGATCGGCTTGGGCCGTTTTGACCTGCGCCTGGGCGCGGGCAGCCTGGGAGCGGATGTCGGCGTCGTCGAGTTGCAGCAGAAGTTGGCCCTTGCGCACATGGTCGCCCTCCTTCACCAGCAGGCGCTTTACCGTGGTTGAGATGGGAGCGTGCGCTTCGAAGTTTTGCAGGGGCTCAATCTTGCCGTTGGTGGAGACCAGGCTGCGAATCGGACCGCGCTCGACGGTGGCGGCACGTACTTTGAGAGGAGTCTGGTGAAGATAGGAATATAGCAGCGCCAGGATCGCCAGCAGTGCGAAGGCGGGCCAAATCCACCGCCGGCTGGACGGCGTTTTCGAATTGTTCGTCAATGCCAACCGGTAGTCGTCTTTCAGGCTGCGGCAGGAATAACCGTAAGTAGTAATCTACCATTCCGGAGGCTGGGGCTGTACCGGAGACGCTCTGACATGGTATCTGATTGGATGCGGGCAGCATGGCATCGGGTGCAGCCTTGATTTGATCCAACACGCCAATCCCAAACGCTACAATAGCGGAATGCGTAAATCGCCGCGTTATACGCCTGAGCACGCCGCTGCTGGCCTGGACACGAAGTTTCCCGAGATTGAGACTTGGCCAAACCAATTTCCTGGATACCAGATTGTGGTGGACGATCCGGAGTTCACTTCGGTGTGTCCCAAGACCGGGCTGCCCGATTTTGGAGTGTTGGCGATTCGATATATGCCGGATAAACACTGCCTGGAGTTGAAGTCGCTGAAGCAGTATCTGCAGTGCTACCGCAATCTGGGGATTTTTCAGGAAAATGTCGTCAACCAGGTGATGGAGGATGTGGTGAAGTGGGCGAAGCCGGTGTGGGCGGAAGTGAGAGGGGAATTTCGTCCGCGGGGCGGGATTGCGACGACGATTGTGGCGAAGTGGCCGAGACCGAAGGGGCGAAAGCGTTCTGAATGACCCACTAGCGAGACGCGGACGCCGCTCGGGGCTGGATGCGCTCTATCTCAGCGGCTTGTTCCGCCATTACCCGGCTCACTTCGTAGGCACTTTGAAGATTCAGCCAAAATTGCTCGGTCGTTCCGAAAAAGTGGAACAGGCGTAGGGCCGTATCCGCGCTAATGCCACGGCGCTCAAGTACGATGTCGTTGACGCGGGGTGAGGGAACGTGAAGGCGCTTCGCCAACTCGTAGCTAGACATTCCGAGGGGCTTGAGAAACTCCTCCCGCAGAATTTCTCCAGGGTGAACCCTCCAGTGCGGCGCGCCTTTTCGTTGATTATCTTCGTGTCCCATAAGGGTCACCTCGCGTGGATTTATGACTCTGTTTCCAGATCCTTCTGTTTCCAGATCCTAATGATGGTCAGTGATTTCGACCTCGAACGCATCGTGACCGCGCCAGACCAAACAAATTCGATACTGGTCGTTGATGCGAATACTATGTTGCCCTTGCCGGTTTCCCCTCAGCTTTCTAGTTTGTTTCCCGGGGAATTTTCAAATCGTCCAAGACGGCGCCAGCATCGACCATAACCAGTTTTCGCTTGGTGACGCCGGCAGGAGGCGATCCGCGGGTTTTACCGGTTCTCCAGACCTCCGCCGTCAACTTGTCGGCGAACGTCTTAATCACTTCGTGAGATAACGGGATGCGATAATAATGTCAACCGTTATCACCCATTGAACCCATTGCGGCATCGCTCCTGCTAGGCGTGCTATATTCGCTCGATCTGTGTCCCAGACGAAGCTCTATCCCAAGACCGCATTGGCACTGCTGACAGCGCTGAACTTGTTTAACTACATCGACCGTTCCGTGCTGTTTGCGGTGCAAGATCTGATCAAGGCAGAATTCCATCGCAGCGACGCTGCGTTTGGAATGCTGACCAGTGTATTTTTTCTCTGCTACATGTTTGCGGCACCGTTCATGGGACCGTTGGCGGAACGCTTCTCGCGAAAATCGGTGATCATTGCGGGCGCGCTTGTTTGGAGCGGTGCTACGTTGCTTACCGCCGTCACGCATGATTTTAACGGCCTCCTTATTCGCCACACGCTGGTGGGAATCGGCGAAGCCAGTTTTGTCATTCTCTCGCCGGTTTTTGTGGCGGATATGTTTCCGGAAAATCAGCGTGGGAGGGTGATGGGCGTTTTTTATCTGGCAATTCCTGTTGGAACGGCTCTCGGATATGTTCTGGGTGGATTGATGGGCCCGGCGTTCGGATGGCGAACGCCATTCTATGTAGGTGCCGCTCCTGGGGCTGTGCTTGCGCTCTTGCTGCTTTTTATTCCCGAACCTCCGATTGGCCAATTTGATCCCCAGAAGCAAACGCCGGATCGGGAAACACTGAAAGGGCTGGCAAAGAATCCCGCGTTTCTGACGGCCACATTCGGTATGGCGATGATGACCTTTGCTCTGGGCGGACTGCAGGTTTGGATGCCGACTTTTCTGCATCGTGCCCGCGGGTATACCTTGGGACAGGCAAATATTCTTTTTGGGGTCAGCATTGCGATAAACGGCTTAGTGGCGTCGCTGGCTGGCGGGTGGCTTTCGGATTACTTACTACGGCGCACGCCCGCCGCCCACTATCTGGTCTCGGCGGTTAGCCTCGGTCTGGGGATTCCAGCGATGTGGGTGGCGCTTTATACCCAGGGAAATGTGATGGTAGCGGGAATCTTCGCGGCAGAATTCTTGCTGTTGCTGAACACTGGTCCACTGAATGCGGCCATCATCAATTCGGTCGGCGCACATATTCGACCGATGGCGCTCGCAGTGAATATTTTCATTTTTCATTTGTTGGGCGATGTTCCTTCGGCATCGATGATTGGCTACCTGTCCGATCGATATTCGCTGCAGCTCGCGTTTCTGGGACCGGTTGTGGCCATCGCTCTTTCCTCAGCCATACTGTTTTATGGCATGAGGTTTGCGCCGCCGGTTCGCTTTGACGGTGCGTCCGCCGCAGTAGGGAAGACGTAAGCAGGATGGTTTATTTTTATTGGATTGCGGGAACGATTCTGGCGTTGTCATGGTTTTCCCGCATTGTGGATGCTGCGCTCGGCATGCCCAGCGTGGCCGATGTCTCCCAACCGGAGTGGGATCGGAATCCGGTTTTGCCAGCCGGGAATCCTCTCGTGTCCATTATTGTTCCGGCTCGCAATGAGGAAGAGATTATTGAGCAGGCGCTGAATACGCTGCTGGCGCTCGACTATGACAATTATGAAGTGATTGCGGTGAATGACCGTTCGACCGACTCAACGGGCCAGATTATGGAGAGGATGGAGAAAAACCATCAGCTTGCGACAAGCTCGGGGCAGGGTTTCTCGCAAAAGGCACGAGAAATGGGGCACCCGAAGTCTCGAAGTTTTCGCGTGCTCCATCACACGGAGCTGCCAGGGGGATGGCTGGGAAAAACGCATGCCATGTGGACAGCGGCGAATCAGGCGACGGGAGACTGGCTGCTGTTCACCGATGCGGACGTGCTCTTCAAACCAGATTCACTGCGGCGCGCGTTAGCTTATGCGGAGTCTGTGTCCGCCGATCACGTAGTCTTGTTTCCGCGGATGATCATGAAGCGGCCGGGCGAGTACATGATGATCGCTTTTTTTCAGACGATGTTCATGTTTGGGCATCGGCCGTGGAAAGTGGCCGATCCCAGCACCGACGATTACATGGGAGTGGGTGCATTTAACCTGGTGCGGCGGCGGACTTATGACGCGGTCGGAACCTATGCGGCGCTGCGCATGGAAGTGCTCGACGATATGAAGTTGGGAAAGGTTGTGAAGAGGGCCGGTTTCGCGCAGCGCAACGTATTTGGCGGCGATTTGATTTCAATCCGCTGGGCCCAAGGAGCGATGGGCGTGGTCAACAATCTGACCAAGAATTTTTTTGCGGTGCTGTCGTTTCAGTGCTGGCGCACGGTGATTTCGGCGTTCGCATTGGCATTCGTGAATTTTGGGCCGTTTCTCGGCATCTTTCTGGCACATGGCTGGGCGCGGGTGCCTTACGCGATCGCGCTGGCGTCGATGTTTGCGATTTATGTTGGTATCTCTTGGCGGTCGGCGGTGCCGGCGTATTACTTCCTGCTGCATCCGGCGAGCACGGCGCTGTTCATCTATACGCTTTTGCGGTCGATGATTCTCACTCTGTGGAATGACGGGATCGAGTGGCGCGGGACGAAGTATTCGCTGACGGAGTTGAGGAAAGGGATGGTGTAAGAAAAACAGTTCTCAGCTCTCCGTTGAATTCGCATCGGAAACTTCTATCTTTGAGGATCTTGCCAGTCCCGCACTTGGTTTCGCCTAGGTGATTTCCCGCTTCGTGGATGGGTGAGCAGTCGGAGCCGTGGAGTGGGCTGCCAAATCCATGGTTGCCAGGACAATTGCGCTTGCCAGGAGGCAGCGTCGGAGAGCCTCTGGCCGGACAGCCGGGGGCGGGCCGTCCTACCTGGTTCCTGAGCTGAAAAGTGACAAGTCCTGAGTCTACGGATGGCTGTCTGCGAAGTCGGTAAGGAAAGGAAATGAATACCCAGCTTGTTCTGGAATGGGACTGGGCAAACTCCCCCACTTCTCGCAAAAGGCGCGAGAAATGGGGCACCCTGAGCCTGCAAGTATTTACAGAGAATGTGAAACTCTACTTGAATGATTTCACGGCGGCGGCTTCGTCGTCTTTCACGTCGAAGACCGTGTACAGCTTGGTGATCTGAAGCAGATCGTTCACCTTTTTTGTGAGGTTCAACAGCTTGAGTTCGCCCCCCTGATTCTTGGTGGTGGTGAAGGCGCTGACCAGTTCACCGATTCCCGAGCTGTCGATGTAGTTGACGTTCTGCAGGTTGAGAACAATCTTCTTGTTGCCTTTGGCCAGGATATCGCGCACCGTATCGCGAAGAATGACGCTGCCTTCGCCGAGAGTGATGCGGCCGCTGCAATCCACAATCGTAACTCCATCGACCTGCCGACTGCTAACCTTCATGGTCACTGGGAAGCCTCCTTGCCGCCCGCGGATGGCCCGTGGACGTGCTTGATTAGTTTGAGTTCGGTGCCCGTTGGGGAGGGACGAATTTCGACCACATCCATAAACGAGCGCATAAGAAAAATTCCCCGTCCTGAGGTTTTGAGCAGGTTTTCCGGGGCCAAAGGGTTGGGGATCTTGCTCAAATCCATCCCTGGGCCTTGATCGCGAATCGTGATGACCAGATCGTTGCCGGTGCGCTCAAAAGCGAGGGTTACTTTCTTGTCGGGGGCATAGGCATTGCCGTGCAACACCGCATTGACCGCGCCTTCACGCACGGCCATAGAAATCTGCATGACTTCGTCGTCGGCAAAACCGAGCTCTGTCGCAAGGATTGTGGCCTTCTCCTCCGCATTGTCGATCGTCTCCAACGAGGAGTCGAGCGTGTACGAGACCCGTTGCTCGGTCATGGCCATGGACGAAGTGTCACAGCGATTATAAGACCTGCGCGGGGAATCTCCCCTGGACCGCAGCAGACCCTCGCCAGAAGCGATTCCCGGCGAATGCGGTAGTTTGCCTGCCGGATGGGGGAGTTGTCAACGTGAGCCGAGTCCGGACAGACCGGAGAGGCCGGACGAGGGCAGAGACCGGAGAGACTGCGGGGCGGGGGCGCATTCGCCAGGCAGGGTGATACTCTGGCGTCGTGACCCAGTCATCTGCCCCAAGCCTTAGGGTGCGGTTGCGACGAATCTTCGTCGCCGTGATCGGTATTGTGGTTGGGGCAGTCGTTCTGGCCTATGTTCTGGACTATGCCGTTTTCCGGGTGCGGGCGGCGACCACTGGCAATGCGTACGGATCGGTGACGGTGAATCACTACTATGCCGTGCTGCAGAAGAACGGAAAGACAACGTTCAGTTTCGATCCGCCCCAGGCTCAGACTTGCGTCCAGGCTGTGTTTCCACACGAGGGATGGCTGCCGTGCTGGTATCTGAGCCGCCATCCTGAGCAGCGGACAGACATCTAGCTGCTGCGTCATAGAATGTTATTGCCAAGGGGCTCGGCTTGAGAGGTTGCGGAAAAAGCTCACCAACGCGTGCTTTGCCGTGGAAGAGCGGCCCTTCCAAAACCGGGGTAAAGCGCGTGAACTCGGCGAGGGCCGGGACGGGCTAGAATGTTGGTTCGACGGACCACATCTTGAAAGGAACTCATGTTCAAAATGCTTGTACGCAAGGAAAGCGTGCTCGGCTTTCTATTGGCTTTGACAGGGATGGCGTACGCCGCTTCTGGCCAGTCTGACTCCAGGCTGCAGAAGGCTTACCGCTTTCAGCAGGGCGGATGGACCTACGTTCACCTCGAAGGTTCGCCGTCGGATGTCGGATTTCAACACGGCTATCTGCTTGCGCCAGAAATTTCCGATGCGTTTGAAGCGATCAAGATGTTTGATGTGCATCAGACGCAGCGGGATTGGGAATTCTTCCGCAGCACGGCTCGGCAGATGCTTTGGCCCCGTATCGACGCCGAATACCAGCAGGAACTGCAAGGCATTGCGGATGGTGTGAAGGCGCACGGTGTCGATCTTGACGTGTACGACATTGTGGCGCTCAATGCGTTTGAAGAGGTGCCCGACTACTACGTGCCCTGGCTTAACAAGCAGCAAAAGTCGGCCAAGGCTCCGAAGCTGGCGGCTCCCGGCAATTGCAGTGCGTTCATTGCCACGGGCCGCATGACCAAAGATCATCAGATTGTGATCGCGCACAACAATTGGACGAGCTATCTGGCGGGCGAACGCTGGGTGGTGATCTTCGATATTCAGCCGGAGCACGGGAATCGGATTCTGATGGACGGTTTTCCGGGTGTGATTACCAGCGACGACGATTTTGGCGTGAACTCCGCCGGCATGATGATTACGGAAACCACGATCACGCAGTTTGAGGGGTGGGATCCGAATGGCAAGCCGGAATTCATGCGTTCGCGCAAGGCGCTGCAGTACGCCAACAGCATTGATGACTATGTGCGCATTATCAAAGAAGGCAACAACGGCGGCTACGCAAACGACTGGCTCATGGGCGATCGGAAGACGGGTGAGATCGCGTATCTGGAGCTGGGACTGAAGAACACGCCACTGTGGCGCACCCAGGACGGATACTTCGTGAGCTCGAATTTCGCGCGCGATCCGAAAGTGCTTCGCGAGGAGACAACATTCGATGCCAACGATGCTTCGTCGTCGCCCAATGCGCGGCATGCGCGCTGGGAGGAAGTGATGAAGCAGGCCAAGGGCAAGATTGACGTTGCGATGGCGGAACAGTTTCTGTCCGACCACTTCGACAGCTTCGAGAAAAAAGAGCAGGCCAATGAGAGAGCGCTGTGCGGGCATGTGGACGCATCGTCCCGGGGCGTGAAGGAGTGGGGATGGGAGGCCTACAATCCAGGCGGCGCGGTGCAGGGCAAAGCGACGGACAGCGCCATGACCGCGAAGATGAGCTTCGTGGCGAGGGCGGGGCATCCCTGTGGCGCGGATTTTCTGGCGGCCGATTTTCTAGAGCATCATCCGGAATTCGCCTGGCAGAAGCCGTTACTCCGGGATATGAAGGCAGGGCCCTGGACGGTGTTTGCCGCCGGGCAAAAGGAAAATCCCTAGACGGCTTCCTTCAGTTCGCAACTTTTTGCCATCAACTTTGGCGATTCAATTTATGCCCGCCGGTAAAAAATCACTTTGCCCACGCCAGACCGTCCGCTCCGCGCCCAGCTTCGATCAGCTTCACGCTCCAATCGCTGATCTGGATCGCGGCGATCTGGTGGCTGGCGGAGCAGGAGACGTAAGCGGCACCCCCATCCGGTCGTACCAGCACCTCCTGAGGAGAAGAGGGAACTTTAATCGACCTTACGACCCGCAAGGTCGCGATATCGACCACGGCAACTTCATTCGTACTCGGGATCGCGACCAGCAGCCATTGCCCATCCGGAGTGGGAGCGGCGCCGTAGCCGGTGCCGGGCAGTGCAATCCAGCGGTCCACTTTATTTTTATTCGTTCCGATATCGATCACCGCCAGCCGAGGCTTCTCTGTGTCGGAGGTGAACGCCCAGTGCCCGTCAGGGGAGAGCGAGATGCGCTGCACGTGTCCCGCGACGGCAATCACGGCGAGAGTTTTTCGCTCCGCGAGATCGAGCACCGACACCGTCCCCGGCCCCACGTTCGCGGTGTAACCTTTGCGTCCATCCGCGCTGATTGACAGCATGTGCGATTCGGCTTGCCCCGTCGGAACGCTCCCCACAATCTTCAGAGTCTGGGGATCGATGACGGTGACAGACTTTTCTAGTTCGCTAGTGACATAGAGTAGACCGTCTTTTGGGCCGAAGACGGCGCAATGCGGCCTTACACCGTGCCCAAAATCAATTGTCTGGATTAGTTTGTGCTCGACGAGATCGATCACCGCCATGGTGCTTCCGTCCGTGCCCGGCATCCCGACTCCGGAGTCGCCGTAGATCGGTACGAACGCCCGCTTGCCATCGGGAGATGCGGCAACTTCATGTCCGGTATCGCCTCCCTCAGCGACAGTGGCAAACTGCCGTGCGGCGCCCGGGTCAATCAGACCGAGGCTCTGATCGCCCTTATTGGCGACCAGCAGCAAGCCAGTCGGTGAAGACGAGGGAACGGCGGGAGCTGGCATTAAGATTCCTGCGAAAATGAGTGTAATAGCAAGAAACCCGGTCATGCTCATTCCTTTTTGCATCGCTACGGTTGACGAAGGTTGGTTTACGTCTGCCACGGTGCGTGCAGAGGGTCTGCAAGCGTGTCTGATTACGGGTGTTTACGGGGGACAAAGAACGACTTGAAAAATATGGCGGAGAGGGTGAGCCCACCATATCCGTTAAGGTATGTCCGTTTTCGAGGCGGCCCGCAATCCGCATGTAAGCGATTCTACGTCAACGGCTTAGAGTTTTGAAGGGTGCAACAAGGGTGCAAATAAGAAGCTCGTTGCCCTGATTGTAGGTTTCTGCGCCTGCGGTCGATCCAACTCTTCGCTCTGACGTAAGGATGCTACACCGGCAATCTGCACGGCGTGACCGGCGGCAACGCAAGAAAATCAAGTACACAAACCCTTGCAAGCCCTCGTGTTCTCAGGGATGCAACCGCATGCCCGAAAGCCGTTGGCAACGCCCGTTCACCGGACAATTAACGGTCGCGAACAGACTCGAAATTGTATTTCATCCTACGTTTCTGGTGCTTCGCAGGAGCTTCTCCACGCCTGGCAAGAAGGTAGCAGACTGCGACCGATGGACGAGGAAATTCGAGGCCAACAGCTTCCCTGATAAAATGAAAATGAAAGTAGTGGCGCGGAGAGATGGCCGAGTGGCTGAAGGCGCGCGCCTCGAAAGCGTGTATACCTTTACGGGTATCGGGGGTTCGAATCCCTCTCTCTCCGCCAGTTCTTTAAACACAATAACTTAGGGTCGTGGCTACCAGCGGTGGCTACCAAATTCTCATTTTCCTTCGGTTCCCAGTATTGGGAAACTGAGGCGACGAATGAGAGTGAAGTTTGTGGATTCGAGAGACCGTGGGTGGCAAGCGCACCTACAGAAAACCCAACAAGAAGAAGCTTTACCCTGAGAACACTGTCTTTTGCCTGCGGTATTCCGCCGATGGCAGGCGAAGGTGGGAGACCCTCGACGTAGCGAACCTGAATGCCGCACTCGCAGCGAGGGCCATCAAGGAAGCGGCATAACTGTCAGCACTTCCTGCCGTCGCATCTGCCCCAGCGAAGCGTATCAACGTGGACGACGCGATGGTGACCTACCTGAGCACTGTTGACGCCACGCGGGTGCATACGACGTGGCTGGCATACAACTTAATCCTGAACGAATTCCGCAAGACCTGCGCCAAAGAGTATCTCGGCCAGATCGACAAGACTGACCTCACCGCATTCGTCGTAGCGCAGAAGAAAGAGGGACAGGATGACCGCACTGTCGCGAACCGCGTAGCGGGAGTCGTTACCTTCCTGCGAGAAAATGAAGTCGCCGCAGACACCCTTTTTGACCACCAATTTCCAAGTCAAAGAAAAACAGTGCATCGGGACAGTTCTGACAGGTTTCCCAGGTTTCCTCTGCTCATTGACCCTGTGGCGTTAGAGTCCTATGATTCCCGCCAATGGTGTCTCCCTCCCAACTCATCGGGCAGATCATCTCGCATTACCGAATCGTGGAGAAACTCGGTGGCGGCGGGATGGGGGTGGTCTACAAGGCTGAGGACACCCGACTCGACCGTTTTGTGGCATTGAAGTTCTTGCCCGAAGACGTGGCCCAAGACCGTCACGCTCTGGAGCGTTTCCGGCGTGAGGCTAAAGCAGCCTCGGCTCTGAACCATCCTAATATCTGCACGATTTACGACATTGGCGAGCAGGGCGGGCAGGCGTTCATCGCCATGGAGTTTCTGGATGGATTGACGCTGAAGCATCGCATTGCAGGGCGTCCTCTGGAAACGGAAGTTCTTCTCCCCATCGCCATCGACATAGCCGACGCGCTCGACGCCGCTCACTCTGCTGGCATCGTCCACCGTGACATCAAGCCAGCAAACATTTTCGTCACTAAGCGCGGACACGCCAAGATTCTGGACTTTGGGCTGGCAAAATCTTCTGTCAGACAGGGACCGGGTGCGGACGCGAACGCCACGACGATCGACGTGGAGTCCCAACTAACCAGTCCCGGCGCTACCCTCGGCACCGTCGCTTACATGTCGCCGGAGCAGGTGCGAGCCAAGGAACTTGATGGGCGCACCGATTTGTTTTCCTTCGGCGTGGTTTTGTACGAGGCGGCAGCGGGGACGTTACCTTTCCGTGGGGAAAGTTCGGGAGTAATCTTCAAAGCAATTCTCGACGCGGCTCCCACGTCCGTCGTGCGGCTGAATCCCGACGTATCGCCCGAACTGGAACGGATCATCAACAAGGCTCTGGAGAAAGACCGCAACCTGCGTTATCAGGGCGCGGCGGAGATGCGAGCCGACCTGCAACGGCAAAAGCGGGACTTCGAGAGTGGGCGCAGTCCTGCGGCAAGCTCGGGCACGGTGGCTCTTCACAAAGCTCTGCAAGGCGGGAAACTCTGGAAAATTGCCTGTCCCGTTCTGACCGTCGTCCTGCTCGTGGCCGGCGGACTCTACTATCGATCGCATCGAAGCAAGCCACTGACCGACAAGGACACGGTTGTTCTCGCCGATTTTGCTAACAGGACCGGAGACGCGCTTTTCGACGACACGCTGAAGACTGCGCTTAGCATTGCCCTGCGACAGTCGCCGTTCCTGAACCTTCTTTCCGACGACAGGGTTGGTGCGACTCTCAAGCTAATGACGCGACCTGCTAACACGCCACTCACATCCGAGGTCACACGGGAGGTTTGCCAGCGTGCCCAAAGCAAAGCGTATATCGCTGGCTCGATTGCAACTCTGGGGAGCGAATACGTACTGGGACTTAAGGCGGTCAATTGCCAGAGCGGAGACACGCTTGCTCAGGAACAAGTCACGACTGCGGTTAAGGAGAAAGTGCTGGATGTGCTGGGCGAGGCGGCGTCGAAGTTGCGCGGCGAACTGGGTGAATCGCTGGCTACAGTGCAGAAGTTTGACGTTCCGCTCGAACAGGCTACCACGTCCTCGCTCGAAGCCTTGAAGGCATACAGCCGCGGAGACTATGAACGTGCCATTCAACTCGATCCAAACTTTGCGATGGCTTATTGGATGGCAGGCAATATCTCTATGATGATGTCGATGGAGGAGGAACGCCGACGTGAGTATCTGACTCGTGCATTCCAATTGCGCGAACACACCAGCGAGCGGGAAAGGCTCACGATTGAAGGGGGGTACTACCGAGATATCACTGGGGAATTGGACAAGGCGGAGCGAGCACTGCGAGAGGTGGTTGAGAGCTATCCTCGGCTCCAAGAATTTGAGAGTATGGACGTGAGCCCCCACGTCATGCTGGGTGGTGTGTACATGAGTCAGGGACGGTATAAGGAGGCGGCGGAGGTGACACGCCAAAGCCTTCGATTTGTGCCCCACCATATCTATCCGTACCTCATGCTCAGTATTGACCTCCTTGCCTTGCAGCGATTTGACGAAGCGCGGCAGATCATCCACGACGCGGAGGCGCGAAAAATGGATGATGCTCCATTCTACGGCGCTCGGTATGCTCTTGCCTTTCTCGGGGCGGACTCCGCAGCAATGGCAGAACTGCAACGGTGGTTGGCAGGTAAGCCCGATTACGAGAACTGGGCACTTGCGCTCACATCGGATACAGAGGCCTATATCGGTCATATTAGCAAGGCGCGGGAACTGACCAAGCGGGTTGTGGATTACGACGTGCGAGCGGACAACAAAGAAGGCGGGGCGATCTATCTCGCGATTGCTGCTCAGCGCGAAGCCGCTCATGGCAATGCTGCGGAAGCGCGACAGTCAGCGGCAGAGGCTTTAAGGCTGGCTCCGACGAGTCAGGGTGCACAGATCGAAGCCGCATTGGCGTTTGCCATGGCAGGCGATTCGGCGCGATCCGAATCGATGGCCCAAGACTTAGGGAAACGCTCTCCGCTGGACACTCAGATGCAGTCGCTCTGGTTGCCAACGATTCGGGCGCAAATGGCGCTGGATATAAAGAATCCGGCCCTTGCCCTAAGTATCCTACGGGCTGCTTCACCCATCGAGTTAGGGCAAATCGGGTTGGGCAACAATACTTCCTGCCTCAATCCCGTGTATGTACGCGGAGAGGCATACCTAGCAGCCAGACAGGGCAGTGCTGCGGCAGCGGAGTTTCAGAAGATTCTCGACCACAGTGGGATAGTCTGGAACTGCTGGACGGGGGCGTTGGCGCATCTGGGGGTGGCTCGTGCCAACTCTCTGCAAGCGAAGACCTCGCAGGGCGCGGACGCCGACGCCGCCCGAGTCGGGGCGCTCGCCGCCTACAAAGATTTCCTCACCCTCTGGAAAGACGCCGACCCCGACATCCCCATCCTAAAGGAAGCCAAAGCGGAGTGTGCGAAATTGCAATAGCCTGCCTTGAAAAGGTTCCTGTGAGAACGCTGCCGGATGATTAGAACAACGCATCGCACTATGGGCCATCTTCGGGCTGCTGCTGTTCAAGGAATAGATGGGCAGTATTCTGGGCTGCTAGCTACTTTCTTCGTCGGTCGGGTTCTTTTCCCCTTCTCCCTTCCTTCTCGGATCGGCGGAACGGTTCGCCCGAATCTTTTTCTCGGTTGCGGTAAGGCTGTTGCGCCTTATCTTGGGGAGTGTCTGTTTCGGAGTTTCTGTTCCACTGGCGTCTCTGCTCTGCCGTCGCAGACTGCGTACTTTTTTTTGCGCCCGCGCTCGCCGCAAGTTCGATTTCCAGGTCGTTGATGCGCTTACGTTTCCTGTTGTATTCAGTACGTTCCGCCGGTGACAGTCCACCAAAGACCTCATCTTGCCGAGTCTTGTATTGCTCGTTGCGGAGTCGCTTTAGTTCTGATTCGGGCTTTTCCTTTGCCACGATGGGGACCCTTAATCCGAGCGGAGAATAAACGGACGTTAGCATGAACTGGCTGTCATCGTCGATACTCGCAATCCCGTATGGACCGACCTTAGTTCGGGCCGGGCTGAGGCGGACTGGTAGCCCGTCGCAAACTGACCTTCAGCAGATAGCATCCCTCATGGACGACCTTCCCGAGTTCATCTACCTTACTGGTCTCAAGGGTTACAGGTTTATTGCAAATACCACAGATTGGACGATTCGACATAGTCATGGTGACCTCCGGCAGCAGATCGTCAGATTGCACGGGAGGCCGACGCCCAGCACGCGGTGCGGCGGTGGGTGTGTAAGAGACTGCCACTGGCTAGCACGGCACAGTTACTTTACTTTGTATGTTCGATATCCTACGCTCACGCGGCTCCGTCGCCGGGCTCGGGCCTTGACGATAGCTCTAACGAACTCCTCTGAAAAGTCGTGTCCCTCGCGGCTTTAGCGCTCTCGGTACACATCACCGGAGGCGTCACTTCGTCGTCACATCGGGCGACGCTCAAAGGCAGGCAGAGTAGCCAGCAGACTGCACATCATCACAGGATGCCCTCTCGCGAAGGCTCTATAGTTGCCACTCTCTGGATAAGCTGCTGGGCTTCTGTAGCTGGAGACGTTGGCCGCTACGGATCGTCTCCTTCGCCGCTCCTGTCGGGAGTCGTCGGCACTGAGAGGTTATTCGCCCATCTCTGCTGGGGCGCCGTTTGGATGGACCTGGACAGGGGGTCAGTGTTTGCGAATTCCATCGCGTGGCCTTTGTCCCTATCGGGATCTGCAATGCCACGCAACGTGTTGCTTGCCCGTCGTCATTAACCCAAGCCGTTAGGGTCAGGGTGGAGTAAGCCGGTCGATGTGACCGGAAGGAATAACGATGTTAAGGACCTTTTGAGTTGGTCCTGGTTCTCTTGCAGTAGGCGGTCTATTTCCTTGAGCGGTACTAGAAAGCTACTTTGGGTCTTGTCGGCGAGGCTCGTTCGCAGGGTTTGAACCAGCGTTCTTTCTCTTTCTCTTTGCCCTTGGCATGTGACCTCCGTTCAGAACCGACCAGCCCAAGCCAAGTAGCTGAGGCCGATCAACGAAACGGCGAGAAGGACGTAAGGCCAGACCCGCGCGATGAGTTTCAGCACGGACACGCGCCGCTCTTACGCTCTCTTCGCCCGGGCAAAAATACAGGATGTAGGGTATCGAACAATAATTGGATCTGTATGAGCCTATTAATGGTCCCCCCCATGCGTAGGCTGGAAGATCGAATCCGTGAACTCTGCGCCCGAAGCATCACGGCGGACGAAGACGACATTTCGATCATCGCAGATCTCAAAACAGCGCTCCGTGAGCACGTGGAGCGCGTCAGAAACATTGTTGCGGCCACAGACTTCGCCAACGCGAAGAATCGGCTGCGGGTGGAGAGACGTGCCAAGCAACAAGAGTCACGAGAAATTCGGCTGGTGACGCCCCAGAAGAATTCGGAGAAAGAACGAAGGTCTGGGTAGACATGTCTAGCTCGGGTTCTCCTGCTGTTCTGACGAAAGATCGTGGTGTTTCTTTTCCAACAGGTCGTTGAGTTGGCGCACGAGTTGATTGAAGACCGTTGGGTCTTTCTCTACAGCAATCCGACCACAAAGGCTATTCATCTGTTCTCGCTCTTCAGGCGTCATAGGATCGGGACGAAACTAGTTTAACTACCATGTTAAAGGTTGTCGGTAGGGTACCCTACAGATACCAAATCTAACCAACCCGACCCGTTGAAGGGGAAAGCGAATCCGATCAGGATTAAGGTTTAAACCGAATCTCTATTAATCTTGTGGGTTTCGTGAGCAGCAGATTCCCACTTCCGTTGCCTTAACGCGTCCCGGGCTGCTTGAGCTAGCACTGGATGACCGCCCTTGACTTCGATGGATTGCACCTTACCAGTAGGCGCAACGATCACGTCTGCTTTGACAATACTTTGAAGTGCCTTGAATATTGGCGGCGCGCGCGGGCCAGGATATGCGGGATCACCTGGTTGCTCCACTCCAGCCACTGGTCGCCATCCAATCGCCGCTCGCCCAGCTTCGCCGAAGCGTGCAGGTCGTAGATGTCGCCTCTTCCGACGTTATGTAGATGTCGGTGAACCCGCGGAGCGTCCTGCGGGAAACTGCGCCGCGACGTACACGAAGTCTCCCGAAGTTTGATGTAGAGCCGCGCCCCCACCGGGTACTTCCGCTTCTGCCGCATCGCTCTATTCTCCCGGCCCGATCTTGCCGTCCACCATCACGTGGCTTGCCCGTGGGCGCTTGAACAATCTCTTCCGGTGTCTCTGCCAAGGTCACTCCGGCGCATATTGTGGCGAGGATAGCGACTGCTGCCAGACGAAAAAAGATTTGTTGCCTGGTGGGGCATATCCCGTTTCTATCAGACCCTCTGCCGACCCGAAACAATCGATCGCTGGTTGGCGCTTGAGGCCCAGTGGCGAGCCACTAAGAATGCCGACCCTACCGCTGTGCATGTTCGCGAATCTAACTCATATACCATCCGCCATTTACGGAAATGGTCTGCCCCGTCATGTAGTCGTTCAAGGCAAGCATGACGGCGACAGCGGCAACGTCCTCCACTGAGCCGAAGTGACCCATCGGAATAAGATTCGGGTTCGCGTTGGGGTTGCTGGTCACCATATCGGTCTCAATCAGCGCGGGAGCAATGGCGTTCACGGTGATTCCGTCTCGAATGAGCGATGAAGCGCAGGAGTGCGTCAGCCCTATGATCCCCGCCTTGGACGCGGCGTAGTGTGCCCCCACCGCCCCGCCCGTCTGGGCAGCGACTGAAGACAGGTTGATGATGCGTCCCCTCTTTCTTTCTCGCATACCGCCAACCACAGCCTGCGTTACCAAGAACACCGACTTTAGATTGACGGTGAGCACTTCGTCCCATTCCGCTTCAGTGATGTCTTCCAATTTACGCGGACGAGCGATAGCCGCGTTGTTGACGAGGATATCTATGGCACCGAGTTGCGCTTCAACCTGTGCG
Organism: Candidatus Sulfotelmatobacter sp.; assembly: GCA_036514015.1. GTDB lineage: Bacteria > Acidobacteriota > Terriglobia > Terriglobales > Acidobacteriaceae > Sulfotelmatobacter. Next base: position 141,672 of record DATBYA010000112.1, read on the forward strand.
ACCATGCGCTTCACTTCGACGGCGATGGACACGTCAGCCTGAACCGCGATTGTCTTCTTTCCGATTTTCCTGATTTTGCCGCAGACAGCTTTCGCAGCGTCGGCACGCTCACGGTAGTTAACGGCAACTTCGGCACCAGCGCCAGCCAACGCCACAGCGACGGCGGCTCCGATCCCGCGACTGCCTCCCGTCACAAGAGCAACTCGATCCCTGAGGTCTTTCATCCGATTCCTTACTACAACAGAATAGTAAAATCAGTTCAAATAGTGAATCTGCAACTGGAGAACACTGGCGGTGACGAGAGACGAGGCTTGGAGTCTGGCCAATCATTGGGTCGCATCGTGGAACGCTCACGATCTGGACTCGATCATGGAACACTATGCGGACGCAATCGAATTGACTTCGCCCGTTGCCGCCCGGCTATTGGGATCATCTGATGGCAAGGTGGTCGGAAAGGCAAACTTGAGAGCCTATTTTCAGCGAGGGCTAGAAGCCTACCCGGAACTCGACTTTCGTCTTGAAGACGTGCTCTGGGGCGTAACCAGCGTTGTGCTCTACTACACAAACCAAAAAGGGACGCGGACGGCAGAGTTCATGGAGTTGTCAGCGCGTGGGAAAGTGACGCGAGTTGTGGCGAACTACGGAGCGTAGAAGAACCCAACCTTTCGGCAGGGTCGCATCGCCGAGAACTTAATCCGCCTGTCGATCGGCGCGTCGTTATAGCCCCTTGCGAAAGTGCACACATCGGTCCACGACGTCGAAACCCAAAGCTTCATGCGCTCGCTGCGATCCCACGTTATCGATCAATGCGTCCGACGCCATCTCAAGGCAGCCCTGGGCCCGGGACCAGTCCTCGGCCGAACGCATCAATCCTTTGCCTACGCCCCGATTGCGAAACTCCTCTTGAACGAACCAGCCTTCCACAAATCCGACAGGTCGTGCGGGATCGCACCCGTCAGCATGAGAACGCAGCCCAACTTCGAGGAATCCAATCAGTCCGCCAGTGTCGTCTTCTGCGACCAGAAGTGCCATTGGCTGAGTCCCGTTCTTGCCCTTGCTTAGGAGATCGTCGAGTTCACTGCGGTGGTGTTCCAACTGGGCGTCTGGCCACAGCAACCCCCGCATCTGTGCCAACGCATTCCGATCTGCATCCCCCGCAGGTCGGACTCTCGAAATCGTCATGTCTCTATTGTAAGGCTGACGAAACTAGAGGTTTTGCGCTCACGACTGTTGCGGAGAAGGGCGAGACCCGCGCGGTGTCGATCAAACGGATGTTAAGAGTGCGCGAGCCATCGGTCAGTCCCGTTCGATTTCGGGACAACGCTGGTGCTCGAATGTCAGGAGCCCCGCACGGTGACTCTGGGCGTTGCCACACACGCCCCGGTCTCAGGACGCAGGTCCGCTAAGCGGGTGGAACCACTTGCAGCCGGACGAACAGTCTGTCAATACGGATAAAGTCGCCGGTTTCAGCTGGCATACATGCCAAAGTTGCTCGCGTGTTAACCCAGCCATGATCTTCAACTACCTCTTGCCCGCCAGCGTCATGTTCGTCGCACAAAGTCTTGATCCCCACAGACCTTGCAGGTATCGAGGTGGGCGAAGGTGAGGGCGGGGAAGAAGGGGGCGGCTTAGAGCCAGCGGAGCCAATCACTCGCATCGTTCTGCATAAGTGCCCTTCAGAAGAGTATCGGCAGCTTGGCTGCCTTTCATCGATGCCGTCTGTAGTAGCATGTGCGCCTGTTCACAGTTCTGGGAGACTGACTTTCCCTCCAAGTAAAGGTTGGCCAGTGCGACTTCCGCGCTCACACTTCCTCGCTTGACCGCCTTCCACAATTCGACAGGATCATCTTCTTTCGCTGCGCTGGTTGTCTGCGTGGTTCCCAGCTTTTCCACGACGACGTGCTGAACTCCCCTGACTGGGTTGTGAACGATGTGTCGGTGACCAGGGTTTTCTAGCTTGGGCTGCCCCGATGTGGCCGTAATTTCGGCTGCTGATCCGGATTCTTTGGCAAGGTTGCGTTTGTGAACCTCGTAAAGAACCGTTGAAACCACCATGAGTACGATCGAGACAACAACGATGGGGATCAATCTTCTGAGCCCCGGATGGGGAGGTCTTGGTTGACGATTGAGACTCGACTGGAGGGTTTTGTGATTGGCTCTGAATTCGTTAGGAACGGGTGAGGGCGGCTGCATGGGTTCAACGGTTGCTGCGGCGGTCCCGCACATCGGGCAAATTGCGCTACTCCGAGGATAGCGATATTCACAGGAAGCGCAGGTGATGGGTTCGTCGCTTACAGGGTTAGACACGTGATTCTCCTCGGGGCGGGAGTTTTGGTCGTCGTGGCAACTACTAGATTGTAGTCAGCCCGGTGGAAGAGTGCCCCGTAACGGAAGTAATGTCGGGGAGCCGGACGACGAGAAAGTCAGAAGGCGCTACACCCCGCTCACGATAGCCCTTCGGACTGGCCCCAAAAGCCCCGCAACATGGATTGAAACGCCGCAACGCCCCGAGTTGCGACGGCGACCAACACGCTTCTGCGACTGTCAGTAGCTTGCGCGACACATTGGATGAGCGTTCCAGCCTTACGGCGGGCTTCGTCTAGACCTGCAGCACGTCGCCGTCGCGCGCCACCATCTGGTAGAGCACCGGGCTCACGATGCGGCCCAGAAACAGGCGAGAGATGAGGCCCGCCACAATGACAATGGCAAAGGGTTTTTGTGAGTCCGAGCCGACGCCGGTGGAGAGCGCCGCCGGCAGAAGTCCCAGGCAGGCAACCAGCGCTGTCATCATGATCGGCCGGAGGCGGATGAGTGACCCATCGAGCGTGGCCTGGCGGATGCTCTGCCCTTCGAGACGGAGCTTGTTGATGTAGGAGACGTCGATGATCGCAGTCTCCGCCGAGACACCCATCAGCACGAGCAGGCCCAGAACGGAGGAAACGCTGAAAGTA
>DATBYA010000113.1:0-6746 GCA_036514015.1 Candidatus Sulfotelmatobacter sp.
ATCGCATCCGACTGATTGCTCGGATCGCCCGATGCGTAGAAAAACGACGACCGGAAGCGCACCCAATCTTTATCCACCGACAACTCGAGCGCCCCCATTCTTCCATCGATGTCAACCCGACGTCCGGCGATCGGATTCAGCGTGTCATGGCCCAGCGCCTGATAAAACGCGTGGCTAACATTCAGGCGGCCGATATGCCCGTTGCTGGCCCACCCTAGGTAGTAAGCGTGGATGCCATGCGGCTCAATCAACCCGACGGGCGCAGGACGCACCCGAAATCCATTATCGTCGTAGTGAATTGAGGGATCATCGCGGTTGTAATGAAAACTGAATTCCGTGGTGTAACCCTTGGCAAAGAAATCCTGTATGTACACATTCCCGACGTAAACCTGCTGATGTCTCGGCTGAAAGGTATTCAATCCGCTGTTCGTGTTCTTCTCCAGAAAATAAAACCAAGCCAGGTTGTAGCTAATGCGGTTCGAACGAAGATTGCCGAAGATGCGCACGCCGGGCTGCTCCTCGGCAAAAATAAATCCGCGAAAGTCGCTGACAAATTGCTGGATGCCCGCCCTCACGGAAACGAAATCAAAATTCGGGCTTAGGTCGTGAATTTTGGCCTCGACAAATCCCTCCTGCAAACCAGTGTGCGTGTCGAAGCGATTAGTCCCATCGCGAACGTCAACATTGACCAGTCCGCGCTCGCGAGTTTGCAGGAAATTAAGATTGAATTCCGGCGTAAAGCGTATGCGGAAAGCAATGGGCCGAAAACTCGTGTCGCCTTCGAAAAGATCAAAAGAGAGACGAAAACTCTGCGAGGCGAACGCCTGCTCGCCGCGGCCGAAGAAGTTCGAACTACCTCCCTGCTCCGCCGATACACCGCTCGGCACCGGCAAGCGGCGCACATCCAGCCCGGTGATGCTCGTCCCCGTGAAATTAAAAAACCAGCGCTGGCCCCACTTCGTACCAAAGATCGGCTCGTCTCCCTTGAGGCGGCTGCGATTGAACGGATCGTACCAATGGCCCTTCGTATACGGGAACTCGCCGCCCTTGCCATAGCGATCCCACGCCGGCATCGGAACGTTCCAGCGATCGGGATCCTTCGCAAAATTTGCGGAGTCCGGTGGCAGTTGCTCAGGAGCGATCCCCAGCGGCCCCGGAGAAGACGTTTCAGCCGTTCGCAATCCAGGATTTAGCAGACCAGGGTAAGGGCTTGCCGGAGAAGATGGTGGCGCAGGTGGCGAAGCGGCAGAGCCCGGAACTCCAGAAGGTCCCTTAGTCGCCGCTGTCGCGCCAGCCGTCGGCTCCAATTCCAGATCCTTCACCTCCGCATCGTTGATTTCAAAACTGGGCAGATCGAGCGTCTGAAAGCCTTCTTTCTCCGCCTTGAGCTCATAGCCTCCCGCCGGCAAGTCAGTGAAGCGGAAGATGCCCTCAGCATCCGTCGTTTTTTCGCGAACCCAGGCACCAGCCCGAAGCAGTATGATCCTCACTCCCGGGACGCCCAAGTGAGTCCGCCGATCCCTCACCGTTCCTTGCAGCGAAGTACTGTTGGTGGGCGCGTGGCCGGGGATGCGCTGCGTTTGCCCCCACGCTGCAACGTGAAGCACGAGCAGACACAAAAGCGCCGACCGAGAAGTCCACGCCTTCATCAACAGTGACATTCTCGCCAGGTCAATCTTCATTGTGAAATGGAGTTGCTATCGATACCCACATCCGATCGGGCCTAACACCTATCACAACCACAACTCGGGAGCAAGCCTTGCTTGACTTTGCATCGCTCGCCGTCATAATGAATCATCGCGAAAACATAACACTATTATGAACACGAGGTTATGAAGACCGTAACGGAGAATCATTTTCCTGTGAGGCTTTCGGCATTCTCTCTAGTGTTTTGTGCAGCGGCGCTGTTGTCCTTGTCTTGCGGCGGAGGCTCTTCGTCTTCGAGTTCGCCTGACCCTCCACCCCCCGCAGCAGTCCCGCTCAGCATCGCCGACGTAACCAACGTTGTTCAAAACGCGGTAACCTCGGTGAACGCTCCCATGGTAGTCGCGGTTGCCGACCGCGCCGGAAATATTCTCGCCGTATTCGAAACCCCGGGAGCCCCAACGACCTCAATTGGAAATTTCGGCCAGACAGTCCCCGCCGATGAACTAGCCGTCAGCCTGGCGCGCACCGCAGCCTTTTTCAGCAATGACCAGGCTCCGCTTTCTTCCCGCACCGTTCGCTTCATCAGCGGCGTCCATTTTCCACCCGGAATCGCCGGCACTCCCAACGGAGATCTCTACGGCATCGAAAATACCAATCGCGGATGCACGCTAAGCACAAACTACCTGCCGGGCCAGGGATTGAATCCGTCTCTGTCGATCGACGGCTCCAGCTTCGGCCTGGGTATCATTACCGGCAAAGCCGACACCAACGACAGCAACCCGCTAGCGGTCAATCCCGGCGGCGTGCCTTTGTTTAACGGCGGAGCAGTCGGCGGAGTCGGTGTGGTGAGCACGTCGCTGACGGTTGCCGAATATGCCGCCTACTCCGGGGCAATGAATTCAGGCTTGCTACCGACACCGTCTCAGCTTCCTCCGCCCGGCGTCGTGATCGTCGGCGGCGTTGCGCTGCCTTTCGTGGACCAAACCACGCCCCCGGCCGGCACATCGACCGGTACCTTCGCAGGGTCGTACAGCCTACCCGCGACCGCCGGCACGCTTCCGCCCGAAGGATACCTGGTCGGTCCGAATGCAGGTACCGCGCTCTCGCAGAGTGACGTCAACGAAATCATCATGAATGCCGTGGCAACGGCAAACATAACCCGCGCCGTCATTCGACTGCCGCCGGACTCGCGCACGAAAATGACGATTGCGGTTTCGGATCTTGACGGCACGCTTCTCGGCCTCTATCGCATGCACGATGGGACCGTATTCAGCGCCGACGTGGCGGCGACCAAGGCTCGCAATGTGATCTGGTTCAGCACCACCGGAGTGCGCGATTTGCCCGGCGTGCCAACCGGCACGGCGGTTACGAATCGCACCGTCGGCTTCGCAGCGCAACCCATGTTTCCGCCGGGCATCGACGGCTCGGGCGATGGGCCATTTTTCCCGCTCTATCTTTACGACACCGCCAACCCTTGTACGCAGGGATCGGAAGGCGGCTCCGCGAACACCAACAACATGAGCGGAGTCGTCTTTTTCCCCGGCAGCTTGCCGCTCTATCAAAATGGCGTTCTGGTTGGCGGCCTCGGCGTCAGCGGAGACGGCGTCGATGAGGATGATTTCGTCACTGCGGGCGCAGTGAATGCCGCTTGCGGATCAGGCGGTCCGTGTGGCGTGCCAGATTTTCAGGCGCCCTCGAATATCCGCGCCGATCAAGTCGTGATCGACGACGTGCGCCTGCCCTACCTGAAATTTCCACGGAATCCAACTGAATGACACGGCGACGACACCGAGGACTACGTTGATTCGTTAGCGCACGCTGAAAGCGGCAAGGCTATCGGCCGGCAATAAGAGAAGTACGTTGCCATTCCCAGCCTCCGCCGGCGTATTCCCAAAAACCTGCAACTGATGTGCGCTCTCCAGCGGTGTATTTTCAACGGGGATATTGAGTTCGCGCGTTGTGGACGCATTGTTCCATAAATTCTCGAGGTGAATTCTCTTCGAGCGACTTTTCCGCCGCGGCAGTTCCCTACTACCGATCCCTCTCTACCGATCGTACAGCGTGACCAGCGATCGAAGCCTTGCACTCAATTCCCCGCTCAATGCACCCGGCCGATAACGCCATTCCCAGTTTCCACCGACCTTGCCGGGAAGATTCATGCGCGCCTCGCTCCCCAAGCCGAGCACATCTTGCAAAGGGACGATGGCCACATCAGCAACCGACGACATCACCGCCCGAATCATCACCCAGCTGATTTCGGAATCATCACGAAAATCAAGATACGCGCGCGCAAATTCGTGCTCTTTGCGAACATCCTCCGGCGTGCGTGTGCTGTCGCCAGCGCCCGAACTCGCCCACCAGCCCACCGTCGTATCGTTGTCGTGGCCGCCGGTATAGGCGACAAGATCGCGACTGTAATTATGCGGACGAAACGATGGCCCCTGCGGATCAGTGCCAAATGCAAATTGCAAAAGACTCATGCCCGGCAAACCAAACTGCTGCCGCAACTTCTCCACCGGCGGAGTAATCACGCCCAGATTCTCCGCCACAATCGGCAGTTCGCCTAATGCATTTTGCAGCGCCGACAGAAGATCCGCTCCGGGCCCTTTCACCCATCGCCCGTGAATCGCAGTCGTTTCCCCGGCAGGAATCTCCCAATAAGATTCAAAGCCGCGAAAATGATCGAGCCGCACCATATCGAAAGATGCGAGCGAGGCGCGAAAGCGCTCGATCCACCACTGGTATCCATTTGCGGCGAGCAAATCCCAGCGATAAATAGGATTCCCCCAAAGCTGCCCCGTAGCGCTGAAATAATCCGGCGGCACGCCGGAGACCACGGTTTGGCTGCCCTGATCATCGAGATCAAACAGATCAGGATGAGCCCAAACGTCCGCGCTATCGTGCGCAACGTAGATTGGAATGTCGCCCATGAATCGTATGCTGCGCTGCTCGCAATAATCCTTGAGACGTTCCCACTGCTGAAAAAATTCAAACTGCCAGTACTTATAGGCCCGCACTTCGGTCGCTAGTCTCTTCGACCATTCGCTCATCGCTCGCGCGTCTCGCCTGCGAATCTGCGGGTCCCATAACGTCCACATGATTCCATGGTGGGCATCTTTGCACGCCATGAAGAGTGCGTAGTCGTCGAGCCACGAACTGGCACTCCCGCAAAAACGGTCGAAGGCCTCGCGATCGGCGACTGAGCTGTCAGCGAAAAAAGCCTTTGCCCCCCGACGTAACGCCGTCATCTTGAATTCGATTACCGGCCCGTAGTCGACAAAATCTTCGGGAAACGGCGCATGAGCCCCTCGCAGGTCTGACTCCTCGAGCAAACCCTGCTCCCGCAGCCGTTCAAGACTAAGCAACATCGGGTTGCCGGCAAAAGCAGAAAAGCACTGATAGGGAGAATCGCCATACCCGGTGGGATTCAGGGGCAACACTTGCCATAGCTTCTGCCCGGCGGCGAAGAGAAAGTCGGCGAATTCGTAGGCGCACGGGCCCATATCACCGATGCCGAAGCGTCCGGGAAGAGAAGTCAAGTGCAACAGGATGCCACTGCATCTTGGAAATTTCACTCCGTAACCATACCCAGATTGGCAGCATTAGGGCAAGGCGCGCGCCAGAGATCGTAAAGGCTTCGGCGGGCACTAAATATTCCCGCACATGAACTTCCAATTTAGCCGCCTTTGCCAGCCATTCGTGAAGCGTGAATCCACGCGGTGCTTCTGTGATTTCAAAGCAAGGATGTAAAAACGAAATGCACCAGCCGCGCGCGCCTGCGAGAGCATATGTGCGCCGGATATACTTTATCGTTCGTCTGGCCTGCAATAGCAAGTTAGCAGTTCCTACGATTTTCAACCCTGCTCAGACCGGCCACTAGCCTGTCGATTACCTGTACCGAAGGACACTCGGTCACTCGCGGCTGGACCGCGTCGTCCTGATCGTTCGTCATCTGCCCAAAACTTCTCGCTCGTCGAAGAATAACGATATGCACCGCGCCTGCGCGGGACATTTTTGCTCGCAGGACTACGTGCAGCTGCTCCACATCCCCCGCCGTGCGGTGTCCCGCACGGAATAGGAGAAGCGAAGTGAAACGTCATTATCTCCCACGCACTTTTGTGGGCTGCGGATTCGTTTGCTTGAATGTCTTTCTGTTCGCCGCGGCTGCCGGCGGACAACTCGCCGTTACTCCCTCCAGCCTCAATTTCGGTAGCGTTCAGGTGGGCAGCACTGGGTCAGAAACCCTGAGTATGAGCAACACCGGAGACGGATATTTGATGATTTACCAAGCGACAGTAACAGGCACCGGCTTCAGCATCAGCGGGCCCAGGATGCCATTGATGCTGCGCCCAGGCCAGAGCGCTAGCTTGACCACCGCCTTCGCGCCCCAATCGAACGGCACCTACACTGGCACCATCGCTCTCGAGTATTCCAGAAACTTTGGAGAACGCCACTCGAACCTAGTGACCGTAGCCCTCACGGGAACGGGCACCGGAACACCTTCTAGTCAACTCACCGCCACTCCCACCAGCCTCTCGTTCGGCAACGTTCAGGACGGCAGTAGCACGAGTTTGTCCGAGACGCTAACCAACACCGGCGGATCGAGCCTCACCATCTCCGCCGCGAGTGCGAGCGGCACTGGATACAATTTGAGTGGACTCACCTTGCCCGTCACCTTGACCGCAGGGCAGAGCATTTCATTCTCAGTCGTGTTTAGTCCCACGACAGGCGGCGGTGCCAGCGGCAGCGTCAGCATCACCTCCACCGCATCAAATACGAACCTGAGCATTCCTCTCTCTGGCACAGGAATGACACAGGGAACTCTGACCGCCAACCCCACTAGCCTCGCCTTCGGCAACGTTCAGGATGGCAGCAGCGCAACTCTGTCCGAGACCCTCACTAACACCGGCGGATCAAGCCTCACCATCTCCGCTGCCAGTGCGAGCGGCACCGGCTTCAGCTTAAGCGGACTAACCTTGCCCGTCACCTTAACCGCCGGCCAAAGCACTTCGTTTTCGGTGAAATTTGCTCCCACTGCGGCCGGCGCCGCCACCGGCAGCGTCACCATTACCTCCAACGGATCGAACCCCAGTCTGAGC
>DATBYA010000114.1:0-2524 GCA_036514015.1 Candidatus Sulfotelmatobacter sp.
TGTTGGCTTCGCCACACCGAGGATTCAAACAACCCATAGAACTGGAATGTCGAAACGGAAACATCTGCGATCTGAAGATCACCCTCATTCTAAATCCGACAGATTTGCCCGCTGCACCTTGTCCCATTCGCTGAGAGCGCACGAGCCGAACCGCTCGATCATTCACGTAATCGGAAACCTGAAATCCACATGTACGATTAATGCGTTAACCAGGAGCTGAGTATCACCCCGGCCAGTTTGCTAGAGTAGGCACCTCTGTTGAGTTTACAATCTCGTAATGCGGCGCACTACGAGGGGAAGCGTTGTATGAACCGCGCTTGGCTCCGAAACCATGCTGTCCGGACAGCGGCGGTCCCCTTAACTGTGGCGTTCTTGGCATTCCTCTTTCAGCTTCCGCCTTCCTCGAACAATCAGGTGATCGCCGTCCAAGTGAGTCTCATTCTTGTAAACGCGACAGTGCAGGAACTAGAAACCGGTGCACCCGTCGCAGACCTCAGCTATCACGACTTCCTGGTCTTCGACGACGGCCACCCCGCCACCACGGTTCTGTTTGAAGGCGGAACCTCTCATGAGCGACGGCCGATCACCATTTGGTTCCTTTTGAGCTGCTCAGAGCACAAAGGAATTAAGCACGGATCACGATTCATGGCTGGAAAAAGCCAACTATTCGGACCAATGCTGGACGGTCTCGATAGCAATGACACCGTGGGAGTGGCGCATTGGTGCGACAACGGCGACTCCAAGATTGACCTTGCGCCGACTCACGAGCGCAAGGCGCCACTGACTGCCATTGATGCGATCCTTGACCAGAATCCAACAGAATCCGCTAAGCCCGAAGAGCAAGCAGCGTTTCAACGAACGTTGGATTTGGTCGCCGACAACCGCCGCGACCGCGTTTCTCTCCCGGTAATCCTGCTCTTGTACGACGGTAGCTTTGCTATCCCGAAGGACGAAACGGATGTTTTAGCCAGGAGGCTGCTGTACAAAGAAGCCGTGCTCTATCAAATTACCGCGGAGTCGGAAGATTTTACAGGCTCGAATTCTGAAAGGCGGGACTCATCAATTCATATCGTCAGCACTGAGTCTGGCGGACATGTGGTGCATGTTCAGCACGAAGATTATGTAAAGGCAATGAGCAGCGTTCTCGACACCCTGAGGTCTCGCTACACGTTGGCAGTGATGCCTCGCTCTAAGGACGGACAATGGCACGAGCTACAAGTCCGTTTGACGGATTCTGCACTAAGTAAGCATAAGCCAGTTCGATTGGAATACGGGGCCGGCTATCTCGCCGTTGGTTCATTCAATGCGGTTCCTCCGTATTCGATTTCATACCGTCAGGGACAGACGAATACTCAGCTCGCCCCCGATCTTATTCATGCCATTGAGAGCCGAACGTTGAGTAAGGACATTCATTTTGACGCGCACGCGCTTGGGTTCATCAATGAACCTCAGCCCGCCGAATTCGCTTTGCAGATCGACAGCGACGAGATTTCCTGGGCTACTTTGCCAAACGGCGATCGGCAGGCGGAGATCTCGATCGTGATTGCCAGTTTCTCAAACGATGGCAACCGGCTCGATCAAGAGATTGTGCAGCTTGAGGTAACCCGAGATGAGTCTCACTTGCCCATCACGGGCGATGGACCATTCACGTACTCAGACACGGTTGAGCTCCCCGCTAACGCATCGAGCGTCCGTCTCCTCGTCCGCGACGATATAACGCATCGGATGGGCGTTCGAGATTTCTCGGTTAAAGAAATAATGGCCGCTCCGAAAAGTCGACTCGTGCTCAAATAGGTTCGGAAACACGTCAGGCGCGGGCTTGCTAACTCCTGGTAAGTTTACCAGGCACTAAGCGTCAATATCGCCCACCGTCTAAGCATGGAATGCGGAAACTCAACGTCACAGAGAATCTGGTTGGCTTCCCGTCAGGAGAAACCTTGAATCTCCAAGTGCGAACTGTTTCAACTGCGGGCTTATCGAGGAGTTCGTCAAGAGGCTTCGTGATTTGGACGTCCGAGACGCTCCCGTCTTGATTCACAACAATGGAAAGGTAAAGCTGCCCTCGACGCCGCTCGGCTCTGGCTGCCTCAGGATACGGAGGCGACGGTTGGGCCAGCTTGCCAAGAATTTTCAGGTCGCCTTCATGCTCTTCGGTCGGCACTATCGTTGTAATGATGTCGCCGTAGTCCATCCCATTTCTTTCGGAGCAAGCCTTCGTCAAGCTGTACGTCATTTCAACTTGCGTGTGTGCGGGCGCTTTTAGAGGCGCTTCAAACTCCCACTGCCGTGCGGCATTCATGGAGAATTGCAAAAGCTCCTGTGGCCCACTAATCGGACTGACATCCGTGACCTTACCGTGTCCATCGATTGTCAAACACAGAACTACTGTCCCTTCGACATTCTTCCTTGTGGCTTCTTCCGTGTAGGTGCCCGGAATTGACTTTTTTAGCTTTAGGTTTTCACTAGCGGCACAATCGTTTCGGTGGGGAGCACCACGAGGATTAGCCATGCCCAGAACAAGCAT
>DATBYA010000115.1:0-100234 GCA_036514015.1 Candidatus Sulfotelmatobacter sp.
CGGGAATCCATTCATCGTCAAAAATCTCCTCGAACTGAAAAACGCACAGCGCGTTCTGGTTGAGGGCAACATCATGGACTACTCTTGGGGCGGATTCTCGCAATCGGGCTTTGCCATCCTGCTGACGCCGAAAAATCAGGCCGGTGCGAACGGGGGCAATCTCTGCCCGGTTTGCCAGGCCACGGATGTGACCGTCCGCTACAACCTCGTTCGCCATGTCGGAGCTGGACTACAGATCGCCAACGCCTTGTCCGACAATGGCGGCGCTCAACTCGATGGGCAGCGCTACAACATCCACGACCTCCTGATCGACGACATGGACGGTAAGAAATACAATGGTGCAAATCTTTTTGCACAGCTCTCTGGGGGTGCAGGCGCCCCCCTCCTCCAGAACGTGACCATCAATCACGCGACCGCTTTCCCGTCGTCCACGATGCTCAGTATTGGCAACATGGTTGAAACCAATGGGCCGATAAAGAATTTTGTCTTCACCAATAACATCCTCAGCATGGGTAAGTACCCGGTATGGTCGACCGGCGGCGGACCGAGGAACTGCGCATTTTTCGATAAACCGCTGACGACCTTCGATGCCTGCTTCAAGCCTTACACATTCGCCGGCAATGTGCTGATGGGAGAGCCCACTGCCTATCCCTCCAGTGCGTGGCCGCCCCGAAATTTCTTTCCCTCCAGTGCCAGCTCCGTCCGATTCGTCAACTACAGCGGCGGGAATGGCGGAGACTATCACCTGCAGCCCTCAAGCCCGTACAAGGGCAAAGGAATAGATGGTAAGGACCCGGGAGCGGATGTTGATGCAATCAATTCGGCGACCGCGGGCGTCGAGTAGAGAACCTGACTACTTCTTCAACTCAGAGTAACCTGCCTTGAGGAACTGAGGTGTGCGGCAGCGCTCTCCGCAGGTTCCCCATCGATCATGACCCGATGCCAGATTTCCAGATTGATGAGGCGCCAGATCCGGTTGCCGTGATCCCGAAGCTTGGTACGGTGCTCCGCAAAGAGTCGCTTGACAGCTTCTGGTCGGAAGAGCCGGCGCTCTGTGCTTCTCGCTTCCAACAACAGGAGCTCCAGATCATCCAATTGCGGCCCTGCGAGCCAATACTCCCAGGGAGTCGGGAACCCCATTTTCTTGCGATGCACGATCGATTTGGGCAGCAGATCTTCTACCGCCTGTTTCAGGATGAACTTGCCCGCCATCCCTGCAATGGAATACTGGGCCGGGATTTTCGCCGTGAACTCCACCAGCACATGATCGAGAAACGGCACACGGCTCTCAACAGATGCCGCCATGCTCATCTGGTCCTGCTTCATTAACAATTCGATGAGGTAGCTGTTGATATCGGTATAGAGCAGGCGATGCAACAGATCTCCGTGTGACCGGTCCCACGCCTGCATGGAGCCTGCGTAAGCGTCGCCTGCGGCGGCCAGCGTTTCCGGAGTGAGCAACCCGGACTGCTCAGAGGCCGCAAACGCGGAAAAGAAATTGTCGAAGTAGAAGGATGCCCACGAGTTCCCGTCGCGCACCAGAAACGTATGCTGCAGCTTGCGATGAAGAGAAGCACTCAGCGGTCCGGCCTGGATACCCGCGCGAACGAGTCGGCGTAGAGCCTCGGGCGTGAGGGAGCGATATGCCCGATCCATTCGCGAGTTCAGCAGAGTCCAGGCGTAGCGGGTATAGCCGGCGAGGGTTTCGTCGCTTCCCTCACCCGTTAACACGACCGTGACCTTCTCGCGCGCAAGGCGTGCAACGAAATAGAGCGCTACGCTGGAGGGCCACGCGATTGGCTCATCCTCATGCCAAATCAGCCGAGGCAAGCTGGCGAAAAACTCGTCACGGCTCAAACTCACTTCGTGGTGTTCCGATCCGATATGCTCGGCCACTTCGCGCGCGTAACCAAGCTCGCTGAATGCCCTTTCACCGTAGCCGACAGAAAATGTCTGAATGCGGTCGCCGCAAGCTTTTTTCGTCAGCGCTGCAACTGCACTCGAATCCAGGCCCCCGCTCAAGAACACGCCGAGGGGGACGTCGCTCATCAGGTGCGACGAAACTGCGCCTTCGAGCAGTTCCCGGTAGGTTTTAACGTAGCATTTACGAGGATGAATCTCCTGATCCACTTCCGTCGAGAGATCCCAATACCGCTCAATGCTGGGCTCGCCCTGCTCGGCCAGCTCCAGGATATGTCCCGGCATCAGCTTGCGGATTCCCGCGAACATCGTCTCGGCTCCGGTAAGGTAACCGAAGGCCAGATATTCCGACAGCGTGCCAGGATTGAACTCGGCCACGACTCCGGGATAGGCGAGGATGGCCTTGATCTCCGAGCCAAACAGAAACGCGCGGCCATCCCATCTGTAGTAGAAGGGCTTGATGCCGAGACGATCGCGCGCGGCGAAAAGGACGCGCTTGCGACGATCCCAGATCGCAAAGGCAAACATGCCGCGCAAGTGCTTTACGCAATCGTGGCCGTACTCTTCATAGAGGTGAACGAGGGTCTCGGTATCGCTGTGGGTGCGATAGCGGTGCCCGCGGGCCTCCAGTGCGGCCCGCAACTCGACGTGGTTGTAGATCTCTCCGTTGAAGACAATCCAGACATCCTGGTTCTCGTTGGCCAGCGGCTGGTGCCCGGACTTGACGTCAATAATGCTGAGCCGCCGCATGGCCAAGCCGACATTTTCCTCGACCAAAAACCCGCCGTCGTCGGGACCGCGGTGCACGATCTGCCGGTTCATGCCCGCCAGCACGTCGGCCTGCACGCGCCAATTCCGGTCGGAGAAAAAAATACCGCAAATTCCGCACATATAGGTTTGAATCCGATCTCCGACCTAAGGATGCCGTGAAGCGGTATCTGAGGCAACAGCTTCTTTCAGCTCCGCTTCAGGATCGGACGAGAACACCGTTCGTCTGCCTCGCTCCAGAATAACCTCACCCCATGAAACTTGCCGCCCGAAGCGCAACTCCAGCCCGCCTTCGACTACGGCATAGCTGCCGTTGCAAAGGATCAGGAGCTTGCCCGGCTTTTGGCTCCAGCAGACAAATCCAGCGTCGCTCGAAACTACTCCCTGCCGCCACGGTTTTCCGGGCTCCGCGAAGCAGAACGCGTACTCCGCGTCTTCTGACGAATAGCGGTACGCGCCGACCGGAGACTCGGGTTTCTGCGCCACCGATCGCGTGAAAGATCCCTGACCTCGATGGGCTTCTTCCAATGTTACTAGCAGCACCGCGAATTCCTGCGGAACGGTCGCGGTCGTGCTGAAGTTAAGCACGGTCGTCGGAGATTTCTGACCGTACACCGGGGACCAGTCGTCCTTGCGGACCTGCTCCGCCCACCGATGCCCCTGCGCAGGAAGGAGCGCCATGCCCTGCGAAGCCCCTTTCGCCCGGAATACATTCTCTTTTAACAGCTGAAGGTCCTGGCCCAAATGCCAGGAAATATCCAGTTGATGCTCCCCTTGCCCTTCGACGACGTCGCGTATCAAGTACACACCATTTTTCAACGACAGCACACAGCGGCGATGCATCACCGGTGAATCCAGCCGCTGATACCCGTCATGACTGGCGACCACCAGGTCGAAACTCTTACCCTGTATCCATTGCTCGGCTTTCGCTTGGGTCAGCCTCTTCCAGGAAAAAGGGGTTGCAGTCTCGGCCTGGTTCGCCCGATCCACCCTGACTGTATTGTGCATTTCGGTGCTACGGAAGCGGTCTCGATCACCACCCTCACCGACATACTCATACGTCCCGGGATCCAGCAGAAGGGAGCGACCGTGGCTCTGCAGGCATACGTTCAAAGCGTCGGAATGGCTGTGTCCGCCGCTCTGGGTTCCCTGGGGACCGGCGTGCAGCACGAGTTGCGTTGCCGGTTGGGGCGCCGGGAGCAGATAGAATCCGGCCGATGACAAGGCCGCCGAGTGCATCGTAGGTCGAGTCGATTCCAGATTGTCCCAACGCTGCACTCCTTCAACCCCGAGCAGCCAGATAGTTTCCTCCCGCAGATCGGACGCGGCAAACTTGTAGTCGCCGCGATCGAAAAGAATTGCGCCCGTCGCCAGTGGATCCAGCAGATGTTCGCTGCGATTGCGGCGGGAATCGAAAAGCCTGCCGCCATCATCGTCCCCAAACCGGGGGGGTGGCCCGGCCCGGCTAAGCAAACACAGAGCAGTCAACATCTTTTCCAGTGTGTTTTCCAGGCTAGGGGGAACGGGAATATTGTTCAATGTTGCGAGAATAGTAGAGTGCAGGAAAAAATCGAGCGCGTACACGTGATAATACGTCGACTGTTCGAAATGAAATCCGTCCGCCTGAACTTGGCGTTCCGCTTCTCGGAGTACAATCTCCCAGCCCAGCGCCTTCCAGCGGTCTGATGCAGCCAACTCCGGACACAGCACTCCCAGGAAAAGCAGTCCCACGCCCTCCCCCAGCAAATGCGTGTTGGGAGAGAAGTAGGTGGAGAGATACCGTTCAATATGCCGTCCATGTAGCGCCAAGCTGTGCAGCCACTCCTCGCGGAAATCAGGTATCTGCGGCGAACCCTGCAGCAAATGATATGTCCATAGCCAGGAGAGGCAGCGGAAGGACACTTCCAGGCTGCTCGCCCAGTTGGTTCCGACGGGATAAGGGTTCTGGGATTGCCATTGCCGCCAGTGCCGCAAAATCTCATCGGCGTAGCGGCGATCACCGGTCAATCGGGATGCCTTCGCCAACGTCACCAGATATTGGTGGCGATTCAGTTCCCAGGTGACTTTGCTGTCGCCCACTTCGGCAAAAGACAGATATTGAACTTTGTGAAAACTCCTCTTCGGCGCGCGCTTGCCGTGAACGGCGTCCAAATGCCAGTCGATCGGGTTTCCATAATCGAGGTTTTCGTAGCCGAGCAGGTCGAAGCGGTGCCGGCAAATTCTGTCCGCCCGGCTGACGATTTCCTCGACTTGCGCAGGAAAGCGCTGCCGCAACAGCTTTAGGATAGAATCGATGGCATCAGCGCCGAAGAAAAATTTGCCAGCTTGGATGCGGCCTGGAGTGCGTGAGTCTCGCGCAAAACCGTAGCCCAGGCGCGAGAGCAATCCGTCCTGGCGCTTGGCGAACTCTTGTCGAAGGCGGTCCCGGAGTTCCGTTCGATCCATCCTCGCCAGCCGGTCCCTGATCTCTCGCCCGTTTCTAAGTTTCATGCCATTCCAACATTAGCACCGGCCACCCCCTTTGGGGGTGGTTGTATGAGCCAGGAACTCCTTCAGAGTCTCTAGAGTCCCGCATGATTTGAATGGTGGTACAGCACTAGAATCTTGGGCACAGCCTGCTCGGCAGCTAAGGCCGCAATCTCTTTGGAGCGTTTCTGCCCGAACATTAGCATGGCTCCGGTAGTGGCGATTGAAAAGATCGTGGCGGGATTGTCCTGAATAAGGATCAAGACCCAGACCGCGATGGAGAGATTGTATAAGTTTCGCCGCCCGGGCCGGGCCAGGTTGAATTCAACCCGAGAAGGTTAGCATGAAAGACCAAAGAGCAAAAAGAAACCGGAAAAACCAAAAGACAAGAAAAAAACCAGTGGCAAAGCGACGCCGTGCGAGTGGGACGAGATGAACCGCAAGCAACGGCGACAGATGATGCGCCAAATGCAGAGCGCAGATCTCAGTCTGGAGGTGATACATCCCGATGATTCGGGCATTGATATCGGGAATGAATCCGGCCCTGACCCAGATCGATGGCATCGATGTAACGGTGGCGATGACGGTTGTCAGCGAAGTAGGATGGGATATGAGCAAGTGGCAGACCGAGAACCATTTTGTTTCCTAGCTCAAGCTGGCTCCAGACAACAAAACCAGTGGGGGCAGAGTCACTGGGAAAGGTCGCACGCCCACCAACAACCGCGCGCCTAAGGATGGCAGCCACTACTTTACGGGCGAGCGACACCTGTCTAGGGGCGCAGTTCGCCGACTTCGGACTCGGCTGGGGCCTCCGGTGGCGACCAAGGCGATGGCCGCCAAACTCGCCCGGCTCCTCTACCGCATGCTGCTGCATGCTGCGTTACGGAATGAAATATGTAGATAAAGGAGCCGAGTTATATGAGGCCCAACACCGCAAACAGCAGGTCGTCCATCCCAAAGCGAAAAGCCGCTCAGTTAGGGTTGGAAATCATCGAAGTTGCTGACGCGGCTTAAAACTATGATGGAGAGTTTCGGACGGAGAGTTCCTGGAGAGAACTTGCACAACCGATAGTACAGGTAGGCAGCAATCAATATGCACTTTTTGTGCAGCAATTTGCTCATTGGAAGCGAATAGAGCGCATTACCATCTTAGTCCACAGAAGCGAAGCCTCTAGGGGCTTCTAGCCAACGATTCCGCAACCGAGAGGCTGCGAAGACCTGTAGCCGACTGTTCTGATGGATTTGGGTGTTGATGAGATGGTTGGGGAGATTCGCATGACGTTTTGAGGGCACAGATCTGGCCTGGAGGCATGCCGATGCTCGCCTGAGGGAAAAGGTAAGGTCAGGCGGAGGCTCGGAGCAGAGGGCCGACCCCGAAGACGGCAAGGATGGTCAGGGTGAACGGTTGATGGAAACCATTTCGTGCAGAAACTCAGCCGTCATCAAACGGGCCCAGAGAACTTGGCTCTCGTCGTTGCGAGCCGCGGCTTTCAGGTTTGGCGCGAAGAAGGTATGGAAGAGGTTGTAGGCCAGGAGGCAGAAGATCTTTTCGCCGTAGCTGATGAGGCGGCGGATTAACGATTCCTTTCTTTAAGACGTTTCCACTCCAGTTCCGAAACCTCTTCGATCAGTTCCTGCATTTCGTGATAGTCAGTGACGGCCTGCCGTGCACGCTCCTGCCAAGCCTGCGGCACACAGATCTGGCGCAGCTTTCCGCCCTGGCTCTGCACCAGGTACAAAGACTTGTGAAGTTCGCCGCGGGTGCAGCAGCAATTGGGTTTACCGCACTTGCCCAAGCGCTCGGACAAGGAGCCGCGGAGAAACCAGCGATTGAGTGGCGAGGCGAGCAAACTGGGAGCGAAAGTTTCGCTCGGCAGCGGAGAGCTTGGCACGATGAAAGTCATCGTTCATATAAGTCACCGTTCGTATAAAGGTAATTCTATTCCTTATATAACGTACATATGCAAGATACGAACCCGCGAAGCAATCGAAAAATGAATGCAAATTTGCTCCTGCCAAAGGCGGAGGATCAGAACGAAATCGAATCAGGTGGTTATCTTGGCTGCAAATTCTGGGTTTCTGGGTTGCGGAATCGCTGGCCTCTAAGCCTCTAGGTTAGTATCATGTATTTGTCTTTCCTCGCGTGATTCACAACCGCTATGCTCAAACTTGCAACCGAGTACGCGACCGATAGGAGCTTATGAGCAAGCGAGGAAGCCTGGTTGTAGTGCGCCGCACTGTGCTGCCGGGAACCGCCGAGAGCATCGTCATCCCGACGCTGGAACGGCCTAGCGGCAAGCGCCTGGGAAAGGATTTTACCGTGTGCGTGAACCCTGAGTTCATGCGCGAAGGCACCGCGGTCGCCGATTTTCTGGAACCGGCGATGACTATCATCGGCGCCGCCGCCGCCGCGGAGAAAGCCGCCCTGCTGCGTGAACTCTATGCTGCGTGAACTTTATGCCTGGTGGTGGGGAGAATGTCCGAAACCTCGTTTCGCTCCGCCTGAAATGGTGAAGTACGTTTGCAATGCATGGCATGCGACGAAGGTTTCTTTCTCCAGCGAAGTCGGCACTCTGGCGAAGGAACTAGGCGTCGACGCGCAAGCTGTGATCGAGATTTTAACCGCCGACACGAAGCTCAACATTTCATCCACGTATCTGAAGCCGGGCTTCGGCTTTGGCGGGTCTTGTCTGCCCAAGAGGTGCGCGCGCTGAACTATCGCGCCAAAGAGCTGGATCTCAGCCTGCCTCTGTTCGACGCCATCCTGCCGAGCAACGACAAGCACCGAAACGAACCATCGGGATGGTGTTCGATACCGGCAAGAGGAATGTCGCGATCCTGGGGCTGAGCTTCAAGGCTGCCCGATGATCTCCGGGAGAGCCCGCAACTCCAACTGGTCCAGTATCTGCTGCGGGAAGGATGCGCCATTAAAAATTGAGGATGACAACGTGTCTTTGGGGCGGCTCATTGGTTCCAATCGGCAGCACATCGAGCAGGCGATCCCGCACGTTGGATCGCTCCTGGGAGAATGACCTCGGACAAATGCTGAAGAATGCTGAGGTGGTTGCTATCGAGACGCGCGGAATCTCCCGAGATCAACTGCAGCCGCATTACGGTCCTCACATCGTGCTCGACCTGGTGAATCTAGAATCGGCCCGCCGGCTCGCGGCCCCCGACTACGAAGGGATTTGCTGGTAAACATTTGCGAGTTCTCTGGGTCAAAGCGGGCAAGTTGCTTCCGGTGGATACCGGGGGGAAGATCCGTTCCTACAACATTCTGCGGCACCTTGCCCGCAACCATGAAGTCACGCTGCTTACGTATTACGGCGGACAGCGCGATTCCACCTACGAAGCCGAAATCCACCGCGAATTGCCCGGAGCGCAAACCATCTATACCGCTGCTCTGGACGGGAGCGTGGCTAAGCAAATGCTGAATTACCTTGGCCGCCTGTTTCAACCGGCTCCATTTGCCGTGAGTAAATTCACGCACGCTGCCGTACAACGGGTCGTGGCCTCGTGGCTGCGGGAAAACAAATTCGATGTAGCGGTCTGCGATTTTCTCGCGGCATCGCGGAACTTCCCGGAGAACCTTGACACGCCCACCGTTCTTTTCCAGCACAATGTGGAATCCGTGCTTTGGCAGCGCAGGGCGTCGACGGAAGCGAATCCAGCAAAGCGTTTTGCCTATCGGCTGGAAGCCGAGAAAATGTCGCGATACGAGCGCCGCACGCTCCGCAAGTTCCATCACGTTATCGCCGTCTCAGAACATGATCGTCAGCAGATGCTAGCGATGGACCCGAACTGCCCCATCACGGTTGTCCCCACCGGGGTTGACACGCAAAAATATAGCGTGGCACCGCCAGCGTCAGCGAACCCACCGCGCATCGTCTTCACCGGTTCCATGGATTGGGAACCTAACATTGATGCGGTCGCCTATTTTTGTCAGAAGATTTTTCCCGGAGTTCGCGCCGAGTTTCCTTCGGCAGTCTTCCAGATTGTGGGCCGAAACCCGCACTCCCGGGTCCAAAACCTTGCGTCCTCTTTCGTCGAGGTTACCGGAACAGTGCCTTCCGTGGGTGACTACCTGCGAGATGCGACACTGGTGGTGGTACCGCTGCGCATCGGGGGCGGAACGCGGTTGAAGATCTTTGAGGCGATGGCGATGGGCAAGGCCCTCGTTTCAACTACGATCGGAGCCGAGGGGCTCGCAGTGGAGAACGAGCGTGACCTGGTGCTCGCCGACGATTCCACAACCCAAATTCAGGCCATCACTCTCCTACTGCGGGACTCTGTTCTGCGCCGACGGTACGAAGTGGCTGCCGCTAAGCTCGCCGCACAGTTCGATTGGGTAAACATCGAACGGCTCTTCGCCGAAGTATTGCAGGAGGTCAGTCGCGGAACGGCGGGAGACCGGCACAATTCTCGCACTGCCGGGTAACCATGAATATCCTGGTGCTGGATGGAAATCAGAATCAAGCGGTGGCCAGCGCCAGATCGCTCGCCCGTACGGGTCATACCGTCTTTGCCGGGGAAGCCGCACCCTGGTCTAAAGCGAGCTGGTCGCGCGCGTGTTCCGGCGCCTTTCGGTATCCCTCCCCGCAAGGGGTTGGAGGCTAGCACAATGACACACCGGTTTACTCTGTGCTCTTTGGAAAACTTCGCGGCCGTTGCGGATTTTCGAACTTGGGTTAGGTACTAACAAACCAAGGTTCGCCGCGAACATGGAGCGAGACGGGATACCGGGAGCATCTTTGCGTGGATGGAGCGAGCTCTTTCCCAGAGCGCTAGTACGGTGCCGACATCGATCGCAGTGTTTTGTTCGAGGAGGATCGCATCAGACCTTCTACTGCGATCAACTGGACGCAGACGCCATAAGCAACTCTGGGCGCAACCCGTGTTGCGGAGTGGCATGGACGTGATCATAGAGGACGGTATGCAAACCTTCGAAGGCAGGTCTCTTTCTGTAGCTGGATCAATCCAAAATCTCCGCCCTGGCGGCATTTACGTGATCGAGGATATTGCAAAGAAAGAGAGATTGGGAGATGGCTCGACGAATTGGCAACCACCTACCCGACAAGATTCCCTAATCATGAACTTGTACTGGTAGAATTGCCAGATTCATTCAAGCGTCACAACAATAATCACTTGATCATTCGTAGAAGCCAATAAAAGTTCGCCAAGACGTTGGTTCCGAACAAAGGCAGCAAATCGTTGGGCGGCGGGCAGCTGGTGTACTATGGTTCCAATTTTTCGAACCCAAAAAGGAAATTCCGATTGAGTCGATTCAATTGTCCCAAGTCCATCTTTCTGATTTTGGTGATCCTCGGTTTCGGGCTCAGGATCGGCTATGGCGTGGTGCGCTATCGAAACACTCTGGCCAATCTTTCGGGCCGCGCCTTCATCAATAATTGGAACGCCGACGCTCTGTATCACGTTCTCATCGCGGACGCTTTGCTCTCAGGCAAGGGCTACATCGTCGACCAGGCTCCGCTTGCAACCGGAAGAATCGTCCGCTACGCGGGACAGGAAGCATTATTCAAAGCTCCTCTATATGAGTTCTTTCTCGCGGCAACGTTCGCGATTTCCGGCTTTTCATTCAAACTCTTTTTTCCACTCCAGGCGCTCTTTGGCGGACTATTGACCGGGCTTATGAGTTTGATTTCCTTGCTCGTCTTCCGGAGGCCCGGTGCGGCATGGTTCGCCGGTATCGCCGCGGCGTTTCATCCCATCCTCGTGAATGCCGCTTCACAGCCATATAACGAAGACTTGTTCTTCTTCTTCTTTGCCGCGGCTATCTGGGCGTTCTTGGTTTGGTTGCAAACGCAGGGAGTGCGGTGGGCGATCCTCTGTGGCACTATGATCGGTCTCTGCATGCTCACGCGCGAGAATGGTCTGCTCCTGCTGATCGCGATGGGAGCGGTTGTGCTGATTGCAGCGCCGCGAACGCTAAGCTACTGGATGGGATACGGCATCATCGCGCTAATTACGGTTGCCGTGGTGGCGCCGTGGACGATACGCAACTATGTTCGCTTTGGGGTCTTCGTGCCCGTCGCCAGCATCGTTGGAGAAGACTTCGTCGAGGGCAATAACTCGTGCGTCGCTTCGGAGGGCCTGTTCGTTCCCTACTGGGCGGAAGGTCCGTGTCCATCTGTCGACGAGCAAAGGCGAGCCCAGGGGCAAGGCGAAACCGCGAATTCTCGTATCCCTGCTGCGGTGCGTAGCGATCGTCTCTCCCAGCGCATGGCGTTGCAGTTCGTATCCGACCACCCGGCTGCTTATGCGAAGCTAGCGTTCCGCAGATTCTGGACGACCTTGCTCCCCTACGATCCCAGGGGAAGCCAGGGTCGACATGAAAGAATCGTACTATTCCTTTACTGGCTGCTGCTGTTCCCCGCGGGACTCCTCGGCTTGGTTGTCTCGCTCCGGCGGATCGAGTCTGGGCGTGTGCTGCTGGCCCTTTTGGTCATCCTGAATCTCTTGTCCATCGCAGCCGTCCTCTACTGGTCCGATCTCCGTTTCAGGGTAGGCATAGACTTGGTTCTTGCGTGTTTTGCTGGCTGGGGATACGCGGAAATTCTCGGACCAAGACTGCTTTCAAGGACTCGAATCCCGGTCCCTTTGAGGTCAGCGCCTGGTTAAGCTCCCGTTATAGCGGAGAAAGCTCACCTTCTGATCTACTTCGATACTTTTCTACTTCGATACTCTCAATACGGGCATCACCACGATCTGATTGGTTTGCTTAGGTGAATCGGGTTCCTGGGCAATAACCGCCACTCTCTTGCCGGGGAAAGAATTTTCGCACTCTCAGCCCACAGCTTTCCGCTCGATCTCAAGAGGCTCCAAGCCCACAAACCGGCCCAGAGGAGTGGCTTTCATCCAGTATTTGGCCTCGAAAATCGTCCGATAAGTTGTTCGCAGTCGTGACGCGCGAAGGCTCATCCTTCGCCCTGCTTCCGAACCGGGAAAATATCGGAGTTCCTGGAGAAAATCGCCAACCAGCTCTTCAAAGGCAGCAGTCTGCCCCCCAGACATTTTCGTCTTCCATCGGCCAATAGGATGGAAATCCTCTTCGGGTGCGGCAGCAAAGGAAGTATTCGGTTGGCTGACGGATCCGATTCCTGCGCATTGAATCCTCTCGTAGTCAAGGTCATGCTCGATGAAGGCGCCAAGGCGCGACAAGGTCTGCCGTCGGTTCATGATCAACTCTTCGAAGCGCACTTCCTGGTAGTCCGCCCCGAGACGTCGCCCTTGCTCTTGCCCTTTGCGCACAACCCACTCCCAATATAATCCGGCGACTCCAAGGCGCTCGTCACGATCCCACGGCAGAGGATAGGACCAACCTTGCTGGACATAGGAAAGGGCGACATCGCGGCCATCGCGAATAATGTGGATGAAGAGCGCATCCGGTATCTGGCGCTTGATCTCCTCCATGTACAGCAGATGGTCCGGGGTGCAGTCTGCCCAACGTCCAGTTCCCTGCTGGCGCGCCACTTCCTCCATCACGATTCGCAGGAAATCTCCTCCCCCTCGGCACTCGGCCATGATCTTGTCGCTGATTTCACGAGCATCTAATCCTGATACTCGAAAGAGCTTGCTTCTCAGCCAGGTTTCCAAAAGCTTTCGCCGGTCCGCTGTAGAACGCATTCCGCGGAACCGCGGCACCAGCAGATTGAAGACGTTGGATTCTGCCCGATAAACCGCGAAGTCCCCCGCCGAGAGCAGCATGTGATAAAGAACCGTAGTCCCTGATCGCGGACAGCCCAACACAAATACGGGCGCCTTGTTCCTCTTCGCCGAGACGAATTCGTTACCCGTAACAGTCGCCATGTCGGCCGATGTTTTCACGATGGCTTCAATATCCTTGTTCTGATCTACTTTCACTTTTTCCGGTTGCACTCTGGTGCTCGCGCATGAGTGTGCGATAGACAGCTAACCAGCGCCCGCGCACTGCCGTCCACCGGTAGCGACTGGATTCTTCGTAAGCGTTAGCGGCGAGACGGGAGCTTAGTTCTTCATCTCTCAGCAATCGCAGGATGTTCTCCGCGAGCGGCGCGGCCTCGCCCGGTGGCGACAACAGTCCCGTGCGTTCATGATCGACTAGGTAGTGCATCCCTTCGGGAGCGGTGCTCACGACCAGCGTGCCCGAGGCGAAAGCTTCGAGCACCGAAACCGGCATGTTGTCCAGGCTTGAGGCGTTCACAAAAATGTCTGCCTCGTCGTACACTTTGCCGATTTCACCCCTTGGAACCGCTCCCAGGAATCTCACCCCGGAAAGTTTTAGCTGATGAACCAAATCGCGAATCTGTCCTTCCACTGGCCCGGCCCCGGCCAGGTCCAGGCTCGCCTCCGGAAAAACTCTCTGCACCTGTGCGAACGCTTGCACCACTAAGTCGACCCGGTAGTAGGGATGAAATCCTCGCGTACAAACCAGGTGCGGACGAAGCGGCCTGCGCGCTTGGAAGCGTAACAGCGATAAGTCCACGATGTTGGGGATCACTCTCGCCTTCAGCCCGAACTCCTCAAAAACATCGACCAGGTAGCCGGAAGGGACCACCAGCAAGCCCATTCTGGCGAGCATCGGTCGAGTGGTACGGAACCGACGCAGGTGATCGCGAGCTTCCCCGCTGTGATAGTGCAGCAGCACCTTCTTATTTCGCAGAACTGCCATCCACCAGGCCGGAACAGGCGCTAATAAAAACGACCAATAGGATGCGGAAAAAATGTGGGCGATGTCCGCATTTTTCAAACCGCGCCAAAGAGCCAGCAAATACAAGGGTTCCCGCACAACTGTCCGCAGGCCTGGAATCCCTTCCACCCATTTGAGACCACGCGGGAACCGAGGATCGATGGGTAGGAGTTCTGCATGAACGTCGGGATCGCCATCCCAACTTCTCTCGAGCAAATCGGCCTGCACCGACTGGCCTCCTACGTAGCGCAGCGAGGCCGCCACGATCGTCACGCGCAGCGGCTTGTGACCAGACGCTCTCCGAACGCGGGCAGGTAATGCTCCAGAACGCCAGCCTTTTCGCTCCAACAATTCGGCATAGAGGTTCTCATGCTTGCCGCGCATCTGTTCGATGGTGAAATTTTCCTGCGCAAATCTTCTCGCGTGCCGGCCCAAGGCCTCCCGCATCGCCACGTCCTGGGCCATCTGTTGCAGAGCCGCTTCCAGGGCCTTCACATCGTTCGGTGGAATCAGAATTCCCCTGTCCGGGGAAATAAGTTCGAGATTACCGCCCACCTGATTCGCGATCACCGGCACACCGGCAGCCATCGATTCAAGGATGGCATTGGAGAGGCTTTCCGAAGCGGAGGGCAACACCGTTATATCCAAGGAAGCCAAGATGGCTGGGATATCGCGCCGCTCTCCCAGAAACTGCACCCGGTCGCTAATTCCTAAATCCTTCGCGTGGCGCTCCAGTTCCGGCCGCAGCGGACCAGCCCCCACCAAAACGACTTCAAAGTTCGGCAGACGATTCCGCAGGCGCGCCGTGACTTCCAACAGAATTTGGTGATTCTTGGAGCGCGCATTCATGCGCGCGATCATGCCCACGCGGAAAACGCCCGGCCTCCGTGGTGCGATCGGGGCCGTCTCGGCGAACGCGGCTGGCGACAGTCCATTGCCGATGATCACCGCCCGCTCCGGCCGCAGGCCCTGTTGAATCAGGCGTTCCGCCGCAGCTCGAGAATTACAGATTACGCAATCCGCCCAACGAAACATCGCCAACTGAGCGCGGCGTTGATTCGGCGAAAGCAGATCGCCCAACTGGCGCTGGCTTCCAATTACGACCGGCGTCCGAGCCACCTTCGCGGCTGGAATCAACGCCAGGTTGGTGTAGAAATCAAACGCGTGTGCCACCGCAACCTTAGTCCGTCGCAGATAGCCCGCCAGTCGGTACCGTGTTCGCACCGACTGCAGGCGATAGAGGCTGCCGCCAAGATCAAAATGTTCGACCGGTCCAAGATTGGCCTGCAAGGGACCGTTGGCCTGCAGGCAACCCAGGTTGACCCGGTACTTGCTGGGTTGCAAAGCGCGCGCCAAATCTACAAACTGGCGCTCGCTGCCCCCGGTCTCAAAGCTGTTCGTCATGAGAAAGACCGACGGGGAGTTGGTCCGGTCGACGGTACCCTGGGGGCAATCGGGATCGCCGGATACTTCAGAATCGAGTCCAGTCCATTGCGTAGCCGGGGGGTTCATACCGAATCGCCACTCACAGGAATTGCGCTCTCGGCCGCGCTCATCGAATCCTCTACGGGCAGTTTTTCAAGATAATTCCGGTGCCACAGCTCAAACATCAGAAGCCGCCAGATTCGGCCGGCATGATTTCGCCGCCCGCGAAAGTGCTCGTCCAGCAACCGTCGCACGCCTGGCGGATTGACATATCCCCGCTGCAGGCTGCGGGGATCGAGCAGAACGGTCAAAATCAGATCCTTCAGCTCATGACGAGTCCAGTAAACCAGCGGCAAAGCGAAGCCCTGTTTGGGCCGATCCAACGTCTCTCGCGGCACGCCGACCCGCTCCGCCAGTTTCCTGAAAATATATTTTTGCTCGCCGCCTCGCATCTTCCATCGCGCGGCGAGTCCGGTGGCCCACTCGAGAAAAACGTGATCGACCAGGGGCGCTCGCGCTTCCAGAGAGGTCAACATACTCATCCGGTCTACCTTGGTGAGAATGTCTGCCGGCAAATACGTTTTGGAATCAAGGTAAAGCAGACGGCTTAAAGGATCCTTGGCAGGCGCTCGCTCCAGATATTCGCGGAACCCATCGAAAGGAGTCTCTTCTCCCGGAGCAGACTGGATAAAGTCTTCAGAAAGAAGCTCCATCTGACGCTGCAGCGGCTGTAGCGAAATATCCTCCAGATAACGTTCCTGCCATGGCAGCGCGATGCTGTAACTCAGGCTGCGACCCGGCGTACGGCGAGGAACCAGTTGGTGAATGTGGTCACGATACAGTCGGCGCATCCCCGCCGGGATCCAGGGGAAAGCGCGATCCTGCAGACACACGCGGTAGCGGTCATAGCCGGCAAAAATTTCGTCGCCGGCGTCTCCGGACAAGGCAACGGTGACGTGTTGCCGCGCCAGGCACGACACGTAATAAGTCGGAAGCGCCGATGCGTCGCCAAACGGCTCTTCCAGAGACTGCGTCAGCGTCTCGACTGAGCTCACGACGTCGGGCTCGAGAATCAACTCATGATGCTCGGTACCAAATTTTTGAGCCACCAGGCGCGCGTAGCGAGTTTCGTCGAAATCCTTTTGCCGGAATCCGATCGAAAAAGTTCTCACCGGTCCGGAACTGAATCGAGCCATGAGCGCAACAATCGTCGACGAGTCTGCGCCTCCGCTCAAAAAAGCGCCCAGTGGAACATCGGCGATCAGCCGCATTTTTACCGCTTCCCCCAATCGCTGTTCCAGTTGCTCCAAACACTCCTCTTCGCTCGCCGGCGCATGCGTGCCGTACGCCGGAAGGTCCCAGTATTGGCTTAGCGAAAGCTTGCCGTTCTCCAGTTCAAGCAGGTATCCGGGCGGAAGCTTCTTGATGTCCAGAAACGCGGTCGCCGGATCGGGGATATATCCGAATTGCATGTATTGCCTGAGTGCCTGGCGATCGACTTGGGCAAGTTCTGGGGCTATGGCAAGGATAGACTTGATTTCGGATGCAAACAGCAGTCGCTGGCCGTCGAACGCATAATGCAGTGGCTTCTCCCCCAACCGGTCGCGCGCGATGAGCACCTTGCGGCGGCGTTCGTCGTAGAGTGCGAATGCAAACATGCCCCGCAACTGATGGACGCAATCCCGGCCCATCTCCTCATACAGATGGACAATCACCTCGGTGTCACTGTGAGTCGACAGATGATGGCCTCGGGCTTGGAGCTCAGAACGAAGCTGCGGGTAGTTGTAAATTTCTCCGTTGAAAACCACCCAGACAGACCGGTCCTCGTTGAACACCGGCTGGTGGCCTCCGGAAAGATCGATGATGCTGAGGCGGCGCATCCCGAATCCGGTTCCGTCCTTGACGAAGATTCCTTCGTCATCCGGACCGCGATGCACGATCGCCTGGCACATGCGGTGAATCGTAGCCGCTTCCATGCGCTGGCCGGCAGCCGTGTTTACGACGCCTGCGATCCCACACATGCTTATGCTCTCCTGCTCGATTGAGAAGTCGCGCCCTTGCCGGCCTGAACCGACGACTCGCCAGCCAGCTTCAGGCGGTAGTTACGATACTGCCCGGGATTTCCCTCGCGACCGTCGCACGCAGCCCAAATAATATTCACCATCTCGCGCGCGGTAACGAAATGAATGATCTCGCGCCGGGCAGGCGCCCCTTCCACAAGATCGGCCAAGAATCGTTGCATCGCCCCTCCCCGCACAGCTTCTTCCCCCGTGGGATCCATACTGTGACAATGCAGCTTGATGAAGAGCCAGTCCGGCCTTCCTTGAACAGAAATTGCAGCCTGCTTCCAGCGCTTGAGCCGGCGTAAGCTTGGAGGATTCGCCGCCGTCAGGGCCGCATTCTCAAATCGCCCGATGCCGTTGCGCGCCTGCTTGTCAAAGTCCAACGCCAACGGCCCCTGTACGATGATGGGAAAGGTCTGCAAGGGACGATTAAGATGCAGATCGCGGCCTTTACGATGCGGGGCTTTTTCGCTCAGCGGAAGGCCGCACTCGTAGAGCGAGTTCACCTTGCCGATTTGCGCCGGATGGAACGCCGCGGTCGGCAAAGTGAAATCGGCGTAGCATCCGGTATCGGCGAGAATCTCCATCTCGTTATCGACCCCGCAGGCATAGCCCCCAGCCGAATTCGCCAGCGCAAAATTTCCGTGAACGAATGCATAGCGGGCCTGGTCGGAACCTTCGACGAAAGACAGCGAGCCATGATGGAAGACCAGAGCATCGCGAAACTCCACTAACTGCCGGCGTGTATTTTCGGCGGAGTCGGGTCCGTCCATTCCGTGATGCAGGTGAATTTCAAGTTCGCCCCATCCTTGGTGGCAATGCGCAGCCAGGCGGTCGACTAAACCTCGGTCGTACTGCTCGGCGGGATAGAAGTAGGTGTGTACAAAGGGGCGCCCTTCATGGTCGCGCCATGATTCGACCGCGTGAGGATATTCAGAGCACCATCGGTTCACCCGGCGATCCTGCTCTGCGATGGGAGCGCGAGCCCGCCCGTCCTCGGGCACAATGGACGGCTCGAAATGATCGGCAAGAGTGAAGACGAGATGGACCTTGCCTCGTGGCGTGGGGCGCGTAAGCCTTTGCCAGGCATAACGCGGCAGCCATCGCGCATAGGAGAGTTTGCGCACCAGGTCAGGCCTGCGCTCCCGCGCAGCTACCTGCTGCATGGAGGATTCCCTGGCCCCGCTCTCCGTAGTCCGGTTTCTCTCTCTGCTCATTGCACTTGGTAAGACGCACCTCATAGGCCCAGCGGCATCGACAGCCGTCATTGGACAAGGGTAAAGTCATCCGATTTCCTTTCGCGGGCACGCACCATCCGATACCGGCTGCGCCAGTCTGTCGCAGCCGCAGAAGGCACCGGAACCGCTTCCCGTTCCTTGATGATCTCTGCCATAACTGACGCATAGGCAACATAAAAATAAGGAAAGAACTGATAAGCCACGGGTGCAAACAGCGCCCCGATCACGAAGCCAATCATGGAAGCGTGCAGCCCGCCCACAAATAACTTGGTTTGAGCATCCAAATCGAGGCTGCGACGTACCTTCCGGAGATTGCGAAAAGCACTAGCCAGAAACAGGAGGTAGAGGATCAGTGAAGGGACGCCGCCCTCGACCGCGATTTGCAGGTAGGTCATGTGTACCTCTCTCCAGACACCCGAATAGGTCTCGAAATTACGCACGCCTATCCCCAGGATCGGGTAGTGCTCGATGCCTACGATCGCCTTGTTAATCAGATACTTTCGTTCCTCGTACGATCCGTAGGCTCTGCCCTCTTCCTGCGTGTCCACTCGGCCGTTCATGGCGGCGAGACGGTCCGCAAGAGGACGTCCGGCGACGACCAGCAAAATGATGAGCACCAAGACGCTGGCCACGATGAGGTAGAGGCGTCGTCCTTTCACTCCGAAGTGCCAGAGACAGACGATCCCTGAAATCACCAGGGAAATGAATCCCGCCCGGGAGGCGGTCATAAATACTGCCAGTCCCATGACCAGGATGGCAGCGGTCCAGCACAGTCTGATCAACACCCCCTTCGCCGTCAAAAGAAAAGCTAGGCAGATCGGCAGGGTTAGAACGATCGCAAACGCGAGATCGTTGGAGTTGGAATAGATACCCCCAATTACTCCCTCCAATCTCCCCTGGCCGTGAGCGAGAATGATCGAGACGACGCATATGATCGCCACCGAAGCTGACTGAATGTAGAGCAGGCGCCGGATCTTTGCGAAGTCCGTGACCAGCAGGAAAGTAAGTATCCAGAGGACAGAAACCTTGGAAAAATCCAGAGTGTTGCTAAACGCGCCGCCCTTCCAGACCGGCGACAGCACTGCCGACAAAAAGAGCACCCCGATCATCACGAGCAGATAGCACGCCTCCCTGGGGAGGTCTCGAATTTTGCGTTGCGTCCTGCCCAAGCTGGTCAGCAATGCTAAAAGCGCAAATACGCCTGCGATCTTGGCCAGGGGGATGTGGCCAAGGCCCGGAATCCAATCTTCGGGCCGCGCGCAGTACACGACGTAGAACGCAGTGAGCCAGAAAAAGCCTGCGGTCGGAGCTGCGGGCTTTCGCAACTCAATAGAACGTGCTCCGATCTGACGCTCGGCCACTTTGCCTCGCGGCTCTGCCGCCTTGTCCCGTACGGTCGTCACCGGATCCACACCTCCTTGCGCCCCGTCACAAAATTGGCGAACGCAACTACCGCCGCCGTATTCAGGACCACCAGCGCAAGCACCGCATTGGCGAGCCTGGTAAGCCGTCCATGCGGTGGGTTTGACAGTGCAAACAGAGCAAGCCCATAGAAGGCCAATTGCAGCGCGAAAGCTCCGCGGTACAGACGCTCCGGAATGGCGACCGAGGTCACCAGCAACGCTGCCAGGGCGAACGGTACCGCGAGCCGCAGAAGTTTGTGGCTGACAAAGCGGAACCACAGCGGGTTGGCGGCAGTCAGCACCCACGGAGCAATCTGCAACAACTGGTAATTGCCGGTAAGAGTGCGCACCTTGCGGCGGAACTCCTTCTCCGCACCCAGATCAGGGTCATCCCAGGCCCGCGCCCGCCCGTCAAAGATGACGCGGGAACCCTGGCGCGAAACCTGCAAAGGCAAAAGCACATCATCGAGGATGGTCTCGGGCGGAATCGCAACCAACAACGAGCGTCGCGCCGCGTACAAGGCTCCGGTCGCGCCCACCACCGAATCCGACGCGCTCTCCAGGGCTCGAATCTTTTTCTCGATCCGCCAGTAAATTCCCATGCGTTTTTCTGCCTCGACCGAAGCGGCATCACCCAGCATCAATTCGCCGCTTACACATCCAACCGTCGAATCGGTAAAATTCTCCAGCAGCAGCCGCACGGCGTCGGGCTCGATCTCCTGCCGCGCATCCATAAAAACCGCAATCTCTCCGGTGGCAATCGCCAGCGCCTCATTCAGCCGACAGGCTTTGCCCTTCGGATCGGGTGCAAGCAAAATGTGAAAGCGCTCATCCTTCGCGGCTTGGGAAAGAATTTCCCCGGTCCGATCCGTCGATCCATCCGACACGACGACAAATTCCAGGTGATCCGCCGGATAGTTGAGAGATGCCAGGTTGCTGAGTTTGCGGGGCAGAGTGCGCTCTTCATTGCGCACCACCATCACGACCGAGACGAAAGCCTCACTCGCTCCGCGCATCACCGGCCTGGGACTGAGGCGGCTCCAGACCCACAGCCACGCCGCATATCCTAGGTAAGCGTAAAAGATAAATCCCGCCGCGCCCCAGAACATCAACTTCATCGCGCACCCCGGCCCAGCAGCACGATCTTGATCGTCTGGAAGACGATCAAAATGTCCAGTCCCAGCGAAGCGTTCTTGATGTAGAACAGGTCGTACTGCAATTTCTCGCGGGCGTCTTCCAAGGTATTGCCGTATTTGTACTGCACCTGCGCCCATCCCGTAATTCCCGGCCGCACCACGTGGCGCACTCCGTAATAGGGAATCTCCTTGCTGAGCCACTCCACAAATTCCGGGCGCTCCGGACGCGGTCCCACAAAATGCATGTCGCCCTTCAGCACGCACCACAACTGCGGAATCTCATCCAGCCGGGACATCCGCAGAAATTTTCCTACCCGCGTAATGCGCGGATCGTCATCGGTGGCCCAGGTCGCGCCCGTATCCGCCTCCGCATCCTGCCGCATGGTGCGGAACTTGTAGCAATAAAAAATCACACCGCGCTTTCCTACGCGTTTCTGCCGGTACAGCACCGGACCGGGAGAGTCCAATTTCACCGCCAGCATAATGAAAGGCAGCAGGGGCAGCGAAAAAACCAACCCCAACAGGGCGAGCAAAAAGTTGGAACCCCGGCGCACCAGCCGGAAGAAAGCGCTGAAGCGGAAACCGGGGGCGAAAATCAGCCAGCTCGCATACAACTCCTCGACTTCAATTCGTCCTGAAATTTTTTCCAGCCACGACGTCGCTTCTTCTACCTTTACTCCGTTCAGTCGTAATTCCAGCAACTCCTCGACGGGAAGCGTGCCGCGCCGGTCCGGCATGGCGACGATCACCCGGTGCACTCCGTTCTCCCGCGCCATGCCGACCAGATGCTCCGCCACAGTCTCGCGCGTCAGTGCGCCCTCGATGTTGCCCGTCCACCCCACAACCTCAATGCCGAGTTCCGAGCGCTCCCGCAGCCCATTCAGCAAGCGCAGTGCCCGATCTCCTGTGCCCAACACGTAGACCCTCTCGCGAAGATAGGGCTGCTGCACAATCCAGGCATAGGCCGCTCTCCAACCGAGAAGCATCACGGTTAAAACCAGCAACCCCCATTTAGCCCCGGGGAGAAAGATGCGACCCGGCAGAAAATAACGGTAGACGAGGTCGACCGCAGCCAGAGTAAAGGCAACCAGGCCCAGAACCGTGAACAGGCGAAACATCTGATTCCACTTCGCCCCCGTGCCGGAGGAGTCGTACAGGTCCAAGCCGTGAGAGAGCAGCAGCACGATCGCTGTGACACAAACGATCTTCACATACCCGCCCTCGACGTTGAGCAGAATCCAACTGGTCTCCTGGTTCCGCCACCACACGGTCAGGAGAAAGGAAAGCCCCACGACCAGGGCCTCGACCACCAGAAGCACCAGCGTTCTTACCGGGTAATAGACGTTGAAAAGCCGGATCACCTCTGAATTCTCCTAGGCCCTGGTTGTCGTTGCCTTCTTCTGGTACGACTCGTAGTAGTAGCGGGCGTAGGGCAAAGCATCCTCGCTCGTCCCATTCAGCACCACACCGACCAAGGACTCATCCGGGAACTCCTGACGGGCCTTGCGGGCTAGAGCAACCGGTGTCGAGTTCGACCGCACCACCATCAATACCCCGTCACACGCCTTAGCCAGCACGCTCGCGTCAGAAACCGCAACCGCCGGAGGCGAATCGATGATGATCCAATCAAACAAAGGCTCCACCCGTTGCAGCAACAGCTTCAGCCGTCCGTTGCCCAACAGTTCAGCCGGATCGGTTGCTCCGGTACCGCTCGGGATGAAGAACAGATTCTCCAGCGGTCCCCGTTGCATGACGGAAAACTCGTCGTTCTTTCCCAGCAGGTAGTCGGAGAGTCCCGGATCCGAGGTTGTCCCCAACATCAGGTGCAAACGCGGCGCGCGCAGATCGGCATCGATGAGCAATGCCCGCCGGCCATGTTGTCTTACCATGACCTGGGCCAGGTTGGACGACATGAATGATTTGCCTTCCTTGGGCAGTGCGCTGGTGATCAGAAGCTTCCTCAGCGGCATCTTTTCGCGCAGGTGGTACAGTCTGGAACGGAGCGTGCGGAACTCCTCCGTGCCGCGAGCATTGTCGTCGCCGTTCATAAAAAGCATGGTCGCAGGATCCGGCTTCCATTCCAGTTGCGCACAGCGCGCCAGCAGCGTATCGGTGCTGAACGGACCGGGGAAGGCGGGCATCCCCGCGTGAGCTGGAGCCAGAGGCTCCAGGGTCGCGGCTGGCGTCTCAGCGAATACCGGTGGATCGGCCACCGGCGTCGTCGCGAAGCTGGGTGAAGTCGAGCTTCCCTGGGTCGCCGCTCGCTC
Source organism: Candidatus Sulfotelmatobacter sp. (assembly GCA_036514015.1). GTDB lineage: Bacteria > Acidobacteriota > Terriglobia > Terriglobales > Acidobacteriaceae > Sulfotelmatobacter. The sequence continues at coordinate 23,373 of DATBYA010000115.1, forward strand.
CTGTTCGGCCTTTTTCAACGCTTCATGAATTCGACTCATAGTTTCCTTTCGTCCGGCAGGTCATTCTCTTCCTCTTCTTCGCGCAAGCGATCCGCCAGCGTGGCCAGCGACCGCAACTCATTTCACGAAATCAAACTTGTCCAAATTCGGACTCGGCACCGGCACCGGGAGGGCGCCGCACGTCGTGTTATCCCCCAGGTCGAACTCCCGCGCCACCCCATCGACCATTGCGGGACCGATGACCTTCCGCTGATCCACCACCGAACTTAGCAGGCAGCGCTCGCATAGAAGGTTGAGGCTTCGTGAATTCATAGTTTCCTTTCGTTGGGCAGGTCCTTCTCTTCTTCGCGCAAGCGATCCGCCAGTGTGGCCAGCGACCGCAACGCATCCACCAAATCAAACTTATCCAGATTCTGACTCGGAGCCGGCACCGGCAGGGCGCCGGACGTCGTGTTATCGCCCAGGTCGAAATCCCGCGCCACCCCATCGACCACTGCGGGACCGATTACCTTCTGCTGATCCACGAACGAACTTACCAGGCAGTGCTCGCAGAGAAGATTGATCACGCGCGGAATCCCGGACGCATAGCGATGAATCGCCATCACCGCCTCAGGTTCGAAAATCTGTTGCCCATTCGAGCCCGCGATGCGCAAGCGCTGCTGCACATATGCCTTGGTCTCTTCGAGAGTCAAGGCATGGGTTTTCGCCCGTAGCGTCAACCGTTGCCGCAATTGACGCAATTGCGGCTGCTTCAGTTTCTGTTCCAGTTCCGGCTGTCCCACCAGAACGATCTGCAGCAGCTTCTCGGTAAAGGTCTCCAGATTGGTCAGCATGCGAATCTCTTCTAACACTTCGTCGCTGAGGCTTTGTGCTTCGTCGACGATGAGCACCGCTGTTTCTCCCGCGCGATAGCGATCAAGCAGCCAGTTGTATAGCCGCAGCAATATCTGGCTCTTCAGTTTCGAATCGCTTGGGATGCCGAAATCCGCCATCATGTAATCTAGGAACTGCGGAACGTTCAGCCGCGAGTTGAAGATGAACGCCGTTGCCACCTGCTGCAGACGCAGCCACTCCAGCAGTTTGTTGATGAGCGTAGTCTTGCCCGTGCCGACTTCGCCGGTAAGCAGCACAAACCCTTTGCGGCTCTGAATTCCATAGGTCAGGCAGGCCAGAGCTTCCTCCGTGTGTCGCGTCAGAAAAAGATAACGCGGGTCGGGATTGACATTGAACGGGTTCGCCCGTAATCCGTAGAACTCTTTGTACATAGTGGTTCCTAGAGCCTGCCTCGCTTAAACGCCAATCGTTTCTCTCTGTTCGTCCGGACTCTTGTGCCGATTCCGAAACTTGAACCAGTGGTTCCCGTTTTCCGCGGCGACAGCGCCTACCCACGGAACCGCCGCCAGCAAGGGCAACTCCAGAACTGACTCGGCATCCGCCTCGGTGCGAATGGATTGATCGCGCAATTCCAGCCACATCGCAAGTCCGATTCCGAGTCCCAGCCCAACCCCCAACCCGCCGCCGGCAAACATTAAACGATTGGGAAAACTCGGCGAGTCCGGCACGTTTGCCGGGTTCAGGTTAATCATGCGCTCGCCTTCCGACTGGTTGGTCATATTGACGGTCAAATCGGCCTTGCTCTTGTTGGCCAGCAGGTCTTGATAATTCTTCTGCGCGTTGTCGTAGTCGCGCGTCAGCCCCTTGTACTGTTCTTCGACCGCCGGACTCAGCGACACTCGCCCCTGGTACGTCGCAATTTCCTGCTGGTACCTTTTCTGGTCGCGCGTGGCCGCCGCGATTAGGTCCGAGTATTGGTGGACCTGCATGCGCAGTTGCCGGATCTCGGCCGGCTCCATCGCCGAAGCCTTATCGTTGCCGCCCTCGACGGCACCCGACGACGCTTTGTTAATCTCCGCCAGTTTCTTTTTCACTTCCGCAATATCGGCTTTCGTCTTGATCACATCGGGATGGTCGTCGGTGTAACGAGCCTGTAAACTCAGCAGTTCGGACTGCATATCGGACAACTGTTTTTCCAGTGTGTCGGGATTGGTTGAGGACTGCGACATCTTCCATGTGGCCAGCTGTTGCGCCAGCACCGATTCGGTGTATGCCTTGTCCTGCTGCGCCCGGTTCAAAGTCTGGGTATTCGCTTCCAGTTGCGAGTTCAGCCCCATCAGAATCTTCAGGTTGTCCTCTTCGTCTCCCGGAAGCTGTCCCACGTACTGCTTCTTGAAAGCCGCCAGTTTGGAATCCAGTTCATCCAGATTGCGCTTGGCGTCTTCGATTCCCTTGCTCAACACGTTCGTCGTCCCCGTCGCCCTGTCCTGCATGTAGGTAAGGTTTTTCTCCAGCAACAGCGAAGTCAAACCGCTGCAGATCTCCTGCGCCTCACGCGGGGTCGAGTCCGTATAGCTCAGCCTGAAAGCGGGCTCCTGCATCCCCTGGCTGGGCCTTCTTCTGCCCCCGCCCGTCGAGGCAATGTCAGTGGCCACTGCTTCTACGTTGAAAGTCTCGCCTGTGTTGATGCCATCAATCAGCCCATCGATGCTCTGTTCGCTCTTCGCCGGACCGTAGATCTTCTGCAACATAGGCTTTAAAGCGGCCTGGCTTGTCACCTGGGCGACCAGCGTGTTGATGCGCGCCGCCAGGTCCTCGGTGGCCACCGGCTGCACCATAGTGTCCGGCACCTTCTGCCCTTCCACCAGGATCGTCGACTGCGAAGTGTACTTCGGGGTGAAGGCATAGGAGACCAGAAACCCTGCGAGCGGCGCCAGCAGCGCGGGAATCAGGATCACCTTCGCTCGTCGGCGCAACATCGCCAGATAATCGTCCATGTTTAATTCGCGATTCTGAATCATGCTCGTATTCCTTCTGGCCGTGTCCCGTCCTTGCGGTTCAGCGCGGCCCTGAAATCAGTCAATCCGGATCGGCCGGGGCGTCCAATCCAATCCGAACGTTGCTACATTGCGATTCGAAATGCGGTTACAGGCACTGCCTGCATTACAGAATGATTGGCCAAACGACAGTTCGTTAAACTGGTAGCTCACGTAAGCGTGGAAGTCTCGCCCCAATGCTCGGTGCAATCCACCGCCGACGAAGGCGTAGTTGTAGGAGCTCGCGTCATTGGCCGGACAGGTCGTCTGGGAAGTTTGGGGGGCCCCGCACTGGATCAGTTGCTGCTCGGACAGCGGCTGCACCAGGCTGTTGGTCGAAAATCCGACGTCGACGAATGAACTCCACACCCGCGAAAGCGGACGCGACACGCTCAGGCTCACAATGTTGCTCTCCGCCCCCGCCAGCAGTCCCGACCCGCTGTTTTCGAAGCGCTGAAACTCCAGATCCAGCGACGCTTTCGGAAATCTGTAGCGCAGACGCCCCTGAGCCGCCACTCCCAGTTTTGTGTTCTTGATGGTCGTGGGAATCAACGTGCCTCCGAAAACCTGACAATAGTAGGGCGCAACGATTGACTCGCTACATGTTGCACTTTGGGTGTCGATAAAGGTCAGTTGTGGCCCCACCCCGGCCAGCAAATCCATCCGTCCGGAAATCCGGTGGCCATACAATCCCTGGATAATGTGGCTATGAAATGCCGTTCCCAGAACCGAGAAATCGAATCCCTGATATTCATAAACCAGGGCCAGCTGCGTGTGCGAGGTTAAAGATCGGTTGTACCCCAGCTGAGCCGAAATCTGGGAACTCCCGATGAAGGACGTGCCCGTCACGTCAGTTCCGTAAAAATGCATGAAAGCGTATCCAGCGGCTGCCGTGATCGCAGATCTCGGGGAAAGACTTTCGGAAACATCCACCAGGCTCAGGTTCAGAACGCGTGGCGCCAGTCCCAAGTTTCCCAGACTACTGCCTCCCCAGAAACCGCCAAAAGAGTTGGTTCCCAGCGACCCGACGTCCTGCGAACCCAACGAACCGTAGGATCCCCCAAAGTTTCCTTCCGGCAGATAGCTGAAGCTGTCACGCAGCGACAGTTGTCCCCGCTTCCAAGTAATCTTCTGATCGACACCCAGCTGTTGCAGCGACTGGAAGCCTTGTCCCGGCAGGTCGTAATAGCCAGCGCCACCAATGTAATCGAGGGCCAAGTCGAAATTGCTCCACAGCCGTTTCAGGGTCACGGTTCCCAGCCCCCGAGTTACAGAGGAGACGCCGCTGCCCCCCGGAACACCGCCCGCGTTCGACTCCGCAGATTCACTGAACGTCGCTCCCAATTGCAGGTAACTCAGCGGCGCCGCGTTCGGCTCGAGCGAGGGCAGGTCCAACCCCGAGAGTGGCGGATTCTCGCTGATCGGAGTGGTCGAATTGTCCTGACCATATGCGGGTACAGGCGGCTGCTGGGCGCTCTGCGGAGCCTCCCCGGTTGACGGCGGCGTGGAACTGTCTTGAGCCCACGCTCCGCTCAGCGCCAGGGCCATCATGCCAAGAGTCCAGAGGGTCTGAAGTTTGCTCATGCGTTCCTTACGGGACCACCACTGTATCGCCAGGCTTCAGAATAATGTTCTGTTCGGGATGATTTCCCTTGATCACTTCCTTGTAGTTGAACGGTATTTTCTCCTGTTTGCCATTCTCAGTCCGCAGCAGGTAGATTCCCTTCAGATTGGCGAATTGGGTGAATCCCGCTTGCGAAAGCGCCTGTAGCATGGTCATGTGCGGCAGCAAGGACGTCGGGCCGCTGTGCAGAACTTCCCCCGAAACAAAAATGCGCTGGCTGTTCATCGCGGTCACCACCACCGTCACTCGCGGGTCGGCAATGAATTTTTTCAGTTTCTCCGTGATCGAATCCTTCAGTTGCAGCGGAGTCAAGCCCGCGGCTGGAATGTCATTCAGCAGCGGCATCGAGATCTTGCCATCGGGACGCACCGGCAAAATTTCTGAAAGCTCCGCTTCTTTCCAGACCGAAATACGCAGCGTGTCGTCAGCTCCAATCACGTAATCGGACGCCGCCGGCGGCTCCTGTGCCGTGGCTGCAGTCTTGTCGCTCTTCGCTTCCTCGCCCTTGGCCAGGTTACCGGTCTGCGCCAACATGGCCGGAGCCAGCAAACCCATCCCCATCAGCACGACGAACTGAATCGCTTTCTTCATACTCTCTCCGCGGAGTTACGAAGCTCCGTATCCTTCAAATCCAATTTGCTTCAACTTGTAGAGCAATGCCTTGTAGCTGATCTGCAATTCTTCCGCGGCCCGCCGCCGGTTCCAGCGCGTGCGGGTCAGCGCTTTCAGGATCAGTTCCTTTTCCGCCTCGCGCGAGGCTGCCCGGGATGCCGCCTTCAGCGAAATTGCGGCGCCATTGCTGCCCGCCTCCGGTCTGCGCAACACCGCCCGCAGTCCTCCCAAGGCCACTTCCTCATCTCCCAGCGCTACCAGCACCCGCGCAGCATCTTCGAGTTCGCGCAAGTTTCCCGGCCAGGAATAATCCAGGAACAAACGCAGCGTCTGCGCGCTCAAGTCAGGAACCCGGCGGCGAAAATCGCGCGCGTACTTGCGCAGGAAGTAACCCATCAGGAAGGGAATGTCTTCTTTTCTCTGGCGCAGCGGAGGCAGGCGTAAACACACGCCGCTGATGCGATAGTAAAGATCCTCTCGCAACCGGCCCCGTTTGACTTCTACTTCCAGATCGCGAGCGCTGCCGCAAATGAGCCGGACACGTTCGCATCCAGCCGCGCTATACCCGGGAGATTGCGGTAGCGCCTCCAGCAGGCCAGCCTGACACTCCGCATTCAAGTCGGCCAATTCTTCCAGATAGATCGTGCCCGCAGCCGCTTCCTGTTCTCCGCGCTCGCACAAAATCTCGAGATCCTCGGGCTTCAGGCCTAAACACTGAAACCAGCGAAACGATTGCTCACTCCGTTGCGACATCTGGTGAATACGTTGCGCCGTGGCATGCTTGCCCGCCCCCGGCTCCGCTAGCACGAGAACCGGTAAGTCTCTCTGCGCCAGTTCCCGGATCATCGCCTCGACCGGACGCATGCTCGCGCTGACACCTTCCACAAACGCCAGTCCGGCCGGCGTATCGGACGCGCGTCCTCCGCCGCCTTTTTCACTTTTAGGCAATAACTTATCCACTTTTACCCTATTCCCCACAATCCCTGAGCCCAATCGACAGCTATCCCACGTCGCTAACAGCACGAGGACTGCCAATGTGCCCCGGACCCCATTCGAACCAGGGAATCCATTCTACTCCATATTTTCAATAACTTAGAACCAAGAACGACAACCCCATGGGGCCCGGTAGGCAAGGCAGGAAAGCTCGATCGACCGCCTGCCGAGGATTTGTGGGAAAACTCTTTCACACTTCTCCACACTTATGATTGGCCTTTTTTTGTCCCGGGTCGCGCTATCGTCGAAAAGCCTTCCCAGCGTGGGAGGCGGGTTGCCATCGCCGACTGGCAGTTGTCTGTTTCGCCGGCCCCGCTGGGAAGTTCCTGCGTCAGCTGCTGGAGGATCGCGGAGGATCGGAGTGTGCATTGCACCGGCGCGCGGTTTCGCTTATTCTCGAAGTTCCCCCAACCTTTTCCGTGAGCTTGCAAACCGAGCCCTCGACCGGACCCTCGACCGTGCGCCCGCAGTCCACTATTCGGGGAGCGGTTCCGCTCTGGCAGCTGGGAATTCTGGCGGCCCTTTCTCTCTGGCTCTATTGGAATACTCTCGCCCACTTGGTAAGCCAGTGGTGGAGCGATCCGAATTTTTCTCATGGATTTTTTGTTCCGGTATTTTCCGCCTTCGTGATCTGGCAGGAGCGCGATCGCCTCGCCCGCAGCATCCCCCAACCCTCCTGGGCCGGCTTGGGGGTACTGCTGGCGGCTCTCGGGGTGCTCATCGTCGGCCGACTGGGGGCGGAGCTGTTCCTCGCCCGCTTTTCGCTGCTGCTGGTGCTGGCCGGAGTCGTGATTCTTTTTCTGGGATGGAAACTGTTTCGCGCAGTGCTGTTCCCCTGGGCCTTCCTGCTCCTCATGATCCCCATCCCCACCATCGTTTTCAACCAGATTACCTTCCCGTTGCAGTTGCTGGCCAGCAGGGTTGCGGCCACGGTGCTCCCGCTGTTCGGCGTTCCGATCTTGCGCGAAGGCAATGTCATCAATCTGCCGTCCATGGCTCTTGAAGTCGCCGAAGCTTGCAGCGGAATTCGCTCTCTGATGTCGCTGGTGACGCTGGCCATCATCTACGGCTATTTGATGGAAAAGCGGATCTGGGTCCGCTGGTTGCTCGCTCTGGCCTCGGTGCCCATTGCCGTCGCCGCCAACAGTATCCGCATCATCGGCACTGGATTACTCGTGCAGTACTGGGACGCCGAGAAGGCGGAAGGTTATTTCCACGCTTCCTGGGGATGGATCATCTTCGTGGTTTCGCTGCTCATGCTCTACGCTCTGCACGCATTGCTACGATTTTTGTTTCCCGAGAAGGGCGGTCCGCCGTCGTGCTAAGAAACTCTACTCTGCGATTCATCCTGGCCGCACTGTTGATCGCCGGCGCGGCTATTGTTCTGCAAGCCCGCGCTCGCGGCGAGATCTTTCCGCCTCGTCTTCCCCTGAAACAATTCCCCGAGCAATTAGAAGGCTGGGTCGGCTCCGACATTGCCATCGACAAGGACGTACTCGCTATCCTCGGGCCCGGGGACTTCCTTCTGCGCCTCTATCAGAACCAGAACCAGCAGCAGACCCCTTACATCGACCTGTTCATCGCTTATTTCCCTAGCCAGCGAGCCGGCGACACCATCCACTCGCCGCAGCACTGCCTGCCCGGATCCGGCTGGTCTCCAGTCGAAAACCAACCCGTTACACTGACCATGCCGGGGCACGCACCCTTTCCCGCCAACCGCTATCTCATCGCAAAAGGGGACGCCCGCCAACTCGTTCTTTACTGGTTCTGGGCGCACGATCGCGGCGTCGCCAGCGAGTACTGGGCCAAATTTTACTTGGTCACCGATGCCCTCAAGATGAACCGCAGCGACGGCGCACTGGTGCGTATCACCACTCCGCTGTTGCCCGGCGAGACCCCCGATGCGGCGCAGCAGCGCATTCTCCCTTTCACAGACGACGTGATGCCATTGCTGGATCGCTACATCCCCCGCTAACACTTTCAGGGCCCGGAACATCCATCCCAGGGACGCCCCATTTCAGTAGCGCGGGTCAAGTGAAAACCTTTGAGAACCGTCGCTCAGAACAGCCACCCCCGCTCGGTCGAGCGCAGCTCGAACGCGCCTGCCGGTAGGCACTCGCGATGGACATGATGATATTTCTGCCGCCTTGGCCCAGGCACTTATGACTCCAGTAACTGTTTTCCGAGGTTACCCTGCAGTATCATGAGATGTTTGCGGATGAATTGTGTCGCATCGTCCCCGCGTCCGCAGTTGGAGAATCGAATATGAGTCGCTCTGTCTCCGTCCCTCTGCTGCTGGCTTGCTCTCTACTGACAGCCCTGTGCACGGGTTGCTCGCGGGATCCCAACATACGCAAGCAAAAGTATCTGGATAGCGGCGAAAAATATGCCGCCGAGGGCAAGTACCGCGAGGCGGTGATTCAGTTTCGCAACGCCATTCTCATTGACTCTCGATTCGCCCATGCGCACTACGATCTCAGTCAAGCCTATCTCAAGCTGGGGGACAGCAACGACGCCTTCCAGGAATTGACCCGTAGCGTAGAACTCGCTCCCGATAATTATCGCGCTCACACCGATCTGGCAAACCTTCTGGACACAGTGAGGAATCCTGACGGCAGTCCGGTAGAAGATACGCTCAAGCAGGCCAAGACCCACCTCGATATTCTGCGGGAAAAGCAGCCAAACAACCCCGAAACCCACGAGGCCTGGGCCAACTATGATGCGGCGCAAAATAATGTCGCCGCTGCCATGCAAGAGATGCAGCAGGCGATTGCCGCCGATCCCAACCGCTCCGAGTCCTACCTGCTGCTCGCACTGTTTCAACTCCGGTCCAACCTGCCCGATTTGGCCGAGGCAAATTTCAAGAAGGCCAACGAAGTCGATCCCAAGGCAATGAGTGCTCAACTGGCCCTGGGTGGCTTTTATCAATCGCGCAACCGCTTGCCCGAAGCCGAACAGCAGTTCAAACATGCCATCGACACGGATCCGAAAAATCCAGCTCCCCGCGCCGCCTACGTTCGACTCCTGATGCAGCAAGGCAAGAAGGACGATGTCGAATCTTTTTTGCGTCAAACCAAGAAAGATTCTCCCGATAACCCGGAAAGCTATCGCATGCTCGGCGACTTCTATTTCGCCTACGGCCAGCTCGACAAAGCCACCATAGAGTACACTTCGCTCTACCACGATCACCCCAAAGATCTCCAGGTCAAGAAAAACTACATCCAGCTTCTGATTCTGAAAAACCGTCTGGACGAAGCCACTCAACTGGACAACGAAATCCTCAAGGCTAACCCCAAAGACGTGGACGCTCTGGTCTATAAAGGCGAGGTTCAAATTCGCCGCAATGATGCCAGCGGCGCCATTGAGTCGCTGCAAAGCGCGCTCCGCACCGATGCCGAAAACGCGGTGGCTCACTACCAATTGGGAAACGCCTTCGCAGAACAGCACAATGAAGGCCGGGCGGAGGCGGAGTGGCGCGAGGCGGTGCGCGTTCGTCCGAACCTGACCGACGCGCTGCGCTCCCTGGCCAACCTCGAATTGCACCGGGGCGATGTCGCGGCCGTACTCGCGACCGCGCAGCAGATCATTACGGCGGAGCCCAATTCTCCAGACGGCTTCATTCTCAAAGCGATTGCGGAGCTTGCCCGCCAGAAATACAGTGATGCGCAGCAGGATGCGGAGCAGGCCGCCGAGCGGGCGCCGCAGAGTCCCGCTCCTCTGGTGCAGTTGGGCACCATTCAGCTAACCCAGAAGCACTTTGCCGATGCCGAAAAATTCTATCGGCAAGCCCTGGACAAAGACCCTTCTTCTAGCGAAGGCCTGAGCGGGCTGATGAACACCTATTTCGCCGAGAAACAGCCGGACAAGGCAATTGCAGCGGCCAACGCTCAACTCGCCAAATCACCCAATAGCAGCAACTTCTATGATTTGTTGGGGACCGCGTTTTTCAATGGCAAGAAGGATCTGCCGGGCGCAGACGCCGCCCTGCGCAAGGCCATTCAACTCGACAAGAATAACGTCGATGCCTTGGAAAAGTTGGGCAAGGTGCAGGTCCAGGAGGGCTCCCAAGACCAGGCTCTGGCTCTTTACCAGCAGTCTATAAAGGACAATCCGCGAGAGGTTACGTTCTACATTCTTAGCGGCGAACTCTACGAAGCCAAGAAGAACTGGGAGCAGGCCAAATCCATGTATCAGCAGGCTCTCAACCTTTCGCCCGAGAATCCCCTTGCTTCCAATAATCTGGCATACGTGATTCTCCAACAAGGAGGAAACGTCGACGTCGCGATGGGTATGGCGCAAACCGCACGCCGTGGCATGCCCGACTCTCCCAATGCCGCCGACACCCTTGGCTGGGCCTATTATCAGAAGGGCATCTACCAGTCGGCCATCAGTCAGTTTCAAGAGGCACTGCGGCTCAGCGAAAAGCGCGGCGCACCCGATGACGCAGACCTGCACTACCACCTCGGTCTCGCCTATCAGAAAACCAATCAGCTCGCGCTAGCCCGTCAACAGTTGGAAAAGGCCCTAAAGCTCAGCCCCGACAACGCCGAGGCCCGCAAAGCGCTCTCAGATCTCCGCGGGTAGCGCCGCTTCGAGTTTCAGGAGAACACGGTTTGCGCACCCAATAAGAAACCCCGCCGGAAGCGGGGTTCTGTTCTTGTTAAGCGTAAAGCAGGCTTACGCCTTCAGCTTGCGACGCACCACTCCAGCCACGCCGATCAGCCCAGTCCCCAACAGACCCAACGAGCCTGGTTCCGGAACCACGATGGGTGTGTCACCGCTTGAAACTGTCGCGGCACCGTCGAATGCGCCCAATCCGACGTTGAGGGTGATGTCGAACGTATTACCAGTCGTCCAGGTTCCGGCACCGGTCCATCCGGCCACATTGCCAACTAGGAAATAGCTACTCGTGCCGTTAGCGCCGGTGGGAAGTGCCTCCCACATCGTGGGACCCGAGAAAGTCCCCTTAAACAACACGGATCCGTTAGAGGCGGTAATGAGAATCGACCCGCCCGCCGCGAATGTGCCGCCGGTTTGCAACGAACCCGTCAGTGCGCCGGTTGTGAACGTAACGCTGCCTAAATCGCCTGAGACCATCCCCCCAGGGAAATTGCGGATCTCAGACAACTCTGACCCGCTCAGGGTTAGTGTTGTTAGCCCGCCGACGGTGGAAGCCGTTAGCGTTCCCCCACTATTACTGTAATCTATGCTATTGATACTGCTAGCAAAAACAGCCCCTGGCAGGGCCAGTGCCAGTGCAGCCAGCAAAACGGTTTTCTTCATTTTACGTCTCCTAGGAGTTGTTGCGCCCGAGTCTTCATGACGAATGACGCGTGGCTTTCACCTTTGTCGAGCGAAGAGCGCAAGTAAGGTGCTCCCCCTCAAGTGCACCTATAGTACCAAACTTCCGTCCTGCGTAAAGCGTGGTGATAGAAGTAGTTAACAGAGATTTGAAGGCTTTGCTGGGGGCGGAAAGTGAAAATGTCTGCGCAAGAACGCAAAATCCCGGGAGAACGCGCCGTCCATGGCGGCAACCTGCTAAAGACGGGGTTAATCGGCTGCGATCTCCTGCTTGGAGTTCGCTTCCCGCCGCTTGACGACTCGATTCGAGGGCAAGCCTGCGTCGCGAATCTTGTAAAGCAGTGCGCGGTAGCTAATGCTCAGAGCACGCGCCGCCTGCTTGCGGTTCCAGTGACAATTTTGCAGAACCTTCAGAATGACTTTCCGTTCTAACTCGCGGACCGCCTGGCGGGTCAGCTTTTTGAGAGAAATCTGCCCGTCGACGGGAATTTCCGCGTTGAAGAAGTCGGTTTCCCGCGGCGTCAGATCGGCGGCAATCACTTCTTCGTTGCCCAAAATCACATAGCGCTTGATCAGGTTTTCCAGTTCGCGGATGTTGCCCGGCCAGTGATACTTGCGCAAATCCGACATCATCTCGTCCGAAAGCGGCCGGGCCTTGCAATTGTACTTCCGGTTGTGATGCTCCAGGAAATACGCCACCAGGTCAGGAATATCGCCGGCCCGCTCGCGCAACGGCGACAGATGCAGATTCACCACGTTAATGCGGTAAAACAGATCGGAGCGAAACGTGCCGTTTTCAATCTCCTGTTCGAGTTTACGGTTGGTGGCGCACACCACGCGCACTTCCACTTTCTTGTCCGCCTGCGCGCCGATCCGGCAGAACTGCCCGTCCTGCAACAGTTGCAGCAACTTCGACTGCAGCGACATATCCAACTCGGAAATCTCGTCGAGGAACAGAGTGCCGCGATGCGCCATCTCTACCCGGCCCGGCTTCATTCCATAGGCGCCGGTGAACGCACCCTTTTCATACCCGAAGAGCTCGCTTTCGAGCAACGTGCCCGGAATCGCCGGACAATTCACTTTCACCCAGGGCCCGCTGCGCCACGGCGAAGCCCCATGAATCATGCGCGCAATAATGTCTTTGCCGGTTCCGCTCTCTCCCTGGATGAGCACGGGAACGTTGGCACTGGCCAGCTTGGCCAGGCGCTCGCGGACCGATTGCATGGCCTCGGTGCGCCCGAAAACGATCGCATCGGGCGGCATCTCTCCCAGGGGCTGGACTAGCGAACTCAAACCGCTATTTGTCATGATTGGTTTACCGAACCGGGGAGAACCTTGCTCCAGCATCCGGAGAGCCAAAAGGTCTGTGAACCTCTTGCAGATACCTAAACCTAACCTATGTAGTTGAAGGTCATCAACTTACCAAAGAACCGAACCAGCAAACCCTGGTAATCCCGGTAATCGGGGGATCGACTCAACCCTAACACCCCCGACTGAGCTGTGCGCAAACATTTTCACACTACGGAAGCGACTTTCCGCCGTCGGTGAGAGAAGTGGTTCGAAAGTAAAAGCGGACGAGCGAACTTCAGACCGAGCAGGTAGTAGCCCTCGGCGGGGGTGGTGCGCAGAGCGCGGGCACGCAGAGCGTGCGACGCCTTGGGCAACATGGCTAACGCCGCCACCGGGGCGCTGGGAATCTCGAGCCGGATCTGCGCAATTGCGGGCAAAACACGACGAATCGCAACCAGCATCCCGCCGGCGCTGACATTCAAGGCAGTGGCAAATTCCAGGAATTCTTTTCCCTTCCGGTCACGGCTGCGAACAAAAACGGGGATCGCTAGCGGCAGCCTGGCCCACTTTCGCCGTTCGGTTCCCACTCTGACTCCATTCATGCAGTGCGCTCCATGGGCCTTTACTCTGCGTCAGAAGCACCTAAGGGGCCAAAGATCAGGCAAACAGAGCCATAAACCAGGACAGAATCCTAACCCTCCGGCCAATCCGACCGCAAAACCCAGGGACGAACCGACTATCAGCGGTGTTTTGTTCGCCTTTGATTCGCTCCAGTGAAACCCCTTAATCTTCGCCTGAGGCACCCAAAAGTGCAAGCTTTTGCTACACTTGGGTAATTCCATTGCATTTTTCGTTGACAACAAATTGGGCCTGACATACGATTTTATTCATCCGCGTTTGTGCGCAACGTCGGGTGCGGTTCCCTCTCCCCGTGTTGAGTCCTGTGGCTTTTCCTCATGACCTCTGTCCCCAAAAACATCTGTGTTTCTGACGCGGGAAGAACCTCGGAACTTATACCCGCCGCCGCTGTCCGTCCGGACGGCGATCTGCCCAGTCCGGAAAACTTGCTCCAGGAATATAAGGAACTGCGAGAGCGTTTCCAGCGCACCACGAACGCCCTCGCTTCCGCCGCCCACGATCTGAAGACACCGCTGTCGATTCTGATCGGCTACGTCGAGGTGCTGCACTGCGAGAAGTTGGGATCGCTTAACGACCGCCAGCGCGAAGTCTTGCACGATATGCAGGCCAGCGGAAAGCGCCTGCAACAGTTCATTCAGGATTTCCTGACGTACAGCGCCCTCGAAACCGGAGGGCTGCGCATGCAGTTCGAGCGCGGCAATATCAACCACTGTCTGTCGGAAGTCTCCCACCTGTGGTCCAATCGCTTTCAGGAAAAGGGGCTGGCGCTTTATTTTCTGGCCAATGATAAACTGCCGATTTTTTCCTTCGATACACCGAAACTGGAGCGCGTAATCTCGAACCTGCTGGAGAATTCCTTCAAGTTCACCTCCTCCGGCGGAACGGTGTGGCTGCACGCCGAGCCACATATGTGGGAACGGCGGGCGGCGGCTCAGCCTTCGATGGCCGAACGGCGCCGGCAAAATGTAAGTCAGCCCAACTCCGTCAAAGTCAGCGTCTCCGATACCGGTCCCGGAATTCCCGCCGAGTTTCACCAGGAAGTGTTTGACGATTTCTTCCGCCTTCCCGGAACCGAAACTCAGGACGGCATGGGATTGGGTCTGGCCATCGCGCGCCGCCTGGTGCAAGGCATGGGGGGCAAGATCTGGGTCGAGAGTGAAGCCGGCGCGGGCTGCAAATTTTCCTTCCTGATCCCTTATAAACCGGCTGTGGGGGCTGCCAGCAAGGGGAGAAACCGATGAAACAAACCGCCAAGATCCTGCTGGTGGACGATGAACCCGGCATGCTTCGCTATATCAAAACACTGCTCGAAGTGGACGACTACACAGTCGAAACCGCGACCACCGGCGAGGAAGCGCTGGTCCTGGTGGAAAAAGGCTTGAAACCGGACCTTGTATTGCTCGACGTGCTCATGCCAGGCATCGATGGCCTGCAAACTCTCGAGCAGCTGCGGCAGCTCCAACCCGGCGTAAAAGTGGTCATGTTGTCCTGCGTCAATGATACCCGCAAAGTGGTCCATGCCATGAAACTGGGCGCCCAGGACTATCTCACCAAGCCTTTTCAGAAAGCAGAACTGGACGCGGTCATCGATCTCAGCCTCGGTCAGGGGAAACAGGCTTACAGCGGCGAAGTGGAAGAGCTCTCCGACGATGTCTTCTTCATTGCAGCGAGTCCCGCCATGCGCAAGATTCGCTCCCAGGCCGCGCTGGTGGCAAATGTAGATATTCCCGTGCTGCTGCTGGGCGAAAGCGGCACCGGCAAGGAAGTGCTGGGGCGACTCATCCACAAGCTTTCCAAGCGCGCTCATCGGACATTTCTCAAGGTCAACTGCGCCGCGGTTCCCGCCGACCTGCTCGAGAGCGAGCTTTTCGGCTACGAACAGGGCGCTTTCACCGGCGCCAACCACACGAAACCGGGCAAATTCGAACTGTGCAACCGGGGAACGATTCTGCTCGACGAAATTGGCGAGATGCCGCCCCTGTTGCAGGCGAAACTCCTGCATGTATTGCAGGATCAGACATTCTCTCGCCTGGGCAGCCGTACCGTGATCAAGGTTGACGTGCGGATTCTGGCGGCAACCAACATTAACATTCCGGAGGCGCTCGCCAGCAAACGCCTGCGCGAAGATCTTTACTACCGGCTGAACGCCTTCACCATGCAGATTCCGCCGCTGCGCGAGCGCAAGGAAGAGATTCCCATCCTGCTAAAACACTCCATGTCGCGCATGGCGGAGCGTTATGCGCGGCCCCCGCTCCCGCTTTCTCCAGCCTTGCTGCAAGCCTGCCAGAATCACTCCTGGCCCGGGAATCTCCGCGAGTTGAATAATTTTCTCAAACGCTATTTGATTCTCGGGGATGAGAAGCTGGCGGTCGCCGAATTATTGCCCAGAAACGATGGCACCGGAGGCGTACCTGGCGATGCCTCGGGCCGGGGAGCAGAATCGGGCGGACTAAAGTCTCTGGCGCGCACCGCCAAAGATGAAGCCGAAGCCCAGGCTATTACTCAGGCTCTGGAGCAGACCAACTGGAACCGCAAGCAGGCAGCCGGGATTCTTCAGATCAGCTACAAAGCTCTGCTCTATAAAATCCGGCAGTATGGCATTGCCGAGGCGAAGGGACACCACAAGCTGTCGGCGGGAGCGTAAGCTCTTCCGATGCAGGCTGCGCGGTTGACACTTTTTCTCAAACGGTTGGCCCACAACACAATGCTGGGGGGCCTTCCTCTTTCGATCGTCTCGCAAAGCCAACCTAAGAGCAAGATGGCCGCCGAAGGTTACGGAACGGAAAGCGTGATGGTCTGGCTCTTAGTATCGCTGCCGGACGTCGCTGTAACCGTGATTGTGGAGTTGCCGGGGGGCGTTCCGCTTACCGGCGCTTGCGTGGTTTGGCCGCTGCACGCCGGCAACAGCAGGAGCAGCGCGAACATAACGCACAGGGATAGTATTCCGGCGATTCGTCTTCGGCGCCCGTTCCCTCCGATCCCTACAAACAGCAGGCTCAATCCCGGAACCATCAACCAGATCGCATAGAAACGGCGAGTCAGCAAACTCGAGACCGGCGTAGTCACGGGTCGGGCGGTGGTGGTTATGTTTAGCGTGGAGGAGCCGGG
Organism: Candidatus Sulfotelmatobacter sp.; assembly: GCA_036514015.1. GTDB lineage: Bacteria > Acidobacteriota > Terriglobia > Terriglobales > Acidobacteriaceae > Sulfotelmatobacter. The sequence goes on from DATBYA010000115.1 coordinate 39,810, forward strand.
GCCTTGCAGCGAAACCGGGTTGGTCGTGAAGGTGCACGCAGACGCCGATGGCAAGCCGGTACACGCCAGCGAAATGTTGGTTCCGTACACGGGATGTGGAGTGAGCTGTATTTGGTAGGTGGCCGTGTCCCCTGCAACTGGCACGCTTCCGTTGGTGGGGGTGACGGTGAGGCTGAAGTCGGACATCTGCGCCGGCACCGAGGTTTGTGCCAGGACAATGTTGCCCGCCCCGGTCACTTGCACGGAACCCCCGTTGAAAGAGCCCGCAGTCCCACTGCTGTTCGGGGTGGGCGATACCACGATGGTGATCGTGGCCGTCGAACCGGACTGCAGCGAGGGCAAGCTGCAGCTCACAATTGCGTTAGTCGACCCTCCGCCGCAGGTTCCGGCACTGGTGCTGGCCGATACAAAGGTCAGCGGCACCCCAGTGATCAAGGGACTCAGATTGTCCAAAAGCGTGATGTTGTTGGCCAAGTCAGGACCGTTATTGGTCACCGTGTAGGTGAACGTAGCCTGGTTCCCTGCACTGATGTAAAGCTGGTTGGTGCCTAGCGTCAGGGTTCCGCTGAGCGATAAGCTCACGGCGGTTCCCAGTTGGGTCACAAAGGCGTCGTAACCGCCGCCGTTCGTTGGCTGCAATGGCTTCGAGACCTGCAGATCCACCGAGTTGGTGTCGCCTGCGAAGTAGGCGTTTTGGTTCACATCCAGCGTGATGCCAGTACCTTCGTCCGTCCCGCTTCCGCCGAAGTAATTGGCCCACGAACCGGCTGTCGTCTGTCCGACCACGGTAGCCGTGTTCAGCCGTGCGACGAACGCATCCTGCGGCCCATTCAGAGCGCTCTGAATGGAATTGGGGCTCGGGAGGACGGGGAAATCCGGGGACTGAGTCCAGCCCGTCACTAAAGCGCCGCTGCCATTATCCACCGTGATCGCCAGTCCGGCTTCGTTGTCGCTTCCCCCGAGGTAGGAGAAATAGTTGAGCGTCACGTCGACCGGAATCGTGGTTGTGGTCGTAGACGTTGGATTTGACAGGCGCGCTACAAACGCGTCACTCGGAGCCCCAGCGGTCGCTGTGCAAACCAGCGTACTAGGATTGACGAGGTTGTCCAGACAGCGTTGCAGCGGGGCAGAGGTAACCGCAGTCGTTGCGCTCGTCCCAATGTCGATCGAATTTGTGGTTCCCACGAGATAAACGTTAGCCGCTCCGGAATCGAGGCCGATACCCATTCCCGAATCCGTTCCACTCCCACCCACATAAGTCGACCAGATCAGTTGCTCTCCCTGATTTGCGTTGGGATTCAGCTTCGCCACAAAGGCATCTGAGGCTGTCGTACTCGTAGTCGTCGCGCACGAAGGAGGATTGACGATGGTGGTCGGGGGCGCCGTATCCAGACAAGGCTGGTAAGGATTCAGGATGGGGAAGTCGGAGTTGCTGCATCCCGAGCATCCGGTATAGATAAAGTTGGTGGTGCCAGTGAAATACATGTTGCCGTTGGTATCGACTGCAATACCGCCGCCCACAGCAATCGGCGCTGGGGTGTCGAAGGTTGCTCCGCCAAAATACGTTGAATAGGCGATGCTGCTGGCTCCCTGTGCGGCCGTATTGACTTTGGTTACAAAGAACTGAATGGGTCCGCGCGGCGTGACTTGATATGGCAGTTTCTGAGGAAGCGTGGTCGCCGGGAATTGATCGGTGGTGCTAGCCGCATCCGTGGACGTGGTCGTCCCCGTCACGTACATGTAACCGGAGGCATCGATGGTCACGCCGCTGGCGATGTCGGTGCCGTTTCCGGAAAGGTAGGACGAATACTGCAGGGTGGTGGCGTCGTACTTCAACTCGGTCACGAATGCGTGCGACGTGCCGGTGCTCCCCGGTTCCGGAGCAGTCTGATAGGCAGTGAGCGGAGTGATGGGAAAGTTGCTCGAGGACGTTGTCCCCGCCACGAAAGCATCGCCCTGCCCGTCTACGTTGATTCCAACCGGGCTGTCGGTGCCATTGCCACCGAGATAAGTCACGTAATCCAGCGCTGCCACAATGGAACCTAGCGGCGGCGTAATCTTGGCAATGTAAACGTTCTGCGCGCCCGCCAGCGCCGTCTGTTTGACCCCGGTAGCCGCCGGAAGGTTGGGCGAGGTCGTCGAACCCGTCAGGTAAATGTTGAAGCTTCCGTCGATCGCAATGAAGGTCGAATGCTCGTCTCCGCTGCCCCCAAAATAAGTCGAGAAGGTCAGGATCGGGTCAATCACCAGTTCGCGTGAATGGTCATACGATCCAATCGCAAATCCGGCGCGGTTCGCCCCGCGCAGAACGAAGCTGCCTTCCACGGATTGCCGCTTCCCACCCGTCTCCTGATACACTCGCGGCGCCCCAAGCCGCACGCTGCCGTCCTCGCCGTGGATAACCAGAGCCCCATCTTTCAGTTCCAGTTTTTTCGCACCCTTGAATTCCAGCTCGGCTTGCCTCGGATCTGACCCGGGCGCGACCTGGAAGTCATATTCCAGCCGTCCCTGATTGCCGTAGAAGAGCAGGTTGATTCCGGGGTAAACATTTTCATAGCGCACCCGCGCGAACTGCGGCACACTATGCCGCCACTTCGTGGGATCATTCCCCAGGAAATAGTTACTCGTGCCGGGCAAACGTTCGGCGCCGGTTACATGGACGTTCGGATTCGCCCCCGCCAGCTTCATCTCCAGTGTCTCGACGCGGGTCAGAGATGCCTGCGGCTTCGCCCCGTGCTGTCGGGACCGTTCCCGCTTCGATGGTTCCCGAGAAACCAAGCTCAGAAGCGCCCCGTCGGAACCCAAAAACAGGCTGTATCCCGAACCGTGAGTCACGAACTTGGCACGCCGATCGGCGGGATCGAGATTGGCTTGTCCCTGGTTTGGTTCGAAGATCAGGGGCAACCCGGCGAAAAGCGAACGCGCTCGGGACTCGGCTCCGCCGCTTAGTTCGTCCGGCAACCCCTGTGCCCTCGTCAAAAAACCGGGCATAGTCGCCTGCCCTTGGATCGCTGAATCCTCGATCGCGGAACTCGGCGATGCTGGCTCCTCGGTCGCTCGAAGTTGGGCCGCCAGGTTCGCGGCGGTTTGACGCGATTGGGCATTCCACCCGAGAACCGCGCATCCCGCCCCCAGCAGCACCAGCCCAGCGGCCAGAACACGAATTCGTCCCACGGATGAACCCAACCAACGGCGATCTACGTTCACTCGTTCCTCCCGATGCAATTGAAAAGCCGGTTTTCTCCGGTCGTTTTCTTTTCGTCTCTTTAGTAATCGTGAATAATCGTGTTCGCTGGTCTTTTTCTCTCAGATCGTTCTTCCCTCAGAGGGGCGGAGAGATCCGAGGCGGCGCACAACTCACGCCGAGCCTCGCGTCGGCATGCTTCCATGGGCGAACCTGACCGCGGCTTGCTTGTCCCTAGTAACTGGCGGAAAAAATCAAATAACTACTTAAACATCCGACGGATAGACAAGTCAAGCGGCCCCCCGGCCGGTTCCGCGGTGCCGGTTCACTTCGACAGCCCAGGCTGCTTCGGAGCCATCCTGACTGCAGCCATTCTTCAGGCGGAGGGAAGGATCTTGCGTGCAGCTGGGCAGCCCTCTCTGCCTCGGCTCCAGGATTCGTCAGATGCGGTCAAGTATGACGAAAGATGCCGCGCCCGGGCACAAAAGTGACGGAGAGAAATTGCCAGCCTCTCTCGACCGTAGGCCGAACTGGAACGCGCTCCTCTTTTTGCTTTTTGCTTTTTGCGTTGCTTTTTGCGCCATCCGCTAGCATCGTTCCCAACCGTCGGCATGGAATGGCGGAGCAAGCCACGGTTCAGGCAGAACCCCTACCCTCCGCCGCGCCACGATGGCAGCAGGATTGCTCGCAACCCCGTAAGGCCTGCGCATCGTTGCGTCTTCCCCATGGCCCGCGACGGGTTTTGTTCCGATTTCCGAACAGATTATCGAATCCGTTTCAAAATGGCATTTTGCTGTTGCATACTGTGGATGTTTCTATACATTGAGGGCTACGAGGACCGCATCCAGTCAAAACTCAGGCCTTGAATTCCGTGCCACTGCCGTCTGCTGGGCTGGCTTTTTTTCGAGCAACGCGCTCCTTGCCGGAGCGCACGAACATGCAACCGAACTCACAGGAACGGCGAACGATGCGGCGCTTTGATATGCGGCTCCCCGCCATCGTCCACGTCGAAAATAGCGGCGAAGTCCAGACCGAAACCCAGAACGTCAGCGCCCGCGGTGTGTTTTTTTACCTGGACCGCACCGTCGAAGCGGGCACCAGGATCGAAGTCACTCTCACCTTTCCGCCGCACATCACGCTCACCGACGCCGTCCGCGTACGTTTCACCGCGCGTGTCCTTCGCGTCGAACAGCCTCTCCCCTCGTCGCGTATCGGCATTGCAGCTCTCATCGAAGACTACCAATTCCTTCGCTCCAACGGCAGCCCCGACTTGCTCTCCGCCCTGCAGAGAGAATGGAAAGCCACAAACTGAAGTGCGGCAACTGAGTCACACGCTTGTGCGCCGCGGTGGCTGCCGATTTGCCTTTGTTCTTGCCGGGAAGGGACAGGGAAAACGAAAACATAAAACAGCGGCGGACAGCACGGTCCGCCCCACATTAAGTCAAGGTCTACTTCCCTTTTTTCATTTCTTCTTCACTTCCTTCAACTGCTGGCGCAAGCGGCCGAATCTTCGCACCAGGCTGCCCAGATAGACGCCATGAATCAGCCAGGTGGCAATGTAGGCGGCGACTAGAAACTTAACGGCGTTCATCGCGAGCTCCGACCGAGCGGAAGGCTGGCCTTGGCCGCCACTCCCGCGCCCACCAACGATTCCATCGCGTGCGCTTCTTCGATCTCGCGGTGCAACAGTTCTAGCCGGAAGCGCGACCAACACACCAGAAACGCAAAACAAAGAAACGCCATCCAACTGATCAGCAACACATGCAGCATGCGCGGATCCATCGACCCGCCGCCGCCGATCACCGGCTGCGGATGCTGGGTGCGGAAAAACCAGATCGAGAAATAAACCAGGGGGACATCCAACGCCCCGAAAACTGCCAGCGCGGCCGCCAGCATCTGGGTCTGCGAGCTATGGGAAAAACGGCGCAACACGAGATAGCTCACGTAAATCAGCCACAAGACCAGCGTCGAAGTCAGCCGTATATCGCCCGGAGCCCACCAGATCCCCCACACCGGCCGCGCCCAGATCGGCCCTGTCACCAGCACGATGGTGCAAAAAACCACCCCTACCTCGGCAGAAGTCACCCCGAGCACGTCGAGAAGCTGACCCGGGAAAAGCCGCCCCACAAGAAAGTAGAACGCGGGAATGCAAAGCACGGTCGTTGCCAGGGCGCTGGGCCGCATTCCCGCGGACACTAATTGCTGCTGCACTTGCGGCAAGAAAGTCACCAACACCCCGAGCCCACCCACCCCAATCACAATCCATTTCGCGGCCCGTTTAGTCGACTCTTTTCGGTTGGCCAGGTATTGAATCGAGGCGATGAAATTAATGAAGAACAGCAGGAACGCGGTCCACGCCGAAGGCACATGATAATAAATAATCCTGTACACATCTCCCTGCTGCGCGTCCGTAGGCGCAACCGCCAACGCCTGATACGTGGCATAGGCCAGCAGACCCGCCGTAAGGATCGACAAGATAGGGAACAGGGGTTTCATTCCGCGTGCAAAATCATTCCGAACAAAGCCAGACAAGCTGTAGTAAACACCACATCGTAAGTGAGAAGCAATACGATGTAGAAGTGCGCGGAGTTCTCGCCGGTCAGAATCGATGTCGTCCCCGCAACCATGCCCAGCACGGCCGGAATGGAAATCGGAAACAGCAGCAGCGGCAGCATAATCTCGCGGCTCCGCGTGCGCAGCGACATCGCGGCAAAGAATGTCCCATTCACCACCAACGCCCAGGTCCCCAAGAGCGCGATGGGGATCAACTGCCAGGCGGGACCCAGCACTCTCAGATTGTAAAAAATCACAAACAACGGCGTCATCAGCGCTTCCAGCACGCTCACCAAAAGGAAATTCCCCAACACCTTGGCAAGAAACAACGCATTCGCCGGAGCCGGAGAAACCCGATATGCATCGAGGACCTGATTGTGCAACTCGCGCGCCCAGGTCTGATTGAGCGCCACCACGGCGGCAAACAAAAACGCCACCCAAACCAGGCCACCCACAATGTGCCGCGACTCCTCCGCCAGTGGGTCGAAGGAAAAAACGAAGATCACCACCACCAGCAAGGAAAAAAACAACATGGAATTGAGCGCATCCTTCGAGCGCCATTCCAGCCGGATGTCCTTGACCAGCGTCGCCAGAGTCACCGCCCAGAGCGCATTCATGACACGCCCTCCCCCGGACCGGCAGCGCGTCGTAAGCTGGCCGTGCGGTCCACAATCTGCCCCGCCCGCATCCACACAAACTCGTCGGCTACCCCTTCGAGCAGCATGGCCTGGTGGGTGATCACGAACACGGTTTTGCCCGCATCGCGCATGCCTTTGAGCAACGTGACCATCCCTCCCGCCGAATGAGCGTCGACGTTCGAGAACGGCTCGTCCAGCAATAGCACCCGGGGGTCGTGCAGAATGGCCCGCGCCAAAGACATGCGCTGCCGCATTCCTTGCGAATACTGCCCGACCGCGCGCGTCAGCTCGGGATCGAGTCCTACGGCGCGAATCACTTCTTCCGAGCGGCCATCGCCCGCGATGCCGTAGAGCCGCGCGCAGTAGCGCAGGTTCTCCATCCCGCTCATCTCGTCATAGAGTAGCGACGGATGAGCCATGTATCCAATCTCGCGGCAGGCTTCCCGCGGACTCTTTCCCAGCATCGAAATTTCCCCGCGCGTGGGTTCGGCCAGCCCGGCCAGAGCCCGCAACAACGTGGTCTTCCCGGCTCCGTTCTCGCCGAGAATCGCGTGGAAGCGGCCGCCATCAAACTCCGCCGTCACCCCGCGCAGCGCGGCAAAGCGTCCAAACTGCTTGATGACATTGTGGACGGTAATGATAGGAATGGCAGGATTGGTCACAGGCTTCCAGCGACGAAGATTTCACTCCGCCACGAGTCTACCGGAGGCTAACAATCCATGCCGGGCGCCGATCGCGGGCGGCATGAGTGGGCACGATTTTGCTTCGCCAAAGCGACAAAACTTTGCCGCTCACTGAGACTTGAGATAAAGACAGGATCACGACGATCGGGTGTCAGTTCGAAACGCCGCCGGGGCCCGCAGGTTGCACCTGCGTCATACTTTTGGCCGGTTCGGCCGACGGCGTAGCAGCTGGCGCGCCCTGCTGCGGAGCGTACTTCGACGCGCACTTGGCCTGCAATTGCCGGGCATGAAACACGCCATCGCGATCGAGTCGCCCGTCCGCCAACGCCTGAGAATCGTCTTTGAAGGTGTCGGGGGGCGCTTCGGTACCGGTATAGTCCACGTGGAGAGCCTGATCCTGTTCCATCAGCACAAACTGTACGTGCGTCCCCGTGCGCTTGATCGAACCCGGCTGAACGTTCCCCGCAACCCGCAACCGCTTCGAGTAAGCGCCCTCGCCCATCTGGTGCAACTCTTTGATGGTGACGTAGTAACTCTTGCTGTCCTCGACGCCGGTGTAGGCCAGGTAGCCGAGCAGCAGCAGAATCACCGCCGTCGCTCCCCCGAATTTGAGATAGACCTTGGCTTGGCTCGACATACTACGTCCTGGTGGAGACCTCTCGAATAAGACTACGCGTCGCCGACGCCAGAATCAAGATTGAGGCAGCCATCGATCATGGATCACCCCACACCTCTCGGGAAAAAACGTCGCGGGTCCGGGCGCTCTGCGCGGTCGCATCTGAGGCTGCTAACCGGTGAGCGTCAAACCAAACTCTGTCCGCCTCCGCTAGAATGGAACGAATTCGAAAATTAGTTCCCCTATGATCCATCCTTGGCATGATGTAACTCCCGGCGACAAACTTCCTCATGAGTTCGACTGCGTCATCGAGATCCCTTTTGGCTCCAGCGTGAAATACGAACTGGATAAGTCGAGCGGCCTGATCCGCCTTGACCGCATCCTCTATTCGGCCGTCTACTATCCCGCAAACTACGGTTTCATCCCGCAGACGCTCGCCGAAGACGACGACCCGCTCGATGTGCTGGTTCTCTGCCAGGAGACCGTCGTTCCCCTCACCATCATCCACGCCCGCACCATCGGCCTGATGACCATGATCGACGCAGGCAAGCAGGATCACAAAATCATTGCCGTGGCGACGGAGGATCCCGAGTTCAATTCCTACCGCGAAGCATCGGAAATGCCGCCCCACCGTCTGCTGATGCTGCGCCGGTTTTTTCAGGATTACAAGCAGCTCGAAGGCAAGGCGGTTGAGGTCGATGAGATACGCCCACCGTCGGAGGCCTATCCCATCATCCTTGACGCCCTGCGCCGGTACAGCGAACAGCGCCGCAAAGGCTTTAAGAGCGCCAAGTAAGCTAGTTCCAAACCTCTGCGCCGCTCACCGCATCCTAAGCTCCCGGAGCGTAGCGATAGGTGTCCAACTCGGATCTGACGTCGATTCTTTTCGTGCTCTTGCTTCTGGTCGGGCTGGCACAGTTGCTGGGCTATCTTTTTGTAAAACTGCGACAGCCCAGGGTTGTCGGCGAAATCCTGGCTGGGATTGTGCTCGGCCCGGCCATCCTCGGCCGGTTCGGGTTCGCCACCACTCTCGTGGAAGCCACCAAGCATCAGCAAAGCATTTTGAACTTTGTGTACTGGCTCGGCCTGCTGTTGCTGATGTTTCTGTCCGGAGCGGAAACGCGACACCTGTTCAGCCGCGAAGAGCGCCGCGAAGTGGGTTGGCTGGTCATCGTGGGAACCGGCATCCCTTTTGTCCTTGGATTGACGCTGGGGCCGTGGCTGATTCGCCCCTCGCTGGCCGGTCCTAACGGCAACCGTATCTCGCTCATCATCATTCTGGCGGTGGGCGTCGCGGTGACTTCGGTTCCGGTGGTCTCGAAGATTTTCGCCGACCTGCAGATCCTTCACACTCGCTTCGCTCGCCTCATTCTCGGCGTAGCTGTGCTGGAAGACATCGTACTCTGGCTTGCTCTGGCATTGGCGACCGCGATGGCTGGAAAAACCGTGCTCAACCCGCGGCAAATGTCGTATCACCTGATCACCACGGTCGGGTTCTTTGGACTGGGGCTGACCATCGTCCCCCGAATCGTAAAGCGAATTAACAAGTCACGATTCAACGTTTTCGCAAAACACTCGCCGTTAGCCTACGCCCTCGCGGTCCTGCTGGGATACTGCGTGGTGGCAGGAGCGCTCGACGTCAGCCTGGTATTTGCCGCCTTTCTCGCGGGGTTCGCCGTGGTTCATAAGAAGCGCAAGCTGTTTACGGAATCGCTGGACGCCATCGGGAAGGTGTCGTTCGCATTCTTTATTCCTGTCTACTTCGCCTTAGTGGGATTGAAGCTCGATCTTGTCCGCGGCTTTTCGTTGTGGATGGTGGCGGCGTTCCTGGTCGGGAGCTGCGCGGTCAAGATTGTTTCCGTGTCCCTGGCGGGGCGATTGGCCGGGTTCCGCGGGTTGGATTTGCTCAATCTTGCCATTACGACGAACGCACGTGGCGGACCGGGCATCGTGCTGGCGAGCGTGGCATTCGATGCTGGCATCATCAGCGCGGAGTTCTACACGACACTCGTTCTCGCTGCCATCCTGACCTCGCAGGCCGCGGGCGTATGGCTCGATTCCGTGCTGCGCAAAGGTTGGCCGCTGCTGACCCCGGTTGCTGGCGGCGCGGCGGCCGTCGTCTCCTCGAAGCAAACTGATCCGCTGCCGGATATTGTGCTTTAGCGCACAGGAGCAGCTGACCTCGCGCGCTGGCTCTGCTCTTGTCCTCCGTCAAGCGTGGATCGAATCGGCCGGGGTTTCGCAGTACTTCAGGGCCCGCGCTAAAGCTAGAAAAAAACCGCAAAAATATCTCTTGACTTAGTGTACTAGTTCTGTAGTACACTGATACGCATGGGAAGGAATGGCAACCCGCTCCGGTTCGCGATCGACCTCCACAGCGGCATGCCCGTCTACCGCCAGCTGATCGACCAGGTGCGCAGCGGGATCGCTTCGGGCTCGCTGCTCGCGGGAGATCAGCTGCCCACGGTGCGCCAGCTCGCCGTCGATCTTGCCATCAATCCCAACACCGTGATGCGGGCGTATCGCGAATTGGAACTTGGCGGCCTGCTGGAAACGCATCAGGGCACGGGGACGTTCATTACGAAAAAGAAGCTGGAGAAGAATTCCGCGGAGCGCGAACGCCAACTCGGCCAGATGGCCGGAGAATTCGCGGCCCGCGCCGGCGCCGCCGGATTCACTCTCGAAGATCTGATCGATCGTCTGCGCGACTTGCTGCCTGGTCCTGCACCGGCCCGCCCCACACAAAGGAGATAGACGTCATGGCGAAAATTCGAATGAACGAAGTCAGTGGTATCGCCCTCTTGCTGTTCGTCATTAGCATCGTGATTGGTCTCGCGGTTTCTCAGGCGGTTCACCATCCCGCGCCGGCCGTTTTCGGAGCGCTGGTGGGCGTTTACTTTTTGTTTGCCATCAAGGTGGTGCGCCAGTGGGAAAAAGTCGCCGTCCTGCGGGTGGGCCGGTACGTCGGCCTGCGCGGCCCCGGCTTGTGCCACATTGTTCCCATCATTGAAACCCTCAGCCCTTACGTAGACCAGCGCGTGCGCGTCGCCAGCGTCTCTGCCGAATCCACGCTTACGCGCGACACCGTTCCGGTGAACGTCGACGCCATCGTCTTCTGGATGGTATGGAACGCCGAGAAGTCCATTCTCGAAGTCGAGAACTTCATCGAAGCCATCACCCTGAGCGCGCAAACGGCGCTGCGCGAATCCATTGGCCGCCACGAGCTGGCACAGATGATTACCGAGCGCGAAACCCTGGGCCGAGAATTGCAGCGCATTCTCGACGAAAAGACGAATCCCTGGGGCATCACCGTGCAATCGGTCGAAATTCGTGACGTGAAAATCCCTCAAGGTTTAGAAGATGCCATGTCGCGCCAGGCGCAGGCCGAGCGCGAGCGGCAGGCTCGAATCATTCTGGGGCAGGCAGAAAAGGAAATCGCCGATAGCTTCGTGCAGGCCGCAGCCTCTTACGATAAAAACCCCGTGGCCTTGCATCTGCGCGCCATGAACATGCTTTACGAAGCCATCAAGGAAAAGGGTTCGATGGTGATCGTGCCTTCGTCGGCAGTCGAGACGATGGGCCTCGGCGGAACCCTCGCAACCGCGTCACTCGGCGGAGCAAAACCCTAACAATTCAAACTGAATAGGTCGAAAGGAGCACCACGTATGAATCGCATACTCGAAGTGTGTCTAGTCGCATTAGCGTTCGCAACAAACCTCACGCCTGTCTCGCATGCACAATCTCCGGCACTGCAAAGAGGCATCAGCGTCCAGATGCCTCAAACCAGTAACGCAGTGCCCGTGCCTGAAGCAGACGATGGGGACGCGTGGATTGTCACGGTGTCAGCCGACGGCAGCATGTACTTCGGAACCGATCCAGTCACGGCCCCGAGTTTGGCAGACGAGATGAAGAAGCGTCCCCGCAATCGCGAGCAAAAGCTCTACGTAAAAGCCGACGCTCGTAGTGCATTTGCTCCTGTGGAAAGCGTTCTTGAAGCAGGCCGGTCGGTCTTCTTTAACACAGCTGTGCTGCTGACATCCCAAGCCGAATCGGCGGCCCCGGGGACTATCGTCTCACCGAGAGGCCTGGAAGTAATGGTTGGCCGGGCGTTGCCCGCAGGCACAGTAACAACCGTTGTGCAACTGCGCCACTCCGGACAGCAACGGCCGGCGCTGACGATCAACGGTGATGAGATTTCCTGGTCTGCTCTGGAAAGTACACTGAGACGGCACTTCCAGAACGGCGATGAGAAAGCGGTTCTTCTGAAAGCGGACGCGCGATTACCATTTGCGGATGTCGTGCAGGCGGTGGATGCATGCCGTGCAAGCGGAGCCACAGTCGTTCTGGGCAACCAGTAAATGCAATTTGTAGCAATCAGACTTCAAGCGAGGAGGACCTTATGAAGCCACAGTCGATGCGCGCTCCAACGGCCGATCACTTCCATCGCGGGCTGGCGGCTGTTGTCTCGCTGGCAGTAGGTGGGGCCTTCCTCGCTTTGTGGTTCTGGTTGTTGCCGGGATGGCTGGGTTTCACTGTGGAGATGGCGGGCGCCGCGCGCTGGCGATGGCTGGCCGCAATTCCGTCGGCGCTGGGATTTGCGGTCGCCTCACGCTGCATCTGGGACTTCGGTTGGGCGGGACGTGGTACGCCTGCCCCCGTCGTTCCGCCGAAAAAATTGGTGGTGGTCGGGTTCTATCGACACGTACGTAATCCCATGTACGTGGGCTTTGCGGCAGGATGGGTCGGCCTGTGGGTCATCTTCGGGCATCCCAATCCACGAGTGATTGCAGCCGTCGCAGCGGTTGCTGTCGCGGTGCGTCTGTTCGTCGTGTTTTATGAAGAGCCGACATTGCGCAAGAAATTCGGACCGGAGTACGAGCAGTATCTCGGAAACGTAAGCCGCTGGTGGCCGCGTCTATGGGGCTGGGATCCTCCCCAGTGAGCAACGCACCTCTAGGGCGATTTCGCTGCTGACGAATTTCCGGGAGGTATGAAGCACATGAATCGCTTACTCGCAGTGGGTTTCCTGACTTTGACTTTAGCTGTGAGCGTCGGGCGCGGACAAGAACGTACACCAGCGTCTGTGCCCTGGCACGATCCATCGAAACACATCGTGCAGTTCGTGAAGGTGGAAGACGGCGTTCAACTGGAGGTTCTGGATTGGGGCGGAACAGGACGCCCGATTGTGCTGCTGGCAGGGCTCGGATTCACGGCGCATGTCTTCGACGGCTTCGCCGAGAAGTTAACTGATTCGTATCACGTGTACGGTATCACGCGTCGGGGATACGGAGCCTCCAGCCTGCCTAAATCGGGGTATGGGGAGCAGCGCCGAGCTGAGGACGACCTGCGAGTTTTCGATGCTCTCAAGTTGGTTGCACCGGTTGTGGTCGGCCATTCCGTCGCGGGAGATGAATTGTCTCAATTGGGTATATTTCACCCCGAGCGGATCGGCGCCCTCGTCTATCTCGATGCCCTCAACGACGGCACCGACGACTACACCGAATATGATGCGCTCTGCAATAAATTGCCGGAACCTATGGGGAAGCCGCCGACCCCTTCACCCTCTGGCCTGGAATCATTCTCAGGGTACCGCGACTGGCGCGGGCGGACTGAGGGAATTCGAATTCCGGAAGCCGAGTTTCGAAATAATTTTGCGGAAAATCCTGATGGAAGTGTGGGCAGCCGTAAAGCCCCGTCATACGTTCCTGAGGGCATCATGGGAGGGGATCGCAAGCACGATTATTCCCGGATTCGCGTGCCGGTACTGGCATTTGTGGGATATCCAGCACCGCCCCAGGATCAGATACGCGAGAATCATGTGATGGACGCAGGAGAACGTACCGTCGTTGAGGCGGTCTTCGGCACTTACGTGGCCATGGCCAGAATTCGGATAGAACGGATCAACCGCGCCGCACGCGGTGCTCGCGTGGTTGAGTTATGGGGCGCAAACCACTTTGTTTTCCTCTCGAACGCGGCGGACGTGCTCCGCGAGACCCGAGCTTTTATAGCAGGTTTGAAGTAACAGACGACCGCTCGCAGAGAGGGAACAAGAGCTGGGACACCAGGCCCGCCCCTTCTATCGCGCCCTTACCTACCACACGTGGCAGGCATTCTCCGCCACCATCGGCTGCCCGGCTTTACAGCCCCACGCCTTTTGGAACTCCGGCATATTCTCGACCACGCCGTCCACGCGATACTTTCCTGGCGAATGGGGATCGGTCACCGCCCGCATGCGCGCCACCTCCGGACGCCGCTTCTCGCACCACACCCGTCCAAATCCTAGAAAGAATCGCTGTTCCGGCGTGTAGCCATCAATTTTCTGTCCTTCTTTTCCGGTCTTGTCATCGGCGATCATGCGTTCGAGCGCCGCCAGCGCGACCCGTGCCCCACCGTTGTCGGCCGTATTCTCGCCTAACGTAAGTCTGCCGTTCAGCTTGATGTCATCGACGGCGACGAAGTTCGAGTACTCGTCGGCCACACAACTCACGCGCTTCTCAAATTCCTTTCCATCTTCTGCAGTCCACCAATCATGAAGGTTTCCCTGGGGATCGAACTTGCGGCCCTGGTCGTCGAAGCCGTGCGTCAGTTCGTGCCCGATCACCAGCCCAATCCCGCCGAAGTTCACCGCGTCGTCCATTTTCGGATCAAAGAATGGCGGCTGCAAAATTCCCGCGGGAAACACAATCTCGTTATACGACGGACTGTAGTAGGCATTGACCGTGGGCGGCGTCATACCCCACTCCTTGCGGTCCAGCGGCTTGTCGATTTTCGCGATATCCCGCTTGGACTCGAATTCATTCGCGCGCTGCACGTTGCCGAGCAAATCGTTCGGCTTGATTACCACCGAACTGTAATCCCGCCAGACCTCCGGATAGCCGATCTTGTTCCGGATCGCGTCCAGCTTCACCTTCGCCTGCTTGCGGGTGTCCTCGCTCATCCAGGAAAGGTCGTGAATATCTTCCGCTAACGACTTCTCCAGTGCGTCCACCATTTTCAGCATGCGCGTCTTGGCTTCGGGGCCAAACGTCACGTCGACATATCTCTGCCCCAGAGCCTCGCCCAATTCCCGATCGGTAAGGTTCACGCACCGCTTCCAGCGAGCCTGAATCACCTTTTGCCCAGTGAGAGCCTGTTGATATTCAAAATTCGCATCCACGAACGGCTGCGACAGCCACGGGGCTGCCGCGTTGAGCACATGCCAGCTCACATAGATCTTCAGAGAATCGAGCGATTCCGAATCAATCGCTCCATTCGCCTTCCGGAAGAAATCAGGATTCGTAACGTTGAGCTGCGCAAACGCTGGAGCGCCCACAGCCGCGAAGTACCGGTTGAGATAAAAGTCAGGGCCGAGCGCTACCGCCTGGTCGCGACTCATCTTGTGATCGCGATTCTCGGGCTTGCGGCGTTCCGTACGGTCCATCGCGGCCTGGGCCAGCGCCGTCTCAATGCGAAGCACCGTGTGTGCCGATTCGCCCGCCTGCTGCGGAGTCTGTCCGGCCAGGCTGAACAGCTGGGTGGCATAGTCCAGCAGGTGCTGCCGCATCTCCTTCATCTTCGGATTATCTTCTTTGATGTAGTAATCGCGATCGGGAAGAGTCAGCCCTCCTTGATCAATGTAGGCGATCACCTGATCCGCGTTGTGCATGTCCGAAGACGAATAGAAATTAAACAGCGGACTCGAGCCGGTGAGATGAATATGCGCAATTTCGTCGATCAGCGCGCCTTTGTCTTTCACCGCCGCCACCCGATCCAACTCCGGCCTTACCGCCGCAATTCCTTTGCTGTCCACGGCCTTCTCGTCCATGCACGATCCATAAAGGTCGCCAATCTTCTGATCGATGGCATTGCGGCTGGCCCCGCCCGCCGCAGCCTTGTCCAAAATGCCGTGCTCAACATCCAAATTCCGTTCATGCAACTCCACGAAGCTCACCCATTGCGCCTGATCGGGAGGAATTTCCGCATTCTTGATCCAGTTCCCGCAAGCGTACTGATAAAAATCCACGCAGGGATCGATCGTCTTATCAATGTTGTCGAGGTTGAAGCCCGGGCCAGGCTTGCCAGAATCGGCAGTCTGCGAGAAAACGGCTGCAGTCAGGATTAGCAGGAAGGCCAGAACGAACCGGAAACAACGCATGAGAGAACTCTCCTTAGGCGGCAGATGTGGGGCAACGCCTGCGATTCTATGCCGCAAACTTTGTCCGAGCAACCCGGCTCGAAGGCCGCTCCCGGCCGCCGGAAAAGCTCGTCGTGGATATTCTGTTGCGGAACAATCTTCGGTATTCTGCGTATCAAGCTTTATCGATCACAGGTTCGAGTGTGCCAAGAGCACAGATCGCCCAGGAACCTAGGACTCTTTCATGGCTCAGCTCACGCAACTTCCCCGCCTTCCGCTCACCGCATCGCGCCTCTCATCGTGGATCTCGAACACCCTCTGGGGACTGATGCTGCTGCTTTCGGCTGCGGTCGCGGTGTACGGCACCACTTACTTCATCCGGATACCCGACAACGATCACTTCGCCCACTACATCCTGCCCCTCCGCCTGCACATTGCCGGCGGCATCGGGGCGCTGCTGGCGGGCCCGTGGCAGTTCAGCCAGCGGCTGCGGGCGCGCGCCCTGAACTTTCATCGCTGGATGGGGCGTTTCTATTTGCTGGAAGTAGGGCTGGGGTCAATCGCGGGTTTCGCCATGGCTCTGGTTTCCGAGCAAGGCTGGCCGACTCACTTGGGCTTCGGCATCCTGGCCGTATTGTGGTTTTTCACCGGGCTGCAGGCATATCGTCTGGTCCGTCGCGGCAACATCGAAGCGCACCGCCAGTGGATGATTCGCAACTACGCATTGAGCCTCGCCGCCGTCACTCTTCGCCTCTACATTCCGTTCATGCTGGCGGTTCTGCACTGGCCTTTTCCGCGCACCTACATCACGGTCTCCTGGCTGTGCTGGATTCCGAATCTGCTGATCGCGGAGTGGATGGTTGGCCGGCGACAACGGCTTCGGATACAACCGGCAGCAGCCTCGTCGCGGTTATAATTAAAATTCACCGAATTCCTGAGAAGGCTGGTTCGATCATGACATCCCCGAATGGCAATGGAAATGGAAATGGCAGCAACGGTTCCAGCGTCCCCCAACCACGCGCAGAATGGCTGGCCCGACGCAAGCAGGAAAACGCCAGCGGCAATTTTTCGCAGATGCACTACGCGCGCCAGGCTGTCGTGACGGAAGAGATGTCCTACATCGCCCACAAAGAAAAGTTGCCACCCGAACTCGTTCGCGACGAAGTCGCCCGCGGGCGCATGATTATTCCCGCCAACATCAACCATCCTGAACTCGAGCCCATGGCGATCGGGGTGGCATCGCTCTGCAAAATCAATGCCAACATCGGCAACTCCGCCGTCACCTCGGAGGTAAACGAAGAACTCAAAAAGCTGCACACCGCCGTGCACTACGGCGCTGACACCGTCATGGACCTTTCCACCGGCGGCAACATCCACGAGATTCGCGAAGCCATTCTGCGCCACTCCCCCGTTCCGATCGGCACCGTCCCGATCTACGAAGCCATCGCTCGCGTAAAGCGGGTAGAAGACCTGAACGCAGAAGTCATGCTGGAAGTGATCGAAGAGCAAGCCGCGCAAGGCGTCGATTACATGACCATCCATGCCGGCGTGCTGATCCAATATCTTCCGCTGATTTCCAAGCGCATCACCGGTATCGTCAGCCGAGGCGGAGCCATTCTCGCCCAGTGGATGGCCTACAATCACAAACAGAATTTTCTCTACGACCGCTTCGACGACATCGTCAAGATTTTCAAGAAGTACGACGTCAGCTTCTCGCTCGGAGACGGCCTCCGCCCCGGCTGCGTCGCCGACGCCAGTGACGAAGCCCAATTCGCCGAACTGAAGACTCTGGGCGAACTCACCAAGAAAGCCTGGGAACACGACGTGCAGGTCATGATCGAAGGTCCCGGCCACGTCTCCATGGACAAGATCAAGGAGCAAGTCGAAAAGGAAGTCGAGCTGTGCTACGAAGCGCCCTTCTACACGCTGGGCCCGCTGGTCACCGATATAGCTCCCGGCTATGACCACATTACCTCCGCCATCGGCGCAGCCATGATCGGATGGTACGGCGCCGCCATGCTCTGCTACGTCACTCCGAAAGAGCATTTAGGATTGCCCAACCAGAAGGACGTGAAAGACGGCATCATTGCCTACAAAATTTCCGCGCACGCCGCCGACATCGCCCGCGGACGCCCCGGCGCCCGCGACCGCGATGACGCCCTCAGCTACGCCCGCTACAAATTCGATTGGGAAAAACAGTTCGCGCTTTCGCTCGACCCCGAAACCGCCCGCTCCATGCACGACGAGACCTTGCCGGATGACTTCTACAAAGAGGCAGCCTTCTGCTCCATGTGCGGCCCCAAATTCTGCTCCATGAACTATTCGTCGAAGGTCGATGAATACAACAAGCAGGTCCACGGCATCGAGAAGAAGGATTATTCGGAGTTGGTGGAGAAGTTAGTTTCGCTGAAGTAGCCGTACTTATGTAGGGACAGCCGCCTCGGCTATTCTATCGAGCAAAGCCTTAACCTAAGCTCGCCGAATCCATTCGCGTTCGTATGGCACGATGGCGACGCTTGCAAAAGTACGCGGCGCTCAATCCCCCAAAACTCCTACCGCATCAAGGCCACTAGTTGACAAGATAATCCCTCACCTTTAGCAGAGCGACCATGGCCTGGCCGAGCCGCTCCGGGATCCAGTGGGCAAGGTATCCATCCGGAAATGTCCATTCGTCAGGGTGCTCTATGACGTCTCCTAACACATTCTTAGCAATGTAGTGGGTCGACGTATACCACAAGAGAAATATCTGCGCCTGAAAGCTCTCGTTCTCCTGCATGGACGTCGCTCGCTTCAGAGCGAGTTGATAAAAGAAGCTGTCAAGATCATCCTTTGGAGGGATTTCAATTGCTACCCGGGTCAGCCCTTGAATGAACCCCGAAATATACCAAGAGTAGGCCCGGCCTCGAATCGTGGTTACAAGACCAGCGTAATTGGCACTCGCGAAATCAAAAAACATGCCGGCAAACCCTTTTACGAAGCGGCCCGCGACGGGGATATTGGCCGCTACGTCGATCGCCTTTTCCGCCAACACATCGCCTCCGCTCTTATCGAATACGCGGCGCTGGCTTTCTTTTAGAATGTCTTTCTTTCCTTCCTTTTCTTCTTTGGCTTCCTCTTCGGCTTGCTTCATCTTTTCAGCTAATTCTTTCCCTTCATCAGCCTTGTCTTGAAACTCCCTGGCTTTCTCATAGACTTTGAGGAGCTTTTCGGCTCGCTCCTCCATCTTGCCTAGTCCTCCGATCGAACTGTCGATTAAGGAGAGAGCCATGTCTTTTGGACCGTAGGGATTGTCCGGAATCGAAGCGGCCTTTTTGGCGTAGGCGTAGGCCACGTTGATCTCATTCTGGATGATCGCTGCGCCGGCTTGGATGTCAGCTCTCCACGTTTCCTGATGAAGTTCGACCTTAAAGGCTTGGGCTTTGGGGTGAAGGCTGTTTTCCGCCTTTGCCGCATCCTCCGCCCGTTTTCTAAACTCTCGCTTGTCATCCTCCTGTATGTTCTCCTCGGCTTTCTCCTGCATCGCACTGAGGACAGGAGTAAACCTGACGGCGGCCACGTACCAGTTTCCGTCCGCCATCCCGCTAAAGGAGAATGTCGCTTTAACGGTTTGCAGATTGCCGCGCCGGTCGGCTAGTCCCGGGGGCGCTTCCATAATTGCGTCCTTGCCTTGGGCGCTTCCCACCAGCCACTTGGCAGAAGCCCGAAGAATATTCGGGTGCCGGGTGTGATTCACCACATCCGCCATCCAGGGAAGAAGGGTGTGCTCCAACAGGGCTTTGGTTCGCGGTACGACGATTTGACGGACCTCTAAAGCGGAAAGATTGGGTTTCGGGTGGCTGGCGGGTTTTACCATAACGAATCTTCCTTTTGTCTGTTGCCATTGATTTTGCGGACTTCAGCAAGCCGGACTTGACGGGCGTCGGGGCGACAGGGCAGACGCCCCGCTGCTTATCCCTCGACCACGTGCATCCCCGTGGAGGTCAGCCGAAAGCTTCCGAATCATCGAGTCGGCGACACGGACGCGAGGGCTCCCCCCAGAGCCCACAGAGTCCGCCTTTGGTAGTCTTTGGTCACCGGCCGAACAAACATCCCGTGACCTAGCTCCCCCAAATGTTGTCGCGATGGTGACCCACACACCGATCTTTCGACAATAGCCGGAACCTTAAAAAGGCATTAATTCTTCATGAACGCCGTAACTGCGAGGAAAAACCCTCCCCGGATGGGCCTGGAGTACAATGGCGGGCACCCTCCCCAGGGTGGAGTGGTATGCCTCTGGATCCGCTAATTCTTGAAGATAATCTTGAACTGGATCGGCGCGCCTATGAACTGCGGCGCTCCGGAAATCCCGTAAAGCTGTCACGCATTCCTATGGAATTGCTGCTCTTGCTGGTAGAGCGGCGCGGCGAATTAGTCACCCGGGATGAGATCGGCGAACGCATCTGGGGAAAAGGCGTCTTCGTCGATCGAGACAACAACATTAACGCGGCCATCCGCAAACTGCGTCAGGTGCTTCACGACGATCCCGATCACCCTAAGTTCGTGCAAACGGTGACCGGCAGGGGATATCGGTTCATTGCGCCGGCGATGGACCCTGCCGATTTGACCTCAGTGTCCGTGGAATCCGATCCGCTGGCTGCACCCTTGGACTTCTCCCTCAGGGGAACTCTACCGCATCGGACCCCGCCCATCCATCTTCGAAGATTGTGGCTGATTCTTCCCGCAGTCGCCACCATCCTGATCGTCGCCGCCGGCGTTTATTTTCAGTGGTTTCGCTCCCGCGCCCATCCCCAAACCGCCGCCGGGCGGCTCATGCTTGCGGTTCTTCCCTTCCAGAACCTCACCGGCGATGCTAGCCAGGACTACTTCAGCGACGGCCTCACGGAAGAGATGATCGCCCAACTCGGCAACCTGGATCCGCAACATCTGGGAGTGATCGCACGGACATCGGTCATGCACTACAAAGGGACCTCGCAGAAACTGGATCAGATTGGCAGTGAACTCGGAGTCCAGTATGTCCTGGAAGGAAGCGTGCGGAGGAGTTCCGACAAAGTCCGGATCACGGCCCAACTCATTCAGGTCAAAGATCAGAGTCACATTTGGGCACGGCAGTACGATCGCGAACTCAGCAACCTGCTGGTTCTTCAAGCAGAGATTGCGCAGCAAATTGCCCAAGAAATTCAGCTCGGCCTGGCCTATTCCCGGGCCACGATCTCGGCTCATTCTCCGCCTCTCGGCCCTCAGGAATACGAGGCTTACGATCTTTATCTCAAAGGCCGCTATTTCTGGAACAAAAGAACGGCACGGGGCCTGGAGCAGGCGATCGAGTCTTTTCAGCAAGCCATCGCCAAGGATGCAAACTATGCCCGCGCTTATGCCGGCTTGGCCGATTCTTATGCGCTGCTGAGCGGGTATACTTTGATTCCCCAATCCGAGTCGATGCCGAAAGCGCGCGCAGCCGCGCTGAAGGCACTGGAACTCGACGACAGCCTCGCCGAAGCTCACACCTCACTGGCTTTAATCAGGGAGAATTACGACTGGGACTGGAAGACGGCAGAGAAGGAATATCTCCGCGCCATAGAGCTAAATCCCAACTACGCTACGGCCCATCACTGGTATGCCGAATTCCTTTCCTGGCAGGGCCGCTTTGACGAAGCCTTCGCCGAGAGTGAGCGGGCACGCCAACTCGATCCCCTTTCATTGATTATCGCCTCCGACAATGCTGCGATCCTGTATTACTCGCGTCAATATGACCGCGCGATTGCGCAGTGTCGCACGGTCCTCGAGATGGAGCCAGGTTTTCCCCGCGCCCGCTTGATCGTAGCGGCCTACGTTGAAAAACGAGAGTTCGCCGAGGCGCTCGCCGACATCGAAAAATGGGATGACGCCGGACCGTGGACCTGGGCGTGGCGCGCTCATGTCTATGGCCGCGCAGGTCATTCCGTTCAGGCCCGGCGGGCCTTAGAACAACTGCTTAAACTTCATCGCCGGCAACCGATCGGTCCTGACCCAGTTCTCTGGGCCTACATAGGCTTGGGCGACAAGGACAAAGCATTCCTCTGGTTCGAGAAGGCCTACGCCGAACATTCCAACGCGCTCATCAGCCTTCGAGTGAACCCCGCCTACGACTCCCTCCGCGTCGATCCCCGTTTCCAGTCCCTGATGCGCCGCGTGGGCTTAAGCTCCCATTGACATTTCCCTGATCGGCTGTCGGGGAGCGACCACTAGACGGTCTTGTTCGCCTGACGCAGTTTCCATACGATCTGCCGCACCATGCCGAGCAGGAGCTTGGCATCGTAGGCTTCGAGGTGGAAGCGCAAGATCAGGCGGCGGGCTTTTTTCTCGAACATGGCTTCCGTTCCCGGCTTCACGTAGCCGCTGATCCGCAGCGCCTCCAGCAAGCCTTCGGTGATTTGCTCGGCCGCGCCCGCGGTCGCCGGCATCCGATCCTCCGTGGCTTGCGGGGACGGCGCGGTCCTCTCCAGTTCCGTCCTCCCCAGCTCCGTCTTCCCCAGCGTGGTCCGCGCCAGTTCGTAAAGACACACAGCGACCGCCTGCCCCAAATTCATGGAGATGTTTTGCTGCGCCGTGGGGATATTCAGCAGCCAGTGACAATGGCTGAAGTCGCGGTTGGTGAGCCCGATTTTCTCCGAGCCGAACAAGAGCGCAACCCGTTCCGTCTGCAGTCGCAAGCGAATCGTTGTACCGGCACCTTCGTCAAGCCGCTCCACCGGCTGCTGCAAAACCCGATTGCGCACCGCGGTAGTCCCCACCACGAGTGCACAGTCAGCAACCGCCTCGGCAACGGTCTTATATTCGTCTGCCTGATCGAGCAAGTCAGAGGCGCCGACCGCGGAGCGCGCCTCGCGAAACCCGGGCGCGTATGGATTCACCAGGCGCAGCCGGCGAGTCCCGAAATTGCTCATGGCACGAGCCGCAGCCCCGATATTCAGAGGATTACGCGGGCGCACGAGCACGACCACGAGACCACCGAGTTCCGATTGGACAGGCAAGAGATCGATTTTACGACAGGTTGAGTCGCAGAATTGTTTCGGAGGAAGCAGCAGCCCATAGCGCTCCGAATCCCAATGGGCAGCACTCGATTTGTGCAAGTCGGCTTCCGCAGTGTCTTTTAACACCAAGTTGTAATTGTAAAAAAAATGTCAAAAGCGGCCATGGTAGGCCTACTTTGTCGTCAAACCGTTGTAAGCTTCAGTTGTAAGCTTCAAAGGTCGATCCAGTTCCGGTGATCTCGTTTGCGACCGGAAAGCTCCCTGGCACACAGGACAAATTATTTATGGGGAACCTCGCCACACCGCTTAGCAACGCGAGAGCGGTAGATCCGCCCACCGCGCCAAAACCTGTCGGCCGCATCCTCGTCGTGGAAGACGACCCAGCGGTTCAGAAAGCCCTTCGTCGGCTGTTCGAGACTGAGGGCTATGCTGTGGAAACTCAGGCCGATGGCAAATCTGCGCTGGACAGCTTCCAATCTTCAGCGCCCGCGGCAATTGTCCTCGACCTGCGCTTGCCGAAGGTTTCCGGCCGCGACGTGTGCAAAGAGATCAAGGCGCTGGCTCCGACGCTACCGATCGTCGTGCTGAGCGCGGCCAGCGATGTCGCCGACAAAGTCTTGCTGCTCGAGTTGGGCGCCGATGATTATGTGACCAAACCGTTCAGTCCTCGGGAACTGCTGGCACGCGTCCGTGCCGCACTCCGCCACACCGCGCGCACGCCTGATGTGCAACTCGTCAGCTTTGACGGCATCTCCGCCGACTTCAAGAAAATGGAGGTCAAGCGCGACGGCGCCGTCGTAGTTTTGACCGCCCAGGAATTCAAGACGTTCCAGTTTCTGGTGCAGAATGCCGATCGAGTGATCAGCCGCGACGAACTGCTCAACGAAGTTTGGGGATATCAGAACTATCCTTCCACCCGCACCGTGGATAATCACATCCTCAAACTCCGCCAGAAGTTGGAGAAAGACCCGTCGAGCCCGGTACATTTCCGCACCGTACATGGCATGGGATATAAGTTCGTTCGCTGATTCTCGTGAACCCGTCTCCCGAGCCCGCGCCGCATTCTCTGACTGAGTCTGGCGGCAGACGTCTTCTGCGCCTGCGTCTGCGCACCCGTTTTCTGCTCTCCATGTTGCTGATCACGGCCAGCCTCACCACCACCAGCCTGCTCCTGGTGCAGCGCAGCATTCGCAGCAATGTCCGTCAGAGCATTGCGGTCAATCTGCGGAATTCCGTGGCCGCCTTCCAGGATTTCCGGCATGAACGCGAAACCATGCTGACCAGCGACGTGGCTCTGCTGGCGGACCTTCCCATCACCCGCGCTATCATGACCAGTCCGTCCCCGGCCACGATCCAGGATGCGTCGGAACATATCTGGCAGATCGCGGCCAGCGATCTTTTCCTGCTGGTCGACCACCGTGGTCGAGTCGTCGCGCTGAATACGAAATCTTCCGGCCTCACCCCCGAGGCCGCCGAGAAATATTTCCGGCAAAGTCTCGATGACGACCGCGGAGAGTCCAGCCACTGGTGGCTGGGAGATCATCACCTCTATCAGACCTTCGTGGAACCCATCTATCGCGGCACTCGAACCGACGGAACTTTGCTGGGCTTCCTCGTAATTGGGTACGAGATTAACCATCGTCTGGCTCAGGAAGTCAGCAAGGTAGCCGGTAGTGAAGTGGCGTTTTCCTGCGGAAACGAAATCGTCGCCACCACCTTACCGCCCGCACAGCTAAAAGGCGGCAGCATTCAGGATCTGATCGCCGGCTCGGCCCATGACGATCCCCGCGAGATCGAGATCGGCAGCGAACGCTTCCTGGCCACTTCCTTGGTGTTATCGGGTTCTCAACCCACGCCGGTCCGCTTGAGCGTGTTGGGCTCCTACGATCAGGCTACGAAGTTCGTCAATCAGCTGAATCGTTATCTCCTTCTGCTGGGCCTGGCTGCCATCCTAGTGGGCAGTGGGTTAGTGTTCCTTATCTCGCACACCTTCACCCGGCCGCTGGGCAGCCTGGTGGCCGGCGTACGCGCCCTGGAAGGCGGAGACTTCCATCATCCCCTCGATCCCCGCGGCGGAGACGAAGTCGCCGAACTAACCCGCGCTTTCGAGCGCATGCGCACCAGCCTGCTAAAAAGCCAGCGCGACCTGCTGGAGTCTGAGCAACTTGCCACCATCGGACGCATGGCCAGCTCAATTTCTCACGATCTGCGCCACTCCCTTGCCGCCATCGTGGCCAATTCCGAATTCCTTTGCGACAGCCACCTCACTCCCGCGCAACGCGAGGAGCTTTATCAGGAAGTTCGCTCCGGCGTGAATCTGATGACCGACCTCATCGATTCCCTGCTCGAATTCGCCCGCACCCGCGAATCGCTCAACCCCGCATACGCGAATGTCGCAGAAACCATTCACCGCTCGGTTCAGGCAGTCCGCCTGCACCCGCGGCATCACGTCCGGTCCATCAACGTGGTGTGCGGCGCGCAGGTTTCCGGATGGTTTGACCAACGCAAGCTGGAACGTGCTCTATATAACCTGCTCTTGAATGCTTGCGAAGCCGCTCCTGCGGTCGGAGGCGAGGTTGCGGTCACGGCCTTTGAAACCGCCGGTTTCATCACGATTTCGGTCGCCGACAACGGCCCCGGGATCGCCGAATCGATCCGCGACCGGCTGTTCCATCCCTTCGTCAGCTATGGCAAAGAGAATGGAACTGGATTGGGGCTGGCGGCCGTGCAGAAGATCGTGCAAGATCATGGCGGTGAAATCATCATGGAACGTACACTGCAAAACACAACGGTCTTCCGGATCGTGCTGCCGGGGCATCAAGACGCCTACGGCGGCGCCCGTCAGCCCACCGCCGATGAGCCTTCTCTTGTCCCCGCACGCCGGGATGATGCCCAGAATTCGATCACGCATCCGGGTTCGTAGGCAGAGTCCGTCTCTTCGCCAAGTACCGACCTGGAAAGCGTGGAGGAAAGCGTAGGAGGACGGTGTGAAAAGTCTGAGGACTTCTGCGGTTCGCGGGGCCGCGCTGGCGGTTGCCGCTTTCGTTTTGCTGAACACCATCGGTGTTGCCCAGGATCAGCCTGCCACTGCCGCCACGTCGCCGGGGGAGAGCGCAAGCGCGGTGCGTGACCTCGCAGATCAGGTCCGTCAACTTCGAAGTCTGGTGGACGAGATGCGCGCCGAGAATGCCGAATCCCGCGCTGAGATGCACCGGTTGCGTCAGGATCTGGAAGCTACGCGCGCGCTGCTGGAAGGGCCTGCAATGGCCCCGAGCGGCGAGCCCGGGGCAGCGGAGGCCCAATCCGCTTCCCTGGAAAACCGACCCCCTGCCGCATCGAGCGCATCCACTTCCCAAAGTTCAACCCCACTCGCGGAGCGGATTCAGAAGCTGGAAGAATCCACTTCGCTTATCGGATCGAAGATCGATGAGCAATATCAAACCAAAGTTGAAACCGCTTCCAAATATCGAGCCCGGCTGCACGGCATCGTCCTGATGAACGCCTTCCGTAATGTTGGCGGCTCCGACAATCTGGACTTCCCCAGCTATTCCGAGCCGGTTCCGGCGGGCACGCCTCTGGCCTCTGTCGGTGCGACCCTGCGCCAGTCCGAAATCGGCGTCGAAATCTTCGGACCCAACGTGGCCGGGGCGCACACATCCGCCGACGTTCAGCTCGACTTCGCCGGAGGATTCCCCGCAACCGGCAACGGCGTTGACTTCGGAATCGTGCGCCTGCAGACTGCCAATTTGCGATTCGATTGGGAACACACTTCGGTGGTCGCTGGCCAGGATTCCTTGTTCATCTCGCCTCTCTCGCCGACTTCCTTCGCATCGCTGGCCACACCGGCTTTTGCTTTTGCGGGAAACCTCTGGGGTTGGACGCCGCAACTTCGAGTCGAGCACCGCTTCTCGGTCTCCGACCAGCAGACTGTAATCGTCCAGGCGGGAATTCTCGACAATCTCGACTGGGAATTTCCCTCCAATTCGTTTTACCGTTCGGCGCAAGCGGGCGAACTGTCGGGACAGCCCGCTTATGCCTTGCGCACGGCATGGTCGCGTCCGCTGCGGGAGCACCCGCTCAGCTTCGGCGTCGCCGGCTACTATGGCCGTCAGAACTGGACTTGGGATCGTTTCGTCGACGCGTGGGCCGGGATGGCAGATTGGCAGATTCCCATTGTTTCGCGCTTGAATCTCTCGGGTGAGTTTTATCGCGGGCGCGGCATTGGCGGACTGGGCGGCGCCATTGGGACATCCATACTGTACGGCGGCAGCCCAAAGCTGCCTTTCACTCCGATCCGGGGTCTCGACACCGCCGGAGGATGGACCCAATTGAAATTCCAGATGACTCCGAAGATCGAGTTCAATGGCGTAATCGCGGAAGACGACGCGTTTGCCGGCGATGTGCGCGGCTTCGCCGTCGATCAGAACAATTTTGGACCAATTCTAGGGCGGAATCGCGGCGCCCTCGGCAACATCGTTTTTCGTCCACGCTCCGACCTCGTATTTTCCGCGGAACTCAGACGGCTGCGCACTTTTCCCGTCTACAGCAGCAGCAGCATAACCAACCAACTCAATCTATCTTTGGGGATTTTATTTTGAAAACTTGCTCCCGCCTCCGCAGATCGTTGTCCGGCCGATGGCCGCTTATCGTCGTGATGGCGGCAGCCGTCGGCGCGCCCGCTCAGCAGGCGGCGCTTAAAGCTCGGGTGGAGCTGACCAGGAACGGTCATTCCCTGAGCAATGCTGCGAAAGCAGTCCTGTGGTTAACGCCGGTGGGAACCGCCGTCGAGCCACCTCGACAAAAACCGTCGGAGATCCCGCAACTGGTACAGAAGAACAAAAGCTTTCAGCCTTCGCTTCTGGTGATTCCAGTCGGCGGCAAGGTGGAGTTTCCCAACCGCGATCCGTTCTTCCACAACGTGTTTTCCCTGTTCGAGGGCAAACGTTTCGATCTTGGGCTTTATGAGAGCGGAAGCACGCGCTTCGTGCAGTTCGACAAACCTGGCATCTCTTTCATCTTTTGCAACATTCATGCTGAAATGAGTGCCGTAGTCATCGCCTTGGCGACGCCCTACTACGCCATTTCCGATTCCAGGGGGGAGCTCAGCATTCCCGACGTTCCGCCGGGCCGCTACCAACTGCAGGTCTTTCACTCTTCGGTGGCTCCGGACGCGCTTCGTGCCATGAACCGCGAGATCACGGTCGCTCCGGGCGCCACATCGCTGGGAACTTTCACGCTGGCGGAGACGGACCTCACGCTCGCACATAAAAACAAATATGGCCGCGATTATGACCGTCCCGAACCAGATAGCCCGGCTTACGCACGACCCTGACAGCCCACACTACGAACGGCCGCCTCGACTGTCCTCGATCGGCAACGCCTCAACGCTCGAGAACATACAATGCAGAAAGCCTAAAACGCTTTCCCAGAACAGAGAGGGCGTGCCGATTAGCACGCCCTTCCCGCCTCTGTTTCTTCACTTCATTTACAACAACTTTACTTGCGTTAAGTTGCTGCTTCCCTCAGAGACATGCCGTCTCCAAGCTTTTTAGCGATGACCGCCGCCATGTCCTCCGCCACCGGAATGGCCGCCCCCGCCACCCGAGTGCCCGCCGCCGCTGGAATGTCCTCCAGAGGAGTGGCCGCTGGGCGCTGAATAGTGTCCGCCGCCGCTCGGGGCGCGGCCACCGCTGTACCCAGGTGCGCCACGGGACCCACCGTAGCTGGGAACTCCGCGAGACCCGCCATAGCTCGGAGCGCCGCGATATCCGCCGTACCCAGGGGCTGCTCCGCGTGAATAGCCGCCGTATCCGCCAGCAGGCGACCGCGCAATCGGCTGTCGCATATCCAACTGTGGACGGGAGGATGCTCCGCGTCCGTAGCCGCCCGCGCCCGAATACGAACTGTTGCCCCGCGCTCCCATCGAACTCGAACTCGGCGCGGTCCGATTCCAGTAACTGCCACTGCTGCTGCGGGCCGTTGATGCGTTTGATCCGCTGTTGGCTCCTCCGGCTCGCGAGGCTTGGCTGCTAGAAGAAGACGGGGGCGGCGTGAAGGCCCGGTATCCGCCGCCGTTGCCAGCGGGAGACTGACTGGTGCCGCGCTGCGATTCCATATTTCCCGAACCCACGCTCCGCGAACCCATACTGGAAGAGCCCGCGCTTGTACGTTCCGCTGCTGCAGCGCTCGACGAATGAGCGCTGTTGCTGGGTGGGCTGAACGAACGATTGCCGGCGCTTCGACTCGCGGAATTATTCTCCCGTTCGCCCGCGGTCCCCGCACTTGGCTTCTGCATGGTTCCCGACGTGGCTCCCGCCGCAGTCGCGCCCCGGAACCCGCTGGATTCTCCAGCGCCAGAGCGCCCACCAGCGGGGATTGCTCCCACGTGGTTCTGTGCCATGGACTGCCGCAGATTTGCGGTCTGTTGCTGGAACGACGCCGGCCGGGATACGTTGTTGTGCGCCGATCCAAAGAAATGCTGCGAACCACTGTTGCGCATCGTGGATGGCGCTGCCGCCCGTCCGCTGGCCGACAAACTGGCGCGAGAAGGAACCACTGGCAGATTGCCCGCCATCATGCGCGCTCCGCCCAACTGAGCGCGGCTGGCCCCTACGGCCGTCACCCGGCCGGCGCCGAAGTGACCCGCATTCACGGTCGAGAGCCCCCGGCCCACTTCAGCGTTGTGCAGGTTCGCGATATTCGAGAATCGCATGCCACCATGCAGCGGCGCGAAACCACCGAAGCGGTTGAAACCCCCGCGGAAACCGACCACGCCGAATCGGCCACCGTATCCACCCCACCACGGATGGAACCAGTCGCCAGGCCCAATCGGCAGCCAGCCAAATCCGCCCCACCCGCCAAAACCAAATCCGAAGCCAAAACCGGCGCCCCAGCCGAAGAACGAAACGTAGGCAGGCGACCAGAAGGGACGGTAGAATCCGGCGCCATAGATCGGTCCAGGCCACCATGCCCAGGCTCCCCCGTAGGGGAACCAGCGACCGTAGTGATACGGCGCCCATCCCCAGGGCTCGTAGCCAACCCAAGTCCAGCCATAATAGGGCTCATAAGTCCAGTTGCCGTCGCGATACGGAACCCATCCCTGGGGTTCGTTGGGAACCCACACATCTCCGTAATCGGGAACGTTTTGCCAGCGGCCGTAAGCGTCCAGATCCTGCGACCCGGTGTAGTAGCGATTGGTGTGACGCCAGGAGTTCGCGTTGCGGATCAAGTGATCGCGGTCGCTATTCCAGCGATCCCAATCGTCGCGGTCCGGAGCCGGGGAAATCTTGTACTGAGCCGACTCGGAGTCACCGCGGATTGTGGCCATGTCTCCGGCGTTGACTTCGGTGCTACCTTGCGGCGTGGCAATCTGCGCTTCGCCTTGGCGCACAATCACGACGGTGTCTCCATCGGGCCGCACTTCCACGCGAAACACACCATCGTGATGAGCGGGATGGATGGACACGTTCGGGGTATCGATCTCGGGTTCGGCCTCACTGTCCTTGGACACGCTGAAGGTGGCCATGCCCTCGGCCAACTGAATTTGAATATTTCTTTTTGTGAGGTTCGCAAGGTTGGCCTTGGAGTTCGGGCCGAGGCGAAGAATGTTGGCAAAGTCGAGTTGCAGTTCCGTGCGCGAGTTGTCGCCCGTGGAAACCTTGTCGCCGGTCATGGCCGGTTGATTCAACGTAGCCGCAGACCAGTCGCCGGAATCACCCCGCTGCGTGGATACGTCGCCGTGAATCAGGCTGATCCGCGCCACGCCCTGGTCCGTCTGCGCTGGAGCTTCGCCCGACGGTCCGCCGGGCTGCGCTTCGGTGGGCTGAGCGTCGCCGGGTTGTGCTTCGCTGGGTTGACCGTTGCCCGGTTGGGTATAGCCAGGTTGCGCACCCGGGGGTGCCTGGCCCATCTCCATCGGCGCACTGGGCTGATCCGAGGGCGCGGGACCTTCGTCGGTGGTTTGCGCCAGGGCGCTCATCGACAACGCGCTCGACAGCGCTAATGTCAAAACCGCCAAATTTGTCGTCCATGCGTTTTTCATAATCCACCCTTACAACGTTGCTTCTCAGCCCGAAGCTATCGCCCGGTAACGGAGAGGCAACTGCCATGCCAAACAGGGTGGGATGCGCTTCTTACAACTCGTTTGTTTTCAGTGAATCAGGAAGTGCGTTCAGCCGGAGTCACGACAGAATATCGTTCCTTTGGCCGACCTCAGCCAAGGGTGGTGGTTTTCGGCCACTTCTAACTCAAGACCCAGGCGCGCCGAATCATGCCTTCTGCACCTCATCGCTGACCACTTGAAAGTTAATCAAGCGTGCTTTTCCAAAGGACGTGGTAATCGCACAGTCGATTGCATCGCGGCCAGTAGCCATTACCACGCGTCCAATTCGCCGCACGTTGTGTCTGGCGTCAAACGTCCACCAGCGATTTCCCAAGTACACTTCAAACCAGGCGCTGAAGTCCATGGGACTCGGGGCCACGATCACGCCGATGTCGCCCAAATATCCCGTCGCATAACGAGCGGGAATGTTCAGGGCACGACAGAAAGTGATCGCCAGATGCTGAAAGTCCCGGCAGACCCCCACTCGCTCGGTATACACCCCCAGAGCTGTGCGGATGGGATTCGCAAACTCGTATCCAAAACTGACTTTCTGATGCACCCAATCGCACACTGCTTGGACTCGGTTCCATCCTTTTGGAGCATTCCAAAACAGTTCCGCCGCCGTGTTCGACAAAAGATCGACTTCACAATACCGGCTGCTCATCAGGTAGGGCAGAATATTCAGCGGCAGCCGACCGACTGGAACCTCGGGCGCATCCAAATCAATAACGTCGGGTTGTCCGGAGTCCTCAATGAGCGTCGAATTCTGGAATCGAATCTTGCCGGGCGGAGCCACCAGGCGGCAGCCATGATTGCCAAAACTATCTTCGTAGTTCTCCACGTTCACAAGTGGGTCGGTGTGCAGTTCATCTGGCTCTCGTAAGTCTTTCCTCCGCGACGGGTGTACGTTGAGCAAAGTCACGATGGGCACTTCGCCGACCGTCTCGAATTGGATGTCATAGCCCAGTCGAATTAGCATGTACAGGGGTTCCTCTGGCGAGTGGTCTGCTTGCGCGGGGATGAGATGCAGAAACTAACACGTTCAACTGGTTGATCTTGCATCTTTTTTCTTGCTGGTCTGGATCACAAATTCGGCGCCAGCAACCAGTGTATGATGCGGTAGCTTCACATCCGAGGGCAAAGTGACTTATTGTTTGGGAATTGCGACGCAGGAAGGTCTGGTATTGGCCTCGGATTCGAGGACCAATGCGGGTTTTGATCAGGTCAACGTCTGCCGCAAGATGTATCGCTTCGTTCAGCCTGGGGAGAGAGTATTTGTCATTTTGACCAGCGGCAGCCTCTCGATCAGCCAATCGGTGATCACTTTGCTGGGCGACGATTTTGATTCCGGACGAGGGCTTGCCCAGGCCAATTCGCTGTATGACGCCGCTCGCATTGTAGGAGACTGCGTGCGCCGGATCTCCGACATTGACCGCGCTTCGCTGGAGCGGGATTCCTTCAGCTTCAACGTTCACTTGCTGCTGGGGGGACAGGTTCGGGGGCAAGAGCCCAACCTCTATCTGATCTATCCCCAGGGAAATCCTCTGGCGGCCACGGAAGATTCCCTTTATTTGCAACTGGGTGAGTGCAAATACGGCCGGCCGATTCTTGACCGCGGCATTCAATCCACCACCTCCCTCGAGGTCGCGGCGAAATACGCTCTGCTCTCCCTCGATGCAACCATGCGCTCGAACGTGACCGTAGGCCCGCCCTTCGATCTGTTGTTGTACAAGAAAGACAGCCTGCAAATTACTCGATACCGCCGAGTTTCCGCCGGCGACAAAGACTTAAACTTAATTCACTCAAGCTGGGAGCAATCCCTGCGGCGGGCGGTGGAACAGTTGCCCGACATCGAATTCGACTCTTCCGGCAGCGAAAACCCGGCGCCAGGCATCCGAGAAGTCGCGCAGTCCAGGAGATAGTCAATTAGACCGCTCCCAGCAGTTTCTTCAATGACGCGAATCGGTTTTCCCGATCCTCAATTCGCTGTCGATACGCTATTCTGGCGAGGCATACGGCGTCAGCATGATCACAGAAACGGACATGTCCGATCGTAGCGGTGCGAACGCCCTCCACCGCTACGAATTCAATGGCGCTTACGACGAGATGTTCAGCAGCGTGGACCATCCCCGAAAACAATATCGTCCACTGCACAACTTGCTTCTGAACCTGGGCCCGGACGAGTTGTTGCGCAGCAAACACGAGGCTGACCAATCCTTTTTCAACCAGGGCATCACTTTCACGGTTTATGGAAATGATAAAGGGACGGAGCGAATTTTTCCTCACGACCTGCTGCCCAGGATCATCACGGCGGCGGAATGGGAAAAAATTGAGCGCGGACTGACGCAACGGATCACGGCGCTGAATCTTTTTCTCAAAGATATCTACCATGAGGGCAAGATCATTGAAGACGGCGTCGTGCCCGGAAGCATTGTCTACACCTGCAAGCATTACCGCCGCGAAATGCGCGGCGTCAAAGTTCCCCGAGACGTGTACATCACAGTGGTTGGCACGGACTTGATCCGGAACCCGGAGGGAAACTTCGTGGTCCTCGAGGACAATCTGCGCGTCCCCAGCGGAGTCTCTTACATGCTCACCAGCCGCAGGGTAATGAAACAGATATTCCCCGGACTGTTTCAAAAATGCCGAGTGCGGCCCATTGAGCAGTACAGCCAGGTACTTTTGTCGACCCTGCGGTCTTTAGCCCCGGAAGGCCGCTCCGAACCGACCGTGGTCTTGCTGACGCCGGGCTCTTACAACTCCGCTTACTTCGAACATACCTATCTGGCTCGGCAGATGGGGATTGAATTGGTCGAGGGACAAGACTTGGTGGTCCACGACAATATCGTTTACATGCGAACCACCTTCGGTCTGCAGCGCGTGGATGTGATCTATCGTCGAATCGACGACGACTATCTCGATCCGCTGGTTTTCGAAAATGGCTCCAGCCTGGGCGCCGCGGGTCTTTTTAATGCCTATCGCGCCGGAAACGTAGCCTTCGCCAATGCGCTGGGCACCGGCGTCGCCGATGACAAGGCGATTTACGCCTTTGTGCCCAAAATCATTCGTTACTATCTCGATCAGGATCCGATCCTGGACGGCGTCGAAACTTTATTGATGTCCGATCCCGGGCAGCGCGAACAGGTCTGCCAGAGGTTGGAGGAGTACGTGGTGAAAGCAGTGGGCGAGTCCGGCGGATATGGAATGCTGATCGGCCCGCATAGTTCGGAGCAAGAGCGCTCCGAATTTCGCCAAAAGATTTATGCTCAGCCGAGAAACTACATCGCACAACCTACGATCAATCTCTCGACTGCGCCGTGTCTTGTCGACGGGCTTATCGAGCCCCGTCACGTCGATCTCCGTCCTTATATTCTCTACGGCGACAAGATCACCATCGTCCCCGGCGGCCTCACCCGGGTAGCCTTGCGCAAGGGCTCGCTGGTCGTGAATTCGTCGCAAGGCGGAGGTTCGAAAGATACATGGGTCTTGCAGAATTGAGATTTGGAAGAGTTGGGTGAAAAACGCTCATGCTTTCCCGCGTTGCCGACAGTCTGTACTGGATGAGCCGCTATTTCGAGCGGGCGGACAATGCTTCGCGTGTGCTCAAGGCCACCTACGGTCTGATTTTGAATCCGGCAAAGTTTTCCACCGAAGAGCGGTGGTTTCGCGCCGTCTCCTCGCTGGCCCCCGGTACGGCTTCCAAGAGCGTCGACCCACAGCGGGCTCTGTTCTCTTTAGTAGCGGACCCGGAAGGAACTTTTTCGATTGTCAAATGTATCAGTGGAGCTCGCGAAAATGCTCGACAAGTCCGCGAGGAAATCAGCTCGGAGATGTGGGAACACCTGAACCGCCTTTTCCACGACGTAACCGGTTTTGAATTGCAACCCGACGACGATGTCGGCGCCATGCGAGTGGTGAGCCTGATTCGCGAAGGCTCGTACCGGTTCAATGGAATTTCCGCCGCGACGATGAATCACGACGAGGCCTGGCATTTTATCCAGTTAGGCAAATATATCGAGAGAGCGTGCAATCTCTGCGTCATGCTGGACGCTTATTTTGTCGTCGGCAAGCACGCCGACGATCTGGATTGGGTCGGCCTGCTGAGCAGTTGTGCTGCCTTTGAAGCTTACTGCAAGGCGTGCACCGCGGAACTGAAACCGGAGCGAATCGCGAATTTTCTGCTGCTCAAGCCCGAGTTCCCTTATTCGGTCCGCTATTCGGTGGACCGAATGCACCAGGCCTTGACCGCGATCAGTAATCTTTCCTTGAGCCGGCGGAGCGAGAGTGTCGAAAGATTGATCGGCCGTTTGCGATCGATGGTCACCTATGTACAGATCGGCGAAATCATCGCCGGATTGCACAAATATCTTGCGGCAATTATCGAGCAATGCCGCGAACTGCATGCGGCCGTGCACGAGCTCTATATCGAATATCCGATTGAAGTTGCTTTTCAAAACTGAATGTTCTACGCCATTCGCCATTTCACGCGCTACCGCTACAGTCGCTCCGTCTGGCAGAGCATGATGGAGGTTCGCATGCACCCCCGCAGCGAGGGCCACCAGCGCTGCTTTGTCTTTCAGCTGTCGGTAAATCCGCGCGCCCGGATTTTTGGCTATACCGATTCCTACGGCAATCTAGTGCACCACTTCGACCTGCCTTCCCGTCATGGCCAGCTGACCATCATTTCCGACGCTCTGGTAAATATCGACGTCCAGCCATCGATTCCCGAAATCATGGAATACCAACGGTGGCAGGAACTGGAAGATCTAATCGAAAAAAAAGATTATTGGGACATGCTGATGCCGAGCCATTTCGCACGCTCGTCACCGGAACTGGAACAGTTAGCCGGGGAAATCGGAGCGAGCGAGCGAAAGGGTCGTAGTCCCCTGGCCTTCCTGCAAGATATTGCTTCCGGGGTGCATCGCAGCTTCAGCTATGTAAAGAAGAGCACGGCGGTAAATTCACCGATAGAGGATGCGCTTCGCTCCAGGCAGGGCGTGTGTCAGGATTTTGCCCACATCATGATCGCGCTGGTCAGGAATGCCAGGATTCCCTGTCGCTATGTCAGCGGATACCTTTACCAAGGTGGCGAAAATGCGCATCCTTCCGCTGACGGAGCCACCCATGCATGGGTGGAAGCTCTGCTGCCCAGGATTGGCTGGATCGGATTCGATCCCACTACGAATCTCCCCGCTGGGGAGAAGCACATTCGCACCGCGATCGGCCGCGATTATGCCGACGTTCCCCCCACCATGGGCATGATGAAGGGAAAAGCGGACACCGAACTCCAGGTGCGAGTTCGAGTGACTCCGTCGCAAGCGGTGCTTCCTCCCGACGAGGAATTCGCGGCCGACGAAGAATGGTCCCAATTCTTGGACGAGACCGAGCAATCTCACTCGGCCGAAACGCAGCAACAGCAGTAGGGGCCGAGAGATGGATCGCCGCTGGGGGTTCGCGAAAGATTCCACCGTCGCCTTGCCGGTCGAAGGCAAAGAACACGTGCTACGTCTGCTTCAGGAAATTCCACTCGGAGAGGCGGAACAAGCTGCGGTCGAGGATGGCGTTGCGGCCTATGAAAAGCGGTTGCTTAAACTGGCGGATGTTGCAACGCCAGCGGGTCCGACTCGGCGAAAGATCGGTCCCGGACGGGTGCAAATCACACGTTGTCAGACCAGTGTTCGAGATCGCGGCTAGAACGAGGTAAAGGCCCCAGCAACCACTTCCACCTGGGGGTCTACCGCCCAAAACATCCTTACCGATCTCGTCAACAGTTGCCTCTGTGAATGCGGACGGTGGCAGAGTAGCCTCTTTTTCGCTGTTCAATCCGTGCGAAGCGCCTGCATGGGATCGCTGGATGCGGCGCGCCGGGCGGGGATGAAGGCAGCGATCAGGCCCGTGATCGCCGCAATGACGGAAACCAGCGCCAATATGGCGGGATTACGCGAACCGGTTCCATACAGCATGCTTTTGAGCGCCGAGGTCGCGAGCAAGGATGCCAGGACTCCGACAGTTACTCCGATGGCAAGAAGTGCACTGGCCTCGCGCAAAACTTCGTTCAGTACATGGCTGCGTTGTGCTCCGAGCGCCATGCGAATGCCAATCTCCCGCTTCCGTCGTGAAATGGAGTACGTCATGACACCGTAAAGCCCGACAACGGTGAGCGAGATAGCCAGTGCAGCAAAGACGCCGAGCAATACCATTGCGAACCTAGGCTGCGAAAGTTCGCTGAACATCAGCTCCTGCATCGTGCGGACGTTGGTGACCGGAATGTCCTTATCCATGGATGCAACCAGTTGCCGCGCAGTCGGCTCCATGCTACGCGGGTTTACCGAGGTGCGCATCACGGTATGCAGGCAGCACCAATGGCTTAGCTGCGTTGACGGCAGATACATCTCCGGGCGCATCTCGCGCTGCGTCGCGGAGAGCCGCACGCTTCCCACCACGCCCACAATCTCACGCCACGGGGGGCCCTCTCCCGGCCCATCGTCTGCACCTGGCCTGATCCTCTTCCCCACGACATTCTCTCCGGGGAAGAACTTTTGCCCGAATGCCTGGTCGACGATCATCACCTGTTGTGATTCCATGTTGTCCCGGTCAGAGAAATCTCGCCCCTTCAATACCGGAATCTGCATGGTCCTGAAGTAGTCCTGCGTGATCACCGTCACATTGGCGCCAGCGCGCTGTTCCTCGGGGACGGGATGTTCCGGATCCTCAAAAGTGATGTCGGCGCCATCGTCTGTCATCGGCATGATCGCCACACCGGCTGCCGATTGCACCCCCGGCAGCGCGCGGACCTTTTCGAAATACTGTCCATAGAATTCCGGGCGTATATCCTTGTACCGCCAGTCGGGCGTTTCAAAGAAATACGTCAACAAATGGTCGGGATTAAACCCTTCGTCGGTGTGCCGTAGATGCATGAAGCTGGTAATGAGCAATCCAGCAGAGGCGGCAAGTACCAAGCCGAGTGCGACCTGTCCAACGATCAGGGTGGAGCGCAGCCAGTCGCGGCTGGAGATCTCCGTGCGCCCTCCTTCTTTAAGCGACGACACCAACTCGGTCTTCGATGCGGTGATCGCCGGCACGATCCCGAATATCAGTCCGGCCACAGATGAGATAGCGATGACAAATGCCAGAACGCGCAGGTCCACTCCGGCATCCGCGGCGCGCGGGATGGTGTCGCCGACAAGTGACAACATAACTGGCGTGCAGGCGAAGGCCAGGCAGCACCCGGCAAACCCACCTGCGGTGCTCAACACAAAGCTCTCCACCAGCAATTGACGGATGATCCGGCCGCGGCCCGCTCCCAACGCCGTGCGCATAGCGATCTCGCGTTGCCGCTCGCGCATTCGCGCCAGCAACAGGTTCGCAACGTTGCCACATGCAATCAGCAGCACCAGCGCCACGGCACCCAACACAATCATCAGGGCTGTTTGCGTGTCGCCGACCAGCGCAGTGAGTTCCGTTCGCGCTTTGGCTGAATCGTTATGGGTGTTTGTGGCTGGATATTGTTTGGCAAGAATGGCGGCAATCGTGCTGAGATCCCGGTTGGCCTGGGCGACCGTTACACCCGTCTTGAGTCGGCCTATCGCATTCAGAAAGTGCATACCGCGCTTGGTTGTTGAGGGATCGGTCGAGTCTTCGTCTACCGCCAGCGTGGTCCACATGCCGTTCTGCGGTGAAGTCATCGGGAAACGGAAAGAAGCAGGCATGACGCCGATGATAGTGAACAGCTGGTCACTCAGGGACACGGTCCGCCCAACAATGGCGGTGTCTCCGGCAAACTGCGTCATCCACAGCGCATGGCTGATCAACGCCACTCGCGTTCCCGGCTTCTCCTCCTCCGGCGAAAATCCGCGCCCGATTTCGGGCCGAGCCCCCAGCGTCGGCAGCAAGTCCCATGAGACGATCTGTGCATCCACATGAACCGGCCTGCTCACTCCTGTCATCGTGTAGGACGTATCGTGGTACGAGACCAGATGCGTAAGGGTGTGATTGCCCGATCGCATGTCAAAAAAATCAGGATAGGACAAGTTGCGGCTGTAGTCCTGAGGGAATCTGCTGTTCATCGGAACCACATCGATCAACTGTTCCGGGTGGTCGTATGGCAGCGGCCGAAGCATCACCGCGTCAACCACGCTGAAGGTCGCGGTATTGGCGCCGATTCCCAACGCCAGTGTTACGATGGCGGTGATCGTGAAACTTGGGGATTTGAGCAGTTGCCGGCAGGCCAGACGGATATCCCGCCAGATGTTCTCAATCACTAGGGCGGCATCCTCACCGACGACTCGCTCCTCGATTGCAGTTCGGTTACCGAATCGGAGTAACGCATCGCGCCGCGCTTCCTCCGGTGACATACCGTTGGCAATGTTGTCCTCGATTCGCATTTCAACGTGCGACCCGAGCTCGGCATCAATCTCACGCGCTACCTTCGATGGGGAGAAAAGATTCGCGACTCGTCGAAATGTCGACACGAATACCCTCACGCGAAGCGGAGTACGGCGCGTACGCCTTTTACCAGATGCTCGAAGCTCTTTTCTGCGCGCTCCAACTGTTTCCGTCCGGCGGCTGTCAGCCTGTAATACTTCGCTTTTCGATTCGTCTCTGTCAGAGCCCATTCCGAACTGATCCACCCATCCTGCTCCATGCGGTGGAGGGCTGGGTACAGGGAACCTTCCTCAACGCTTAGGAGTGCATCAGAAACACGCTGGATGTGCAGGACAATTCCATAGCCGTGCAAAGAGCCCGTCTGTGCAAGGGTCTTTAGAACGAGCAGATCTAGCGCTCCCTGTAAATCATTCTTGGCCATGATTGATCTCACCTAGCTGTCTTGGTATTAGACGATGCTATCCATAGATGCTTAGGGGTGTCAAGACGAGTCTTCCCGAGTGGTTTTGTGACGCTTCTTAGGTGCGAATCACGGCCCGAAAACCATGGAACTTATGCCGGTCACCGTAACCATAAACCAGGTTTTCCTCAAAAGAGCCAAAAGGCTCAGTCGAGTCCGGATGGCCTTGGTTTCACTCGCGGAGTGTGTGTCGGTGAAGGGGCCAGCGGAAAATACTTGCCAATTGCCATGATTTCGCATAATGCACGTCGCCGGATTGTTTCCGGGGCAAGATTGACGCTTGCCTGAAAAAGACTCTGGAAACCAAGCCGCAGCGAATCCAGATTTCGGCGGCATGGACTTCCCGCGATGGCGCTCCCTTGGAACGGAATCAGTATGTGGAGGTGGAGATCAAGAAACGAAGGCCAATGGCGCAGGCAACAAGGTGTCGGCCTGCCAGAAGCCGTGCGAGAAGATGACTGAGGCCATCGTCATGGACGGCGGCAGGCGCGGACAGGGCGTCAAGGTTTGTGCCGATCCAGCTTGCCGCATCCTCCATCCCATACGATGGATTATTTCTGGGCGGCCGCGCGGGCAAGTTCGCGCCATGTGACCAGCTTGATGTTCTGTTGCGCCAGAACCTGGCGGAACTGGTCGCTCGTGAAAAAATCGAAGTCGCGCTGCCGCCAGGCCGCACCCCAGGTGGGACGTTCGCGGGTTGCGGCACGCAGTTCTTCGTCGTCGTAACCGGGATGGATGACAAACTCCGTGACGCCGGGTTTCAGATTCCTGAGCGCGGTCAGATAAAAGTCCGCCCACTTTTCCGGCGGGACTTCCGGTTCAATCGTGACCGTGTGATCCAACACAATATCTCCTGGACCGAGACGGGCCGACAGGTAGGGATAGGCAGCAAACCAATCTCGGGTAACGAACACTGGCAACTTGTAGTCATGGGCCACGCGTAGCATCACCTCGAACAGATCCTTACCGCTCATGATCAGCCGATACTGATGCGAATCGAGATGCGTGGGACGAACTCCCATCGCCAGCGCGCGCTCGATCTGGGCGCGCAGTTCGATCTCGACTTCCTTGGCATCGATTTTCTTTGCCCCGATGTGCTCGTTCTGCTCCCAATCGTGATGAAAGTAGCCGTTTTCATCTACCAAGCTCGGCACTTTGTCCGCCGGCGCGGCCGGACCCCAGCGGTAGTAGACTCGCTCGGCCGTCAGGGTGAGGTGCAGCCCCAGGTCGGCGTCGGGATGAGACTTGGCGTAGTCGGCCATCTCCGGGAACCATGGACAAGGCACCATCAGACTAGCGGAGTTGATCGTGCCGCCGGTGAGAGCCTTCATAGCGGCGGCATTGACGGCGTGCGTTTCGCCCAGATCGTCGGCGTGGACAATAATGAGCTTGGTGCCGGGAGGGTAGCCCAGGCGGTCCGCCAAAGTTTGCGCAAAAGCCTCGAGTGTGAAGAGAAGAAGGCCGACCAGCAATAGGAGGAAGAAAGGGCGAGAAATCATAGGCGATTAGTAAATCACATCGGACTCACCTACGGCTCGGAGTTTGGTGGTAGACGCTCACGCCTGAGCGCATTCCCGAAATCGATCCTCAGGTCAAGTTTCTTTGTCCGCCTCGTCGGTGATTCCGATCTTTGACAGGCGGTAACGCAACGCATTGCGCGAGAGTCCCAGCAGTCGAGCGGCCTGACTCTTGTTGCCATTGGCGCGACGCAGGGCTTCCTGCACCATCTCGTCTTCCCACTGCTCCAGGGTCATGCCGTCGGGAAGAAATCCGCCGGCGTCATTCCCGGCTTTTGCCGGGCGCACATCCAGGTGGATGTCGGATGGGCCGAGCACGCTGCCTTTGGCCAGCGCGCAGGCCCGCTCGACAATGTTCTGCAGCTCGCGAACATTTCCCGGCCAGTGATAGCTCACGAGAATTTTCATCGCCTCAGGAGTAATGCCTTCGACGGGCTTGCCGGATTCTCCGGTGAAACCGGAGACGAACAGGTTCACCAGATCGGGAATATCCTCCTTCCGTTCGCGCAACGGCGCAATGTCGATGGGGACGACATTCAGACGATAGTAGAGATCTTCGCGAAAGGTGCCTTGCTCGAGCGCCTGGCGCAGATCCTTGTTGGTGGCGGCAATGAGGCGCACGTCGACCTTCACGGTACGCGTTCCGCCCAGGCGTTCGAACTCGCGCTCCTGCAGTACACGCAATAATTTGACTTGCGTTACCGGCGGCACGTCGCCGATCTCGTCGAGGAAGAGCGTTCCTTTATCCGCAAGTTCGAACTTGCCGGGCTTACTGGCAACGGCCCCGGTGAAGGCTCCTTTTTCAAAGCCGAACAATTCGCTTTCCAGAAGATTTTCAGGAATGGCAGTGCTGTTGATCTTCAGGAAGGGGCCTGAAGCACGACGCGATTTTTCGTGAATGGCGCGCGCGATCAAGTCTTTGCCCACACCGCTTTCGCCGCCCAGAAGCACGGTGGAATTGGTCGGGGCGACCCGCTCCACGGTGGCCAGCACTTCCTGCATTTTCGGGCTGCGGGCAACGATGTTGGGATGCGAAAAGCGCTTGCCCAGGGCCTCGCGCAGCGAGCGGTTCTCTTCCCGCAGATCGCGTACATCGAGTTCTTTGTGGATGACCATCCGCATCTCGGTCAGCGAAAACGGTTTCAAAACGTAGTCGCTGGCCCCGGCCTTCATGGCCTCGACGGCGGTTTCGACACTGCCGAAAGCAGTCATCACAACGACCGGCAGAATTGCGTTCTGACGCTTAATGGTCTGCAGAAATTCCAGACCGTTCATGCCGGGAAGCTTCAGGTCGGTCAAGATGAGATCGATGGGATGTTCGCGCAGCAGTTTGAGGCCGCTTTCGGCATCTCCGGCAGAAACCGTGGCGAATCCGTCGTCGCCAAGATTTAGCTCGAGCAAGCGGCGCATCTTGGCCTCATCCTCGACGATCAGAATGGTCGGCATAGATCGGTCTTCCTCGCTTCACGGAATCTTCCGGGGCTCATGAGATCACCAGATGAGCCGTTTCTCCGACGGCGGTCTGCGCACTGGCGGCGGGGAAAAAAATCACGAACCGCGCGCCCTGACTTGGTTCACGCTTCCCTGGCTCACTCGAGCCTGTGGCGACTTCGCCGGCGGAATCTTCCGGAGCTTCGATGCGAATCGTACCCTGATGTCCATCAATAATTTTCGAGACGATGGACAGTCCCAGGCCGACGCCGCTTTTCTTGGTGGTCACGAAGGGATTAAAGATT
This sequence comes from Candidatus Sulfotelmatobacter sp., assembly GCA_036514015.1. Lineage (GTDB taxonomy): Bacteria > Acidobacteriota > Terriglobia > Terriglobales > Acidobacteriaceae > Sulfotelmatobacter. Next base: position 82,806 of record DATBYA010000115.1, read on the forward strand.
TGTTCCCGCAACTGCACAGGAATCCCAGGCCCGGTGTCTGCAATGCGCACTTCGACCCCGTCGAGCCTGCCGCCGTTACGGCTCTCCGCACTCGATTTGCGGACATCGACGAAAAGCTTGCCTCCGCCGGAACCCATGGCATCGTAGCCATTCTGCACAATATTAACGAATGCCTGCTCGCACAGGCTCTCATCCAGCGGCACCAGTGGCAGATCAGGCTCATACTTTTTCTCCACCCGAACCTCTCCTCCCTTCCAAAACTGCGCCACATCATTCAAGGCACGATCGAGAACCGTGGTGATGTCTTGCGCCGTCAGATCCGCGTGCAGCGGACGGGCGAAATCCAGGAAGCGCGTGACCAGGGCGCCCAGCCGGTTGGTTTCCGTCGAAATATATCCCGCCAGTTCGGTGGCCAGCGGATTGGAGTCTCCCAGCTTCTGGGTCAGCATTTCCGCCGAGCCTTTGATGACTCCCAGGGGATTGCGGATCTCGTGGGCCAGTCCGGCGGAAAGCTGACCGAGGGCGGCCAATCGTTCGGAGCGCCGCGCCTCGGCCTGCGCCTGCTCCAGGCGGCGGTTGGTCTCGGCCAGAGTCGCGGCGAGTTCCTGATAGCGCCGGGTCTGGCGCCGGCTCTCGATGACAAAACGGTTGACCACCATGGCCGCGAGGAAAAAAAAGACGATGCGGATCGCCAGCCGTCCGTAATCCTCGGAGGAAATGTCGTACTCCTGCAACGCGGGATAGAGATAGGAACAGTAGGCGGCCGAGGCCAGCGAGGTCCACAGCAAGGTGGCCCAGGGGCCGAAAAATTCCGCCGCCGTGACCGCAGGCAAGTAGTAAATGGGATAGTAATAACTGTTGATCGGGATTTCTCCCGTGTGATCCACCAGGAGCGTGGCCAGGGCGATCTTTAACAGGACCAGATAAATCGGGGCGCGGCGAGGCACGCGGGCAATCAACCAACCCTCGCTCAATTGCAGTACGCCGAAGGCAAGCAAGATGAATTGCTTGTGGATCTCCTTGACTGGCGGCAGGACAGCGAGTAAGGCTAGCAACACCAGCCACAGGACATCCATCCAGTTAATGGTGGGACGCTTGGCTTCGATCATTTTTCTTCTGTCATTTTGCTTCCGTCATTTTGCTTCGACGACCCGGCTTCGCACGGGAACACCGCGCACGAAAACCGATTCGCTTAAAAGACTACGCCGGGAGCGGTTGCGATTCTCCCGGCGTCTGCCCTTGATTGGTTGTCTGGTCCGCGAAACCCATCGCATGCGAACCTATCACATCGCAAGCAGCCCCTGGACGTCAACGGCCTTTCTTGGACGGGCTCTGTGATTTCGGTTCCGATGCCCGCGGCGCGGGCGGGGCCGGCCTTGACGGCGGCGGAGCAGCAGGACGCTGTTGATGCCATTGATTGAATTTTTGCTCCTGCTGCTGCTCCTGTTGCGGGCTGCGCTGCTCGACCGGCGGAGCGGGCCGAACCAGCGGATGCATCCCTTCTGAAGACGGCCGATTGGCAGGCTGCGCATTGGCACTGTCGGGCCGCTGCACGTTCTCCGGCTCCGGAGTTCCCTGCTGCTCGTAAGTCCGCGGTTGCGTCTGCGGGAGTTGTCTTACCTGATTATTCCCACTGCTGGGTTGAGTGAACGGCCGGAAGCCATCTATGGTTGGCGTTGTCGCCGGCGTCAGCCGTCCGCCTGTACTTGTCTGAGCGGGCGGCGCGGCCCCCACAGGACGAACCAAGGCCTGCTGATTCAAATGTCCACCTGCCTGCGCCTGCCGCTGTTCGATGGAGCGCGAAGGCGCGGGAGGCGTCCTCACCGCCACTACCTGACGGCTCATCACCGCTGCCGGGGGCCTGACGGATGCGGGCCGTCCGGCGCCCGTCACGCTAGCGCGGATTGGTTCGGCTGTCACAACCCGAGTGACGGGCGCCGCGGCCAATTCCCTGGAATCAACTCTCATCAGGTTCTGTGCCACCGGGCGCGCATTCACAAACGCGTCGTGCGATACCACAGTGACGCCGTTCGCGACGTGCTGATTCACATATGAGATGTGGTTGACGGTGGTGCCTCGGTTCACGAACTCCGTGTTGTAAACGTTCGTGATCTTGGTGACGGTCACCGATGTATTGGTGAGGTTCACATTATTCACGTAGGCGCGGCTCACGCGATATGCGGGAAGATAAACTTCTCCCGGAGCAAGCGGGAACCATCCCACGCCAAGGCCCGCGGAGAAGCGGAAACCGGGTCCGCCGCCCACGAATGCGACCAGGGCTGGAGCCCAGATCGGCCGCACTACCACCGGCCCGGGCACCCAGAACCAACCATTGTTGACAAAGGCCCAGCGCCCGTAGTGGAAGGGGGCGAATCCCCAGGGCTCGTCTTCGACCCAGGTCCAGCCCCAGCGGCCAACATAAATCCAATGACCAAAACGATAGGGAGCCCATCCCAGGACAACGGCCCGAGGGCGCCAGCAGGGACCGTAACCAGCCACGTAGCTCCAGTCGCCGTATTCGTCCAGATCCTCATACCCGGTCATTTCCCGGGAAACATAATTCGCCGAGTCGGCGCGGTCTTCGCTGTCGTCGCGTTCGAACGCCCATGTATCCAAATCGTCGCGGTCGGGAAGTTGCGCGACCTGGTAGTCGAGGTGATCGCCGCCAGTGAACGTTGCGGATTGATTTGCCACCACCGTATAGGTATCTCCGCCGCCCGTTACCCGGCCCCGGCCGTGCCAGACAGTGGTGATCGACTGACTTCCATCCTCGCTCACGTCGACCCGATATTCGCCGGGTTGCAACAGGCTGAAAGCGATGTTCGGCGTATCGATCTCGTAGTTGTCATCGTCATCGACGTGACGCACTCGCAGAATGAGCGAACCCTGTGCCAGGCGAATCTGCGTGGTGTGGTCGTCGAGCTCGAGGAAAGTGATTCCGGTCTTCGCTCCCAGGCGGATTGCCGCCGAACCGGCATGTACTTCGGCGCGGGAATCTTCGTCGGCCCAAAGGTCATCGCCGGTAACCATGGGCCGGTTGGGCACCCCGGAGACCCAGTCGTCTTCGCCAGCCGGACGAAATGAGATCGAGCCTTCAGAGAAGCTCAGACGCGCTACGCGGCCGGGCAGATCCTGGGATTGGTCCTGATCCGGACTTTGGTCGGGACTCTGGTTGGGGGTCTGACTAGGATCTGGATTCGGACTCTGACCTTGGCCATCGTCCTGCGCTCTGGCGGTAAGCGAAACCTGCAGGATAAGTGCAAAGCTGGCCAGCAATAAAACCCAAGTCCACCACTTGCGCGTCTTCATAGGTTCGCCCCGAAGGTGTTCGCTCCGACAGAATCGAAGTCCGTATCTCGTTGATCTTACCGACATCCCTGTAAACACAATAGAATCGGTTAAGTTTCCCTGGGTACGGAAGTGCTTGCCTGTGGCAGACTTGCTGTAGAAACCTTGCTTCGAATCTCTCTCTCGCCACGGTTCGAAAGTGCCGTTGGCAGAGACATAGCAAGCTACGTCTCTGCGACGGCTCCGCGGTTAGTTTTTCAGTTTAGGACGCTGGCAGGCATCCACGATCTTTGTAGGATCAATGGCGTCTTTGTCCACCTGCTCTTCCTTGATCTTTCCATCTTTGCCGATCAGGAAGTTTACCCGCCGGGCTGCGTGATATTCGTCTTTGTAGATGCCGTACTCGTGGGTTACTTTTCCGCCCCAATCGCTGAGAAGGGGGAAGGTTACACCAATTTGGTCGGCGAAGGCTTTGTTGGCGAAGGGACTATCCATGCTCACACCCAGGACCTGGGTGTCGGCTGCTTCCAGCGTTTTCAGGTTTTGCTGGAAGTTTTTCATTTGCTGGGTTCAACCACCGGTAAAGGCAAAGACGTAGAACGCCAGCACAACATTTTTCTTGTCGCGATAGTCGCTCAACTTCATCTCTTTCAGCTTACCTTCATCGAAGTATTTCAGCGTGAAGTCCGGCGCCACGTCGCCCACCTTGGGCATGCTCGAATCGTCTTTGGTTTGTGCGATCGCTGGCGCTGCCATCATCGCTAACAGCAGACTTGCCCACAGAAGTGCTAGCCTCGTTCTATGCATTCTTGAACCCTCCAACGGTAGTAATTGCCCGGCATACCCCGCCGTGGCTGTATGGTACACCGGGAAGTACCTAACAATGTCATGGGACACATTGCCCAAGACCCCGGCAAAACAGTACAGTTCTGTTCGGAGCCGATTGCCCACATTTAAGCAAGGACTCCGCCCCGATTGACGCGATGAGCATTGCCACTCTGAACGACATTTTCTTCGCCGCGGTCGAACGCAACCTCGATCGCATGATGCTGTATCGCGAGGCCGGAAAGTGGTTGCCGGTGAGCTCTCGCGAATTTGGCCAGAGCGTCGCCAGAACCTCGCGTGCGCTGCATGCCTGGGGAATTCGAGCGGGGGATCGCGTTGCCATCCTCAGCGAAAATCGGCCCGAGTGGCCCATCGCCGACATGGCCAGCTTGTTACTCGGCGCAGTCACAGTCCCGCTCTATACCACGCTCACCGCAGAACAGACTGCATTCGCCCTGAATGACTCAGGCTGCCGGGCCATTTTTCTGTCGTCCGCTCAGCAACTGCACAAGATCTTGTCGGTCCTTCCGCAGACCCTGATTAAGACAATTGCGGTCATGGACCCCTTGAACTTCCATGGGGATCTCGCTCCGTTCGCGGGCACCTGCGTAGCCATGAATCAAATAACGGCGCAAGGGCCGCAGGACCTGGACTCCGAGATCGAAAGCCGGGCGCGCCGGGTTGTCCCCGATGATCTGGCCACCATCGTCTATACCTCGGGCACGACCGGCACTTCCAAAGGGGCGATGCTGACCCACGGCAACATCGCGTCCAACATTGACTATTCGCTGCGCGAGTTCGACATGCGCCCCGGCTTGACCAGCATTTCGTTTTTACCGCTCTGCCACATCACGGCGCGTCACGTGGACTTCGCCATGCTGTATCACGGAGTGACGCTGGCCTATTGCCCCTTTCTAGATCAACTGCCGGCGAGCTTGTTGGAGGTGAAGCCTTCCCTCTTTGTTGCTGTGCCCCGCGTCTACGAAAAAATCTATGCAGCGGCGGAGCAGAAAGCCAAGGGCCTGCCGAAACGCGTCATTTTCGATTGGGCTCTGTCGGTGGGCCAACACAATAAACCTGAAGTTCTTGCGGGAAAAACTCCCACCTCGCGCAGTTGGAAGCTGGCCAATAAGCTTGTCTTTTCAAAAATTCGGCAAGGCATGGGAGGGAAGGTGGAGACTTTCATCTCCGGCGGCGCTCCTCTGGGTCGCGAGCTTGCCGAGTGGTACGCCAATGCCGGCATCCGCATTCATGAAGGCTATGGGCTTACGGAAACATCCCCGGTGATCGCAGTCAATACCCCGGTGAATCACCGCATCGGCACGGTGGGCAAAATTCTGCCGAATCTGGAAGTTCGCATCGCCGACGATGGCGAAATCCTGGTGCGCGGACCGTCGGTCTTCCCGGGCTACTGGAACCGGCCGGAGGAAACGAAGGCGGCAATCGTCGATGGCTGGTTCAAGACTGGCGACATCGGCCACCTCGATGGCGATGGATATCTCTCCGTCACCGACCGCAAGAAAGATCTCATCAAAACTTCCGGCGGAAAATTTATCGCCCCGCAACCCATAGAAAATTCGCTTAAGCTCAATCCTTTGGTCGGCATCGCCGCCATCCTCGGCGACCGGCGCAAGTTCCCTGCGGTTCTGCTCTCCCCCAACTTTATTCCCCTGGAAGAATGGGCGCGGGAGAACAATATTCCGTTTATTTCGCGAGCGGAACTCGTCGCTCATCCGAAGGTGCGAGCGCTCTACGCAGGCATCGTCGAGGGGGTGAACGCAAACCTAGCCCGCTTCGAAAAACTGAAGCGCATCCTGCTCGTGGCGGACGAATTCAGCCCCGAGAACGGCGCGCTTACGCCGACCATGAAGCTGAAACGCAAAGTCATTGAAGAGCGTTACCGCGGCCAGATCGACGAGTTGTATGCTCAAGCGGAAACCGGGGTGACCTAGGCGCGGACGGTTTCGGCACGGCGTGCGCGCAAGCCCACCCGCGCAGCCGCCGGGGCGGCGGCGCTACAATAGTGGCATGTCGGACTCATTGATTATCGCCGGACGCTCTTTCCGCTCGCGCCTCATTGTGGGCACGGGAAAATACAAATCCTTCCAGGAAACGGCGCGGGCACTCGAAGCCAGCGGCGCGGAGATGGTCACGGTCGCGGTGCGCCGCATCAATCTTGATCGCAGCAAGGAATCGCTGCTCGACTACATCGACGCCAAGAAATATTTTCTTCTGCCCAATACGGCCGGCTGTTACACCGCCGACGAGGCCATCCGTGCGGCCCGCCTGGGCCGCGAAGTCGGACTGTCCGATTGGGTCAAGCTGGAGGTGATTGGTGATCAAGCCACGCTTTATCCAGACGTGCAGGCGACCCTGGAAGCCACGCGCGCGCTGGTGAAAGAAGGCTTCACCGTTCTGCCCTATACCTCGGATGACATTGTTTTTGCGAAGCGTCTCATCGACGCGGGAGCGGCCACGATCATGCCGCTGGGCGCGCCCATCGGCAGCGGCATGGGAATTCAGAACCAGGCCCACATTCGCATCTTGCGCGAAATGATTACGGGAGTGCCGTTGATCGTCGACGCGGGAGTGGGTACGGCGTCGGATGCAGCGATCGCCATGGAGCTGGGCGCGGACGCGGTGCTCATGAATACAGGAATTGCCGCCGCGCAAGATCCCGTACTCATGGCCGAAGCCATGCACCACGCCGTGTTGGCGGGACGCCAGGCTTATCTTTCCGGTCGTATGCCAAGAAAGCTGTACGCCACAGCGAGTTCACCCCTGGAGGGCGTCGTACGCTAGGTTGCCGTGGCGCGGGTGCTCTCGCCCGCATCTTCGTGCCTTGCCACGGCTCTCTCGCCGTAATCCGAAACGCTCCGGCTAAAGACGAAACATGCTCGGTTTCCACCAATAAAAAAAGGCGGCTCGTCGCCGCCTTGGACTTGTCTAAATCCCCGTCACAGCATCTTTGCGCTTTCAACGTGAATCGAATCGCCCGTCACCGCGCCCGTCGCGGCGATGTGATGGCCTTCATGTCCTTTTAGCGCTTCCGGATTGTCGACCATCAGGACCTTCTGATCCTTGTCGGTTACGATTACCATCTTCGCGCCCGCGCCCAGGCATTTTTTCGTGCATGCCTCGGCCCCAGCATTGGCACCCTTGGCGCCGCACTTGTCGTCGCTCACCCAACCTTTGACCGTGGCGCTCTTTCCCATATCGTCAAACGCCATCGCGGTCAGGGCAAACACAAAACATATCGCAAGACATAGCACTAATACTTTTCTCATGGCCGGTTTTTCTCCTTTTAGAATTCAACTCGCGGTCGCAAGCCGCCACAACCACTCTTCATTCAAAGTTGGTGCCGACCCCGTTCGGGAGCAGCCGATCCTCGCTAAGTTGTGAAGTGAGGCAACGGAAATATACCACAGGGGTATGCGAAGATTGTCAGGAAACGGTCAAATCTAAGGTCGGGACTGGGAGGGCCGGGAAATGGGCAATGTTACTTCTTCGCGGAATGGGTGGCGGGAGGAACGCTTTTCGCCGGAGACGGAGGGACGTAGACATACTCTCCAGGTTTGGCATAGCCCAACTGCTCGCGCGCCTCTTTTTCAATGGACTTCTGATCGCTCTTCAGGCCCTGAATCTGCTCGGTAAAGCGATCATTCTCCTGCTGCACCTGAACAATCTGCTTGCGCAACGCATCGTGCTCGGCACGCTTCTGCTTATAGATGACCATCCCATTCGCACCGAACATTACGTGGACGAACAGCGAAGCGGCCAGAACAGCCACAGCCATTGTCGCGATGCGGCGCCGCCGAGCGTAGATTCCGAGGAGCATGGGCCGAGCCCGCTCGATCCACGAGGCGGCCAACGCTTCCGCCCGCGGCGCGCGATCGACCATGGCACGCAGACCGTCCTCCGGGCGCGGGAATCTGGCCATCCGGTACAAGGGTTTCACGGTCGGAACCTTCCGCAATTGCCGTTACTCAAAAATCCAATGTTTCGCGGCCGCACTCAGCGCCTCCGACCCCTTCTTACTGCGCGCTTCGGTGTAGACGCGCACCACCGGTGCGGTTCCCAATATCCGGTAACAGACCCAGGAACCGTCGCCGAACAGCAGCTTCAATCCGTCCGTGCGGACAACCTGGATCACCACGCGCCCGGCGAAATCGCGCGGATCAGACTGCAGCTTCTCAGTGAACTTCGCCTTGACCTCGGGCGTCAAGCGGAAGTTTTCGCGTTGGGGATAGGAGGAACCAACTTGGTTACCCAGTGCGGCTTCTGCGAAGCCAAGTAGCGGGCAAAGCCGGTCACCGCGGGCTGCACGTTGGCGAAAGTGAACTCCTCCGCCATGACCGCCCGCCAGCGCGACGTGCCAAACTTGATTTGCGTTAGCATGAAAGGACCCTCGTTCCTCGACTCTGTGGAACAACCCTCGTGGCGGCCTCGAGGCCGGAGGACCAACGGCTGATTTCATATGACTGATAAACGAATCGTTCTCTCCACCGCCGGGTCCGAAGACCAGGCCCGCAAGATCGCACGCCATCTGGTTGACGAGCGGCTGGCCGCGTGCGTGAACATCATTCCCCGGATTGAATCGATTTACCGCTGGCAGGATAAGGTGGAGTCGAGCGCAGAATGGTTGCTGCTCATCAAGACGACGGGAGAGAAATCTCCAGCGGTACGAGACGCCATTCGAGCGTTGCATTCCTACGAACTGCCGGAGTGCATCACGATCGGCATCGAGGATGGTAGCGCAGCCTACCTGGGATGGATCGACCAGTCGGTGAGGTAGCGGCTGCCGGAAACGCTGCAAACTGGGTAAGCGACTGTGAATGCCTGCGCCCGCCTGGAACTGGCCCTTCGGCCGCAGCGCGCACACGCCTAGCATCGGTCGGAGTTTAAGCCCGGAAATGTCCTTAGCCGACGGCACCACGCAGGTTCAGGCGCCAATCGTCGAGCGAGAACGCAGGATGATCGGTAGCAGCCAGCTGGGTCAGCTCTGCCATGAACTCGGCCGAAGTTCCTCCATAGAAAGCCGGTAAGAAACGGGCGAATTTTGGCGTCGCGGCCAGAGCGTTCACGCGGTTGCGCAGGGTCGCAAACAATCGATCGCGATCAAGCACCCCGAATGAAACGCCGCCGTGCTCACCATGACATCGAAGGTATTTTCAAAAGGCAGCTGCAGAAGGTCACAAGCCAACAGGCTTACGCCCGCTCCAAACTGCGCAGCGAGATGCTCGCGAGCCGAGTGCAACATTTCTGGGAAAGGTCGACAGTGACGTGTCCCTGCGGTAATGCATCCATTCATTCCGCGGTCAGGCGACCGGTGCCGCATCCCGCATCGAGCACAACTTCGTCGCCCCGAAGACGCAACCGCGATAGCACCTTATCGCCGAATTCCACTCGCGCGCAGAAGGGTGATTTCGCTGCAAGTCATCGCCCGGTTGATGCGCGTCCATCCCTGGAAGCCATGGCCAGGAACTTTTCATATTGCGTTCAGCGCCCCATCGAGGTCGTCGAGAATGTCGTCGACCTCTTCGATGCCAACAGAAATTCGCACCATGCCATCGCTAATGCCGATTGCTTTGCGGCCTTTCGCGCCCAACCCCGCATGCGTCATGGTTGCGGGATGAGAAATGAGAGTCTCCACGCCCCCCAGCGACTCGCCCAGCGAGCACACGCGCACTTTCTTCAGCATCTTATTGGCGTTCTTCAGAGAGCCGGTCTCAAACGTGATCATCGATCCGAAACCGCTCATTTGCCGCCGGGCAAGAGCATGTTGGGGATGGTCCGGCAGACCGGGATAGAACACGGCCTTGACTTTTTTGTGCTTCGAGAGGAAGTCGGCCACAATACGGCCGCTGCGATCATGAATCTCCATGCGCGCGGCTAGTGTCTTTACTCCGCGAAGTACCAGCCAGCATTCAAAGGGAGAAAGAATCGCACCGGCGGCCTTCTGCAGGAACGCCAGCTGGTCGGCATGTTCCCGTTTTGCGCAGACCACGACTCCACCCAAACCGTCGCTGTGGCCGTTCAGGAATTTCGTGGTGGAGTGTACGACCATGTCTGCACCCAGTGCGAGCGGCTGCTGGAAATACGGCGACATGAATGTGTTGTCGACCACCAGCGCAACTCTCTTCTGGCGGCAGATCTGGCTAATGGCCGCCAGATCGCTGAGCCCCATCAACGGATTCGTCGGAGTCTCGACGTAGACCATGCGCGTGTTTTTGCGGATAGCCCGTTCCACGTTCCCCGGGTCGGAGGTTTCAACGTAAGAAAACTCGAGGCCGAAGCCTGCCATGACGTTGTTGAAGAGCCGCGGCGTTCCCCCGTAGAGATCGTTGCCGCACACCACGTGGTCGCCGGATTTCAGCATGCTGACGACGGCGTTGATGGCGGCCATGCCACTGGCAAATACCGGAGCGGCTACACCGCCTTCTAGCGCGGCGAGATTCTGTTCCAACCGCGTACGCGTGGGATTCGACACGCGAGAATATTCATAACCCTTGTGCTCGCCGATGCCTTGTTGCACATAGGTCGAGGTGGGATAGATGGGCACGGTTACGGCGCCGGTCAAGGGATCCGGCTCCTGCCCACAGTGAATCGCGCGCGTCGCAAAGCCTGGTTGCTTATTTTTTTTCATCAGCGTGCATCTGCGAGATGGCGGGTGCTTAGATGCCGCCCTCAAAAATCTTCTTCGACAAATAGCGCTCGGCGGAGTCTGGGATGATGGTTATGACACGCTTGCCCGACCCCAGCATCTTCCCAACGTTCAGTGCCGCGAACACAGCGGCCCCGCCGCTCGATCCCGCCAACACACCTTCCTCTGCCGCCAGCCTTTTAACCGTGCAGAACGCGTCCTCGTCCGAAACCATTACGACTTCATCGCATACCGAGCGGTCAAAGGTCAGGGGGATGAAACTCGTGCCGATGCCCTCCACTTTATGGGGACCGACCGGCCCGCCGCCCAGGGTCGAGCCCTGCGTCTCGACCGCAAAGGCTAGAGCTCGCGGCAACTTTTCCTTCACATAGCGGGCAACTCCTGAGAAAGTTCCCGAGGTGCCGCATCCGAGCACAACCGCATCGATCTTTCCTTCCATCTGTTCAAAGATTTCCCGAGCCGTGGTCTCGTAGTGATAGTCGGGATTGGCAAGGTTCTCGAACTGACCGGCCATGAAGGCGGTGGGATCGCTGGCGACCAGTTCCTTGGCCCGCTGGATGGCGCCCTGCATGCCCTCGGCGTCGGGAGTGCGGACGACGTCGGCACCGAGGGCGCGCATAATGATCACTTTTTCCTGAGAAAAATTTTCCGGCACGAATAATTTGACCTTGTAGCCGCGGTTCACACCGATCAGTGCGAGGCCGATGCCGGTGTTTCCCGCGGTCGCCTCCACGATGGTGCCGCCTGGCGGGAGTTTCCCTTCCCGCTCGGCGCGAGCAATAATCCCGATGGCCGCCCGATCTTTTACGCTGCCACCCGGATTCAGGTACTCCAGCTTGGCAAAGATGTCGGCCGACCCGGCGGGAACCAGCCGCTTCAGCTGCAGCATGGGAGTTTCGCCGACCAGTTGGGTGATGTCGTCGGCAACGCGCAGGCGGGACACTTCAGAAGGCTTCGAGCGCACCCTACAGGGTAATCGTCGCCAAGCATAATCGTAAAGCCTGTAATTGTGGGGAAAACGAGTAGAGGCCAGAGAACCCTTGAATTTAGTGGCTTTCGGGACATACGGAGAATTTCGCAGTTCCGTCGGAAAACGGCTAGAAGTGGCTAGAAGCCGTCCACCTTGCATTTGTGTTCAAAGGTGTGTAGATGGGAGGACTGTCGCTGTGGGCTGTTTCGAGCGCCGGAGCCGAGGGGTTGCTTTGGGTGCACCGCACTGGCAGAACTGGGCTGCCTTCCCCGTGGTCATTGTTCCTCGCGGAGAAAATACGGTAGAGCGAGCCAGTTCTCGGGCGGGAGCTGCACCGTTGCACCGCTGATGTCAAGCGCCTTTCACGGCGCACCGTTACAACAGCCTCCGTCAATTGTTGAAACAGGCCGATAGCGCAAACTTGTGCTAACGGGGTTCTGCAACAGTAACAATGTAGATTTGATTCTGCTACCGACCAACCGCGCCTACCTCGCAAGAAGTCCGTGGTTGTGGTTGTAGCTGATCACGCGCGTCACCCTCCACACGCCATCTTTGTTCTGCCACACCATGACAAACTTGGCGTCTCCCACATTCTCAGCGTTCTCAGGGTGGCGGAAGCGATGAATCCCGATCTCGACCGCTCCGTATCCCTTCAGCGGGTACACCTCCAGCGTGTCCGACAGCAGTTCCCGCTGCACCTTTCCGCAGATGTTCTGCTTGATGGCAGCCAGAAAGGGCTCTTTTCCCACGGACAGTCCGGTCTGGTCGTGATAAAACTCCAGATCATCCGACACCATGGTGCCCAGTGTGGTCAAATCGCAGTGGTTATATGCGTCGAAGAGCTTCGTATCTAAAGACTGTATGGTGGTAAATAGAGGATCGGGCTGCGCGGTAGATTGCGCGTCTATGCGCATGGCACAAAGGGACAAAAGTACAAGCAGGAAAGAGCTGGGCAATCTCTTCATGAGAAAGAAAACTCCTTTGCTGGGATACACGCTAGGTTGATACGCGTCGAGGCCTACCTTTGTTCCGTGGAGCGTTGTGGCTTCGCTTGTCGTTCCCTAATTCTGAGGGACTTCGAAAAAGTTCTCCTCACTGTCGTTAATCGGGCGATATCACAACTTTGCGGCCTTTGGTCGCCAGACAGACGAAAGGAAAGCACAACCTTGTGCTAAGGGGATGTTACAACTGTTACAACAGCCAGCCCGCCATTGAGGGGACGGCACATGCTACAATCCCGTTCTTGCCTTTGCTTCGTCCGCTGCATTGGCGTGAAAAAGGGGATGAGCGCAGAGAAGGAACTCTGAGATGAGGGCGTTCCCAGCGTGGATTTGCTCAGGCTTTCTTGCTCCGCTAGCCGTATTCTCGCTGCTCTCTTTGTTTGGGTGCGGCTCTGGCTCCGACTCAGGCTCCAACTCTGGCCCCGGCAGCGGTGTGATCCAGCCTCCGCCGAATCCTGAGTTTTTGTGGGTGGCTGACAGTTTCAACAATCGCGTTCTCATGTTCGATGCACCATTCAGCACCGGGCAGAGCGCGAGTGTGGTTTTGGGACAAGTTGACTTCACAAGTTCAGGTCAGGCAACATCGGTAACGGGACTGAATCAACCTACTTACTCGATCGCAGACGGTCAAGGGAACCTGTGGGTCTCTGACTGGGGCAATAATCGTCTATTGGAATACAAACAACCTTTCACCAGCGGCATGGCCGGCAGCTTAGTACTAGGCCAGACAGACTTCACAACAAATTCCAATTCTGCAACCGCGGGCGGACTCTCGTCGCCGCATGAAATAGTCTTCGACAAGAATGGGAATCTTTGGGTCGCTGACAGTTACAACAATCGCGTTGTTGAGTTCACACTGCCATTCAGCAATGGCATGATGGCCAGCTTAGTGCTGGGCCAAACCACCTTTAGTGCAAACAACTGCACCGTATTGGCGTCTGGGCTTTGTTACCCGACTAGCTTGATGTTTGATGCGATCGGGAATCTTTGGGTCGTCGATTGTGACAACAACCGAGTGCTGGAATACAACCCTCCGTTCGTTACTGGAGAGTCGGCCAGCACCGTTCTTGGTCAGGCAGATTTCACCTCAGCAGTTCAGGGTGCGGGTGCGACAGGTTTCGACGTACCTTGGTCAGTCGCTCTCGACGCTAACGGGAACGTGTGGGTGTCGGACGGGGGGAACTGGCGTGTGTTGGAGTTCAAACCGCCTTTTTCCAGCGGCCAGGCCGCGAGCATGGTTTTGGGCTTTCCAAACTTTACGACAGGAGTGAACACAGACCTCGAGAGCAGCTTGAACAATCCCCGTGCTATTGCCTTTGATGGTAGCGGGAATCTTTTCGTAGCTGACGATATTGATTCCCGCGTGATGGTGTTCGCACCGCCATTTAGTAGCGGGATGGATGCCAGCAAAGTGATCGGTCAGCCAAACTTCACTTCCGTGATGGGGAGCACAACGGCTTCGGGCCTGTTCGAGCCGGTTGGCGTGTCCGTCTCGTTCTAGGAAATCGCGATACCGAGATTGTTGACGAAAACAGGCGTCAATAACACTCAACCCCCTCAGGCAAGCTGCTCAGGCTCGCATTCGATGCGCAAGGGAGAGCGCAGGGAAGAGCAGACCGTGCTTCCGACCTGGTCCCGGCTCCGAGGGGACCCAACCGCGTCTTTGCAGACCGACGCCAGTCGCGTTGGATCACCAATGCCTGCTAACCCTGCCTTACCGAGTTAGGTGAGAGTAGCTCGTAATCCAGGAGCAATCCGGACAGAGCACATGTGCGACATGGCGACTATAGGTCCGGATGGGATTAGTAAGCCCTGCGGCGTTACTCGCGATCATGGAGGCACACTTTCAGCAGTAAGGTTCTCTCGCCGTGTGACTGTAAGAATTACGATTCCTCAAACGACAGCCGATTCAAGTCGCGGCTTACGCCGAGCAGTTCGGCGAGGACACTCCAAGCCGCTATCAAGCACCTCCTGGCCGCAATCAGAATGCGATCGACTGGCTGGCATTTCTACTCAATCCTGGGAAACAGCGGCTTCGCAGCCTCAATCGGTCTGGTGTTGAGTGCATCGATCATCTTTCGGCTGGTTTCCGGCAAGAAGGTCCGCAGGTCAATTGCAACCCGATGGATTCCGTCGATCCAGCGTCCCAGGACCTCATTTAGCTCCGTGATTTTTCCGCTTTTGAGTATCTCCCACGGCTTTCCATGGCCCACCTCTTGGTTGAGTCTCGCGATCTCGTTCCAGAGGCGCTGTGCAGCTTCGTCTAGCCGATATTCCTGCAATAGCCCACGGACCTCGCTCAAGCTGGACCGCCTGCGAAAAAGGCTCACTTTAACGTATTCCTCGGTGGCGCATCAGCCTTGGCTGTGCCGATTACAGAGACGCTGCGATTTTGCGTGCAGATCCATCGAAAGCATTCAAATTCCTGAGCACAACGAAATTTCTGACTGAATCAGGTTTTTTTCGACTTCTCGCGGAGCTTGCTGCAGCGCTGCATCACTGATTCAAATCTTTGCGCCCTCCTCTTCGGCTCCAGCAGGCTCTGAAGACGAACCCGCGTCAAGAAAGATTCCGACAGCGGGAGATCGAGGCTCGGACTGTGGAGCAGATTGCTCCCCGGCTTGTCGGCTAGCGTTTACGAATCGCCAAGGGCGATGTCACTTGGACGAAAAACGCCCAAAGCACCGAAGTGTCGCGACCGATTGCTAGCGGATGGAACGGCTTAACCGGAAGTTATCCAGACGGGCCTTCTAGGAGGTTGGCAGCCCTTAAACGGAAAAGGTTAAGTCAGTGCTTATGGGGTTGTCCGCCATGGAGGTTTTGACTCTTTGCTACACTGTTCGCCTCATGCTCCTGCCGCGCAGGCAAATCCGTGAAGTGATGGTCATCGGTTCTGGCGCTAGTGGCGGATGGGTCGCCAAGGAGCTGACCGAGCGCGGACTCACCGTGGTTATGCTCGAAGCTGGACCGCCGCGTGTACCCGCACGCGATTTCACCGAACACATCTGGCCCTACCAGCTGAAGTTCCGCGGCTTTGGCAACCAGCAGCGCCTGCTTAAGACGCAGCCGGTGCAACGCCTGTGTTACGCCTGCGACGAATACAGCCATCAGTTCTTCGTCAACGATCTGGAGCACCCCTACACCTTTCCCGCGGACAAACCCTTCGTTTGGATTCGCGGCCGTCAGGTTGGAGGAAAGACGTTCTGCTGGGCACGTGAAAGCTATCGCTATAGCGACAATGAATTCAAGGCTGCCACTCGCGACGGCTACGGCGAAGATTGGCCCATCAGCTACCAGGAACTTGAGCCCTACTACGACATGGTCGAAAGCTATATCGGTGTCAGCGGATCGCGCGAAGGCCTGCCGCAATTGCCCGACGGACAATTTCTGCCGCCGATGAATCTTTCCTGCGGCGCGCTGCAAGCCAAAGACGTGATCGAGCGCAAGTTTGGCTGGCGCGTCCTGGCCGACCGCGTCGCCAACCTGACGGTTCCGCATCGTGGCCGCCCCGCCTGTCACTATTGCGACCAATGCCAACGCGGCTGTTTCACCGCTTCGTATTTCAACAGCCCGTCGGTCACTCTGCCGGCCGCGGCCCGCACTGGAAACTTCACTCTGGTGAGCGACGCCATTGTCAGTGACCTTCTGATCGACCACAGCGGTCGCGCCAAGGGCGTCCACTATATCGACCGGGTCACGCGTGAGCATCGCGAGGTCTATGCCCAGGTTGTCGTCGTTGCCGCCGGAGCGCTGGAATCGACCCGCATACTGCTGAATTCACAATCTCCCGCCCATGCTCAGGGAGTCGGCAACTCGAACGGCGTGCTCGGCCATTACCTGATGGACCACTTCACGGTCGAAGGTGCCGGCGGCCTGATGCCGGGTTTGCATTCCTCCACACGCGAAGCGGTTGGCCGTCCCTGCGGGTTCCTCATCCCCAAGTATGTCAACACCGTCAGCAGCTCGGCAAAAGATCGCAACTCCGAGTTCCTGCGTGGCTACCGTTTCGATGGCGATGGCAGCCAGGAGCTTTACAGCCACGCCTTTCTCATGCCGGAACTGGGCGAGGCATGGCGCAAGCGCGTGCGCGAGGAGATCCCCTACTACTTCGGCATTGAAGCGCAGGGCGAGTGCCTGCCCCGCGCCGACAACTTCGTCCGGCTGGATTCCGCCCGAAAAGATGCCTGGGGCATCCCCGTGCTGCACGTCAACGCGAGCTACGGAGAGAACGAGAAGGCCATGGCCGCATCCATGCGCGAAAACATCAGCGCGATTCTCGACGCGATGAAGCTCGCCGACGCAACCCCGCCCCAGACGGACCTCAGCGTCTTCGGCAAGAACATCCACGAATGCGGAACCGCCCGCATGGGCTCTGATCCGAAGAAGAGCGTGGTCGACGCCAACTGTAAAGTGCACGAGGCTCCCAACATCTTCGTGACCGACGGCGCCGTCTTCACAACCCAGGGATGCTACGAGCCCACGCTGACGATCATGGCCATTTCGGCTCGCGCCGGAGAGCACATCGCGCGAGCGTTTCGCCGAGGGGAGCTATGAGCGAAGAACAACAGCCGACCCAAAAGGCATCGTCACAAGCCGCCGAGCTTTCCCGCCGCCAGTGGCTGCTAAGGCTGGGCGAAATGGTCGTTCTCGCCGGCGTGAGCGGACTCGTTCCAGAATCCGC
>DATBYA010000116.1:0-117600 GCA_036514015.1 Candidatus Sulfotelmatobacter sp.
TCGCCCTATGAGTTGGGATTGATTTACGAAGCGCTCGGCGACCACGATCAAGCCTTTGCGTTACTGGAGCAGGCGTTTGCGGAACGCTCGCCGTGGTTGGTTTATTTGGCGCGGGAGCCGCGACTGAGGCATTTGCACGGCGACCCGCGCTTTGATGCTTTGCTTGCGCGGATGACGCGCGACTTTGGCGGAGCGCCAGCGGGTGCGACTCGGTGATGATGATCCGGCGAATGTCTTGCGTGTGGCGGCAACTATCAACCTCAGTTCTATCCTGGAAAGTGGCGGTTTCAGATCGCTAGAGGGACGGCCAGAAAGGTTAAAGAAAACGAATCAAAACCTGATGGACTGTCGCATTGGTATTGTCGAAGGAAATAGAGGTTTTCATGGTTCTGCACCGTAGATCGATGCCCCGACAGCATCACGTTGCCGTTTTGAGGCGCGCTGCTGGTCTTCAAGTTACGGACACTCTCTTATCAACACGCTCGGTACCCATGACTCAAGTATCCTGACGGATCCTCCCGGACGAGACCCGTACGCCATGAGTGATATTCACATCTGCCCGTGGCTGCTATGGTTTCTTTTGCCGCTGGGGCGGTGCGTCGACGGCGCCCAGCAGCGCCTGGCGCACTGGTCGTTCTGATGCAAGCAGGACTTTTACTACCTCGAAGACTATCGCCGTGGCATAAGTGACCGCGATCCAGACACAGACCTCTTCGATGGGCAGACCGGACCAAGCGCCGATAAAAAATCCGATCATCTGGTGGTGCTGGAACCCCCACCACTGGTAGGGAACAGCCAGGGTGGCCTCCCAAAGCAAGCTGACGAGCAACATAAAGAAGAGCGTGAGGCTGAGGGCGCGCCAGTTAATGAAACGCCGTGCTACCGGGAAAAAGGAAACCGCCGGAAGGAGAGCCCCTACGACCAGGAATATGAAGTAGCCGGGGAACCCGGCCTGGTCTTCCGGTAAGGCGAGATGCTTCTTATAGAACCATGCCGCGCCAATCAACACCGCAGCAAGAATGAGCGAGGTGGGATGAAAGTGCAGAAGGCGGCGCACCGTCTTGGCTTCACTGGGGTAGTCGATGACGTTGTACGCGGCTACCCAGAACTCGCCCAGCCAGACATAGAGAAGAAGAACCGCAAGAAAGCCGCTCAAATAGAAAACGTACTCTTCGAATGGGACTGGCCTACCGAGTGCGGGTGCGGGGATGCCCAGGGTGGCGCCGACGTTCGGATAATCGAAGAACCACTGTGCGAAAACAAAATCGAGCAGGCATCCGAGCGGTACGAGAATGGCCAGCGTCCACCAGAAGGCGCGCTGAGGAATGTGCAACCCCTCACTAGGCAGGAACCAAGTGGCGATGAGTGTGATGGGAACGATGAACAACAAAAGGCTAATGGTATAGCCATGCGGTGTCGAGCCTTGGTTGAGAGGAATGGACGGAGCAGCGATTCGAACTGAGTGCAACGTGATGGCGGCTGGAATCACGATCATGGTCAGCATGGCGACAACGATCAGCGCGCAAATCGTGGGGCTCGTGAGTCCGTGGGAGCGGGGGGCGGGCATACTCGACCTCCAGTTTGTGACGGTAGCGAGATAGCAGAAACAGAATTTTTTAACCAGCAAGAATTCTAAGGTTGGTGCGTAAGGCTTGTGTCATTCAGGCAGGTTATCCGGCTGCGATACGCTGGGAGGTGAGGAATCAGGGAATCCGGAGTAAGTTCGGGTTTGTTCAACTTTATGATCGATGATTCAGGACTGCTCAGGGACCGCCGCTCCTGCCCTGCCGAAGATGCCCAACAGGCAGGGTTGATCTTGTCCGAAAAATGTAGCATATTTCGACTTCCGTTGTCCGAACAGGCGGTATATTTCGGACATGGCGAGCTCGGTGAAAACGGCGACTGACCTGGAGGCGCGCATCCTTGCGCGTATCAAGTCGACACCAGATTCGGTCTGGACCCCGGCTGATTTCGTCGATATCGCCAGCCGAGCTGCAGTCGACAAAACTCTCCAACGTCTCGCTCCAACAGAGAGCACACAGCTACGCTGAGGTTTGTTCTGCGTAGCTGTGTAAAAGGGAACAGCGCTCTTCGGGCGTGACGCTCAAACGGACATAGTAACGTGTGTGACTACCTTTACAGCGAGTTCAAGAAAGTAATCAACGCATTTCTATCCTCAGGGCTCAATTCCTTAAAGCGTCGTGCAGCATTGTGGGCTTCGCCATCGTGACGTGAGATAGCATTTTCGAGAGATAACGATTTCAGGTCATGCATGAAACGCGCTTTTGTGCGCAAACCCCAAAGTGGCGCAGTTCTTAATTTGTTGGCAGTGTCTTGCGGCCCAACCTGGACAATCCCATCTCCAGTTCCGATGTCATGCAACAAGAAGTCACTAAAGGGATGAATGATTTTGTTCCCCAGAGCCTCTGGAACTGTAAACATGCCACCATCGATGACCGTCCCCGCAGGAGCCGTCGTTATCGATTCAACGTGGCAAACACCACAACCGACCCGCCGGAAAAGTTCTCCACCTTTTAAGGCTGCAGGTGTCGCAACGAGCGCTGTGTCGCGAGGCGGGACCTCAGTGCCGCGTATGAACTGAGCAAAGTGGTCGATGTCAGCCAAGCCAAGGTTATCTGGCTGATCGTTAATGCCCGTTGTAGTGTTGAGAACTTGTGTAACCTCCGTAGGACGAAGCCGGTTCGTGATGCCCATCTCGTTGAGGTAGGCATCGGCAATAAAGGAGAGCAAGCTGCTGTGCTGGTCCTTCCAGCCAAAGCGTCCGACGCGGGTTTGTCCGGGGGCTTCGAAGATCGGAGCCTGCACCACTTCCCCATGAACTCTACCATCGGTCACCTCGGGTTGTTGCTCGGAGATTGCGATCAGAGTCCCGTCGTCTATGGCTTCTACAAACCCATCCCCCAGGGTGTTGAGGGCAGCGCGTAAGGTGCGGATGCTTTCGGTCGCAGGTATGTGCTCTTGGGCTTCCGGACCGATAGCGCGATCATTGACGATTGACCTGCCGGTAATCGTGTCTTTTCCGTCGTTGATGAAGATTGTCGGGTTGACAAAATTGCCATTTGCATCATTGTGCCCCACCCGGAGTTCTGTGATCTGGCTGGCTGCCCCGCTATTTGGATTCTGATGGCAAACGACGCAGCTGGTTGCGTTGTAAACAGGTCCAAGCCCATTCGCGACGGTCTCGTTTTCCTCATAGACCTGCTGATCCCGAGCAAAAGTATCCCCGGGTGGCTCGACGATTCCGTTGCTGATGCTTTGTGCGCTGTTGAAGCTGGGAGTGTTAAAACCAGCGGGCGCTTCAGTTGCGGACCTCGCTGCGACTCCGGCGAGTCCCGTACCCAATGCGGCCACTGCCGCGAAAGGGCAAGAACATAGGAGAATCTTTCTCCAATGGGGCATGAGCATGAGTGTTTCCTCCAAAAGACACAGTCGCTTACGTGCGTGCACGAGGTAAGCTGGCTGATTGCTGCCCTCAAGTCGTCAAGCCGTGGCGGCACGATCAAGAACTGCGGTCTGAAGTCTGAGGTCCAGTAACTATGTAAACTGGGTCGGTCAGAGATTATTCCCGCCGCGGCAAAAAAATCCGAGAAGGACGGAAAGGAGCGCTGCCCCGGCTAACCAGCCGGGGGTAACTCACAACGGGAGGAGCGAAGTTTGCGGCGAAGCTGAGAGGCACCCTGCCTTGTCGGCTGATGGCCACCTGATACGAGTCATCAGAATTACCGATGTCCAATCTATGACGCGGCTTTAAACAATTTCGCGAGGCTATCGATGTTCGCAGCACTTGCGTCGCCGATCACGAAATAGCGAAGCCCGCCCTGACCCCATGTTTCCATGTTGAACGACAATTTGCCCGGCAGGATGGAGCTATCAGTCAACCTTGCTGGCATGGACCGTTCTTGAAATACGAAGACGGAAATATGGTGCTTCCCCACGTCGTAAATGAGATGCGCACCCGGCGTTTGCTCAAGATAGGTCATTCGCCCGCCCAGCAGAGAAAAGCCGCTATTCTGCAGTTCCGGTAAATTAAAGGCGAAAGGAATCCTTCCCTGGAACCAGGGTTTTACCGTGTGCCGATCTGTTGAGATCACATCCACCGGCGCTGAACTGGCCAGCGCCGCTACGTGCAAGTCTGCAATCTCGCTGAACACCTGGTCTCTGCCGGATCGGTTGCCCAGATAGGTTGAAGTTAAGGTTCCGACCACGAGAACGACGGCTGCTGCCGCCGCCGCCGCTAACGTCCATCCCAGGCGGAAACTATGCCGCGGCTTGGACGCAATGCTCTGCTGCATTCGCTTTCGGAACTCAGCACTGGGGGTGAAACGTTTTCCAGCCACCTGAATCGCGCGCTTCAACTGCACGCGCGCGAGGGCATCCGCAGAGCACGAGGGGCAATTGCGCACATGAGAGTCGAAAGTGCGCATCTCCTCCTCCGAAACCTCTCCGTCAAGGTAGGTGTCGAGTCTTGCCTTCCCGGATTCACAGGCCATGGTTCGTCCCCCTAGCAATTCGTCGTGCTGCTTCTTGTTGCGAGTGTGGCCGCAACTGATTCGCTAGAGTTTGCCGCGCACGCGATAAACGCGACATTACGGTACCGATAGGAACCGCAAGCGTGTCGGAAATCTCTTGATACGACATTTCTTCTACCTCACACAAAAGAAGGATCTCTCGGAAATGTACCGGGAGTTCATCGATCGCCTTTTGCAGCAATTCGTGGCTCGATCTCGCCAACAGAAACGTCTCAGGCGTATCGCGCTCTATGGCGAGTTCCGGTACCCCTTCGTCTTCGTCGAACTCGAGAGGTACGGTCATCGTAACTTTCAGGCCCTTGCGAGAGGTCAGGAACGTGTTGCGCAAGATGCGATAGATCCATGCCCGGAAATTAGTACCCAACTGAAAAGACGAAAATCCTTTCAATGCCTTTACGTAGGTTTCCTGAACTAAGTCTTCGGCTTCCTCCCGATTCTGCGTGAGCCAGTGAGCGAAGTTGTAAAGTTGATCGAAAAGAGGGGTGGCCAGTTCTTCGAACGAGTCGAATTGGAGATTCGCTCCTGACAGGTCCACATGACGAGAACTTCTGAGTTCTGGATTTATTCCCTTCAAAACAAAAAATTGTTTGGGAAAACTGATGACAGGCCAAGCGATTGGCATAACAAACACCGCAATCGTGGCGAACGCCTCTCATGAACGCCCCCGATACAATCCCGATTACCGGTCGAAGACTAGCTTTCCAGCCAAATATTCCGTTGAAATGGGATCAATTTGTCGGGCCGCTCCACAATTGCGCAACCCGAGCGGAATAAAGCGCCAAAAAATCCGTTATCCACGGTGAAGCTGATTTCACAGGAGTCGGATCATGAGCTGCAGGAGAAGCAGATTCTTAGAAGGGGTGAGGCGATGGTAAATCCTTTCGATCTCAAGACGGCGCTCTTGGCGAAACACGCGCAACATGTGGTGCTCATCCATTTTCCCATCGCCCTGTTTATTACGGGAGTGGCCTTTGACCTCGTGGGACAGTGGACGAAACGACCCGGCTTGGCGGCTGGGGCGTACTACAACCTACTGGTGGCTGCGATTTCAACGCTCCCGGTTCTCGCCACTGGGCTACTCGCGTGGCAGTTTCAGCTCGAGGGGCAGAAACTGAAGGGGATCCTGCTGCTGCACCTCGTTTTAGCGGGTGTTTCGACTGTGATGATCTGGCTGGTGTGGTGGGTGCATTTCCGCGCGCGACGACGGTCAGTCTATTTGCCAAGCTACCGTCTGGCCGTTGAACTTCTGGCAGTCGGCCTCGTCGCCTTGACGGGGCACTTGGGCGGCTTTTTGAGCGGTGTGAATCTTCTTGGTTAAGGCGCTCCGACCAGATCCGGAGCACGCCTAGGCTGAAGAATCATTCGGGCACCTTATCGATCATCAGACTCCAGAAGACAGAAGCAACGGGTGGGGCGCGGAATTCTTCTGGTAGTTGGCAAGGTGATGAAAAGGGGCTTATCTGTCCCGCTGGCCCCCTTACGGCGTCACAAAGCCAGATCTGAATCGAGATGCACGTTGCAGGTCTTTTCCTTGCAGGCCATCCCTTCCGGGACAGTGCCACGTTGTATTTCCCTATGCCGTTTTCCCATCTGAAGAGAAGTCCGCAAATGCGGTCCAGGCGACCGCGGAAGGTCAGGGTGGGCCCTTCTATTTTTACGGGAATAAAAGCGACTCGGCCCAGTTATCAACTGTGAACGCTACAAAAACGGAGGCCAGATGACGGACAAGAACAAAGATCTTATCGACCAGAAATTGCAGGACCTCAACAACGACGGCGTCGATCGTCGAGGATTCCTGAAGTGCATGGCATGGGCGGGTACCGGCCTGGTCTGGACCGTGAGCGGCGGTATTCCAATGTCGCGGGCCTTCGCCAAAGGCCACAGCAAAGACGCCGGTAAAGGCGGGGACTTCAGCTTTGTGCAGATCAGCGACAGCCACATCGGGTTCAACAAGCCGGCCAACCCGGACGTCACCGCCACTCTGCAGACGGCAATCAACAAGATCAACGCGATGCCCTACAAGCCGGATTTCATCATTCACACCGGTGACCTGAGTCAGCTCTCGAAGCCGAGCGAGTTCGATACGTTGGATCAGGTACTGAAGGGTGCGTCGGCGAAGCAAGTCTACTATGTGCCGGGCGAGCACGACATGCTGAGCGACAACGGCGAGCAATATCTGCAGCGCTATGGAAAAGGCACAAAAGGCAGTGGCTGGTACAGCTTCGATCAAAAGGGCGTTCATTTCGTGGGGCTCGTGAATGTCGCCAATCTGAAGGCCGGAGGCATGGGGTCGCTGGGGCACGAACAACTGGAGTGGCTGGAGGGCGATCTCAAGGGCCGCTCCGCCAGTACCCCGATTGTGCTCTTCGCCCATATTCCGTTGTGGACCATCTATCCAGATTGGGGATGGGGAACCGACGACAGTGAACAAGCCCTGTCTTACGTCAAGCGCTTTGGTTCCGTGACGGTGTTAAACGGACACATCCACCAGATCATGCAGAAGGTCGAAGGGAAGGTCTCGTTCCACACGGCGATGTCGACCGCCTTTCCTCAACCGGCGCCGGGGACTGCTCCCTCAGCCGGACCCATGAAAGTGCCAGCCGAGCAGTTGCAACGAGTGTTGGGAATCACGGACGTGAACTATCTGGTCAGCGGGCGCAGTCTTGCGGTGGTAGATTCGCCACTTGCGGGCTCGGAGTCTTCGGCGTCAAAAAGTGGCAGCGGCTCTGGTGGTCGTTAACTCCAGTCTTGCGGGGGCCGCCGACCCCGAACAGTGAGAATCCAGGAAGAAAATCAAACCATTAAAGGAAACAGAACAATGAAACGGAACAGTGTCTGGGTTGCAAGTTTCACGGCTTCGGTAGTCATTGCGATCGTACTACTAGTCGCGGGATCACCGACCGTCACGGCCAATGACCAGCCCTCCACGGCAAACGCGGCCGTGAACATCGACAACTTCGTCTTTGGCCCGCAGACGATCACGGTACCCGTCGGAGCGACAGTTACATGGACTAACAAGGATGACATTCCCCATACTTCGGTCAGCACAGAGGGTGTGTTCAAATCCAAGGTGCTCGATACGGATGAAAAATTCTCCTACACGTTTAGCAAGCCGGGTACATATCCCTACTACTGCACGATCCACCCGAAAATGACCGGCAAAGTCGTGGTGCAGTGAGCCCGGACTTCCAACTGATGCGCAGGGAGACGGCATCCTGCTCGCAGCCGCGCCGGTTGCGCTGCCAACGGTCGTTCTCCAAAGCGTGGTGAACGACTATGACCGCAAATTCGGAACAATTCGCAGCTAGCAACGACTTGGAGCTTGTCCAGGCTTGCAAGAAAGGAAATGTTGCCGCTTTCGAGCAACTCGTAAAGCGACACGGTCGCAAGCTTCTCCGAATCTCTCAAAACGTCACGCGCAACAGGGAAGACTCCGAGGACGCGGTCCAAGAAGCCCTGTTGAAAGCTTTCCAGAATCTGGCCGAATTCCGAGAAGATTCCCAGTTCTCAACCTGGCTGATTCGCATCACTGTGAACCAGTCGCTTATGAAGCTACGAAAACAGCGTACCCACAAAGAAGTTTCGCTGGATGAGGATTTTCGGGCGGACGGGGACGTGCTTCCCTTAAACGTCCCCGATCGAGCCCCGAATCCGGAACAACTATGCTGGGCATCTGAATTGCGAGACATCCTTGTCGGAACCGTAGAAGAACTGCGCCCGATCCTGCGGGCGGTCTTTGTACTCCGTGACGTGGAGGGACTCTCAATCGCACAGACCGCACAAAAGCTAAACCTAAGCCAGGCTGCGGTGAAGGCGCGTTTGTGGCGGGTTCGCTTACACCTTCGCGAACGGCTTAACAGATATTTCGCCGAGCGGACTACGTTAACGCCCGAAGAGCTCGATTCGACGAGCAGGGGCACGAAAAAACTTATTGCTCTTTTTGCCGAGTGCCTTCGTTCTTCGATCCCTCGCTCATATTCGACCAGTATCGCTCGGTAACCTAACCCTCCCTGAACGAACCTTTCGCCAACCTTGTAAGACAAAGACTCCCTACTAATCGACCTGTGCAGCGATCATTAGCCCGCATTATTCATGAAGACATCGCGAGCGCCCAGACATTGGTGCGAAATGGGTTGTAAGTCTCGATAGTTGGGGTTGGTCGAGCAAAGGAGCAAAAGAATCGAAGAGTTCCAAGATCGGGATGCTCAAATTGCCGGATGGAGAGACAGGGGCGCCGTGACCGTCGTCGGTGTGGAATTCGGTTGAGTTGGTAAACCGGAAAAAGATTTAGCCGGTTGCCGCGCCGAGCGCCAGAGCCACACGATGGAAGGCCGGTAGAAACGGGAAGGAAGCGGGCAGATGGACGACGACGCGTCGTACCGAGACCAAGACCCGAGCGCCTAGCTTCAGCAGTCGTTCGCGCAACATGTCAACTTGAGCGCGGGCACAAGCGGTACCGGCAGCCCGCAAGCGCAACTCCTGCATCAGGACGTACGCCGCCGCGGTGAGTAGGACGCGAAACTGATTGGCCCAGAAGCTGGTGCAACTAGTGCGGTCGATCTCGAGCTTGTGCAGCTCTTTTATGCGGTTTTCTATGTCACCGCGCTGGCAATAGACATGTTCGTAAATCCACTGTGGACTTTGTTTCATGTTGGTGATGACGAAACGAGGATTGTCTTTCGGGTCTTTGTCGGCAGCGCGGACGACCTCGGCTTTGATGATGACGCGGCGCAGGCGTGGCCACTTCCCGGCCTTGTAGCGGACTTCCCCGTAAATATGTTCGGTCTTTCCGCTGCGCCGCGAGAGCTGGCGCGCTCGCCGCATTCCGCTTTCGGCCACGCGCTTCAACACCGCATTCTTGGCCATCGCGACCACATATTCCAGTTTCGGCTGGGCGTCCAAAAACTGGAGCAGGGCCGGATGCGCGAACCCGCCATCCAGGCGTACCCGAATCTGTACTCCAGGAATATGGTGACGAATCATCCTCAGCAAACGCCGCAGCATGGCCACCGCGCCCACCGCTGCTCCCACGTTGCCAGGCCGTAACACCGCGGCGCAGAGATATTGTTCGGCTTCGTCGTTGAAGCTGACAAAGCCCATCACCGGCAGGTAGCACCAGGTGTCATAGTGACCGTTGAAAAACGACAACTGCTGCGCGCCGTGCGTGGGATCGTCGGTCGGATCCAGATCGATGGTGACGCGATAGGCGCGATGGCGCAGCCGCTTGGCGTGACGCCGGATCACAGTCTCGGCCAGGAACTCGCCCGCTCGAT
This sequence comes from Candidatus Sulfotelmatobacter sp., assembly GCA_036514015.1. Taxonomy (GTDB): domain Bacteria; phylum Acidobacteriota; class Terriglobia; order Terriglobales; family Acidobacteriaceae; genus Sulfotelmatobacter. Next base: position 9,824 of record DATBYA010000116.1, read on the forward strand.
AGAGTTCCTTGACCCCAACTCCGTTCTCGAAACGCGACAACGTCGGCTGCGAAGCCAGATCGCGACCCTCGATCGGATCGCGATCCAAAAGTAATTTATGAATCGGGTCTCCGGACAAGCGAGCCGAGTCGTTGGCATCGGGGTACCCGCAAGCGATCGAGAACACTCGCTGCCCCACCAACTCGCGCAACGAATGATCGACCTTGCCCGCTTGCCGATCATCTCGAAGGCAGGAGCTCAGTCCAGCCACCAAGTCATAGTGCCGATCAGCGGCCTTCAACAGCAGAGCCCCACCGTCGGAACTGCCCTCGCGCTGATCAAACTGGGCTACGATTGGCTTGCGAAAAATTCCCGGAAACAACAGACACTGTGTTGTGCTATCGTCTGACATTAAGGAAGCCTTTTTTGTTGCTCAAACATTGTCTAGTCAACATGTTTGTAACAGAGGAGGCTTCTTTTGTCTTCAGATCCCTTCACCTTCACGAATAATGCGGGTTAGACTCTGGCTATGAATACCCGCACTGATGCCGGTTACAACCTGTCGACAAACAAGCGACAATCAAATGACATCGACGCTGCATCCCGTCAGTCCTCCACGCGTCTAACCCACTGACACGTACATGTATGTAGATGACCGAAGCGTGTCCGACAGCAGTTACGGAATAAAACCAACAGGAGCGCAGTTATCAATCATGATGAAGGAGACATTATGAAAAAAGGGTATGTATCAGCACTGCTTACTCTGACGTGCTTACTGGGATTGGATATTGGAGTTCATGCCCAGGACGTCGACGCAGTGGTAATTAGTATTCCGTTTGAGTTTGTGGCAGGAGACGCTACGCTCCCAGCCGGACAATATCGGATAAGTCGCACTAATCCCGGCACCAACCGTGACTTGTCGATAAGTGGTTACAACAACGGCGGGGCGTTCTTGCTTCCACTGTCGTACGAGGGAGTGTTGTCCGGCGAACCTAAAGTCAGCTTCGAGCATGTCGGGGATCAGTACTTTCTGAGCAAGATTAAAACCCTGAATGGCGTCTACACCATGCCGACACAGGGCAAACACATCGTGCTTGGCCAAACAACAGCTCCCACCACGGTCGCGCCCTCGGGCACTCGCTAGTTAGCGTGAAAAATGGATGTTTCATACACAGTTGGAACAGGGAATTTGAGAACGAAGGAAGTATTGAAGGCGTTCCTAAATTCTCTGTCCAACCGGACCCTTTATCAATCGAGAGAAACGGTCAGATTCGCAAGTACACAAAACCAATAAACAGCAATAAGGAAAAACATATGAACAAAGCAATCTCGTTGATCGGACTGCTGTTCTCGTTAGCAATTCCTTCGGGATTGCTCGCTCAGCAGGCCGGCTATTCCCAAACTAATCTGGTCTCTAATACCGCCGGAGTAGCCAATACTACGGATCCTCAACTGCTTAATCCATGGGGAATTTCCATTCTTCCCGGGCAAGACTTCTGGATCGCCAACAACAGCAGCGGCACTTCCACTCTCTACGACAATCTGGGCAACAAGGATGCCGGGCTCGTCGTCACCATCCCAGGAGCAACGCATAATCCGAACGGAAATTGCACTCCCGGTTGTCCCACGGGAAACGTGTCTAACGGTAACGGCGCTTACTTTGGGGGCGGTCAGTTCATTTTTGATACTGAAGACGGTTTGATCGCCAACTGGACCGGCGCCAGCAACACGGCGACAGTGTCTTTCGATAACTCGGCCAGCGGCGCCGTATACAAAGGGCTTGCCTCACTGAACGGTACGTTTCTTTTGGCAGCTAACTTCAATGCCGGTAGAGTCGACGTTTTCGATCGCAACTTCAATCCCACTGCATTGGCCGGTTCGTTCGTCGATCCCACACTGCCCGCGGGTCTGGCTCCCCATGGAATCCACGTGATTGGAAGTCAGATTTACGTGGCCTATGCCATGCAGGATTCGGCCAAGCACGATGCTCAGCCGGGTGCCGGCTTGGGGCAAGTCGATATCTTTGACGCCAACGGTAACTTCGTCAGCACATTTGTTGCAATCGGCGGGAAACTCAATGCTCCTTGGGGCGTCGTGGCAACTCCTTCGAGCTTCGGATCGTTTCCCGGCGCGATCCTGATCGGAAACTTCGGCGACGGCACGATTAATGCGTTCGACACAACAGGGAAGTTTCTTGGCCAGCTCATCGATTCTTCGAACAATGTTCTGGTTAATCCCGGATTGTGGGACATGACGTTTGGTGGAGGCGGTCCTTCGGGCGATACAGGCACTTTGTATCTCACCGCGGGAGGGAGCAAGCAGCCAAACTTTCCGGCCGGGGGAAGCACGACCAGCGTATTCGCCAGTCTGGTGCCCGCAGCGGCGGTTGGCGCACCCGATTTTTCGCTGACGCTCTCCGCTCAAAGTGCAACCCTTGCAGCCGGCGGTTCGGCCACGCTAATGATCAGCGCCAGCGCGGTTGGTGGATTCAATGGACAGATTTCGCTGACTTGCACGGCTCCGGCCGGTGTGACATGTGCTCTCAACCCTTCCACCATCTCGCCTGGATCAAGCGCGGCAGCTTCTGCATTGACCGTCTCGGCAGCACCAACTCCTCCGCCAGTGACGGGTTACACAGCCATGATGTCGATTCTGCCCGGGCTGGGATTGTTAGGAACGGTGTTCACGATGCGTAAACGGAAACCGCTCACACGCAAAACCATTTTTGGGATCAGCATACTGAGTCTACTACTTGTAGCGACACTGTTCTCCCTGGGCTGCGGTGGGAATGGCAACGCAAAGGCCACGACATCCGCATCTACCCAGACTACCTTGATGGTCACGGGCACATCCGGCTCCATCAGCCACACCGCGCCGGTGACGGTCACTATTAACTAAAACAAATGCTAAGGCGAGGGCGCGCTACGGTGCGTCCTCGCTGAAGCAATCGATAGTTCTAGCTGTGCAAGGGCTCGCTGTGAGGGCCGAATCTGGAGTCGAAATATTTGTTGTGGGTGGGAATAAAGCTCACCGCGGAGAGTTCACATGAGCTGCAACAGAATTACAAATAAATAAGAAGTGGAGCCTAACATGAAGGATGGCGATCGGCAGAAATGGCTGACTGCCTTTGTGTTCAGCCCGCTTGTCCTGGTGCTGATTTTTATGATGACGGCTGTCGCAAGCATTTTTGCGCAAACCGCAACTGCCGGAAACATTGCCGGAACAGTCTCGGATCAAAGCGCCGCAGTGGTGTCTGGTATTCCGATTATCCTGAAGAATCTAGATACGGGCGGCTCTACTTCGACAACAACGGCAGCCCAGGGGGCCTACACTCTTTCTCTTTTGCCGCCTGGGCGTTATTCAGTATCGGTGAATGTGGCAGGGTTTCGGGGCCTCGTCAAGAATGCGACAGTCGCGTTTGGTACCAGCAACACTGTAAACAACCAGTCGCCGGACTGAAAGGGAGAGGATCAAAAGAGCGGCCAATACTATAAAAACGGGCAGAGCAAGCGGTGTCGGATTCAACAGACCCCCCGTGAGAAAGGCATTCTAAGCCCCGCACCAGCGTTGACCTTCCCTCAACACCCCACCTAACATAAACTAGCCAGTGGCCACGCCTTCCCAACCCGTCGGTCAGACGGTCTCCCATTACCGCATCCTGAGCAAGATCGGCGGCGGAGGAATGGGTGTCGTGTACGACGCGGAAGACCTGAAGCTCGGTCGCCACGTTGCCCTGAAGTTTCTTCCCGACGAACTCGCCCACGACGCACAAGCCCTCAGCCGCTTCCAGCGGGAGGCCAAAGCCGCGTCTTCTTTGAACCACCCGAACATCTGCACGATCCACGATATCGACGAAGCCGATGGCCGAACCTTCATCGCCATGGAACTGCTGGAGGGGCAGACGCTGCGGCACCGGATCGCTGGCAAGCCGCTGGAGATCGAGGCGATGCTCGACCTCGGCATCCAGATCGCTGATGCCTTGGACGCCGCGCATGCGAAAGGGATCGTGCATCGGGACATCAAGCCCGCGAACATCTTTGTCACGAACAGGGGGCAGGCAAAGATTCTTGACTTCGGATTGGCCAAGGTCACCCCCAAGCCGGAGAGCATCGCCCTCAGCGACCTGACTGTCGAGTTGGAAGAACACCTAACCAGTCCCGGCAGTGCGGTGGGGACGGTTGCCTACATGTCGCCAGAGCAGGTCTTAGCCAAAGATCTTGACGCACGCACCGACTTGTTTTCTTTCGGCGTCCTATTGTATGAGATGGCGACGGGTACTCTGCCGTTCCGTGGTGACAGTTCGGGTGCGATTTTCGATTCGATTCTCCACAAGCTGCCGGCGCCTCCCTTGCGGTTGAATCCTGACCTTCCCGCCAAGTTCGAGGACATCATCAACAAGGTGCTGGAAAAGGATCGCGAGGTTCGCTACCAGTCCGCACGAGAGCTAAGGGCCGACCTGAAACGGCTTAAGCGGGACACTGAGTCACAGCGGCTTCCGGTTGTCGATTCGGAAGAAAGAGGGGCTGCACGAATTAGCCGACACCGCTGGACGGTTGTCTCGCTGGTTGCTGCATTATTGATCACGGGACTGATCGTCATTGGCTTGCGCAGCCGCGAACCTCGTGCCCCTTCATCGCAAGCCCGCAACATCTCTTCGCCGCCATCGCCTCAAACCATCGCCGTGCTCCCGTTCCATGACCTTTCGGCAGCGACGAGCGACACTTGGGCGATAGGCATAACCGACGCCATCATCAGCCGCCTGACTTCGTTGCAAAACCTAGCGGTGCGACCCACGACATCTGTTCTCAAATATGCGAAGGATACGCCCGATCCAGCGGAGGTTGCCAAGACATTGGGCGTCGAAAGCGTTCTTGAAGGAACCTATCAACGCTCTGCGGGGACAATTCGGGTTACCGTCCAACTCATCGACGGACACACCGGAACTACCAAGTGGGCGGAACGCTACGATCTCCATAGCACCGACATTTTAAGCTTCGAGGATCAGGTCGCCTCCAAGGTCGTGGAAGGGCTTCGTGTCGAAATATCGCCTACCGAGCAGAAGTCGATACAGCAGCCCGCAACCACCAATGTTGACGCATACAACGACTACCTGCAAGCACGCTTCTATCTGAACGAGTATTTCGTGCACTCCGGGCTCGACAGCATCGAGCAAGGCAAGCGCCTCCTGTTGCATGCGATTTCCTTGGACAAGAATTTTGCCGACGCTTATGCGGTGCTCGCGCAATTTTACGGGTATCAGGCGGCGAACTTTATCGAGGACGCCGAGGGAAATGTCAAGCGAGCGGAAGTCGCTGCCGAGAACGCCCTGCGCATCAATCCCCAGTCGTCGGAAGGGCTGATCGCGCTGGCGTTTGCCTATGGCGAGGGAGGTCAGGAGGGAAAAGCCATCAGCACCGCAAGGCAGGCGGTCGCGTTGGCACCGAACAACGCCGTGGCTTGGGAGATGCTGGGCTATTCGTATTGCTACGCGGGACTCAATGAACTCGCCGAACAAACCTACCGCCGAGTCATCGAACTGAACCCCACGGCTACCCATAACTACTGGATGCACGCCCGCATGCTTCTCTATGTCGGCAAAGCGAATGAAGCGGAACAGGAAATGCGCTCGGTGGTCGCAACAAGTCCCGACCAATTCAAAGCCGTCGCCTACTTGGGAATGATGCTCTATTACGAAGGCAAACTAGACGACGCTGATGTCAATTTTGATCGGGCAGTTCTGCTAGGACGTGAGTCGAAGGATGACACGGCGCGACTGCTGGCGGGATTCCTCTACGCGTCACGAGGGCAAAGGGAGAAGATCGATCCCCGTCTTTTCCAATACCGCCCCGAACAGATTATCGACGGCGATGGCGCTTACTGGCTGGGCGGAATCTATGCCCTTCTTGGCGACAGGCAACGTGCGCTCGATTGGCTCAAACGCACGGTCGCACTCGGAGATGTGAACTACCCGTGGTTTGAGCGGGACAAGAACTACGACACTCTGCGAGGCGACCCGGAGTACCAAACGATAATGGCTGGAGTTCGGCAACGCTGGGAGGCATACAAGAAAGAGTTCGATGTTGCGCGACAGGCACACAGTCCTTAGTCATCACCGTTGGACTTGAACGTCGGAGTGGACTTCTCTGAATTAGTTAGGAGGAGGGCACGATGAATCGTGAACGGGCGCTGAAGGTTGTGTTGGTGTTGGTGGGGTTGATTTTCTTGCTTGGTGTCTACCCGTTGATGATGGTTTTATGCCCTACAGTATGCCAGCGCGTCGCCGGCCTTGCGCCGGGTGGTCGTTCTTACTATAGATGAAGCTCCGTTTCCGCTTGCAGGCAAGGTTCAGATGAAGGGCGCTTGGGAGTGGATGGATGAGAGGGTAGGATGATCGAAATGGTGGTGCCGAGGGTGTTGGACTGAACATCCATTACGCCCTTAAAATGGCGGACGCGCTCGCGCATCCCCGTAATGCCTACACCCGAACGCTGCTTCTGAATCCTCTCCAGCTTTTCGGCCGGTATGCCTTTGCCCGTATCCTCGACCCTCAAACAGACGTGCCCACCATCGTGTGACAGGCGAATGGCGGCTGTCTTGCTGCCAGAATGGCGGTGAATGTTGGTGAGGCATTCCTGCACTATGCGAAACAGCGCCAACTCCATCTCCGCCGGCAATCTGCCAAAATTATCGGAAAGGGCGAGCTCGATATCCAGGCCGCTGCGTTCCCGCAGCCCATCTATGTACCAGCGAATCGCTTCGGATAAGCCGCTCTCGTCTAACAATGGAGGATGAAGCAAATAAGACATGGTGCGGATCTCTTTACTGAGCTGCTGAACCAGTTGCTCGCTTTCGTGCACTGTCGAGCCCAGCGAAGGGTCTTGAACGACGCGTTGAGCGACGCCGGAAAGGGTCATGCCGAGCGCCGTAATAATTTGGCCGGCGCTATCGTGCAACTCACGAGCAATGTGGCGGCGCTCCTCGTCTTGAGTGAGCTGCAAACGCGTGGACAATTCCCGAAGCTGTTCGGCCTGCTGAAGCACTTCTTCGTTACGCTGATCCAGTTCCTGCGTTTGAATGCGCACCTGATCACGGAGCCGGTCCTGCGCGGTCTTCAAAGAGATGAGATTCGCGACGCGAACCCGAAGGTCCTTTTCGGAAAACGGTTTGGCGATGAAATCCTGTGCTCCATCCTCCAGTAATTTTATTTTTAACTCCTCGTCGGCTTTGGCGGTCAGGAGGAGGATGGGGAGGTTAGCCAGTTCAGGGCGATTTCGTATCCCCGCGATCATCTCGACTCCGCTGACCCTGGGCATCATGATGTCCGTTACAATCACCGCGGGATTTGATGCCAGTGCTTTCTCAAGGCCTTCTTGGCCGTCGAACGCTGAAATTACATGGTATTTCTCTGATAGACTCTCCGCGATAAACCGGTTCATTTCCGGATTGTCTTCGACAACGAGTACCACGGGTCTACCCGGTTCACTGATGTGTTCGGTGCGTCCGACTCCCATCGTCTGAAAACCGGCGGAGCGAAGAGGGCGCAGCTCCTCGATGAAGCCTTCGATCACGGTGCGGTCCAAATGGCGCAGGGGTTGAACGCCCATCATCCACGAGGACTGCAATAACCGAATTACTGGCAGAGTCATCTTGAAACATGATCCGCCCAGGTCGGAATCGCAGACTTCGAGCACTCCCTGATGCATCTCGACAAACTCTTTCGCAATCGCCAATCCCAGACCTGTTCCACCGAACTGCCGATTGGCTCCGCTTTCACCTTGCCTGAACCTTTCAAAGATCGTTTTGCGGAGTTCCGGTTTCACGCCCGGCCCGCTATCGTCAATCGCGACGATGAAGTCCTTTTCGGAGCGCCGCACCGTGGCGCGGACGTTGCCCCCGTCTGGAACAAATTTGAAGGCATTCGAAAACAAATTCATTAGCACACGCTGAATTTTTTCAAGGTCGATAGCACATATCAAGTCTTCTTGTGCTTCCACCTGGAATGCGATATTTCGGTCATGAGCCAACAGGTCAAAGTGCGACGCCGTAAGCCGGACGAGCGATGCAACATCTGTGTCCTGAAGTTCGATCTTGAGCTTACCCGCCTCAAATTTTGCAACATCCAGGAGATCATTGACGTGTTTTAAGAGCATTCGGGCATTTCGGGCTATGACTTGCGCCGATTCATGACGCTGGTCAGGGGTCAACCCCGCGTCGTCCCGAATCAGCCTATCGGCGGGGCCAATGATGAGGGCGAGGGGCGTTCGGAACTCGTGGCTGACGTTGGCAAAAAACTGAGTCTTAATTTCGTCGAGTTCGCGAATGCGCTCGAGCAATGCCTGGAGATCTTTGTTCTTTTGCGCTATTTCGCGCTCATAGGCCTTTTTTGCGGTGATGTCGCGTCCTTCCGGCACAATGAATACGACATTCCCCGCTTCATCCTTTACCGGGATCATCGAAAAATCGATAATGATGGTTTCTTTTCCATGCGCCCGGCCGTAAACTTCCACGTCGTAGCGAATGAATTCACCTTGAGAAGCCCTGGCAACAGCGGTCCGCAGTGTCTCTTGAATTTCCTTGGAAACGGTCCACCAGAAACACTCCCAAAAAGGCTTTCCCCGCACATCCGAATATTGCAAGCCTGCACCCTCTAACGCCGCTCGATTGACTTCAAGCAAGGTTCCTTTTGCGTCAAGCACTGCGACGAATTGATACATTTCGTCGAGTGCGATGCGAGCTAGCTTTCGCAGGTATTGCCGAGGGCTGTCCGTTGCCAGAATTTCCGTGCCGCGGACCTTAAAGCTGGAACGACCTGCCGGGGGAGCCTCTGCCGCAGGGGCGATGTCAGACGTGTCTCGAAACTCCTTGGTCGGCACGTCGGCCTTGTCAGCCGACATCGCTTCCGAATTATGACCGCTGGCGACACCCTCAATGGTCGAAAGTAAGGACCTGGAGAGATCCACTTTCGCGACACAGGCCGTGGCGTCGACCGATCGAGCCTGGCGCGAAACCACCGCGGGATCGTTTTGGCTGATGATTACAATCTTCGATTCAGGCAGGTCCCGGCGAATAATTCGCGTGGCATCGAGTCCGTTCAGACGCGGCATCGAAACATCCATGAGAATAACATCGGGCCGAAGAGCCTTCGCTTTCTCAATAGCTTCCACGCCGTCGGCAGCCTCGCCGCACACTTGCCAATTCGTCCGGGACAAAAGCAAGGAGCCAAGGGCGCGCCTTACATGCACGTCATCGTCTACGACCAAAATGCGGAGGCAATCCAATGATTTCTCTTGCCTGGAAGACGTCATATTCGGTGGCCTCGGGCGAATCCCTCAAACGAAAAATATATTCACTGCTTTAGGCGAATTCCAAGCCAGCTGTGCGAAAAAAGACAAAACCGAAACTCGACCGAAGGGATGAACCGGATGACGGGGTTGAATCCTTCGGAAAAAAGTCGCCTCCGTCGATCAGGGCCTCGATCGCTCGAACGAGATCGCGGGAAGCGAACGACTTTTGCACCACGCCGTGTGCGCCGGCCTCGCGAGCGGCGCTGTGAAGCGTCTTGCCGCTATGCATCGTGAAAATCAAAATCTTCAATTCGGGATGCTTGTGGCTGACCGAAGCCGCCACTTCAAGCCCGGTTTTCCCCGGCATGCTAATGTCGAGGATCGCGATGTCGCAATCTACTTTGCCAAGCAATGATGCAGCTTGTATTCCGTCCGATGCTTCGCCGCAAATCGCCCACTCGGGGCGACTCTTCAGCAGTGACTTCACCCCTTCGCGCACGATGTCGTGATCGTCCGCCAAGAAAATCCTAATTGGCATTGATTCCAGCCTTTCCGGCGGCCACGAGGTCCGGACCTGGGTCACTTGAGGTTTGGGCTGGGCAGGGCAGCTTAATGCGGACCAGCGTTCCGGGCTGCACATCGATAAATTCTATGACGCCGTTGAGCAGGCGGACCCGTTCCTGCATCCCGCGAATGCCCACGCCGTTTTTTTGCGACGATCCGTTATTTTCCCGAGATATCCCTCGGCCCACATCCGCAACTTCGAGCACGAGCCAGCCATTCCCCCAAGCGAGGCGGATCGAAGCTTCTTTGCTACCAGAGTGCCGGTGAACGTTTGTGAGGCATTCCTGCACGATCCTGAATATAGCCGTTTCGAGCTCCGGGCTCAGGCGCCTAAAGCTCGCCGGCAGATCGGTGGCAACGGCGATCCTGCTGCGCTCCTCGAATCCTTCGATAAAAGTGCGAAGCGCCATACAGAGACCCGCCTCATCAAGCATCGGAGGGTGCAAAAGATGAGAAATCGTTCGAACCTCGCCCATCGCGTGGTTCGTGAGTTCCACAGTTTGCTCAATACGAGCGCGATTCTCGGCGGAAAGCGAGAAGTCATTCATCAGCACGCTCAAATTAAGCTGTATAGCGGTCAGCGTTTGACCTGTGCTGTCGTGTAGCTCGCGCGCGAGCCGTCTACGCTCCTCATCCTGCGCCAGCATAAGTTTCGCCGAAAGCTCTTGCAACTTCGTCTGGGCATCCAGCAATTCGGCGGTGCGTGACCTGACCTCGTTTTCGAGGCTGTGGCGGGCCCGGTTCAGGGATTCAATCTGTTCGTTCAGCGCAGTGAAGGGCGTGCTCGATGTCGCCCGAGGCGTGACGCGAACTATAAGAACATTTTCACCTGTCCAGGGAAGGAGAGCGCCGTCGAATCGGCAGGCAATCTGCTGACCTGAATTGCTTCTTACTTGAAAGGAGCCGATGTGAAATTGAGCCGCGCGCGAGCATGCACGAAGGTAACGGTGTAGGCGCGAGGAATCATCCGTTACGAGGGTCGAAAGATCTCGGCCCGTAAACCACTCAAGATGACAGCCGAAGAGTTCGAGGGCTGCTTTGTTCGCAGACAAAATCCGTTCCTGCTTCTCGACAAGCAGGAACGCTTCAGGCAATGCATCAATGAGCTTCTTGTCGCGTTCCCCGATTGGCATTGCGGTTTCATTGAAAATATTCGCGGCCCGGCTCTGCGTCCGACTCCGCGGATTGACGCAGATAGACAGTAACGACGCAGCCGGGATCGCCCTGTGCAATGGTCTTGTTCAGTACGACCTTGGCATAGCCCAAATTTTCCGCTGCGATGTCGCCAAAAACATTCGACGTCATCATGCACATCGAGGGCCTGCCGATCACTTTCTCGGCAAAGGGACAGAGTCGGTTGCCGAGCACGATCTTTTCGTCGCTTTCCTCGATGATGTAAAAATCGCCCTGGATACGCCGCTTGAGGTCGACCAGTACCGCAGCGACCTGCTCTCGCGTCAGATTCGAAGTGCCGAGCGCGGCCTTGTAATCGCGGTTCATCTGTTCGCCGATTTTCCGCCCGACGACGCTGATATAACCCGAGGCATCCTTCAGCCCTACAACTTCTTCGAGAGTTCCGGCGAGTTCGCGTATCAGGGACCGCAAAAAAACATCCCTGTCCAGTGGAACGCTTGCCTCGGCAATCACGGTCAGGACAGGCGCGGAACTCATTTATCCTCTCGCAGGAGACAGATTTACAGCGCCCCAATTTAGCCCACAGGCGTCGCCGGGCGGAATACAGTCTTCACTGTACCCGCTCTGCGAGTGCGTATACGTCTCGCCCCGCACAAGTTTTGGAATGCTGTCCTTTTCCTCGGTCTTGCTTGCAATGGTCATGCATCGTGTGTGAACCCTCATTACAAAGCAATTGACAGTTTGAGATCGAGAGGAGGGCTGTTAAGGATCGTCGTTGATCCAGCCGACTTTCTCTCGTCAATCTTATCTGCCTCGGTGAGACACTTAAGGATCGACATCCAGAATGGCAGAATGTTAGTTTCTGATTTTCGATTCCACAGACGCTGCTAACCACTATGTCAAGGGCATAGCTGAACTTACTTCCGAAGACAAGAAAGCCCAGGATCGCCTCCATGCACTTATCGCTTTTGATCGAGATACGCAGAAGGTGCACGTTAAGATCATTCCGTTCGGTATCTGGCATACTTCGTCCTCAGAATTGACTGAGATCAACCTGAAGGCCGTCGGGAGTCTGCATTGCGCGATAGAACTAAAAGACCGTTGTTTGCTTGCTTTCCGATTATCCGATTATCCTCAATATCCTTTTGAAGCGCTCAAAGGGCAAGCATCGGGGATGGTGCTTCTCGCCGCGACAGTCACTGCAGTAGGAAGAGTCGAAAATGTTCGGGTCAAGGAAGCAAACGTTACACCAGGGACACAAGGAAAACTCTTGATCGATGCGGCAGTGTCAAATCTATCGTCGTGGCATTTGGAGCCGAGTAAGGGCCAAGAGACCATAGGAATCGCTTACAGATATGTGATTGACCCATCTGTGGAACATAACCTTATCGACGAAACGTTCAAGTTGCCGAGCCAAGCAAGTCCCATCGTGCTTACCGAGAGTGATCCAGGCGCACAGGGAGTGGGGGACGGGCAGCGTTACGTTTCAGGTGGACAACTTCGAGACCGAGGTGGCCAGCAATCCAGGGGATGCGGCCTTCGGATACATTGCGGCCGGAGCGGAAGAACTAACGCCCTGGCGGTGCTTGGTCAGTAGTTTCTCGGCCAACTACGACCGGGTTCGGCAAGTTTGGTGGATTCTTTGACTGCGATGCCGGCCGCTCGAATCTTGGCCCACGTGACCCGTCCCGCCGGATACGATGCTGCGCGGCACTGTACTGGATGGTCGAGGCCGCTTGTCGCGCCGCCTCCGTTGCGCTGCCCGGTGCTGCTCACTCTCTCGATTGTTTGCCGAGCATTGCGGTTGCACTCTGAACATCCCAAGCCGCAGAAGTCCTTAAGGCGTATCACCCTCCCCCAGGTACATCGCCAAACGAGTGATGGTTACTGAAGCGCCGTAATTGCGGCGGTGCAGGGCGCGGTAATTGTACCCGTCGAAGAGCGCACCACGGCATCTTCAAAGGAGCAGAAGTACCGAGTTCCTGTCTGATTATGAGTAACCGGGGACGCCAGAATGCTATAGGAAAAATTGGTGCTACCAACGGCGGGGCTGCTGCCAACCGTTAGCGCAAAGGAGTAGCCGCTCTTGGTTCCAGTGGAGAGCGAGCTATCGATGAAGCAGCCGCTGCTGGTGGATGGAGTGCAAGCCGCCCCGGCGGGACCACCCAAATAGGGCAAGGAGGTGGCGAAACCCAGGTTGGAATAAGCGGCGTTGTAGGAGATCTCGGCTGTGTTAATGCTGCGAGTCGAGCCTACGGCGGACGCTTCATTCGCCGACATACGGGCGCGCATCAAGTTTGGAATGGCGATGGCTGCAATGATCAGGATGATGGCCACTACAATCAGCAACTCGATTAGTGAGAAACCCTTTTGCTTTCGCATCTCGATTTTCCCTCGTTTACTATTGAATTTAAGATTGTGGTTATGATGACGAGTTGTAAAGATCGTTGCAGTTGCCTGGCCAAAGTCGCCAGTTACCCTGGTTTCCCGTTGCTCTTGCGAAAGCGCTTGATTTTCATCGACATGCAGAACTTTCGTACTCTCTCGCGTAGCCCGACTGCCGGGGGTCCGCAGAACAGGTCGGCAGGACGCGTCGATGGACTGACAAGTCTGGTCAGTCTTTGCGGGTTACTTTACTAGACTTTTCGCCTGCAAAGCGGAGCATTTCACCAAATTCTAGATTTCCCGCCGGGATTCCAAGAACGCATCTTTTGCACCATTTTGGAAGACACCCTTCCTGGGCTCAAAGTATTCCAATGTAACGTCGTCGCCGGATAAAGGAATAGCTGACCGCGACGTCCCCAAGATCGCTTTCCAGGTGCCGGGCTGCCATTTTGCATTATAGCGGTTCTCGGTTACGGGAGTCGGACGGCTCATCGCGTCGTCGAGTTCGCTGATCTTGAAGCGCCAGTCCTTCCGCCGAGCGTTTGGGTGGACGGCGTGACCAACGAAGCGACCGCTCCGGTGTGCGCCAGCAGATCGCACCCGCTGATGCCGAGGCACGGAGGTTTGGTTTGAAGAGCTGAAGTGCCCGAGCCACGCAATTGAGGCAGACGTGAGGGTTAAGCTCCAAAGGAATTTCGTGCGCCTGCGAGCGCGTCCCCTGGTTCCCACAGGGCCATCAAATTGCAAAAAGGGTTCATGCGTCTTGTTGTGGCACTGCTTCAGGTGTCCGAGATACGCATTCCCGCCATCATCGACGCACAAATCAAGGTCCATACTCCTCTTCGCTCGAATTGCCCGTGCGAGCAATTCTCTAGTGACCGTCCCAGTCTGAAAAAGGACGACCGTCCGTTTGGACTTCAGAATCTCTTGTGCAAGTGAGAAGAACATCTGCGAACGAATCCCTCGTGTCTCGTGTCGCCTTCAGGCAATCATAAATGCCTGAGCAAGAGCTGGAGGCAAGCGATCTGAGGGCCGAAGGTTACCCCGCGAGTTAATAGCCAGCAAGTACTCCGCAAGTTATCTTTGTACAAGATACAAGCTGTTTGTCAGCAGAAGAGGGGAGTCAAATTGCTCGAATGGGGCAAATTCGTGTGCGGCGTGATGGTCGTCATTCTGCCGACATCGCTGGTGGCTCAGGAATCCGCCCGGGCGATGCTCCACGATGACGGAGGAGTCTGGCTGAACGAGACCCCCGCGCCCAATTCGTCTGCGATCTTTCTGCACGACCTGCTGCAGACGCAAAAGGGCAGTTTGGCGAAAATCGACGCTGACGGGTCTACAGTCACGGTCCAATCTGACACCATTGTGCAATTCGAGGGAGACGAACTAGTCCTCGGCCATGGCAGCTTGCAATTGAACACCTCGCGAGAAATGACGGTGCGGGTGAACTGCATAACCGTCATTCCCCTAACGCAAGAGTGGACCCGCTACGACGTCACCGATGTAGATGGAAAAGTGAGGGTGGCGGCGTACGCGAACGATGTCAAGATCCACTTCCAGGGTGCGGCTACCCGGCAATCGAAGCTGACAGGCTTCTCGGACGTGACGGTACATCGAGGTGAGCAAGTAACTCGGGACGAACGTTGTGCGGGGGCCAAGCCTCTGGCGGGAGCGAGCGCCACCACGCCTATTCTGGACACCCCTTGGGCCATCGGAGCCGGGGCCGCCGCGATCGGCATAATTACTTGCTGGGCTTTATGCCGCGGGGGCGCGCCCGTCAGCCCCGTCAACCCCGCCAAGTAACGCTTCGTTCGACTGAGCGATTTCACCAGCTCACATGCTTAAAGGGAAACAAGACTGCTCGCCCGCGAATGGGATTCAAGAATTGTTTGGCGTGTGGCCGGATCAAAACCAGGAGGGTTTCGAGGATCGTGCTTGCCGGGGTGCGGCACGATGTCCAACTTGGAGGTTCACCATAAGGAATTTTGTAGCCATGCGCGGGCGAAGATTCCGAGCTGAATCTCATCACGCTCTGTGCCAAGTGTCACGCCAGCGCTCATGGGACTTGGAAAAGCGACGACGCCATCGCAGGGCGCCGCCCGGTACAGCCCGGTTGGCACAGGCTGGCTGCAGCTCGAGGCTTAAACATTCGTCCGTCCCGACATGCGAACATTTTGGCCGTGCCCATCACCGACACAAGCCCTTCCGCACAAGCTCTCCCGCTCCAAATTCAACGGGCGATGCCCGGAGAACAACGCCTACTCCTAGCGCTGGAAATGGGCCTGCTTGCTCGCGAATTGGCAAAGGAGCGAGTCTGGCGAGAGTATCCAGAATGGTGGGACGCGCAGGTCGCACGAGAACTGGTTCGGCGGGCCTTTCTACCCGCTCCGGTACCAGCGCGGTTGCGATGAGCGTCTCGGAGGTCTTCCATTGGATCACGTCGGCGCTTGGTGAGGCCGGCATCTCCTACATGCTTACCGGTTCATGCGCCAGTGCGTACTACGGCGCCCCACGGACAACCCAAGGCACTGATCTCGTCATTGCAGCTACCGCGGATCAATTGCGAACATTCGTCCAACTTCTCTCGAAGGATCAGTACGATGTGGACTTGGATGCGGCGCTCGAAGGTCGCAAGCACCAATCCTTATTCAACGTGGTTGACATGGCAACGGGCTGGAAGATTGACTTGATCATCCGCAAGTCCCGTCCCTTCAGCGAAGAAGAATTCCGCCGACGCTAACTGGTGAATCTGCGAGAAGCGCCCGCGAAGGAAGTTTGAGAAGTCCATGCTCTACGAACTAAACCATATGGATACCCAGAACTTTTTGCCCACGAATCCAGACTTGCACCACAGGCTGTTAAAGCCTGTGAATTACAATTGCGAGTTTCCGGGCTAAGTACAATTTTGACTGCTAACTCTACGCCTACGTATCAACGCCACAAGCGCACCCAACCAAGGAGCCTGCGAAAAATTTGGGAGGCCAAAATGTCGGTCAGATCTAATCTAAATAGGGGTCGTGCCGTTACCGGGATGTTGATAGTTCTCGCGGTATCGCTCATTTCGAGTCGTGCATTTGCGCAGAGTGCATTTGCGACGAGCGACTCTACTCCCCAATGGGACTTCCTTGTTGGATCTCGATATCAATGGCTACATCCCGCCGGCAAGGTAGCCCCGGCTGCCACCTGTTCCGTGCAGCCCAATGAAGTCGTGGTAGGGGAACCCGTCACGGGAACCGTTTCTACCAGCAACTTCAATCCCAAGCACACGCTCACCTATGTCTGGAACCCCAGCAACGGAGGAGGCAAGCTCATCGGGAAAGGCACGACGGCCCAGATCGAGACCACCAACGCCGCCCCTGGCAGCTACTCCGTCACCGTCCGTGTGACCGACGACAGCGAGAAGAAGAACAATCAAGTGAGCTGCGCGGCTAACTTCACGGTGAAGCCGCTGCCGCCGAAGAATCCACCCACTATGTCTATCTCGGCCAGCCCGATGAGCGTTCCGGCTGGTGGAACAGTGAATTTGTCTGCCAATTGCACCAGCCCTGACGGCGTTCCGGTGACTGTCTCTCCTTGGACGTCAGTCGGCGGAACGGTTTCCGGTACTGGCGGTTCGGCCACACTCAATACCGCTGGAGTGTCGCCGGGAGCAATCGCCGTGAGCGCAAGCTGCACCGACTCGCGTGGACTGAGTGCTCAAGCGTCGACCGAGGTCATGGTGGAGAACCCGCCACCACCACCACCACCTCCTCCTCCGGCAGAGCCGCCGATCGAAGTGACTGAGGCTCGCCTAGCCCTGCACAGCATCTACTTCCCGACGTCTATGCCGCAGATTGAGAATCCCAATGCCGGGCTAGTTGCCAGTCAACAGCAAACTCTGGTTGCGCTAGCCGCCGACTTCAAGAAGTATCTCGAAAGTAAGCCGGAGGCGCGCTTGCTCCTGGAGGGCCACGCCGACCCGCGGGGCCACGCTAAATATGATCAGAAGCTTTCTGAGCGCCGTGTCGACTGCGTCAAGAGCTTCCTGGTCGAACAGGGCATTCCCAAGGACAATATTGATACCAAGGCGTACGGCGCGCTCCATGCTCTGACCGAAGCTGCAGTGAAGCAGGCGATCGAGAATGATCCTCAGCTCAGTCCAGAAGAGCGTCAAAGGGCTTTAAGAAACATGTTGACGATTGTTCTGGCAAGCGATCGCCGCGTGGATATCAAGTTGAGCACAACTGGCCAATCGTCGGTTCGTCAATTCCCATTCAACGCCGCGGATGCTTTGACTCTGATCGGCGGCCGGGAAGGCGAGGCGAAGAAGAAGTCAGCCCACCCTGCGTCCAAGAAGAGGACGAACAACCAGTAACGGCGCAACCGAAGGCCTGGAAAACTCTCGGGGAGGGCGATCGCGTCCTCCGCGGCCCCTGGAGCTCATCCTCCGGAGTCCATGCGGTTTGCAGTTCCCGCTTCTGGAAGGCGTCGAATTTATTGTTGCGGTTTGGCGGGGCCTGTGATATTCGCCAAACAAAATCAAACCACACAACCACAGTCCGCCTCTCTCACCGAGGGCGGGCCTTTTCTTTTCCACGGAAAACGTATTGGCGCACGACAATTCATTTCACAACATTTTTTCGAGTTTCTGTGCAAAATTGATCGATTTTCTGCTGTGGATAGCTGTATTATAAGAAACCAATGAAGGCCAAGAAACCTACACTCAAACAGATACAAGCGATCCATTGCCCGACTTGTGGCGCGGGGCCGGGCGAGAAATGCGAACTCAGCACCGGACACCCCCGGACTCAGCCGCATCGTGACCGACGCTTGATTGCAGCGGATTGAGTTGGCGCACCTACGCTACGACCTGAGCTAGTGGCGTTTCCCAGCAGCGCACGGCTTGCCCGAGCTGCAAATCCGCCTCATCCGCAATGACCATTACGGCTGAAAGCAGTTGCTCTTGATCGAGTTCGCCTCGGTGAATGTGTAACGTCTGGAACGTGACCACCTGAACAACCTTGACTCCTCGACGAGCATGGCAGGAGAGTAGCCCTGAAGTCGCCGTCTTTGTCCGTGCGCAGTAGCGGCGCTGGAGGCAAGCAGACGGATATCCTGGGCGAGGCGTAAGCGGCAAGCCAAGTCATGGAACAGCTGGGGGAGATGCCGCGAGCGATCCTCATCGCTAACCGCAATTTGAGTGAGTTCCGGAAGAAGGCTCACACGACGCAACCACTCTTTGATGGTGGAGTCAATTTCTCGGTCCAGTAACGTCGCCACGCTCTGTAGATTCTTCTTCATTTCGCCGTGCGTTCTCCAAGTAACCGTCAGGTCGCGCTCGTACCTTAGTCTCGCACCATAAAGACTTTAAGAGATGTTCAAAACAGACCACAACAACCATCGTTCCGGCTCGCAATCAGGCCGCTGGAGATCAGCCCGGTGCCCATTTGTCTTGTCGCATCCGTGATGGTGAGCATTATTGACCAGCGGAGATTCGCCCGGCTCCTCCATAATCGACAGTGCAGACTTCTCCAGTTAGGACAGCCTTTGGCAAAGCGAATCACCACCGCGAAGAGACAACTTGATTTCAATCCTCGCGCCTTTCTATCGACGATTGGGAAGGGCAGGAATATGGTCTGTTTTCAAAAGAAGGACAAGATTTTCGCCCAAGGCGATTCTAGGGACGGCCTATTCTTTGTCCAAACCGGGAAGGTGCAGCTCAGCGTGGTATCGGAACACGGCAGAGAAGCAACTCTTGGTATTTTGGGCGAAGGCGATTTCTTTGGCGAAGGTGGTCTTGCTGGTCAGCTCCTTCGCATGTCGTCTGCAACCGCATTGACAGACTGCGTCCTGCTGCACGTCGAGAGGAAGGCGATGACGCATGCAATGAGCCTGGAACCAAAATTGTCGGCCATGTTTGTCAAATACTTGCTGAAGCGGAACATCCGGTATCAGGATGACTTGGTCGATCAACTTTTCAATTCCAGCGAAAAGCGGCTTGCGCGAGTACTTCTGTTGATGGCGCAATTCGGCAAGGAAGGAGTCTCAGAGACAATCCCAAGACTAAATCAGCGGACTCTGGCAGAGATGGTAGGGACGACGCGGTCGCGGGTCAGCTTCTTCATGAACCGATTTAGAAAACTCGGCTTTATCAACTACGACGTTGGGGATACTCTACATGTTCACCATTCGCTCCTTAACGTTCTTCTTGAAGATGATGCCGGAATAAGCGTGACTGCGGGTGCCGAGAACCCAACCGCTCGTACCCACAAAGCTTCCGAACCGCCTCCAGCGCGTGGCCAGCCCGCTGACAAAGATCGTGCCATGAGACCACCCCTCCTCGGCCTAGAACGACGCCGTTAGTGAACGCGACGTAGCCAAAGTATCCCAAGCCCGTTTTGGACTCTTTCAGGCAAGTCCTTTATTGACGAAACTAGGCGTGGGTGTCAAAAAAGTCCGTGATTGGATGTTGTTTTGGCTGTGATGATCGCTTGCCCTCGAGTTTCTCTCTCACTTCCGCTAAGAGCCAGCTTCCACATTGGGTGTTATCGGCAGGCTGAGGAACCGGACTCGTCGGTTGATGTTCTCAGCCACCGCTGCCATGAAGAACTGCTCCCGTACGAACTTCAATCTCCGCAGACGCAGGGCGACGCAATTCGATCTGATTCTCGAGTTCCGCGAACAGGAGTTCGGCAACGATTCGGGCAAGCACACTCAGTGGCGGGCGTTCCTCAGACGCTCCGCGCTCACCCAGACGCCGGAGAATCGGAGAATCTGGCAGAAGTGGTCGAACAGCTGCGGACGTTCTTTGAGCCGATTCTCGGAGCTCTCGCGTGAAAGTCCGCATCGCAAGTGGGGGATACTTCTGGGGATGCTTGTCCCCGATTTCAACGCGGCTCTGTGCGCTTGAGTGCCATGCGGGAGTGTCTTAAAAGCCCCAAGGCTTGGGCGAGCGCTATGTGAAGTCCACGTGCGATTAGGCTACGAAGGCCAGAGTAGTGCCTGAAGCTGCTTACTCCCGACCGAGGCACATTCCAGCTTTTCGATGCACGTTGCACTGGCCTGCACAGGATTGTCAGTAGCCATTTTGTAGCCACACGGTACCCGTATTCTCTGCGTTTTGGTGCGACAAAATGCAATGTCGTGTCCGAGAGGGGGGAGGGGGTAAGTTCCTTGACAATAGAGACCGAGTCGCCTAGCATCGCTGGCCAGACAGTTGCCCTGCGGTGCAGATTCGTGTCGGGCAGTGAAGCGCAACTCATAATAGTACGACCAGCAATAAAACCTTCCTGGTATCAGGTGAAGCGGCATGAAGTTGCTGTCGAGAGTAGTGTGGGCGGAAGGCATGTATCTGGCGCCACAACATTTTCAGGCGCAGAACCGGTACTTCGAAGAAGCCGTCCATTTTGCCACAGCCAGTTTGTGGAGAGACTCGTACGGATTGGCGGCCTGCCAACTCGATGCGGATGCTCTACGCAACGGCACGGTGAGCCTGTTGCACGCGCGTGGAATGTTTCAAGACGGTCTGCCTTTTGACATTCCCGAGTGCGATCTTTGTCCGGAGCCCCGAAACATCGCCGAACAATTTCTGCCCGCGACCGATAGCCTGACGGTTGCCTTGGCGGTTCCGCGCTGGGTTCAGGGCCAGCAGAACTGCGACCTCGAACCGAGCCCTTCGGGAAACGCCCGTTACACCAGCACCATCGAGATGGTGCATGACGAGAATACAGGTTTGGACGCCAAGCCGGTACAAATGGGACGCAAGAATATTCGGCTGGTCGTGCTGCCCACGGAGGAAGAAAATCTCTTGACGATTCCCGTGGCCAGGGTAATGCGCGATCAGTCGGGACACTTCGTGTACGATCCCACGCATGTTCCTTCCTGCCTACGCCTGAGTGCCAGTGAGCGGCTGTCAAAGATGCTGCAGCGGCTGGTCGAAGTTCTGGAAGAGAAAAGCACGGTGGTCACCCAGGAGCAGCAGACCGGAGGGACGTTTCAGGCGGGTATGTCTGCCCGCCAGGTCGCCCAATTCTGGTTTCTGCACGCCATCAACTCCAGCCTGACTCCTTTGCGCCATATTCTGCTGGCCAAGCACCGGCATCCCGAGGAAATGTTTCGCGAAATGTCGCGGCTGGCGGGAGCGCTGTGCACCTTCAGTCTCGATAGCAGTCCGCGTTCCTTGCCGGCGTACAACCACTACGATCCGGGGCCGGGCTTTGACTATCTCGAGGAACACATTATTCGGCACCTGGAAATTATCGTTCCGTCGCAGGCGGTGGTGATTCCGCTGAAGCCGGCGGCGCGCTATTTTTATGAGGGCGAGATCCGCGACCAACGCTGCCTGGGACGTTCGCGCTGGATACTCGGGCTGCGATCGCCAGTGGGAGAGGCGGACGTGATCTCCAAGACCTTGCAACTGGTGAAGGTATGTTCTGCGCAATTTGTTACGGAGTTGGTGAAACGGGCGCTACCCGGACTGACACTAACTCATATGCAGGTTCCGCCGGCCGCGATCTCCGCGAAAGTGGACAGCCAGTACTTTGTGATTACGAGAAGCGGGCCCTGTTGGGAACACCTTATGAAGACCCGCAACGTCGGCGTGTACGTACCGGGGGAACTGCCGTCTCCGGAAGTTGAACTGATAGTGTTGCTCGAGAGCTGACATGGGATCGTCCGCACAAGTTACGCCGTTGGGAAGTTACCGGGGGTCGAGTCCTGCCATGGACCGGCGCGGCTGGAACCTGGCTCTGGGGTTTCAGGAAGTATTCACCGCCGTGGTGCGGTTGCGATACAACCGGCAGGCGGTGCAGGATGCGGAAGCGTTTCGTGCGCAAATGCGGCAAGCGCTGCGGGTCGCCGAACAGGAAGCGCGCAGTCGCGGGTGCAGCTCCGAAGATGTGAGGCAGGTTATTTTTGCGGTGGTGGCGTTCCTGGACGAATCGGTGCTGAGTTCAGGGAATCCGGTGTTCGCGAATTGGCCGCGGCTGCCCTTGCAGGCGGAACTTTTCGGAAATCAACTGGCCGGGGAAATTTTCTTCCAGGAGCTGCAAAAAACCCTGAGCCGTAACGATTCTCAGGAGACCGCCGATTTGCTGGAAGTCTACTACCTGTGTTTGCTGCTGGGATTCAAGGGTCGCTACGCTGCGGGAGGAGATTTGCGGGCCATTACGGCGGCGATTCAGGAAAAAATCCAGCGGGTGCGCGGCCCGGCCGGCCCGTTGTCGCCCCGGGGCGCGATTCCCGCGGACGCCGTGCGCCTGGCGCAATCGGATCGCTGGAGCAGCGTTTTAGGAAAGGTTGCAATCATCACCGTGGGTCTCGCGGTGGTCCTCTTTGTGGTTTTCAAAGTTCTCCTGATGTCGGGAGCTTCGTCGCTTTCCGCCTTGGTCGGCGGAATCTAAAAAACAGGAGGCTGGAATGTTGTACTTGGTGACCACTCTGGTACTGCTCGTTTATCTGGTACTGGTTTGGCTTCTGGGCAGGTGGCTGCCTCTACACGGCTCAGATGTATGGATCCTGCGCGGCGTGCTCGCCGTGCTGGGAATCATTGGAGCAGCGGTCGCTTATTTTTACGTTTACAAAGTTGAGAAGGCGAAAGAGCCTGCCGCGGAGGGCGATGCCCCATCCGGCGGGACCGACGATCTGGATGCTTTGGTGCAGGAGGCGGTCCGGCGATTGAAGCACTCGACGTTGGGCCGAGGTACCAACCTTGGCAGCCTTCCTCTGGTATTCGTTTTAGGCGATTCTGGTTCAACCAAGACCACGGTCCTGATTCATTCCGCGCTCGATCCGGAACTGCTGGCGGGGCAGGTGTATCGGGACAGCCAGGTGCTGGCGACCTCTAACGCGAACATCTGGTACACCCGACAAGCAATTTTCGTGGATCCTGCGGGCTCGATGATGGGACAAGCGGATCGGTGGAGACGCTTGGTGAGGCTGCTGCAGCCGGGGCGATTCTCCGCGGCCCTCGGGAAACGCGCGCAAGCGCCGCGAGCCGCAATCGTCTGCTTCGATTGCGAAGC
Source organism: Candidatus Sulfotelmatobacter sp. (assembly GCA_036514015.1). Lineage (GTDB taxonomy): Bacteria > Acidobacteriota > Terriglobia > Terriglobales > Acidobacteriaceae > Sulfotelmatobacter. The sequence goes on from DATBYA010000116.1 coordinate 33,171, forward strand.
TTTCTTGCAGCCGGGGGCCAGCGAAACGGCCGTCTCCGCGGCGCGGAGGTTATCGGTAAGACTGCAGGAAGTGTCGCAGTTGTTGGGAATCAGCTTTCCGGTTTATGTGTTGTTCACCCGGTTGGACCGGATCTCCTTCTTCACCGAGTTCGTGCGCGGGATGAGCAAGGACGAGGCCAGCGAAGTGCTGGGTGCTACGTTACCGCTGCACTCCCTGAGCGCGGGTGTTTACGCGGACGAGGAGACCAAGCGGCTCACCAAGGCATTCGACGAAATCTTTTACTCGCTGGCGGAGCGCCGCATTCTGCTGCTTCCCCGTGAACACGAAGGGGAAAAGCTTCCCGCCATTTACGAGTTTCCCAGGGAACTCAGGAAGCTGCGCACCCTGCTGGTGCAGTTTCTAGTGGACCTGGCGCGGCCCAGCCACCTCGGCACGAACCCTTTCCTGCGTGGGTTTTACTTTACCGGAGTCAGGCCCGTCGTGGTGGACGACGTGGTTGCAGCGCGGGCAGTTCCGGCGGAAGCGGCAGAAGCGGAGTTCGATGGCGGCGCGACGCAGATTTTCCGCGGCGGGGGTTCGCGGTTGCAGGCGGCGCCCGTGGCTGTGAGAACCGGTGGATCGCGCAGAGTGCCGCAGTGGGTTTTTCTCTCTACCCTGTTCAACGATGTTCTGGTGAAGGATCGCGTGGCATTGGCGACCAGCGGGTCGAGTTCGCGCGTGAACCTGCTGCGCCGCATTGGTTTGGGAAGCATTGTTCTTGCCGCCATCCTCTGCCTAACGGGTTTTGCGGTTTCGTTCTTGCGCAACCGTGCGCTCGAGACTCGCGTGCACGATGCGGTTGCCGACTTACGCACTTTGCAAACCGCGAACAATCAGGTGGCCAGTGTTGCCGACCTGCAAAAACTCGACAATCTGCGGCGCGAGCTCGTCGATATTTCGGACTACGAAGTCAACGGCGCGCCGTTCAGCCTGCGTTGGGGTTTGTATGTGGGCGATCAGATTTATCCGGACGCGAAAAGAGTCTATTTCCAGCGTTTCCGCCAGCTTTTATTAGCCGAAACGCAAAAACGGCTGACCGATGGTTTGGAAGCCGTATCGGGTAAGTCCGTGGCGAACGCGCCGAACGACGCTTACGAAAAAACCTACACCGATCTGAAAGCCTATTTAATAACGACTGAACCCACGGATCACGACAAAAGCACAAAAGAATTTCTGACTCCTGTTTTGATGAGCCATTGGGTCGCCGAGCGCGACATCGACAAAGACCGGAAAGATCTGGCCGGATTGCAGTTCGATTTCTACGCCACGGAACTAGCGAAGGAGAATCCGTTCGCGATGGGCAACTCCAAGCTCATGATCGAGCAGGCGCGCGCTTATCTGAAGCAGTTTGCTGGAGTCGATCGCTATTACGTACAGCTCTTGTCCAAAGTTTCGCAGCCTGACCTCAGTTTTAACGATCAGTTTAAAGATGCTGCCGGCTTAATCTTGAGCAATCACAAAGTGAAAGGAGCATTTACGCGCGGCGGCTTTTCGTTTGTGCAAGATGCTTTGAAGGATCCCCGTCTCTATATGGGCGGGGAGGAGTGGGTGTTGGGAAAAACCGACACCAGCGCGATGGATCCGGAACTTGTGCGGCAAAAACTGACCGAGCGCTACGATCAGGATTTTGTGATCGAGTGGAATACGGTCTTGAAAAGTTCGTCCGTCGCGGAATATCAAAACAATGCCGACGCCGACAAGAAGCTGGAAAAACTCAGCGGGCCGACCTCACCTTTATTAGAGTTGCTGTACTTCATCTCGCACAATACCGACGTCGCGCCCCCCGACGCGAAGACCCATTTTGCACCCGTGCAAGCGGTGGAGCCGGCAGGTCCGGCGGATAAGGCCCCGGATCATTATGTTGTGGCTGCGAACAAGGATTACGTTGAGGCTCTGGGCAAGTTAGGGTCTGACATTCATGCGCTTGCGCAAAATCCGGGCGCGCCCGATCCGACCCAACTAACCCAAGCAGCGAACTCCGCAGATGCGGCTTCCGGCGCCGTGACCAAGATCATCACCTCGGTGCCGGTGGATCAGCAGTTTGGGAATCAGGATCAAGTGCGGCGATTGCTGCAAGAGCCGATCAAAGCCGCGGAAGCGCTGTTGAGACGAGGCCCCATTGACATCGCAAATGGTTCCGGCAAAGGTTATTGCTCGCAGTTCGCATCCCTGATCAATAAATATCCCTTCGATCCAAATTCTCTGCAGGACGCATCCTTGGATCAGATTTACGCGATTTTCGGGCCGACTGGCGATGCCTGGAAGAAGCTGAACGACGATGTGAAGACCTTTGTGCTGAAGGTGGGTTCGCGGTATGACGCGAACCCAGCAGCGAGCGTCAAACCATCGCCGACATTCGTAGCTTTTTTGAATCGCGTGGGACGCCTGAGCGAAACTCTATATCCCTCGGGTTCGCAGCCTCCCCATTTTTCCTACACGCTGAAACAGATGCCGAGCAACCTGGAAGGAGTTGAGGTGAAGATCGGCAGCGAAAAACTGGAGGGAGAAGGTGCGCAGAAAACATTTGTTTGGACAGGTGCGTCCGACAATGTCGACGTCACGACCAAGAGCGGTGATCCTCTGGATTCTTTCAGTGGACCCTGGGCGGTGTTCAAGTTCGTGGCGCGTGCGCGTCAACTGGGAGGAGGCAAACTGGAATGGGTAAGCGAAACCAACGGAAGGACTGTGATGCTGCCCAACGGAAAACAGAAATCCTATGACTACCAGTTGCAGGTTTCGGGCAGTGCAAATCCATTCTTCGACCTGCAGGGCATGAAATGTGTCAGTCAGATCGCTGGGCATTGAACCATGCGAACGTCCTCACCACCCTTAAGAAAGCTCTTTTTGCTTGGGCTGAGATTAGGTTGAGCTTTTCTGGCCGCCAGGGCCAGATAACACTCCAAGGACTCGATCTTTCCAGGAAGGATGAGCCGCGCGGATCAGCAGAGCAGTGATGTTGTCGTCGCTGCCGCCGGTTTTTGCCGCTTCAATCAGATCGGTGGCGGCCTGTTCCAGGGAATCCTGGTTCACGGCTTCGGCCATCCTCTCGTCTTTGACGTAGCGCGACAGTCCGTCACTGCACAGTAGCAGCACATCCTCGGAATTGAACTCATGGTCTGCGAGATCCGGCTCGACGCTGTCGTCGGTGCCGAGAGCGCGCACGATCACATTTTGCATTTTGGATTGTTGCGCTTCTTCCAAGGTCATGAGTCCGCGCCGGACCTGCTCCATCACCAGCGAGTGATCGTTGGTGAGTTGCACCACATTATTCTTGCGGATCAAGTAAATGCGACTGTCGCCGACATTGGCAACGGAAAAGAGATTGCCCTCGACCGCGACCGCAACAATCGTCGAACCCATGCCCGCATGCTGAAGATTGCTGGCTCCGGATTCATGGATCGCCTGATTCGCCAACTGAATCGCGCCGGCTAAGCCCACCGCGCGTGGGGAGACGCCCTCGAACTTGGCTCCGCCCACCGGGGCGACGTTTCGGTCCTGCCGAAAGTAGTCGAGAACAGTATCGACGGCGATCTTGCTGGCCAGTTCTCCGGCTTGTTGTCCGCCCATGCCGTCGCAGACCACGAAAATTCCGTGGCGTAAGTCGTAACCGAAATTGTCCTCGTTGTTCTTGCGTACGAGGCCGATGTCGGTGTTGCCGGCGGCTTGAATTGCAAAGCTCATGGCGAAGGTAAGCGCTAAATCCTACCGCACCCCAAGCTTTGGGTAAACAGGGAAGGCGAGTGAATCAGGACGAATTGGGAAGAAGTTAAAAGATGCGCGGAGCAACCCGAAAGTTAAGCGAGATGCTACTTCTGGCCCAGTCGCCCAAATACTTTACCTCTCTGGGCTTTTTTGAAGAGAGCCTGCCACTCATTTTGCAGGTTGCTGCTGGCGTATTCGGTGAAGTTTTTCGCGGCCTGCAACGCCCGTACCGCCTGCTTTTTGTCGCCTGCTTCCACGGCTACCCGGGCTTGTTCCAGCGCCGAGGATAATTGGCGATCAGCCACGGACTTGCGGCGCCAGGTGAAGATGGGAACGATGCGCGCCAGCAGCGAGGATTCCGCGCTACCGCCCGGATTCTGTAAAGTGCCGGCGGCGAGTTCCTGACGATCGAGTGCAGCGTAAGCTTTGCCGACCGCCTGCAGCGCCGCGAGTTCGCTGTCGTTGGCTTCGCGCAGGCGTTGCAGTGCGATCTGAACCGGCTCGGAGTGCAGAACCGAAGTGGGCTGCGATTCGAGGAATTTTACAGCCTCGACATAGTGTTCCTGGGTGGTGAGAACCTCGACCATCTGCAAGGAAGCGTCAATGTCGCGCTGCAACGATTGCAGGCGGTTCCGGGCATCCTCCAGGAGAAAGAGAAGGGAAGCCGTTCCCGGTTCTTCGCTGATGGAAGTGAGCAAGTCAACCACGGCGCGGTAGGAACCGCGGGCCATCAATTCCTGCGCTTCTCTGAGCAGGTGCTGGAACTGGGTGTTCTTCAGGCGCTGGTCGGCTTCCTGGCGCGCGAAGTCCATCAGTTCCGCGATTTCGGGAGAACGGATACCTTCCTTCTGGCAGGATTCGAGAAGGCGCACGGCTTCGACGTAGCGGCCGCTGCTGAGCGCTTCATGGGCGCGCGTCAAGTACTGGGCGCGAGTATGCTCCGCACTCCGCTGCGACATTTGCTGTGCGATGCTCGATTGCAGAGCCACCAGGCGTTCGTTCCCAGGAGCTTGGTGCAGTTCCTCGCGTACCAGTCGCAAGGCTTCGTCCGGCGAGGTTTCGATCAGACTACGGCAGCGCAGCACGACTTGATCGACCCGGTGGCGAATCTCCTCATCGCGGAGTTTCCGCGACAGATGCCCTTTGAATTTCATGAGCATGGGTTCGGTGGGCATGCGTACCAGCGCCTGGTCCACGAGTTGGGATGCGCGGGTAAGCTCCTCGAAGCTGGAGGCGAGAGAGACATCATTTTGCAGCTGCTCCAGAATTCGGCGCCGCTGTTCCTGCTCGCGGCCAGATTTGGCTGCGGCCTGCAACGTGATGAGTTCGGGATTCGATGGATCGACGCGTTCGACCTGGGCTAAGGCCTCGATGGCGGCGGTGAAGTGGCGCGCGCCGATCTCTTTGCGGGCATTCTCCAATAACTGTTTTGCTTTTGCCTGGCGCGAGGCTTCTTCAATCAGACGTGCCAGTGAAACGTGGGCGGCTAGAACTCGCGAATCGTCGCAGTCCAATTCGAGTGCCCTGGCAATGACTGCCTCCGCTCCTTGCAGGTCGCCGCGGTCGCGAGCGGTCTCTGCCTGCCGCAAGTATCCTTCCACCAGCTCTCTGCGCCGCTTCTTCTGCCGCACGGTTTCCAGAAGCTCCGATAGTTCCGAATTCCCTGGATCGAGGCTGCAGGCCTCTTGCAGATCGGCGATGGCCTCTTCGTAGCGCTTGTCGGTGGCTGCTTCCTGAGCTTGCTGGCGCAGCTGGCGGATCTGCTCCGCCCGCTGGCGCAGCGTCAGGTTTTGTTGAACCTGCGCAATAAGCTGGCGTGCTCTGGTATGCTGGCTTTCCACTTTCAATAACTGCAGCAGAACTTCTCTGGCGGTGGTGTATTGCTCCTCTTGCACCAGACGCTCGGCCCGCTCGATCCACTCGGCGACCTGTTCTTTCTTGAGTTCGTGAGCGAGCGAGGAAACCTCGGCGGCCATCTCGTCGGCGGTGGAATAGCGATCATCAGGATTTTTCGCCATGGCCCGCTCGAGAATGCCATCAAGGGCGGGAGGATAATCCTGCAGGAATTGGTCGAGGCGAGGGTGTTTGCCGGAAAGGATCTGCTGCACCACACTGTAGTCGCCGGTGAAAGGGAGCTGCCCGGTCAGCAGCTCGAACATCATGACCCCAACCGAGAAAATGTCGGAACGGCCGTCGAAGGCCTCGTTTTTCAGTCGCTCCGGGGCCATGTACTGGATGGTGCCGATGACATTCCCGGTGCGCGTGAGATGGCCGTCGTACTTTTCCTGGCGGGCGATTCCGAAATCCAGCAACTTCACAATCCCATCGGGCTGCACGATGACGTTGGCAGGTTTGACGTCGCGATGAATCACGTCATTGCGATGGGCATATCCCAGCGCGTAGCAGACCTGCTCGACGATTTTCAGCTTGAACGCAAGCGGCTGAGACTGGCCGGAGCGGATGAGTTTGTCCAGCGGATCGCCGGACAAGTATTCCATCACGATGTAGGGAAAGCCGTCCTGCTCGCCTAAATCGTAGACGATCACAATGTTGGGATGCTTTAGCGCCCCGGTTTTGGCGGCCTCGCGATAGAAGCGCTGCAGCATTTCCTGGTCGCCGGTGAAACCCTCGGTTACCGTCTTGATGGCTACCTCGCGATTCAGTTGACGGTCAAACGCGCGATAGACCAGACCCATGCCACCGCGACCGAGAAGGTCGAGCACGTCGTACTTTCCGATGCGTTTAATATTTGGAGCAGTCACGGGAGTTAGTCAGCACCCTCAGAAGGTGCGGGGGACACTTTCTCAGAGGCATTGATGATAGGGGAATGACCAATGCCGAAGAACGAGAACAAGTTTACTACTGCCACACTGGCAGTACCAGTGCGAAGTTAATGCGGGTTTAGGTTAATGCTGGTTAGGGCGGAGCTGCCCGGCCAGAACATGTTGAACTGGTCGCGTAGGAACTTCTTGGCTTCCTCTCGCTCTGTCGTCTGAGTGTCGGGAGTGGAGTTGAGGTAGAGAATGTAGGATTCGGCGGTGCCCTCGGTATCGCCGTCCATGAGCCGCTTGCGCGCCAGAGCAAAGATGTTGCCGGGAAGCGACTCAACTTTGTCTTTTACGTCTTTGATCAACGCGATGCGGGCTGCGATCTCCACTTCGGTCATGAACTGGGCCTCATCCGGCGGAGACCCGGCTTGTTTGACGCCCTTGGTATCTTCCGGCTTCACGTTCTCCAACACGATGAACTGCTTTTCCTCTTCTCTCTTAACAGATGGGGAGGCGGCGATCGTAGTGCCGTTGGTGTCGATAATCCGGAATCCGACGTCGACGACCGCGCTCACGTCGAAGGTCCTGCGGGTGTAGGTGTAAGGCTTGACGACGTCGTTGAGAACTGTCTTGGGGATGGTATCGAGCTTGCGATGTGCCTCCTCCACCTTCTTCTGAGCCACTTCGACGGCGGCGTTGGCGTCGGCCATTTCCTTCTTTTTGCCGTGCGCCTGAGCTCCTTCCAGAATCTTTTGGGCTTTCTCCAAATCCAGGGTAGCGGTCTCGTAATCGCGATTCGACTTGTTCCATTCGTCGTTCGGTATTTCTCTCTCGGTAGCGCGGTACTCCGAGTCTACCGGGTCGACCTGCACTTTCGTGACGGGTCGATGTTCGAGCACGTCCCCAACAAGTTGGAAGTTCGGTTCCACGGGGGTCGCATCGGCAGACCGGACAATTCTGACAGGAAGGTTTGTGGTTTCCAGACCGGTCGCAATCGCGTCAGAAAGCTGATCGGCGAAACCGGCGCTATCGCGCCGCGAAGTCTGGTCGCGGAACAGGACTTTCATGGAGAGCGTGGAACGGACATTGTGGATGGCATTATTCTTGGTGCGCTCGTCGCGAACGTCATCGCGGTTCGACTTATACTGCTGGGCTTCGTTCAGGTAGAGCCACGCGACGCCGACTCCCGATCCTAGCGGCTTCTCGAGATATTTTTTGGCCTGCACGACGTAGTAGTCACTGAGCGTTTGAGAAATCAGGTCGAGGCGGAGCTTCAGATCCTGATCGTCGGGCCGCAAGGAGCAGGCTGAACGCAAGTAGTTAAATGCCTTCTGCACGGCAATCTCGTCCATTCGTCCCTGGATTGGAATGTGAGCGTCTTTCAGTTTCTTAGCTTCGTCCGAGGCGCTCTTCACGTAATTGGGCTCGAGTGCCGGCATCTGGTCTTTGACGAGAGCACGCTGGGGTTCGGGAAGATTGGCGAGAACTTCGTAGGCTTCGATGTAATGCTTGTCCTGCTCGAAGGCGGAGCTCTGCTGCAAAGCGGTGTTCGCGGCAGATTGGTTGGTGGACGAGAGGAATTCTGCCTGGGCCTGCTCGAGCGCGTTCGCCGATTCGGTGGTGGGCTTGAGGTCGGAAGCTTTCTGAAACTCCTGCACCGCGTCATGCCATTTCTGGCTCGCGGCCGCGGTCTTGCCGCGATCGAAGTGGTATTTGTAAGAGGCGTCGATGATGGCGGAGATGCGCGCTTCTTCGTCGGCGAAGGCGCGAAACTCGGCCACGGCCGCTACGGCGTCATCATAGTGCTCGGCGGCAATCATCGACTCCGCACTGTGCAAGGCTGCGTCGACACGCTTAGTCTCGGCGGCAATCGCGCTCTGCAGAGCCAGACCCTGATCAAAATGGGGGTCGACCTCCAAGGCGTGGTCGGCCAGCTGGCGGGCATTGGCGAGATGAATGTATCCGGAGGTGTGACCCGAGAGCGCTTGTTTAAAGACCTGCAATTCAGCGCGACTTTTGTCGGTAACCAGCACCAACTCTGAGCGCACGTTCTCGCGGAGTTTAGCAGCCTCGTCATTGGCACGCAGCAGCTCGCGTACCTGATCGGCTCGCAACCAAGCTGTCCTTAGGTCAGAATAGGCGGGAGAGCTGGCGGAGGCGGAGTTGCGATAGGACGCGAGTCCGTCCTCGCCCTCTTTTAACAGGAGCGCGGCGAGGGCTTGTTTAGCGGAATCGGTATGCGCGGCTTTCGGGTACCGGCCGAGGTAGTCTCGCCATTGGGCAACCGAGTGAGCGCGGCTTCCGCGAAGAAACTCTCCGAGTTCGGTATCGGCTGCCGAAACGAATACGATCTTTACCGTCGGTTTGAAGGGCTGCACCGCCGTTGTTCCTGAGGGTGACGAGCTCAGAACCTGGCCTGTGAGTGTGGCACGATCAGCCAGTTGCGCGGGAGTAAGCGTTTCGTCCTTGTCGAACTTGAAGTTGGAAGGAACCACGCACTCAAGGGCGGAACCGCGCGCAAGGTTCATCGCTCCCTTGGCATCCCGATCGAGAGACGTCACCGAGGAGTTCAGTGGAATCTTCTGCAGCTTGCCATACGTGGATTTGTTGATCTCGGTCGCCCCTCCGCAAGAACGCACTTCGGCTTTGCCATTGATCAGGAATCCGGAAACCTGAACGAAGGCGGCGCCGTTCGCTCCATCAAATAGCTCGATGGCTGTGAGGGGAACGTCCTTGGAGTGGACCGCAGGACTTGTCAGCGCAACAAAAAGCAGTGCTACTGAACTTCTCTTCAGAAGAAAAGATAGCGGACACAATGGTGCATCAAACATCGGAGGTGCTGGCATATACTCCCCGGGGAAGCGGCAAACCCCATAAAATCTAGCCTACGCAGGTGGGCAGTATCATACTCACTGTTTATGCGAAGTCAAGCCCGCCGTAGTGGTGGTCGCGGGCACAAAAGTGCCATGAGTGGGTGCAAGTGGGTGCGGTAAACATTTGCTTGCGCCACCAATTTGAAGTAACCTACAACCCACTTACAGAGAGTCGGAAGCCCAAAGCATGGCGCAGTACGAGCAGAAAACCGACAGCCGGGAATTCGAGGTCGCGAACCCTGTCGCGAACTCTGACCGCTCCCCGGGTTCGTGGGGCACAGAGCAAGTTGGGGATGCACCCGATATCGTAGTTCGGCTGTGGGGGCCGCAATGGCCGGACCGCAGGACGGCTCCTACGTGGGAGACCGACAGCGTTTTGGTTTACATGATTGCGGACCTGGTGGGGGCGAGCCGCGGCCGCATTGCAGAGGAGTCACCCGCAATTTTGCGCGCGCACTTCGATGGTTCCGGGCCAGCAATGGTTGCCGCCAAGCGGATTCAGACTTCCGTTCTGGAATTTTTGGCGTGCCGCCCTAGCGAGCGGGTCGGGGCTGCCATTCTGATTTATAAACCGAGGACGAGCGATGCCACGGGTTTCACCGCAGAAACGGTGCAGCAAGCTCTGGGGCAGGCGAAGCCGGGTCAGATTTTGCTGGCGGAGAATATTTCCGAGCGGCTGCGCGACCTTCCGGGGGTAGAGTTTCATCCCGTTCCGCCCCTGACAACTGTCATGGGCGATCGGCAGACCAAGTTGACGGAGTTGGCGTGGACGACGCCGGAGCAAATTGCGCTGTTACAAGGTTCCGTGGTGGATCCCTCTGAACCACGAACTGTAGACGGTCCTGCGGTTGGCGCTACCGTGATCGTTGATTCGCAGATGGTTGATTCGCGCTTTGCGCGCCATGAGCGGCCGGACCAAGGTGTGCCGCCGGTTGCGGGTACGGCTGACTTTGTCTTCAAGGACGGGTGCGAAACTGCTTCCCGGAGTGTACAGCATCGCGCACCGACTGCCGAAGAGTTGAGCCGGGGTTCTTCCATTCTGCAAGGGCTTGATGAACTTGAAGAGCGCCCGCTCATAACGCGCACAAGGATAATCGTTGGCCTGGTCATTGTGGTTCTGGTGGTTGCACTGATGGGAGTGTTTCAGCATCCTACGCACAATTCGAGACTTCCGATTCAGCCGCCGCAAGAGCAGACTGCAACCGATGGTTCAGACCAAGGGGCGACAGCCACGCCCGAGCCTGAGGCCAAGATGCCGCAGCCAGAATCGGCGACCGTAAAACCAGCCGCCAAGGTGCCCGTAGTAGTTGCGAAGCCACATCCGCCGGCCAAGGCGGCGGTAGATAATCGCGGCAAGAACAAGAACGATAATTCGGTGGAACCGGAAATCGTCGAGGAATCCGCAGGCTTGTCGCAGAACGACATTCCTGGTTTGCTCGGCATGGCCGTGAAAGATACGGGAGACGGTCGCTACCCCGAGGCCCGTCGGGAGTATCGCAAGGTTCTGAAGTTGCAGCCTAACAATCTGGAAGCAAAAGAGGGCTTGCGCAAGCTCGATCTGATTCAGAACGACCAACAGTAGCGACTTGCCGGCGTGTGTTCCCAGGGATTCTGGCTGGTTGAAAATCGTTGCCGTACGTCCTAAGTAAACCTGCCCAAGGAGTCGTCCATGCCGAAAGATTTCGATTTCGGCGGTATCAGCCTGACGGCCGGAGGAGATAGTTCGGGCGCCCGTCCGTCTCCGGAAACTCCCTTTCGTATCGCGATTCTTGGCGACTTCAGTGGGCGCGCCAATCGCGGGCTTTCAGAAGCGAAGACAATTGGCAAGCGCCACGCCGTGCTGGTGGATCGAGACAACTTCGACGAAGTGCTAGCCCGGAGTGGCGCTGAAATTCAGTTGGCGTTTGGAGATGGCTCGCTGCAGTTGCATTTTTCTGAACTCGAGGACTTCCATCCCGACCGGATTTTCCAGCAACTGCAAGCTTTTTCCAAATTACGAGGGTTGCGAGCCCGCCTCGAAGATCCGGCAACGTTTCAGCAAACGGCGGACGAATTAGGGCTGGGTTCTTCCCGCTCGGTGCCGGAAGCGCCGAAGCCCGACACCCTGCCTGCGGCGGTGCCCAGCGCCGAGCGCTTGGCTTCCGGCAGCCTGCTGGACGAAATGATCGAGCAGACGGAATCCCGCATCGCCGACGACGGATACAGGCGAAAGCCCGATGAAGTCCGCGAGTTCGCGCAACGCGTGGCTGCTGGGCACCTGGTGAGCGCGCCAGATGCCCGGCAGCCGGAGATCCTCAGCGTGATCGATCGCGGGGTGGGCGCACTGATGCGCGCCGTTCTCCACAATCGAGATTTCCAGGCGCTAGAGGCGATTTGGCGCGCGACTTTTCTTCTCGTTCGTGAACTTGAGACCGGTTCCGAACTCAAGCTCTATCTCATCGATGTCTCCAAAGAGGAATTGGCTGCGGACCTGAAATCGGCCACGGACCTGCGAGATACGGGAATGTATCGCCTGCTGGTGGAGCAAAGCGTCGAGACTGCGGGGGCGGAGCCTTGGGCGGTCATCGTCGGCAACTACAGCTTCGGCTCGCGCAGCGAGGACGCGGAAACGCTGTCTCGCATGGCCGCGATCGCGCACCGCGCCGGTGCACCATTTCTTGCCGAAGCGAACTGTGGTTTGCTGGGTTGCGCTTCGCTCGCGTCCGCGCCGCATCCGCGAGAGTGGAAAATGCCTCAGGAGTTATCCGCCGCTTGGATCGAATTCCGGCGGCGTCCCGAAGCCAGCTCCATCGGACTGGCGCTTCCGCGGTTCCTGCTGCGATTGCCCTACGGGAAGCAGACATCTCCGGCGGAATCGTTCGACTTCGAAGAATTTCCCGAGCCGCCTGTGCACGAAGATTATTTATGGGGGAATCCCGCGTTCGCACTCGCCCTGCTGCTGGCCCAGTCTTTCAGCCATGCCGGATGGGACATGCGTCCCGGAACCATGACGGAAATCGATCGGCTGCCCCTGCACGTCTATGGGAAACAGGGTGAGTCCGAAGTGAAGCCTTGTGCCGAATTGCTGCTCACCGAGGATGCAGGAGCGCGCCTTCTCGAAGAAGGCCTGATTCCGCTGCTTTCGTTGAAGGACCGGGACCGGGTGCGGGTCATGAGATTTCAGTCGATTGCCGATCCGTTGCGAGGGCTTGCCGGCCGGTGGACCCATTAGCTTACCGCTGACACCCCTTGCCGGCGGTAGCCACGGGGTAAAGCAAGACGAACCCAGGACCCCCGACATGACTCTGTAACGTTTGGCCGACCGCAAACACTATCCTGATCATGGGAAATGCGGCGTTGAACATGGATCTTGTCCGAGCGGGAAAGATATTCCCGCAAAAAAGAGCTTGGTGCTTGACTGCGGTAAGGGCATGTGATAAACCGTTGCTCCACGACCCGTACGGTCAGTGGCGAGAGGCTGGCCACTTTCCTTTTTTGGGGTGTTTTTCCCCTGACTGTGACGTCCCCTGGTTGACTGCAAAATCGGAATACTTGCACTGAAAAGGCACTTCCTCGAAAACTCGAAGAGGTAGGGAGATAATATGGCAAAACCCAGCACACAGCACAAACTGGACCGGGTGCGTCCGCCCCGCGTCCAAATTACCTATGACGTCGAAACCGGAGGCGCGATTGAGATTAAGGAATTGCCCTTCGTCGTCGGCGTCCTTGGAGACTTCACCGGGCAACCCGAACAACCGCTACCGAAGCTCAAAGAGCGCCGCTTCGTGGAGGTGACGCCCGATAACTTCGATTCCGTACTGGAAAGCATGAAGCCGCACCTTTCCTTCGCGGTTGAAAATAAGCTGAGCGAGGATTCCAACGCCGGGCAACTCAAGGTGGATTTGAGGTTCAAGAGCCTGGAAGACTTCGAACCCGAGCAGGTAGCGCGGCAGGTAAAGCCTCTGAAGGAATTGCTTGACCTGCGCACGCGACTCAATGATTTGAAGGGCACGCTGCAAACCAACGACAAGTTGGACGAGGCGTTGCTCGACGCGGTAAGCAAGACCGATAAGCTAGACAAACTCAAGTCCGAAGTCGGGAAGGGAGAACCTAATGCCTGAGACGCAAAAAATTGCTGGTAGTACTGCTGTTATCGAACAGGCCGGGGAGTCGAGTATTCTCGACCAGATTGTTGAGCAAGGACGGTTTGGCGACCCCAGCGCGCGCGAGCGCGGCAAGGGGCTGATCAAGGAATTCGTTGCCCAGGTGCTCGAAGGCTCGATGACCATAGGTCGCGATGCCGACCAGATGATCTCCGCCCGGGTGGCGCAGATCGACCATCTGATTTCGCTTCAGTTAAACGAAGTCTTGCACCATGCCCAGTTCCAGAAACTGGAATCAACCTGGCGCGGACTCAAGTATCTGCTGGACCAGTCGGAAACCGGCACCCAGTTGAAGATTCGCATTCTGAATGCTTCGAAGAAGGATCTGCTGCGCGATCTGCAGCGGGCTCCGGAATTCGATCAGAGCGCAATGTTCAAGAAAGTCTACGAAGAAGAGTACGGCCTTTTTGGCGGCGAGCCATTCGGCGCCCTGGTAGGCGATTACGAATTCAGCAAACATCCGGAAGATCTGGAATTGCTGGAGAAAGTCTCTCAGGTCGCGGCATCCGCCCACGCTCCGTTCCTTTCGGCAGCGTCGTCGGAGTTGCTTAACATGGAAAGCTTCACCAACCTGGACCAGCCTCGGGACATCGGCAAGATCTTCGATAGTACCGAGTATGCCAAGTGGAAGGGCTTTCGGGAGAGCGACGACTCGAAGTATGTCTGCCTGACCTGCCCGCGGATCCTGATGCGTCTGCCCTATGGCAAAGACACGGCGCCGGTCGATGGCTTCAATTTTGAGGAGGGAGTGGACGGCACCGATCACTCGAAATACCTCTGGGGCAACTCCGCATTCGCGCTGGCCTCTAAAATGACGCAGGCCTTCGCCACCTATGGCTGGTGTGTTGCGATTCGAGGCGTTGAAGGCGGCGGCCTGGTGGATGGGCTTCCTTCCCACACCTTCCGCACCGATGAAGGCGATGTGGCGTTGAAATGCCCGACCGAGATTGCCATTACCGACCGTCGTGAAAAGGAACTGGCGGATCAGGGACTGGTATCGCTGGTGCATTGCAAAGGCACGGACAAGGCTGCATTCTTCAGCATCCAGTCCTGCAACAAGCCCAAGCTGTACGACAGCGATGCGGCAACGGCGAATGCGCGAATTTCGGCGCAGCTGCCTTACATGATGGCCACCTGCCGGTTCGCGCATTATCTGAAGGCGATGATGCGGGACAAGATCGGCGGCTTCATGTCGCGTGACGAGTGCTGGCGCTTCCTGAATCGCTGGATCGGCCAGTATGTGACGCAGGACGACAAGGCCAATCAGACGACCAAGGCCAAGTTCCCCTTGCGCGAGGCTCGTGTGGATGTGGAAGATGTAAAAGGTAAGCCCGGTGTGTACCGTGCCATCGCCTATCTTCGACCGCATTTTCAGCTCGATGAACTCAGTGTTTCGCTCCGGCTGGTGGCGGAGTTGCCGGCTGCTGCGAAGTCATAAACCGCTGTACCGTGTCGGAGCACTAAACAAGGCCCGCATGGGGTCCTTGCATTTCGATTGTGTGATCAGGAGGAGTTGCTATGGCAAGTGATGCATATCTGTTAATAGACACCATTAACGGGGAATCCCAGGCGCAAGGGATGACCAACAACATTGAGCTGGACAGTTTTTCGTTTGGTGCTTCAAACCCCGCTGACGTCGGTGGAGGGGGACTCTCTGCGGGAAAGTGCTCCCTGTCGGACTTCAGCTTCACGTGCGCGGTGGACAAGGCAAGCTATCAGATTTTGAAAGCCCTGTACACCGGCCAGCACATCGGCACAACGACGTTTTCTCTTCGCAAATCGACGGGTGCCGCGACCCCTTACGTCTATCTGAAGGTCTTGATGACGAATTGCTACATCACCAGTAACAGCATGGGCGGAGGCGCACAAGGCGTACCCTCTCAGAGTGTCAGCATCGCCTACGAGCAGATCGAGTTTGACTATTTCACGCAGGACACTCAAAGTGGTGCGGTTACGCAAGCTGGGGCCGCAACCTACAACATTGGCGCCGTCCAACAGACGTAGTCTTAGGGGCATGTCTTAGGACGATCGAACGTTGGTTTCAGATCTGGGGGCATCTCCGCGGGCGGGCAGCTGGCCGGAGCGGAGGTGCCTCCACGCTCTACAGCAACTTCGGCAGGAGGAGTCTCGTCCTCAAGGAACGACTCGGAGTTGTTTACAGAATCCATTCCATGGTTTGGGTACGTCGATGAATCCACAAGAACTATATCAAGCGGGGCGGCTGTCCGATGCCATTAAGGCCTTGAGCGCGGAATTGCGGGACAATCCCACCGACCTCCGCCGCCGCACCTTTTTGTTCGAACTGCTTTGCTTCGCCGGCGAATACGAGCGCGCGGACAAGCAATTGGAGGTCTTGGGGCAGGCCGGACCATCCAGCGAATTGGGCGTTCTGCTCTATCGCAGCGCCTTGTACGCCGAGCGCCAGCGGCATGATTTATTCGAGCGCGGAGAATTTCCGGCGGAGAAGGATGACGCCGAGGCCGGCCGGGGAGGAGTGGCGAACGGAAATCCGTTTATCGACTTCTCGGACGCCGACCCCAGAACGGGAGCCAGGCTGGAGATTTTTGCCGCGGGAAATTATCTTCTGCTCCCGCTGGAGCACGTTGCCTCCATCCAGATCCCGCCTCCGCAGCGGCTGCGAGATCTTTTGTGGACGCCGGCTGCCGTGCGCACCACGCCATCGTTTAAAGGAACTGAGCTGGGTGAAGTGTTGATTCCCGTACTGGCACCATTCTCGTGGCGGCATCCCGATGAAGCTGTGCGTCTCGGGCGCGTGACCGTCTGGGATAGGCCGGAGGGTTCCGAATATCAAGTTCCGTTTGGCCAAAAAATGTGGCTGGTGGACGAAGAGGAGATCCCTTTTCTTGAACTACGCGCGCTTGAGTTCAACCCCGCCACCGTGGCCGCCTGACCTATCATGCCTTTTCCCGACGATCTACTGAACCCTATTGAGGGGCCGAATCCCAGCGGCTCCAACCTGCGCTACGATCCGGTTTACGACAAAATCAAGGAAGCGCGGCGCGAGGAAGATCAGCCGCCACCCGGGATGACCGAGCGTGACCGCAAGGTTGCGGACAACCTGCTGGTCATCAAACTCACCACCGACCTGCTCACCAACAAGACCAAAGATCTGCAGCTTGCCGCCTGGCTGACGGAGGCGCTCCTCAAGCGCAAGAGCTTCGCGGGACTGAAGGATGGTCTGGCGTTGTGTTATGGCTTCGTCGATAAGTTCTGGGACACGGTATATCCGGAACTGGAAGATGGCGACGCGCAATCTCGGGGGGCGCCGCTGGGGTTTGTCGGAACCAAGCTGGAGATCCCGCTGAAGCTTGTCCCGGTAGTAGAGAAGGTTGCCTACAACCTGTTCGATTACCAGCAGTCTCGCGAAGTGGGATATGAAGACCAGGCAAAGAGTGACGACGCCAAGAAGAAGCGCGCCGCTTTGGTCAAAGAGGGCAAGCTCACTCCCGAGGTATTCGATAAAGCTTTTGAAGAGACTCCGAAGAAATTCTACGCTCAGGCCGAGCAGGATCTTGACACCTGCCTGCTGACGCTCGCTGAGCTGAAGAAAACCTGTGACGAGAAGTTCGGAGACGACGGACCCGCGTTTGGCGCACTTCAGACATCCCTGGTTGCAAGCCGCCATTTGATCCACGGCTTTCTTCAGAAAAAGCGCGAGAAAGAACCCGATCCGGTAGAAGTCGTCGCGGCCGCGGGAAACCCTGCCGGAGGGGATGCGCAGGCGGAAGCTGAGGGTCCGGTGCGCACCGGCGTTCTGATCTCCGTAGAATCTTCCTCGGAACCTGCCGACCGCATCGATGCGATTCGCAAGGTGGCGGAGGCAGCGGCGTTTCTGCGGCAGCGCGAGCCCACCAGCCCAGCTTCCTATCTTATGTTGCGCGGCCTGCGTTGGGGAGAGCTGCGAGCGGCCATCGAGCTGGCGGATCCTACGCGGCTCGAAGCCCCGCCCACCGAGCTTCGCCGGCATCTGAAGAAGTTACTGCTCGATAAAAAGTACGAACAGTTGCTGGAAGCGGCCGAGAGCGCAATGGCGCTCCCCTGCAGCCGCGCCTGGCTGGATCTGCAGCGCTTCGTGGTCGAGGCCTGCGACGCTCTGGGCGGAGGGTACGAGGCGATTGCCCGCGCCATTCGTTCCGAACTGAAGGCGCTGGTCAGCGACATCCCACAGCTGCTGGACGCCACCCTGATGGACGAAACGGCGGCCGCCAACGCGGAAACGCGCTCCTGGCTGGTCTCGTTGAGCCAGGCACCCTCCGAGCCAGCCCCTGCTCCGGAAGCGCCGCTTCGCGCCTCGGGAAGCTCCAATGGCACGGGATCACGGTGGCCGGGGCAGCCGACAGACGCTTATGCGTCGGCGCTGCAAGCCTTGCGCGAGGGCCAGGAGCGGAAGGCATTCGAAATTCTGCAGCAGGACATTGCGCGCAAGCGTTCGGGACGAGAGCGATTCCGCCGCCGCATGCAACTGGTGGAGATCTGCGCGTCCACCAACAAGGGCAACGTCGCGCAGCCCATCCTGGACGATCTCGCGGCGGCGATCGAAACCCACAAGCTGGACGAGTGGGAAGATCCGGGAGTGGTCGCCAGCGCCTTGGCCACCATCATGAAGATGAGCACCAAAATCCAGGCAGACAAGGCTCAGCAACAAAAACTCTTCGAGCGCATCTGCCGACTCGATCCAGCCCAGGCGCTGGGAGACGGGAAGTAAGTCATGGCCAGGCGAGATGCCACCGGGCCGGTCACGCTCTCCGTGCTAGACCGCCTGATCGATCGTGATCCGAAAACCCGTTCCGAGATCCCGCTCACGCGCGCGCAATCCTTGCGCGAACTGAAGCTGGCTTTAAAGCGCGATCTGGAATGGCTGCTCAATACTAGAAAGACGATCGATCCTTCTCCCGACTCGGCACGAGAGACCGTCCGCTCCGTTTACCACTACGGATTTACCGACATCTCTTCCAAATCGGTTTTGTCCAGCCGCGACCATAGCGACCTGGTGCGAGAAATGGAACTGGCTATCGCGGTTTTCGAACCCCGGTTAAAGCGCGCCAAAGTACGCACGGAGATGAGGCAAGGAAGTTATCGAGCTTTGAATTTCGTCATTGAAGGAATGCTGTGCATGGACCCGGCGCCGGAGCCCGTGCGTTTCGATACGGTGCTGGAACTGGGCAAGGGCGAGTACGAAATCAAGGGAGCCGATCTTGCGTAATGAGCTGAGAAATTATTACGAGAGCGAACTCACATTCCTGCGCCAAACTGGCTCGGAGTTCGCGGACAAATATCCCAAGATCGCCTCGCGCCTGCTGCTGGAGCCGGATCGCTGCGAAGATCCCCACGTGGAGCGGATGCTGGAGGCTTTTGCCCTGTTGACCGCGCGAGTGCACTTGCGCATCGACGACGACTTTCCTCAGATCACCGAGGCGCTGCTCAATATCCTTTACCCGCACTACCTGCGGCCCGTGCCGTCGATGTCAGTGGCGCAGTTGCACACCGATATGGAGCAGGGCAAACTTACCAGCAGCCTCACGATTCCCAAGGGAACGGTTCTTTACTCGCGTCCCGTCGAGGGCGTGCCCTGCAAATTCAGAACCTCGTACGAGGTGACGTTGTGGCCCTTCAAAGTTTCCCAGGCGCAATGGATGACGCCCGATCGCCTTCGCCCTGCGTTGCGCGCCTCCGAGGCTGCCGTCCTGCGAGTCGAACTTGAATGCTTTCCTGATATTTCCTTTGAAAAGCTCGACCTGGAGACGCTGGCCTTTTATCTGAACGGCGAAAGTGCCGTGGTCCACGCATTGTACGAACTGCTGTGCAGAAATTGCGTTCGTATTCTGGTGCGCGATCCCGCGAATCCGAAGTCCCCGATACGCGAACTTCCGCTGCGGAACCTTCAGCCCATGGGCTTCGGCGAAGCGGAAGACGTGTTGCCCTATCCCAGACGTTCTTTCGTAGGCTACCGCCTGCTGCAGGAGTACTTCGCGTTTCCCGAGAAGTTCTTCTTCATGAGTCTCAAAGGGCTTTCGGAGTTCGCCCGAGCCGGCCTCAAGTCAAAAGCCGAGATTTTGTTCATGATCTCGCCCTTTGAACAGGATGGCCGCCATCAGCGCCTGGAAGTTGCGGTGAATGCGAAGACGCTGCGCCTGGGATGCACGCCCGTCATCAATTTGTTTGCCCAGACCGCCGAACCAATACTGGTCGATCAGACGCGCTATCAGTATCCCATTGTGCCCGACGCGCGGCGCCGGCAAGCCATGGAAATCTATTCTGTGGATGAGGTGGTCAGCACCGATGCGGAAACTCATGAGACGGTTACCTATCATCCGCTCTATTCCGAGCGCCATGCCGTCCAGGGAACCACTCCGGCGTACTGGTACATCAGCCGCTCACCCTCGACGCGCAAGGGCGACGAAGGAACCGATGTTTTTCTTTCTCTGGTCGATCTTTCGGCTCGCCCCATGCAACTCGACTATGACACGGTGACGGTGCGCTGCAACTGCACCAACCGCGATCTGGTTACGCGGTTGCCTTTCGGCAGCGAGAACGGCGATTTCGAAATCACTGGGGCCGCGGCGATCAAGCGCATCATCGCGCTCCACAAACCCACCCGGACGCTGCGCCCTCCGCTGGACGGCAAGACTCTGTGGTCCCTGATCTCACAGCTGTCACTGAACTATCTTTCCATCGTGGAGAACGGCAAAGAGGGGCTGCAGAAAATTCTTGAGCTCTACAATTTTTCCGATTCGCCGGAGACCAAGAAACAGATCAGCGGAATCACAACCGTCGCCGCGCACCGGCATTTTACGCGTGTGATCTCCGAACATGGGATCGGTTTTGCGCGCGGCACACGCGTCGAGATTGAATTCGATGAAGAGCAGTTCAGCGGGGGCGGCGCGTATCTGTTTGCCAGCGTGCTCGAAAAATTCCTGGGTCTTTATGTGTCGATGAATAGTTTCAGTCAATTGGTGGCGCGAAGCCGCCAACGGAAGGAGCCGTTAGAAGAGTGGGCACCGAGAGCGGGACAATCCATTCTGATCTAGCCGCTACCGAGGTCGGGGAGAAGCTCCGGCGGGAGCCTTTCGCCTTTGACTTCTTCCAGGCAGTGCGTCTGCTCGAAAGACTTCTTCCCGAGCGGACGTCGGTGGGCCAGTTCGCGCACCCGGATACCGAGGTTGCGCGTTTTGCCGTTCACCCCTCGCTGGCGTTCCCCGCCAGCCAGATTCAGGCAATGCAGTGTCCGGAAGATGCCGCGGTGAAGATGACCGTGAATTTCATGGGACTGACCGGTCCGCTGGGAGTGCTTCCCAATCCCTACACCTCGCTGATCATCGAAAGGTTGCGAGCTTCGGACTCCTCGCCGCGAGACTTCCTGGATATTTTCAACCACCGGATCATCTCGCTGTTCTATCGTGCCTGGAGGAAATACCGCTTTGATGTGGCTTACGAGCAAGGCGAGCGGGACCTTTTCTCCCGTCATTTGCTGAGTCTGGTCGGACTGGGCAGCGGGGGATTGCGGGACCGCCAGGCAGTGTCGGACGATACCCTAATTTATTATTCGGGCCTGCTGGCGCAGCGCCCGCGCTCGGCCCAGGCTTTGCAGCAGATTCTCGCTGATTATTTCGACGTTCCGGTCGAGATCGAACAGTTTGCCGGCGCCTGGTATCGCCTGGATCGAGAGACCCAATGCCGCTTGTCAGAGGACAGCAGCGAGAGCGGGGAACTGGGTTTCGGCGCCGTGGTGGGAGACGAAGTATGGAACCAGCAGTCCAAGGTACGCATCGTCCTCGGTCCGTTGAAGCTGGAACGCTATGTGGATTTTTTGCCCGACGGGCAATCGTGGGAGCCGCTGGAGGCATGGGTGCAATTTTTTTCCAATGACGAATGGGATTTTGAACTGAAGTTGATACTCGAACGCGAGCAAGTTCCGGCTTGCATCTTGGGAGCGGAAGGCGCATCTGGCCCGCAATTGGGCTGGGTGTCGTGGGTGAAGTCCGCGCCCTTCCGCCGGGACCCGGATGATACCGTGCTGGCGCTCGAAATCGTACAAGGGGGACGAGATGAACCTGAAATCGCTGATCGGCAAGCTTAACGATTCGACCCGCGGTGCGCTCGAGGCTGCGGCAGGACTTTGTCTGGCACGCACGCATTATGACATTGAGGTGGAGCACTACCTGACGAAGCTGCTGGACTCGACCGACAACGACGTCGCCGCGATTTTCAAACACTTCGAGATCGACACTTCCAGACTATCCGGCGAGCTGGCCCGAGCTTTAGACAAGCTGAAGACAGGCAACGCCCGCACCCCCGCGCTCAGCCCCACCCTGATGCGGATGCTGATCGAAGCCTGGACCCTGGGTTCGATCGACTACAACGCCGGACAGGTGCGCACCGGTTTCACCATTCTCGCCTTGGTGACCAATGACGAACTGGTGCGGCTCATCCGCGACATCAGCCGGGAGTTTCAAAAGATCCAGGCGGATTCGCTGCGCAAGGACTTTGCCGCGATTGTCGGCAATTCGAGCGAAGAGGCACAGGCGGCAGTTGCGTCTGCCGCGGCCGGACCCAACGCGCCTTCTGGCGCCCCCCGTCCGGGCGGCAAAACTCCCAACCTCGACCAGTTCACCATTAATCTCACCGAGAAAGCCAAGACCGGCAAGATCGATCCCGTGCTGGGACGCGATTTTGAAATTCGCCAGGTGGTCGACATTTTGATGAGACGTCGGCAGAACAACCCCATTCTGACCGGCGAAGCGGGGGTGGGAAAAACGGCTGTAGTGGAGGGTTTCGCCTTACGGGTCGCCGACGGCGATGTGCCCCCGCCATTGCGCAACGTCACCGTGCGAACCCTGGACCTGGCGCTGCTGCAGGCCGGAGCGGGCATCAAAGGTGAATTTGAAAATCGATTGAAAGGCTTGATCGAAGAAGTCAAGGCCTCACCGCTGCCGATTATTTTGTTCATCGACGAAGCTCACACCATGATCGGGGCTGGAGGGCAAGCGGGGCAGGGGGATGCCGCGAACCTTCTGAAGCCGGCGTTGGCGCGCGGCGAATTGCGCACCATCGCTGCCACGACCTGGTCGGAATATAAGAAGTATTTTGAAAAAGATCCGGCACTGGCCCGCCGTTTCCAAGTCGTAAAGGTGGAAGAGCCTATCGAGACGCAGTGCATGACCATGCTGCGCGGCATCGTCCCATCTCTGGAGAAGCATCATAAAGTCCGCATCCTGGATGAGGGCTTGACGGCCGCTGTCCATCTTTCTCACCGCTATCTTGCTGGGCGCCAGCTGCCCGACAAAGCCGTCAGTGTGCTCGATACCGCTTGTGCCCGGCTGGCCCTGGGACAGAGCGCCACTCCATCCGCCATTGAAGATAGCGTTCGGCAGATCGACGACCTTGCCGTTCAGCAAAGAATCTTGGAACGCGAATCGGCGGTGGGTACGGATCATCGCGAACGGCTGGAAGAGATCGCCACCAAGAGCCGAGAAATCGAATCCCGCCTGGGCCGGTTGCGCACTCGCTTTGAAAAAGAACGCGACCTGGTGACCACAATCCGGGATTGGCGTTCCCAACTTGAAAACGCAGCGGCTGCGCGGAATGGCAATGCGGGCGTCGCAGCTCCTGGGGCTGCCGCCAGCAGCGCGGAGATCCCTGGAGTCGCGGGGGATGCGGGGGCACCTGGGGCAGTCGCCACCGCCCCGGCGGCAGCTTCGTCGTCGGCCACGGCCGTCGCCGTCGAGGAGGCACCGAAGACTCTCGACGTGGTGGAAGTGCGCGCCCAACTCGCCCAGGCCGAGGCCGATCTGGCGGCGCTACAGGGCGAAACCCCGATGATCCGCGTCGCCGTGGATGCGCAGATTGTGGGCGAGGTCATTTCCGCCTGGACCGGAATTCCGGTGGGGAAAATGATGAAGGACGAAATCTCCACCGTCCTTTCGCTACCGACATTTCTCGGCCAGCGCGTGATCGGACAGATCCACGCACTGGAAATCATCAGCCAGCGCATCTCCACCTCCCGCGCCCGTCTGGACGATCCCAACAAGCCCATTGGCGTTTTCATGCTGGTAGGTCCCAGCGGAGTTGGCAAGACAGAAACCGCGCTCGCGCTCGCCGACCTACTTTATGGTGGGGAACGCAACCTGATTACGATTAACATGTCGGAATTTCAGGAAGCGCATACCGTGTCGACATTGAAAGGCTCGCCTCCAGGATATGTGGGATATGGCGAAGGCGGTGTGCTGACAGAAGCGGTCCGGCGTCGGCCCTATTCGGTGGTGCTGCTCGACGAAGTCGAAAAAGCACATTCCGATGTGCTGGAACTTTTCTACCAGGTATTCGACAAGGGAACGATGGAAGACGGCGAAGGCCGCGAAATCAACTTCAAAAACACCATCATCATTCTCACCACCAACGCCGGTACCGACACCATGGCGAAGCTGTGTGCCGACCCGGAGACCATGCCGAGTCCCGAGGGTTTGGTGAAAGCGCTGAAGCCGGAACTCAACAAGATCTTCAAGCCGGCCTTTCTCGGACGAATGGTCATCATCCCCTACCTGCCCATTCGCGACGAGAATATGAAGCAGATTATCAAGCTGAAGCTGGCCAAGATCCAGCGCCGCATCCAGGAGAATCACAAGATTGAACTCCTTTACGACAGCGCTGTGGTCGACGAAGTGGCGCGGCGCTGCACCGAAGTGGAGAGCGGTGCTCGGAATGTGGATAACATTCTGACCAACACCATGCTGCCTGAAATTTCGCGGCAATTATTAGGGCGCATGGCGGCGAATGAACCCATGGAGCGGATTCAGGTCGGCATCGGGGCGGATGGCGCATTCGTATATCAGTAGTTCGGGCGACCGCGAAAGGCGGATGTTCCACAAGCAGACGCGATGCTGCGCCTTTGTAAGAACCAGGGAAGGACCGGTACGTGCCAGACGAAAGCTTTAGTCAAGATCACCGGCTGATTGCCGTCGACACTCCGTTGGGGAAGGATGTTCTCCTGCTGCAGGAGTTGACGGGGTACGAAGGAATTTCGCGTTTGTTCAGCTATGAACTGAATCTTCTCGCCTTCGAGAACGATTCCATTGCGTTCGCGGATATTGTCGGCCAGAAAGTTTCGATTACTCTTCATCTTCCCGACGGCACGCCGCGCTACATCAGCGGATACGTCAGCCGTTTTACGCAGGGCGAAACCGACCCGCGGTTATTCACCCACTACCGCGCTCAGGTCGTCCCCTGGCTCTGGTTTCTGACCCGCCAGGCCGACTGCCGGATTTTTCAGAACCTGGCCGTGCCTGACATCATCAGTCAGGTGTTTAATCTCTTTGACTTCAAGGATTTTCGGCTCAGTCTCAAGAATAGTTATCCGCAACTCGAATATTGCGTGCAGTATCGCGAAACGTCG
This sequence comes from Candidatus Sulfotelmatobacter sp., assembly GCA_036514015.1. Lineage (GTDB taxonomy): Bacteria > Acidobacteriota > Terriglobia > Terriglobales > Acidobacteriaceae > Sulfotelmatobacter. Next base: position 58,106 of record DATBYA010000116.1, read on the forward strand.
TTCAATTTCGTCTCGCGCCTGATGGAAGAGTTCGGCATCTTTTACTACTTCGACCATTCCACCGAGGGAAAGCACACCATGGTGCTGGCCGATCAGTCCAGTACGCTGCCGACCTGCCCCAGTTCACCGGTGAGCTATGACACTCAGGTCGGAGGGATCTACGAGCCCGAAGCGATCAGCAACTGGCATGTAGGACAGGAAGTGCGCACCGGCAAGTACACCGTAACCGACTACAATTTCATCACTCCATCTACCAGTTTGCTGGCCAATGATCCGACGGTGGTCGACCTCTCTGCCAGTCAGAAGCTGGAACTGTTCGATTACCCCGGACTGCACACCACCAAAGATGAGGGCGACACGGTGGCCAAGGTACGCATGCAGGAAGAGGAAGCGGTGTATATGGTCGTGTCCGCCGTCGGCAACTGCCGCGGCCTGATGTCGGGATACTCGTTTGAATTGAAGAATCACTATCGCTCCGACCAGAACACCAATCATGTGGTCACTGAGGTCCGGCACTTTGCTTCGGCGGGGCAGAGTTACACGACGGCAGGGGTGGAAGGAGCCGAAACCTACTCCAATCAGCTCACCTGCATTCCTGCCTCGGTTACCTATCGTCCGGCGCGAGTGACACCCAAGCCGTTTGTGCAGGGTCCCCAGCCCGCGCTGGTCGTGGGAAAATCGGGTGAGGAAATCTGGGTGGATAAATACGGCCGGGTGATCGTGCAATTTTATTGGGACCGGCTGGGACAGAAGAACGAAAACAGCTCTTGCTGGATTCGCACCTCTCAACCCTGGGCTGGAGGAAACTGGGGCGCGATGTGGATTCCCCGTATTGGTCAGGAAGTGCTCGTGAGTTTTCTGGAAGGCGATCCCGACCGGCCCGTCATTACAGGGCGCGTGTACAACGCGAACCAGATGCCCCCTTACACTTTGCCCGACTATCAGACGAGAAGCACTTTTATGTCGCGCAGTTCCAAGGGCGGCGGCGCTTCGAACTATAACGAACTCCGTTTTGAAGATCTGAAAGGCAAGGAACAGATCTTCGTCAATGCGGAAAAGGATATGGACTTGCGAGTCGAGAACGACTCGCGGGAATTCATCGGAGCCAACCGCCATCTCATTGTGACCACGAATCAGCAGGAGCAAATCCAGGCCGACAAGCACCTGCATGTCAAGGGAAATCATTTCGAGCAGATTGACGGAAACATGTCGTTGAAGGTCGGCGGAAATCAGACGGAAAGTGTGACCGGCAACAAGTCTCTCTCGGTAACCGGCAATCAAAGCGAGAGTGTAACCGGCAATGTCTCTTTAGCGGTGACCGGAAACAAGGATGAAACTTCCATGGCCTATGCCATGAAAACCAACACCACGATTCATCTCAACGCAGGCATGAGCGCCGTGATTGAAGCTGGCATGGAGCTGACGTTGAAAGCCGGCGCTAATTTCATTGATATTGGCCCGGCAGGAATTTTCATCTCAGGAACGCCGATGGTGTTCATCAACAGTGGTGGCGCTGCCGGAAGCGCTCCCGATGCGAATCCGCAATCGCCGGATTCGCCCACCGCCCCCAAGGATCCCGATACCGCCGATGACGGCAGCAAGGGAACCAAGCTGAATTGATGTCCGGCCCCTGGTCCGCCTAAGGTTCAAAAAGCATGGAGGAGGTTCGATGGCTAGCTTTTTCTGTAATTATCCTCACACCGAGAAAATCACCGAAATTGCAGTGCCGAATTCCCTAAACCCAAAGGCCTCCAGCGTAACTGTGGGACTCAACGGTTCCAAGGATTCTGATGGCAACAGTCTGGAAATTCTTCATCAGCCCTACATCAGCGTGCAGAAGGGAGACCTGGTCGGTGATGTGCAGCTATACCAATTGTCCGGCTTCCACCCCGGTCGCTGGGTGCTGCAAGCCCGTACGTCGGCAGGAATTGTCTTGGATGTGCTGACCGCGATTGTCGCTGATCGAGAAAGCTTTTTTGCCGGATTTGATCGTCTCGACTATCCAGGCGATAGCATTATGCAGACCATGTTCGATGAAACGAATCTCTGTTGGTGTGGTTTTTATCTTGCCCCGGCTCCCTCCCAGGGAAATACATCCTGGATGACCAAGAGAAGTTTCCTTCAGCAGATTGGCTGGGGATTCGCACCGATCTACGTCGGACAGCAGTCCAGTGGTCCCGGTTCTCATACGGTGACGGCCGCACAGGGGACTCTCGATGCACAGGATGCCGCGAACTTGGCCGCAGCGGCCGGATTCGATACCGGATCGATCATATTCCTTGATATTGAGCAGGGACCGCCAGCCGCACCGACGACCTTAGCCTATTACAAGGCTTGGGCTTCTGAACTCGAGGATCACACAAATTATTCTCCAGGGGTATATTGTTCTTTTTCGCAGGTCGCCCAAGCCCTGCATGATGCGAACAGCACCCCGATTTTTTGGGTGTTCAACATCAACCAATTCACTTGTGGTCCGGCCAAAGGCGGCCGCGAAAGAATAAAATCATCATCTCCGTTTCCCGCCCCCGACCCAACGCTGTCCGGCGTCAGTTTCGCTAAGCTCTGGCAGTTTGCTCAGGGCAACAACTGCGGTATCAATGCAGGAGGACACTCCGTGCCGCGTGTGGATTTTGACAGCTCGACCAATGCGGATCCTTCCGATCCCGCCGACTACTGAGCAGACTTCCATGTTCTTCTAATACTTCCGTGCCTGGGGAGGCGAACGTGAACAGAATGAAACGGCAAGTCGATCCGGGATGCAAGGGGTGGCGGCTGGCCTCTTCGTCGTCCCGTATCGCCACAGCGTGGCTGTATGTTGTATTGGGCCTGGGATTCCTCTTTCTTGACCTTAGGGCGGCAGCTCAAGCCACTGCTGTTCCAGAGGCACCCCAAAAAACGTTCGTCAGCCGTCGTGATTCCTTTCAGTTTAAATATCCTGCCTCGTTCATTTTGTGCGGCAAAAGTACTCGCAGGGAGGCTTGCCAGACCTATATTCCGATTTGCGACGAAACTGCAGCAGCCTGTGTGGCATATCCGACTGCACGCTACAAAGGCTACGACTTTGAAGGAGCGGCGTTCTCGGTCGACAAACTCTCAGAACAAGATACGGAGAGTAAATGTTTGAATTCGATGAACAAGCCTGTCCACACCGAATCAGTGAACGGGGTCGAATTCCAGACCAGTCACCAGACCAGCGCAGCCATGGGGCACGGCATGTCGCAGTATTCGTATCGAAGCTTTGATCGTGGCGCCTGCTACGAACTCGATATAAAGATTGCCACCTCAAGCTTAGGGGGATATAGCCCCGGTACGGTCAAGGAATTTACCCAGGAAGACGAGCAGAGGGTGCAGGCATCTCTAGCGAAAGTCCTCGCTACTTTTGAGTTCTTGAAATAGAGCCTCGGGTTGAAAGCATCCCCCGGAACTTGAGCATTTCCACACTTTGCCGTCGCTCTACGGCACCATCACGGTCATCTCTCCCGGCATGACAATGCTGATCACTCCTGCCCACATGCACATGAGCGTCGAAGTATTGTCGAGCGTGGGCATGTTGCCGAGCATCACGGTCGGAGCGCCGGGAACCCAGGGCGCGACCGTGGCAGGAATGCAGGGCATCGGGGTAAGGACGCCCATCGCCGCCGCGGTTGCGGCAGCAACCATCGGATTCGCGGGCGACATGCACATGCCGAAGGGCATGATATTCACCATGGGAATGTTGTCCATGATGTTCGCGTCAGGAACTTCGTCGGTCATCACCATATTGGTGGGGAGAACCACCAGCGAGCTCGGCGCCATCCCCATGGTGCACATCATGGTTGCTCCCATGCAAACTTGCATCGGCATACGAGACCCTCCAGCCAGTTGGCTGCAGGGAATTCTAGCAAAGCCAAGAGCGAATGCAACTAGGTAAGGACGAGGCGGACGAGGCGCGCGCGCTGCCGGTCACTTTCGCCGCGAGGCCGCAGAGGATGACTCCCTAGCGGGAAGAATTCACGAAAAACAACCCCGCTAGGTTTGCAGTTCAGCCGGGAGAGCATTAGGCTATGCAGTCCATCTTGATCAATGGTGGGTCAGTAACCCAGCGTTCCCCAAAGCCGACGAAATGCCCATCACACTTAGAGCCGTATACCGAGTCCCCCCGACGCGGGAGGCCAGCGAGCAGAAGGTCTGGATAGGACGCGTCGAATCCCACACCTACCGCTTCACGTTGAGGCAGTGGTAAGCCTTTTTCTTTCCGTGCGGTATGTGGTTGGTGATTGTTGGCGAAAGTGCGCCGTGAAAAGGCGCTGGGCTTCAGCGTGTGCAAACCGCGCCCGGAAATTGCTTCGTTCCACCCGATGGCAATCGAAGTCGGTTGTTTCCCGAGAACGAAAAGCACAGTCTTCTAGCAATTTCCCTGCGAGTAGCCACCCCCGCACCCCGCAACCCCCGCACCCGGACCTTGCTAGCCCAACGCGACCGAGAGTATCCTGTTGTTACGAATGTCGCTGGAGGTTCCGTATGCCCACGCGGTTATCTCTGACCTCTGTTTCCTGCACCGTTCTATTGGCCGTCGCGATCCCCTCCACACGCGCTTCCGCGCAAAGCTTTTTTATGACGCCCATTCCGAACGCGCCGTTCAGCGGCGTCGTTAATATTGAGCGAACCATGGTTCGCAAGGATGGTTCCGTCGTGCAGTTCAAGTCCACTCGGGAGGTTGCCCGCGATACACGAGGCCGCATTCACAATGAGTTGAGGGCGCTCATTCCTGTCTCCAGCACCGACACGCCTCAAGTTCTGGACATCCATTTATACGATCCGCAGACTCGCATCTCTACCGAGATCGATGTCCGGAAACGAACCTTCTGGACAAGAACTATGAATCATCCGCCTTCAACCGAGCCACCTTCGATCCGCTTTGCCGCTCCCGATGGCAATGCTCCTCCCAACGAATTCACAAAGCCAGAAGACCTTGGAATTCACGAGATCGAGGGCGTGCCTGCGCACGGGATTCGACAGGCCCAAACCGTCACAGACGAGAACGATGGCAAAGAGGTCGTTATTACCGACGAATACTGGTACTCGCAGGACCTCCGCATCAACTTGATGATTAAACATAGCGATCCACGCAATGGAATGACCACGATGACGGTCGCTCAAATTAGGCGGACAGAGCCCGATCCGGCATTCTTTGAGGTTCCTGAAGGCTACACGCACCCCGGAGCGCAGGCGGCAGCGGAAAAGGCGAACTGACGATTCGACGAGTTCCCACGCAAACTAAAGGCTGTAGCCGCGGTTCCTCCGAAGGATCGTCTCCGGTAGATTCCCGGTAAGCCGCGGCCGCGAAGGTGAAGACCCATCCCACCCTTGAAGATTCCACGTTCCGGACTTTCCGCAACAGCGCGATGGTCTTCAGCCACCCGAAGCACTCTTCCACTCTTCAATGCGTTTCCTTTTCCTCTGACTGATAGCATATCCGGCGTGCTGCGTCGTACCAGCATCCATAGCGCTCCCACCGGGTCGCAATGGATAATCGCGAACCGACCCGGATTGAAAGCCGTTTGAGGTCAGATCATTGCGAATCGGAGAGCTGAGCCATACATAGGCGCCTTTTGAGGACGGAACCTGCCGTGAGTGGATTGCCGTACGGAAGGAAGATCTTTGCCTGGTACCTGATGGTGTCGACGATATAGACGCCGCATGCATTCCGATTGCGTATCTCTGAAAACCGAGTCTTTCCCCATTCTGTTCGTTTGGGGCCTCAAACTCTTGCTCCTGTAGCGGGGTATTTTCCATAACCGCCTTTGCGGCAAGGCAATTAGGTGGGAACCCCTATCGTTAACCCAGGAAAGACCTTAGTAACCTTGTTGTTAGCCCCGGCATCTTACACTATGGATGAATGGATACACAGAAGGTTTACCTTCTCGAGGGGTGGCGGTATGGCTAAAGCAAAGTTGACCTCAGGCATGTGGCGGATCGATCCGCAGAAGTGGTCGCGGGTGATTGATCGCTGTGGACAGCCTGTGGCTTCGGTAGAGGCGGATGCGGATTCCAATGCTAATGCCAGTCTCATCGCGGCCGCGCCGGATATGTTTGAGTTGCTGGAGACGCTGGAAAACGATGCTTCCATCCCGCAGGTCGAGCGGGAAGAGATTCAGTTGGTTCTTCGTCGTGCCCGCGGCGATTTTGGTTTTGCGATTTTTTCGCGGGGTTTGGCCGGACACTTGCGCTCCCGAACGCAGGATTGGCTCAAATTTATGGAAGGCTTGTGGAAGCCTGACAGCGCCTAGGAATAACGAATAAGGGCGCTCCCGCCTGATCGTTCTTTGCTCGCGAGAATACCCAGTTGCTGTTGCCTTGAACTCCGCTTCTTTGTGATTTGCCCTTTGCTTCCTGGCTCAGGAATTGTTATTGTGGGCAGCCGTGTCGAGAACGGACTGAGATGCATTTCAGCCCTACGTCGGCGGCTCGCGCCTCCATCCCATGAAGCAGCTAAAACCAGTCCTGTGGACCAAGGGCACGTTCCTGACGCCGCAGCATCTCCAGGTGCAGGACCGGTTCATCGAGGATGCGCTCAATTTTCGCCTGCAGGCGCTCAAGTTTTGTCCGTGGGGGTTTCGCGAACTGGCGATCAATGCGGAACTGCTCGCCGAGGGACAGTTTGCAGTCACGCGCGCCGCCGGTATTTTTCCCGATGGTCTGCTATTCGAGATTCCCGAAGCCGACCCGCCGCCTCCGTCTAAATCCCTGGAAGAATTTTTTGAGCCGGGAGCCAAGAGTCTGGACATTTACCTGTCGATTCCCGACTATCGCCAGCGCGGCCTGAATGTCTCCACCGGCAAAGACGGAGGCACGCGCTATCTGGCCGAAGTGACTGCGTTTCGCGACGAGAACACGGGCGCCAGCGAGAAACCGATCCAGGTGGCGCGAAAAAATATGCGTCTGCTGGCGGAGTCGGAGAACCGGGAAGGTTCTTCGGTGATTCGAATCGCCAATGTGGAGCGGACCCCGGCGGGCACCTTTCAGCTGAATCCCCGCTTCATTCCGCCGCTTATCGAGATTGGCGCGAACGAATACCTGGTGGGATTGCTGCGGGGCTTAGTCGAGCTGCTCTCTGCCCGCAGCACGCAGCTTTCCGCCGGCCGGCGACAGAAAAATCAAAGCTTGGCGGATTTCACCGCCTCCGACATTGCGAACTTCTGGCTGCTCTACACCGTGAACTCCAACTTTCCAGTATTTTCTCATCTCTATGAAAGCAAGAGGGGCCATCCCGAGGAGTTATACTCCGCCATGGTCGGGCTGGCGGGATCGCTGACCACGTTTTCTCAAAAAATGCGGCCCCGCGATCTGCCGCTTTACGTGCATGACTCTCTCGGCACGATTTTTTCCGAGCTGGACGAGAAGCTGCGTTCCCTGCTTGAAACCGTCGTGCCCACCAACCTGGTCTCGCTCCCGTTGAAGCTGGTGCAGAACTCGATTTATGCCACCGCCATCGATCACGACAAATATCTGCAGAACACGCGGATGTACCTGGCGGTGAGCGCGGAAACCAGCGAAGAGACTATTATTCAGAAAGTGCCGCAACTGGTGAAGGTTTGCTCTGCGACCCACATCGATCACCTGATCAGGCAGGCCTTACCGGGAATTCAGCTTCGGCATTTGACCAGTCCACCCAGTGCCATCCCGGTAAAACTGAAGTATCAATATTTTGCCCTGAATCAGTCCGGGCCGGCATGGGAAGCCGTGAACCGCGCCCGCAACTTCGCGGCCTACGTGCCGGGAGAGCTCGCGAATCCCACGCTCGAACTCCTCATCCTGCTGCCGCAATCCAATTGAAGAATGGGGGATGGTCGTTTTTTTGATGGTTGATGGAAAGACGGAAATCCCTTACCCGAACATGGTTTTTTCCATCCTTGATCCTCATCCTCAGGCAGCAAGGAACCATTGCGCTGCCTGTTCGAATCGCGCGCCTGGTTAATGCTTCAGCACGAAGTAAAGCACGAGCAAGGCTGCAATAAAGAAAAGCACTGTCAGGGTTAAGATCAGCGGCCAGTAGGACACCGATGGCTCCGGAACCGCCACTTTGTCCAGCTTTGGCGCTTTGGGCGGAGGCGGAAGGGCAATCTTAGGCATGGCTGGCGCGGGCGGCATCGGCGGTGGCGCGATCGCCGGAAGCGCCGGCATCGAAGGCGTGGGAAAGCCCGGAGACGCCGGCGAATTTGGCGAAGCGGGTTTTGATGAGCCGGCAGGGCCCGCAGGTCTCGCAGAAATAATTTGCGTGTATGCGCCTGGACTGCTTAGGGGCGCGGACTGGCTCGGAGCCGGTTCGGCGGCCGGGCGATCGAATGCGTTCGTAGCACCGTCGGGAGCAAAAGCGGCTGGTGGCTTCTCGATCTTTGGATTCGGAAACGTCGGATTCGGAAAAATCGGCGGTGCAGGAACTGAGACCACGGGCAGGGCGGGAGCAACGTACGATGCGGGCTGCGGCGGTTGGAGCGGCTGGGAGGGGACGATCGGTCCCTTTGGAGCCGGAAAGACGGACAAGTCCTCGGCGACGGATCGTTCGAATGCGCTCGGGGGTGCTACAGGAGTGCCGGATGTTCGCGACACAATATTCGGACTGCTGAACCATCCGGTGAATCCTGAGCCTGCAGGTTCATTTCCTGCCACGCCTTGTGCAGGCGGTGGCTCCTCCGCCAGCGGGCGGTTGAACATCGCCGTAAAGTCTCCAACGGATTTGCGCGGAGGCTCCGCCGTCTGCGGCGATGCAACGGGAGTTTCCGAAGGCCCTTCCACTCGGAATGGTCCCTGAAAAAAACTCGTAAACTCACCCGGCCGGGGACCTTCCTTGCTGGTTCGCGAGAGTTCTGGAGAAACGTTTCGCGGCGTGAACGCGGAGCTAAACGAGTTTGCCGAATCGCGGATATTCGGTTCCACTTTGGCGGGGACTGAAATCCCTGGAGGGGCGGCACCGGAATCGGGCGCTGCCGGACGAACCGCGGACCGGTCCAGTGCAGGCTCGACATTGCGGAGAAGCCGAGAAGGCTGCTCCATTGAGGTCGACGGTTCTGGCGAGAGCTCCTGCAATGGAGCACCGGGGCCGCCCGGTTTGGAGTCCGGATCCAGTTCTCGAAACAACTGAGTCACCGAACCGGGAGCGGGCGAGGCTGCCTTGGGTTCCATGTCAGCGGTCGGAGACTCGCTCTCCGGAGTCGGTTTGCCCGGCGACGGCGCAATCTCCTGGGTCTCGCGCGCGTGCGATCGATAGAGCCGCACCCAGCGCCGCAGCGCGGCGTCGTCCGGCATTTTAGTGACGAGATAGGCATAGAGCGTTCCACTGTAGCGGCCAGTCTCCAGCACCAGGCCGGGGGGTTCTGGGGCGACGCGGCGAAACGCCTCCAGTACCCATTGCACCGTGGGTTGATTCGGCTTTTGCGCTTCGCCTTCTATAATATGCACCAGTACTCGCTCGCCTCTGACTTTGTCATTGGCGACGAAAGTTTCCACTCCACCCGTGGTCAGCGATTCCAGAAGCTCGTATTTTTCTCCGAATTTCATTCCTGGACTTCAATCCCTTTCCCGTAGTTCGGCCGGTCCGTTCTAGAGAAGCAACTCGTCTTGTCGCAGGATTATACCTCGCGGGAGGGCCGCAAATAATGCGAGTTTGAACCCACGTTGCGGCGGAGTGGAGGTCTGCAGCCGGAGTAGGACTCCGCCACCCTTTATTCATCAATTCACTGGGCAGGCGATTTCGTTGCTTGGCGCCGTCGCTTAACCTTACTGAAGTAGTTCCATCATGGGGTAGAAATCGTTGCCTCGTCAGAGAAATGTGTGGGTCACTGAGATCCTCGAATGGCGGCCGCAAGCTCGGCTCGCGCAGCCCGCGAACCCGATGCGGGATAGCGCGGCTTCAGCTTTTTGCGTTGGTAGCCAGCCTTTCGGATCGGTTTGCCCTCTCAGTAAACGCTGCGGCGTCAGGGGGGAGCGATCCGGGTGACTGAGAATTTGGAGACCCGTGAAGCTTCAACCCCAAGAAACCTCAAGTTTGGGAAGTACATCGGGGCTAGTCAAGATGTATTCATGACGGTCAAGCTTCGTGCCGTCGAGGCACCGTGTTGACGCTTGACGGGCGACGCGAAGCTTCTGGAATCCCAGTTTCTCCACGACGCGGCGGCTAGCGTCGTTACCGTCGAAGTGCCCGATGCTGATCGCCGTCGCGCCAAGCCGGCCGAACGCATAACGAATAGCGGCGTTTGCCGCCTCCGTCGCCATGCCCTGTCCGGCATATTTCCGCGCCACCCAATAACCGGTCTCATAGACGTCTGCTTCATCGGTGAGATCCAATGCGGTTCGGACGACGAAATCCCCGTTGATCCTATGGAATCCGGCCAATGCGATACCCGCTTGACTCTGGAAGTTCATCGTACGTCGAATGGAGTGTTCCAACGCTTGCCGCGGTCGTTGGTTGTCGAACGCCCAAGCCATCCAAAGCTGCAAATCATTCCAGGCATCTTCCTTGGCGGCCTGGATAGCATCCAGATCGTCAAGAATTGGCGGACGCAAGACTAGGCGCGGAGTCACGATGGGCATTAAGTGGCGCATAGAACGGCTCAACTGCAATGGTAGCTGTGTGGGCGTAGGAATGGCCAGCGCGGGCGCAGCCGACGGAGTTCGCAAAGTAGCCGAAAGTCGCGCAGCGTTTACCGATTCCGCGTGGCTCCCAGCGTGGTCAATGTGCTTCCTCTCGGAACCTCTCGTTAAGATCCTGGACGATCTCCCCGAATGACGATCTCCCCTAATAAGGACCACGGCTTGTCGAGACGCGACGGCGAGCCCGCGTCTGGGGCCGGCTCATGGTAGACGTTTCGCCACCACTGCTATCTGCACCATGGAACTGATCACGATACTAAACCGCGGCCATCGTTTCCAAGGTTTCGTCTCCCGGCCCCCCCGCTTCAGTGCCGACAAGAAGAGCATCGAAGTGGGGGTACGACCGCGCAAGGGTTCGGCCGCAGTCGGTTCGCGTTGCCATTTCCCGACGCCCGGTTACGACCAACTCTCTGAAGCCTGCCGGGAGATCTATCGGGAAATCGAAACCACGGAGGACGAGAGCGCGGGTCGGTGTGAACTTTCAGCCAAGAATGCCCTTGACGCGAGAAGAGCAGAGGTTGGGCGCCCACCCTGACGAGGACGGAGGGAGTGTGTTCTCGCGTCGAGATCCGGTCTTCCCCGGTCTTTGCCGGGATTTTCTGCCGGGGATTTTTCTTGACTTGATTGGTCCGCGGGATCAGAATTCGAACGCTCTCCCATACGTCGGGGGATTCCTGGCTGGCTCAGAGTTTTAGCAAAGTCCTAGTCGGTGACGCCTGAGGCTGACCGCCCATGGGTCTAGAGCAAAGCGTCCCGGAGTTCCTCAGCGAGCCGGTGGATTGCGCATCTGACCACGTCCAAACTGTCTAAAGTTTCGTTGCACCACCGACAGTGTGTATCCGGAGCATCTGAAGATTGCTGATAAGCTGAAACGTTTCTGTTGGTGAAGTCACAACTAAGCGGGATTTGCTCGCCAGGAGTTCGCCATGAACACGGTTTTGAAGAATAAGGTCTTCGAGAACATTGTTTCGAAGAGAATTGTTTCGACGAGTATGGCTGCGAAAAGCGTAGAGAGTCGGCAGAAATGGATCATGCTTGTTCCCTTGCTGGTCGCTTTGTTTGTAGCCGCGAGTGCCGCACAGCAGAAGCCGAAGACACCCCCCGCCGCACCAAAAGCCGCCCCCAAGGCTAGTACACCGGCTCATCCGTCGGCGAGCAAGCCAGCGACGGGGACACATCCGTCGACCACCGGCACCAGGCCCGGGACCACAAGGCCCGGCACCACTACCGGCAGGAACGGGACTGGAACTGCACATACGAACGCAACGCACACGGTGGGAAGGACTGGTCCGGCCGCGGGTCGGCCCGGCGGCAACCTGGCGAGAGGTGGAAGCGGGAACGTTGCCAGGAACGGGAACCGGCCTGCTCCCGGAAGACAGGTATCGCTCCGGGGCGGCGGAACGGCCAACATCCGGCCCAATGGACAGATCCGCTCCATCAACCGAAATGGCATGCACATCGAGCACGGCCTCAACGGAAGCAGGCGTATCGAGAGCACGCATAACGGGGCCCGTATCGTGACCACTGGCAGGAACTCGGGCTACGTACAGCGCGCCTACGTCACCCGTGGCGGACGCAGCTACGTTTCACGAACCACCATCATCAACCACCGGGCATACACCACCGTCTACCGTTCCTATCCTTATCACGGCCACTACTATTATGGGTACCATCCTGGGTTTTACTATCATCCTGCGTACTACGGGTGGGCCTACAACCCCTGGCCAGCGCCGGTTTACTACGGATGGGGCTGGGGCGGTGCGCCCTGGTACGGATATTACGGCGGCTACTTTGCGCCTTATCCTGTCTATCCCTCGGCTGCGTTCTGGCTGACGGACTATTTGATTTCCGCAAATTTACAAGCGGCCTACCAGGCGCAGGCGGCAGCGAATGCCGCGGCCGCAAACGGTGCCGCCGCCAACGACGCCGCCGCGAACGATGCTTCGGCCCAGCAATCGCAACCCAGTGGGGGAAACGATGCCCAGGCCGCGAATTCTGGGACCGTAACTCTGACTCCCGAGGTGAAGGCAGCGATTGCCGAAGAAGTGAAGGCGCAGCTCGCCGCCGAGCAGACGGAGGCAAAACCGGCCCCGGCCGCGTCGGATGCGCCGCAGGCATCCGCGACCAGTTCCCCGACGAGTGAAGAAGTGCCTGCCGCTCTTGATCCCGCGAGACGGACGTTTGTGGTGGCCAGCGATCTGGCGGTGACCGGTGACGGCCAGGAGTGCCAGCTAACCGCCGGCGATGTGATCACACGCATTTCCGACACTCCCGACGACGACAACAAGGTGGCAGTCAGTGTTTCCGCCGGGAAGAAGGCGGATTGTGCTCCGGGCAAACAAGTGGCTGTCGGGGTCGACGATCTGCAGGAAATGCACAATCACTTCCAGGAGCAGCTCGACAATGGCATGAAGGACCTGGCCTCCAAGCAGGGGACGAGCGGTCTACCAAAAGCTCCGGACACTGCTACGGTCGCCTCGGACGTTCCACCCCCGCCCCCGGACGCGAGCGCCGAAAAGGCTCTGCAAGATCAGCAGGCGCAAGCGGATCAAACCGAAGCTCAAGTCGTGAAGGAGGCGTTCAGCCAGGGGTCGTGATGACGCACCGGTTCGGAGACACGCAATTGTAACGGTACGGGTGCGGCGCCCCTTCTCACGGCGTTTGCATGGGGCGCCCACGCCGGATCACTGCCGCTTTCTGAGTAACTGCTCTTCCGTCTTCTGGGCTCGCTGCGCCCGGTCCAACAGTTCCTGTGCGCCTTTGTTGCTGGGATCCGCCGCAGCTTTGCGGAAGCACTCGATGGCCGCGGGATAATCCCCGGCATCCAAAAATGCACTGCCCTGGTTTATGAGCGACTCAGCGGATTCGCCGGGAATGCCGGGAGGAGCCACTGAGGAAGTCCCTGCCGGAATGGCAGCGGGATACTCGACTCGATTGATCACATGGGTGACGCCGGGAACCGAAGCCGCCAGATCGCCTGCCGCCAGAAAATCCTCTCGACTCGGGACTTTTCCGTCGAGGGTTACTCCACGAGTGTCCGATACAAACACTCTTACTGCGGCTTGGCGCAGAGTTGGTGATGGAGCATGATTCAGCTTCTCAGTGACCGCGCTTTCAATCGTCAATCGCCGCCACGATTGATACTTTAGATATCCGACGCCAGCAACCAGCACGGCTGCCAGGCCCAGAGCCATGAGGAGCAGGAAATGCTTCAGCCGAAAGGTTCGCGGCTGCAGAAACAAATGCTGAGCGGCACTGTTTACCAGCAGGGAGTCTGCTGGCGGAGCGGTGCTTACGCTGCTTGCTGCCGAAGCTGGCGCGGCAATCGGCACGGCCATGGGCGCGGCGGTTGAAAGTGGCGGAGTCATCCCACTGGCCGCCACGGATGGTCCGGTTTTGGTTGGAACTGGGGAAGCCTGCGAACCACGGAACAAAGATGTGGCATCGATGGGCGCGATCTGATCTGACGAAACCTCGTCGCTCGCCGCCGGAACTTTTGCCGCCTGATCGGCCACTTGATCCAGCGCAGCGATGAATTCCTCTGCCGTCTGAAATCGTTGCTCGCGCGCTTTGTCGATCGATTTCAGAATCACTTGCGACAGCGACTCCGGAATGTGTAATTCCGGAACCAGTTCGTGAGGCGGCCGCACCGCCCCTTCCACGTGCTGCATCATCAGGGAATACAGCGTGTCTCCTTCGAAGGGCAGCTGCGCCGTCACCATCTGATAAAGCACAACGCCCAGCGAATAAAGATCAGTGCGGCCGTCAATTTCCTCCCCCGCTTTTTTCCCCATGAACTGTTCCGGCGACATGTAAAGCGGCGTCCCCACGACCATGCCCGTCATGGTCATTCCCGCATGGGCGTCGCCGGCAACCTCGCGGAGTTTCGCAATCCCGAAATCGAGAACTTTGGCGGTTTCCTGACCCTGCTCGTCGGTAGTGAGGAGAATGTTGCCCGGCTTGATATCCCGGTGGACCACTCCGAGCTTGTGAGCGACTCCGAGCGCCCGCGCCACTTGGGTCGCGATGCGGACCGCCCGCGGGACGCGGAACGGCCCTTCTTCCTGAAGGATCTCGCCGATATTTTTTCCCTGCACCAGTTCCATCACAATGAAGGGGCGGCCGTCCTCGGTATAGTCGAAATCATCCACTCGGACCGCATTTGGGTGCCGGAGTTTGCGGGTCACCACGGCTTCTTTCTGAAAGCGTTGCAGGAAGTTCGCGTCCCCGGCGATGCCGTCATTGACAATCTTGATGGCACACACTTCGTTGAAGGTGAGGTGCCGGACGCGGTAGACAACCCCCATCCCGCCCACGCCGATCCGATCCAGAATCTCGTACTTGTTGCGAATGATCATCCCCGGCTGAAGCTCATGCGCGCTTTGCAGAGCGGTCTGATCCGCGGGACAGACGTTATAGTCGGCCGGATAGGTCTTATGACAGGTGGAGCAGTATTTCATTTGGTCACGCCCATCGGCCAGAAATCAGGGAATCCCGGCTGGCCGGTAACAGATTGCATAGCAAGGAATGCTCAGGCAGAAACGTTCCACTGTCAAGGTCCTTTCCCGATTAGCTGGACGCGGTGTACGGTTGGAATTTCCCGTCCCCGAACTTGTGCCCCGGGCTCGCAATTGACTTGGGGCGGGAGGCTGCTTACAATCGGCGGCCAGATGTCGATCCTGCCCGGCTAGGGCGGGAGGATTCTCCATGATTCTCCGCTCCTCATCGTTTCGTGTGTTTGCAGTCTGCGCCATTGCGGCGGCCTCAGTTGCAGCTCAGGATCAGGATTTTGCCTCAGTCCAAGGCAAAGCCCGGGGAGGGGACGCAATCGCCCAATACTATTTGGCCAGAGATTACATGGCAGGGACAGGAGTCGCGAGAGATCCAGTGCAAGGGCTGGCGTGGCTGCGGAAGTCGGCCGAGCAAGGCTATTTCGGGGCCGAGTACGCGTTGGCCTACATGTATCTGAACGGCGCAGAAAAACTTCCGAAAGATGAGCATGAGGCGGCGAAATGGTTTCGGAAAGCGGCGAAGCAGCAAAATAAAGCTTCGCAGGATAAGCTGGCGGCGATGTTAGCCCAGGGATTGATCTCGCCGGAAGAAGCAAACTGGCGCGCAACCGAGACAACGGTAGCGCAAACGTCGCCCCAAACGCTCCCGCGCACTCTGCCCAGCTCGGCGAAGGACGCAAAGGGCAAAGCATCGCCGTTCTCCTTAGGAGATGTCGAAACCGGGCTCAGCGGAGGGATCACGAGCAAGCGGATGACGACTCTGGTTCAGAAATTCGGGGTGGACTTTCGGTTGAACACCGTCGCCCGAAAGCGTCTGGCAGAGGAAGGCGCGGACGATAACTTACTGACTACCATTTCGGCCTCCAAGCGGTCGCTCTGATCGTAGTGTTCCGTAAAACCTTACCCGATCTGCTCAGCCCAGCGGAATATCGCGCCCCTGAGATATATTCTCAGCGTGATCAAGACTCCCCTATGGCGGCTCCTGCTGGTATTCATCGTGGCCTGCGCGTCGAATCCGGCGGGCGCCGACTCCTACAAGTATTTTCGCATTGGCAACAAAGAAGACGTTCGGACCAAACCCGTGGCGGGCATCGCCATGATGGGTGGAGGCAGCGACCTTGAGGAAGCATTTGTCTGGCTGTGCAAGAGAGGAAATGGCGGGGATTTTTTGATCCTGCGTGCGAGCGGCGATGACGATTACAACTTGTACGTAAATAAATTGTGCAAGGCGAATTCGGTGGCGACGCTGATCATCCCAAATCGCGAGGCGGCCGAGGACCCTGCGGTGGCGGAGATCATAGGCAAGGCAGAAGTAATATTCATCGCCGGAGGAGATCAGGCGAATTATCTTCGCGGGTGGAAGGGAACTCCGGTGGAGAGTGCGATTAACGAAAACATTAAGGCGGGCACGCCGATTGGCGGGACCAGCGCGGGGCTGGCGGTCGAGGGAGAATTTGTCTATAGCGCGATGGGAGATAAGCCGGACGACAAGAATCTGTCATCGGCGGAGGTATTGCTGGATCCTTATTTCGAGCGCGTCACGCTGACGCGCGATTTCCTGAAGGTTCCTCATCTGGAAAATCGGCTGACCGACTCGCACTTCGCCAAGCGTGATCGCATGGGGCGGACGCTGGGATTTCTGGCGCGCATCATGAAGGATGGATGGAGCCAGGCTCCACGAGAAGTCGCGATCGACGAACAATCAGCATTGCTGGTGGAGGCGGATGGGAAGGCGACGGTGGTGGGCACGGGAAGGGGCGCATATTTTCTGCGTCCACCGCAGTCGCCCGAGATTTGCGAGAAAGGAGTTCCGCTTACGTTTCGGAACGTGAGTGTGTATCGGGCTCCGCCCGGCGGACATTTTGATTTGAGGTTGTGGACTGGCGATGGAGGGACAGCGTACTCGCTCTCGGTGGAGCGCGGAAAGATTGAGAGCACACAGACGGGGAAGGGAATTTACTGAGGATTGAGGATTGGCTTCCCTCCGAACACCTCAACCTGCGGCGATCGAGCCGCGGGACCACATGCGATCTGCAATCACCGCGTAGGCGGCGAAAATAAAGATGACAAACCATGCAGCCTGGTAGTACGGGACCACATAAGGGAACGTGTTCATCGATGCATGAAAGATTGCGGTTGCCTGAATCGAACGGCCAGAGCGATTGTAAAACCAGGTGAGAACGATCGACAGGGGAATCAAGAATACTACGCGCAGCAGTATTTCTTGTACCCAGGTAAAGCGAGTGGGACGGTAATAATCCACAGGAGCGTGCCATAGGGCCCAGGGCAGCCAGATCAACAACGTAGCGGAAAGCGGCGAAAAGTTGCGTTGCAGGCGGTCGAGAAGAAATCCGCGCCAGCCGGGCTCTTCCTCGGTGGCAACAAACAGAAGGTTGTAGAGAAAGAATATTGCCGCGCTGCCGATGGCGGCCATGGTGAATCCGCCGAGGCTTGGCCAAATCAGGCGCGCTCCCAGAGCATGCGCAACTACCGAGGGGATGCCCCGAAGAACCGGGAAGTACAACAGCGCATATATCGCCAGCGGTCCGGCGTATGGACCAAGCGCCGCACCAGACAGCGCTCGCCTTCCTTCGCGGAGAAGACGCCGGAAAGAATCCACGCCGGGAGGAGGGCTGGTAGAAGCAACCAGGGATTGACGCGGACCGGCGCAGCGATGTCGTGCCACCACAGATAGTGCGCGCTAAGCACAATCCAGGACGGTGCCAGCAGGACACCGCACCCCAGCCACCTGCTTGCCGAAGGACGAACCGGACCGGGCTGGCGATGCCGGGACAGAAGCAGTGCCGCGAGGGCGGGACCCGCGATGCCGATGTTCAGATACTCCTCAGCGAAGCCGAGCTTGATGACGCCGATCGTCATGATCCACGAGAAACCGAAGGCCAGCGCGATGTAAGCACCCACGTCGGTCGCGAGGGAGCGCCTAGGAGTTGCCGATTGGCGGGGTGACGACGGCAACGCCGTTTCCATGGGATTCCTCCGTGACGGCTACCGGGAAAAGGATGCAATTCGATGAGTTTTTGTTAGGAGTGCTTAACCGTGCCAAGGATTGCCAGGAACATCGCCGATGAGGCGAGGAACGAAACTGTACTGGCGATCAAGGTTGTACTTTGGAGACGCGCCGGCGCAGCCACGCTCAATAATTCCCACAATGCGGTGCTCCACAGCGACAGCATTCCGATCGAACCCTGTTCCAGCGCGACTTCGGAAAGTTGGTCCGCAAAAACTTCGACCATCTCCGAGCCGAATCTGCGGCGCAGATCGCGGGGATAGAAGATCAGCATACGGCGATACACGTAGCAGCTCAATCGAATGATCTTGGGCATCAGGTCACTCCGCAATTCCGTTATCCGGCAGTTCCGGGAATCAGTTTTCTTCTTCTGGCGAGTCGCACGACGGAATCCATGCGACCGATCTCGGACTCCAACAGAACCTTGCCGGTCCCAGCCAGGCGGTAGTAGCGTCGCCGG
This sequence comes from Candidatus Sulfotelmatobacter sp., assembly GCA_036514015.1. Lineage (GTDB taxonomy): Bacteria > Acidobacteriota > Terriglobia > Terriglobales > Acidobacteriaceae > Sulfotelmatobacter. Next base: position 76,734 of record DATBYA010000116.1, read on the forward strand.
CTCTCGTGGTCGGCGGCGGCACCGGTTCCGGCGACCTCTTCAATGAGCGCGAGATCGAGCAGGCGCTGCAGCGTGGTGTAAAGTGTGCCCGGGCCCATGCGAAACTTGCCGTCCGACAGCGTCGCCATCTCCTGCATGATGGCGTAACCGTGCTTTTCGCCATCGGCGAGAGAAAATAGAACATAGAACACGGCGGGGGTCAGGGGCAGCAACGGTCGCAGTTCTTCAGGAAGTTCAGTTCGCTTCATTGCCATCGGCCTGTGCCCAACACTATATCCACGAGAGATGTATCAATGGATGATATAGATGTCAAGAGAAATTTTGAAAATGAATATTGGTTCGCGGCCTCGATTTCTTTTTCTTCATGGTCGGGTAGCGGCGGAGCGATCCCTGAATATCGAGCATGCCCGGGAGTGTGGCGCGAGGCTTTGGATATAATGCGGGAAAGATTCGAACATCTTCTTCCATTCATCGTGTTCCAACACTTGTCCAGGCTCGTCTGTTTACTTGCCGTGGTAATCCTTGCGGTCAACGTCGGCTCGCTGGCACAGACAGCGGCTGCTCGGGAGAAATCCGCGGAGCAGTTGGCGCTGAAGAATGGACAAGAGGCGCTGCAAAGCGGCGATGTCGCGCGTGCGCGCGCCGAATTTGAACAGGCGGTACGGCTTCGACCGAATGATGCTGCGGCCCAGTCGGCGCTGGGCTGGGTATTGGCCCAACAAGGAGAAGCGGATGCGGCGGTTACGCATCTTCGAGCCGCCCTTAAAGCCAATCCCGATTTCGTGGAGGCGCGACTGACTTTGGCGGGCGTGCTGTCACAACAGGGAAAGTCCGCCGAGGGCGAACAGGAGGCACGCGCCGCGGTCAAGATTGCGCCACAGAATGCCGAGGCGCACCGCTCGTTGGCCCGGATTCTGAGCCAGCAGTCCGGGGATGAGGCTTTGTCCCAGATGCGGCTCGCGGTGGAACTTGCCCCCGAACGCGCCGACTTGCGCGATGAACTAGGAACGATCCTGGCGCAGCGAAATCAATTTGCCGACGCCCAGGTTGCATTCCAAGATGCCTTGCGTTTGCAACCCACTCTGGAGCAGGCTCACTTTCATCTGGGCGTGGTGCATTTGCAGTCCCAGCAATTGGACGACGCCGCAAGCGAATTAGGCAAGGCGGTTGAACTGGCTCCGCCAGACGCTGCAGCTCACTACTATCTCGCGAAGACTCTAACCGCACAATCAAGAACTCGAGACGCCTTGCAGGAATTACGGAAGGCTGCCGCGTTGAGACCCGACTGGTTTGAATTGCAGATTGAATTGGGACTTGCCTGCCAGCATGCCGGGGACAGCGACGGTGCCGTGACTGCATTCGGCGAGGCGGTAAAGCTGCGGCCCCAGGACGCCGAGGCAAACAACGATTTGGGATTGGCGCTTCTGCAGAAGGGGGACGCGGTAGGCTCGATTCCAAGATTCACGACGGCGGCGCAACTGCGCCCGGACGATGGCACGTTTCAAGGAAACTTAGCCATCGCATATTTGCAGCGCGCGGATTTCGATGCCGCCATCACGGAACTGGAGGGGGCGCTGAAGTTGGCGCCCGAGAATGCCTCGCTGCACTATAACCTCGGGCTGGCTTACAAGCTGAAAGATCAGCTCGACAAGGCGGTTCCCGAATTCCAGAATGCGATCCGCCTGCAGCCCGACTTGGCGGATGCGCACTACACCCTCGGCGTTCTGTTCTGGCAAAGAGGCGAGTTCGACAAGGCAACTCGAGAGTTGCAATCGGCGATTCAGAATCAGCCCACGTACGCGGAAGCCTATTACACGCTGGGCACGGTTTTCAAGCAGCAGGGAAAACTGTCGGAAGCCAAAGCGGCGCTGCAGGAGGCGATCCGGCTGCAGCCAGACTTTGCCGGAGCACATACCACGCTGGCCGCCGTCCTGCGGCAGTTAGGAGACGCGCAGGGTGCCGCCGAGGAAGCGAAGGCAGGAGCTAAAATTGCCGCCTCGACTAATAATTTACAGGCAGCGACGTTTTCCACGAACTCGGGAAAGAGACTGCTTGGGGCGGGCGATGTGGACGGTGCGATTGCACAATTCCGCTCCGCCATCAGATCAGAGCCGAATTACGCGCCGGCTCATTATCAGCTTGGCCTCGCGTTGAGCCAGCAAGGTCACAACGACGAAGCGCAGAAAGAATTTAAGCAAGCTGCGGACTTGGATCCTCCGGTGACGGCACCGCAATAGCTTCGTGCTGTGCCACCTCTTCAGTTGCTCCGATTGCGAACCGATACCAGGTCGGTCATGACGGGAACTCCATGCGCGATTTTAACGTGGAGGAGGGCTTCGAACGGCTTCAGTTCGCTGGGCTTCGAGACGTTCAGACGTTGCAGCAATTCCTTGATCGAGGATTCCCGGCAAACATACTCGACCGCCGCCTGCGTGCCGAAGGTCGTATCACCGGCCAGGATCAAGATCGATCGCGATGAATCCAGGCCGGGCAGAAGACTGACCACCGCATAGTCCTCCGTGGTCGGCTGATTTGCAGGCGTCCCCAGGAATGTTTTGGGCTCTCCGGGCAGTGGATGAACGTTCAGTACGGCAAGATCTCCTTTTCGAAGCCCAGAGTCCAAGCGCTGGAAAACAAACTCCCGGGTTCCAGGAATATCAAGCAGGGTGAGATTTTCCGAGGGCGAACCAACGAAAATCAGGTCGTTGTTCTTGGCATCGTCCAGGGAGAACAGGGCTCCGCGCTTGACCCGGATCGGACGATTGAGGAAAGCGAAAACCTGGTCCAGATCGTGAATGGCCAGCACCTCGCCCACGCCGGTGTAGTGGTCGAGAATGAAAGTGGGTCGGTCCCTGGATGGATTAAAGTAGCGCATTCCGGTTTCCGGCCTTCCCACAAAGTTGCCGTTGCTGAAGATGACCCAGGGCTGCTGTGGGCCGGTCAAGAAACGATTCCAGAAAATCTGATACGCAACCGGAACGGCCTGGCTGGTCGCGGCCTGCATGCGCGTACGCTGCGAGAGCAGGATTGCGGTGGTCGACAACGATGCGGCCAGCAGAACCGAAAAAACCGCGACCGTAATTACCCAACCCCGACTGAGGGGATGAGCCTCCTGTTTTTTCCCTGCAGGTTCTAGAACGAGCGGGACGGCTGCTGGAACACCCGACTTGGAAGGCCGGAGGTGAAAGGTAAGGGTGTAGGATCCTTTGGGCACCTCGACCACGATGGGATCGTCGGGGCCCTCATGTGCATAGTACTCGGCGAGCTTCACCCGCAATCGCCCGGCTTGGACGCGAACCGTGGAGTCGCTTTGGGGATCGAATCCAGCGGGCCGGCCCAGAACTTCGGTAGCAATCTGGTACTCCTTGAGCGCGATTCCGGGATGATCGAGCGAGTGTTCGGCCAGGTAGCGAAGCAGTTTGCAGAGCGATTCGGACGTCCGCAGGCTATGACTTTTAATAAGTTTATCTACTTGCTGGAAGCATTGTTCGCGGCCGAGCGCGAGAGCGTGAGTGACAGCCATATCAGTTTGAAGTAACGAACGTCGTATCTTACTGCAATGCTGGGACTTTACACCCTGTAACGGTATCAAACCTAGTGAAACTTAATCCAGATAATTGTTTTGTACTACGACTGCACGGTCGGTGGTCACAATCACCCTCTGCATTCCTGGGGCACTTCGCTGGACAAGTTCTTGGAGGAAGTTCATGAAAAGGTCAGTATGGATCTCAGTGGCTGTGTTCAGTCTACTGTGCAGTCTGTGGGTGCCGAGCGCACTCGGTCAGGCCGTCTACGGCAGTATTTTGGGCACGGTAACCGATCCGTCCGGGGCGGCCGTGGCTGGAGCGAAAGTCACGGTCACCAGTCAGACCAAGAATGTTTCCACCGAGGCCACCACGAATGAGAGTGGCAACTACTCGGTAACTCATTTGATCCCCGATGTCTATTCTGTCCGGATCGAAAACACAGGATTCAAGACGATCGAGTTCAAGAACATCCAGGTCAATGCAGATAGCGGTGAGAAGGTGGACGGTCAATTTCAAGTGGGCTCCGCCAGCGAGCAGGTGGAAGTGACGGCCGAGGCCCCGCAGCTCAAGACCGACCGCGAGGACGTCTCCATCGAGTTCAATTCTCGCATGGTCGAAGACGCCCCGATTCTGAACCGGAATTTTACGTCCTTTGAATTGTTATCTCCCGGCACCCAAAAGCTAGTTGGCTGGAGCCACGCTGCTACGGAGAATCCTCAGGGTGGTCAGCAGATTTTCGTAAACGGCCAGCATTTTAGCGGAACCGCTTTTGAGTTGGATGGAACCGACAACCAAGATCCTATTTTAGGAATTATTGTGGTGAACCCCAACTTGGACGCGATTCAGGAAGCCAAGATCTCGCTAGGCAACTACGATGCCGAGTTCGGCAAAGCGGTAGCAGGCGTGGTGACGGTGCAGACCAAATCGGGCAGCAACGACATTCACGGTAGCGGCTTCTGGTTCCGGCGTACCGACGCCTTGTCCGCACGCGATCCATTTACTCAATACCAGCCCGACCCCGTTACGGGAAGATTGATCCCATCTTCGCGCTGGCAGCAGTTCGGCGGGACGATTGGTGGACCAATCATCAAGAACAAGCTGTTCTTCTTCGGCGATTACCAGACCACGCGGCAGAAAAACGGTATCAGCAACCTGGAGACGGTTCCAACGACGCTGGCCGACACCACTTGCGTGGCCGGCGGAACGTATTGCAACTTGAGCGACTACGCTCAGATGATTGCGAATAATGGATCTCCATTTATCTACGATCCAAAGACGGGGGCGGTAGACGGTTCGGGCCGACTGGCGATTTGCGGACCCTTGGGAGACGTCACGCCCGGAACGTGCAGCGGGACGACTGGCGGATATCCCAACCAATTTCTGATTCCGGTGGGCATGCTTTCCCCGGCGGCGATGAACATATTAGCTGCCTTCCCTTCACCCACCAGCAGCGGCACGTGCGCAGGGACTGCGTTGAATTGCCTGAACAACTTTGTGGGATCCGGTTCTGGTCCCTACAATCAGAACAGCTTTGATACTCGAATCGACTACGCGGCGAGTCAAAGCCTGAGCGTATTCGGCCGCTTCAGTCTGAATTATTTCAGTTTGTCCGGCGCACCGAGTCTGGGCACCGTGGGCGGCATTGGTTACGGCCCCGGGGGTCTGGCGGGCAGTTCCAACGTTCACAACTACAGTCTGGCAACCGGCGTCACCAAGACATTCAGTTCAAGCTTGCTGGGCGACTTCCGGTTCGGCTATTTCCAATACAACCCGCTCACCAATAAGCCCGATGCCGGCAAGGCTGCAATGACGGCGTTCGGCATCCCCAACGCGAACATGGGAGACAATTTCACTTCCGGCTTGGGCGAGTTCGACATGGACAATGCCAGCGGAAGCAACACCTCGAGCAACCTGTCGAACTTCGGAGATGGACTTGGAGTGGCGCGCTGCAACTGCCCGCTGGTGGAGCGCGAGCGTCAGTTCCAATTTGTTGGCAACGTTACAAAAATGCACGGGAACCATCAGTTCAAGTTTGGGGCTGACTTCCGCTACGCCCGGAACCTGCGCGTGCCGAGCGACTCCAATCGCACGGGTGTTTATTCATTCAGCAGTGCAGCCACCGGAAGCAGCGGTTCTGGCGGGCTTGACCTTGCGACCTTTCTGCTGGGAGATGTTACCAACTTGAGCCGCTATGTAAGTACGAGCACTACCGCAGCGGAGCGGCAGCATCGCATGTTCTACTACGGTCAGGACACGTGGCGCGTCACGCCGAAGTTTACGTTTAACTACGGCTTGCGTTGGGAAGTCTACTTCCCCGAGTACGTCAACGGTAAGGACCAGGGCGGATTCAGCAACATCGTGCAGGGCTACGACCGGATCGCAGGTGAGGGCGGGATCGGGCTAAACGGCAACATCGACAACAAGTGGAGCTACTTCGCTCCACGCGTCGGATTCGCTTACCAGTTGACCCCGAAAACGGTAGTCCGCATGGGGTACGGTCGCAGCTACGATATGGGCGTGTTTGGGTCCAACTTCGGGCATGCTGTGACCCAGAACCTCCCTGTGCTGGCGAGTCAGTTGGTCCAACCGACCGTTTCCAACAAGTTTGGCGCTTTCACCTTAGACCAAGGGCCACCGATCTTTGTCTTCCCCGCGATCCCATCGAACGGACTGTTGCCGGTGCCGGGACCGCAATGCTACCAGTCGGGTACTCTTCCCGCATCTTTGGGCGGTGGGCCCTCGGGTCAGAATTGTACCCAGCCACATATTCGCCCAACCTTCCAGCGCCTGCCCGCACTGGATGCATGGAACGCGACGGTACAGCATCAGTTGGATAGGTCTACCTCAATCGAAGTGGCCTATATTGGCAACAAAGGAACTCATGGATTCGCGGGCGACGGCAACACCTACAATGTGAATCAGCCATTCATCGGATCCGGAACTGCTGTGGTCTCCGCAACCGGCTCAGCTCCAGGGTTCTCTCCCGACGTACCACAGGTCGAGCGACGTCCTCTGTTCAATCGGTTTACTTACACAGGCTATCCGGATCCTACAAACGTCGCAATTCCCGGGGTTTCCAGCATCGTGCCCGGAGTCTTGCAATGTTGCTCCACCGATCAAGGCAACTACCTGGGCAATGACGCCAGCAGCATCTACAATGCGCTGCAGATCAAAGTCGACCGCCGCTTCTCGCAAGGACTGCAACTGTTGTCGCACTACACATTTGCACACGCCGACAAGTACGACAGCAATTACTACGCCGACAATCACGCCTACTCCTACGGGCCGGACGATCAGGTCCGCGATCACGTATGGGTGACGAGCTTGGTATATGAATTGCCTTTCGGCAAGGGGAAGTCGTTCGCGGGAAACTCCGGACGGCTGGAGGATTTGATTATTGGAGGCTGGCAAATCACCGGCACGACGAATTGGAGCGGAGGGCTGCCTTGGACTCCGGGCTTCTCGAACTGCGGCCAGGTCAACGATGTCGGACTATGCCGTCCTGATAAAAATGGTTCGTTCCATGTAGGCGCCGGCAGTTTCAATCCTCAAACCCACACGGTACCGTTCTTTACGCCCATCCCAACGTTGGCGTATCCCGCCGCGGAACTTACTCCGGGAGTGGACACCTGTACCTTGGCGAGACCCACCGGACCCGGATGGGCGATGCCTGCTTGCGGTGCTCTAGGGAACGTGGGGCTACTCACTTTACGTGGACCGAGAGCCTTCTTCGGGGATGGGGCGGCCATGAAGAACTTCTCCATCACGGAGAGAGTGAAAGCTCAGTTCCGTATGGATGTATTTAACTTGTTCAACCATCCCGTTCTAGGCTTCAATAACAATCAAGGTGGTTCCGGCCAATGCATTGACTGCGCCGGCAACGGAAATGTAACCGACATCGAGTCCGACTCTTCGCCCGGTTCCACCACCGGCATGCGTCAGATCGAGTTCGCGTTGAAACTCACGTTCTAGAGAGACCACGAAGTAACTCACAGGGGGATTCCTTCGGGAGTCCCTCTTTCTATCTGCGCTGCGCTGAAGCTACAGGACCTAAATCTATCCCGATGAATCGACCATGAAAAAGAAAGTCGTGGGATTGGGCGAAGTGCTCTGGGACCATTTGCCGGAGCGCACGTGCTTGGGTGGTGCACCGGCAAACTTCGCCTACATCACGACGCTCATGGGAGATCAGGGGATTGTGGCGAGCCGCGTCGGCGAGGATTCGCCGGGACTGGACGCGCTGCGCCGCATGGAGGAACTCGGCCTCGACATCGATCATGTGCAGACTGACCGTCAGCGTCCCACCGGCACCGTGAAGGTTGAACTCGATGGCAAGGGGCTGGCGCGATTTGAGATTGCGCATCCGGTGGCCTGGGATTCTCTGGAGTGGACGCTGGATTGGCAGCACCTCGCCGAAAAGACGGACGCGGTTTGTTTCGGATCGCTGGCGCAACGCTCGGAGGAAAGCCGCGCCACGATTCGACATTTTCTTGACGCCACTCCGCCGCGCACGGTGAAGGTGTTCGACGTCAACCTCCGGCAGTCCTATTACTCCGAGGAAGTGCTTGCGGAATCAATGCGGCTGGCCGACATCGTCAAGCTGAACGACGAGGAATTGCCGAAGATCATGACCTTGAATAAGGCTCCGCACCAGCATGAGTTATCCTCGGCGCAATGGTTGATCCGCACCTATGATTTGAAGCTGGTGTGCCTCACCCGGGGCGGACGGGGAAGTATGCTGGTGCGGGGCGAGGATTCGAGCCAGCATCCAGGGTTTCGGGTCCGAGTAGCGGATACGGTGGGATCGGGTGACGCATTTACCGCAGGACTGGTGCACGAGTACCTGCATGGCGCGTCTCTCGATCTGATGAACGAAGTGGCCAATCTGGTGGGCGCGTGGGTGGCGAGCGAAGTGGGCGCCATGCCTGCACCGAAGCGCGGCGCGCTCGAGCACTCCCTAGCCGAGATTCGCTAAAACACCGAAACACCGGCTGCCATTGCGCTAACGCTAGCATGGGGCGGCTCCCGCCTCCAATTGGAGCAACCGGCCTCGACCAGACCTGGCGTTGCCGCTCCAGTGCGTGGTCTGCGCGTATGCCAGCACGAGCTGCTCCCGCTTGGCCCTTCAGGGCCCGACGTTCAAAAGACTCCTGGCCAGTACAGAAACGAATCGCCAAGTGGCGCCCATAATTCGTAATCGCTAAGCATCCCAACCGATACGGTTTTACGACGAAGCCGTCACCGCCGCGGGCAGGCTGGCGGTCTGCCGCAGCGGTTCTGCCAGCGCCCGCATGACCTTGCCGAATCCCGCGAAGTCGAGAGACTGAGCCCCGTCCGACAGAGCGCGTTCCGGGCACGGATGCACCTCAATCATAAGACCGTCGGCGCCGACCGCGACGGCCGCGCGGGAGACCGCCGCAATCAGGCTCTGTTTGCCGGTACCGTGGGAAGGATCGGCAATGACCGGCAGATGCGACAAATCGCGGGCCAGGGCGACCGCCGCCAAGTCGATGGTGTTGCGCATTTCGGTTTCAAAAGTCTTGATGCCACGCTCGCACAGCACTACCTGTTGATTGCCTCCAGACAACAGGTACTCGGCCGCGAGCAGCCACTCTTTCACGGTGGCCGACGGTCCGCGCTTCAGCAGAATGGGCTTGTTGATCGTCGCCAGACGGCGGAGTAGCGCGAAATTCTGCATGTTGCGCGCTCCCACCTGCAGCATGTCGACGTGTTCGCAGATGACGTCAACGTCTTCGGTGCTCATCACTTCGGTGACCACCGGAAGCCCGGTTTCTTCGCGGGCTTCCCGCAGAATCTTGAGCGCCTCCAGGCCAAGGCCCTGAAAGTCATAGGGGGAGGTGCGCGGCTTGTAGGCTCCCCCGCGCAGCATGGCGGCTCCGGCGCGCTTTACCGCGTGTGCGGTGTCGAGCAACTGGGCGCGCGACTCCACCGAACAGGGGCCGGCGATGACCACCACTTCAGGGCCGCCGATCGCGACGCCATTGATCTTCACCACCGAGCGTTCCGGCTTTACCTGGCGGCTCACCAGCTTAAAGGGCTGAGCAATGGCGACAACATTGTCCACTCCGGGCGCGACCTGAAGCGCTTCGATCTCATGGCGACGACCGCTCCCCACCGCGGCGACGATCGTGCGCTCGGTGCCGCGCGTGACGTGGGGCTGATACCCGGCTTCGCGGATGCGTTCGATGATGTGGTTGATTTCCTGCTCGGTGGCTTTCTCTGACATGTTGACAATCATCGCGACGGTTCTCCTTGAATGAGTCTCCGAGAAAACAAAAGCCGCGATCCCGGGATCGCGGCTTGCGGTTGAGGCTTGTTAGTTTAGGTGGCCGTCAGTGGCTCAACCTCACTCCAAGCTGCTCCGCAGCCGCGTTCTCTCGGAACCAGAAGTCAGCGGTAAAGGCAGAGCCTGAGGTAAATCTTGTCATAAAGTTTCTGTCACGCTACAAATGGGACGACGTGGTCTCAAACTGCGGAATTCGCCGCCTACTGGATCGAACTGGCTGCGGTTGAGAATACATTATTGGCGTTCGACCCGATCAAGCGAACCGTTCCGACCACCAAAACCAGAATTACCGCCAACATTACCGCGTATTCCGCGATATCTTGTCCCGCATCTTCCGACCATAGCTGATGAATCAATTTGTACATTGCTTGCCTCCAGGCCATCCGTCAGTTCCTTGAGAGTGAAGGACTGACTCACAAACTTGTTTCACCCATGATGCACGCGATCGAAGGTTCTTGTCAATGCGCGTTTCTCGATTTTTAGCACAAGAATCAGCGCTGTGGAAGGGCCTCCGCAGGCTGTGTTTGAGCGGTCCTCGCATAGGCAGCGGGCAGCGGCACGGGGAGCAACTCCGGAGCGGATTGCTGAGCGTATTCGAGAACCCGGTTCGGCAGGATGCCGAGATAAAAGGTCGCCCCCAGGCTAATCGCGAGCGCGACCCCCAATCCAAACGGGATCGGCGTGACCGGGACCTGCTTGCGCGATTCACGCATATACATCACGACGATGATGCGGAGGTAATAGTAGGCTGCGATGGCGCTGTTCATCACACCGATGAGCGTTAACCAAATCAGGTGAGCTTTCACCGCGGCGCTGAAGACGTAGAACTTGGCGAAAAAACCGCCGGTCATGGGAATGCCCATCAGGGAGAGCAGGAAAATGGTGAGCGTGGCCGCCAGCATTGGAGAGCTGCGGCCGAGACCGGCGTAGTCTTCGAGGCTCACATAACGTTCGCCGGCGTTGCCAAAATGGCTGACCACAGCGAACGCACCCACGTTCATAGCGGCATAGGCTGCAGTGTAAAACATGGCGGCGGCAATCCCGGCTGTGGAATTTGCCGAGTCCGTCATGGCGAAGGCCATCAGCAGATAGCCGGCATGGGCGATCGAAGAGTAAGCCAGCAGCCGCTTGACGTTACTCTGGACCAGAGCTCCCACATTGCCCAAAGTCATGGAAAGGGCTGCAGCGAGCCAGAGGAGCCCGACACGGCCGGGTGCATTGATGGTGAACACCACACGCAACAGCACGGCAAACGCCGCCGCCTTGGGCGCGGTGGACATAAAACCCACGATCGGAGCGGGGGCGCCTTCGTACACGTCGGGCGTCCAAATATGGAAAGGAGCAGCCGCGACTTTGAATCCCAGGCCGACCAACATCAGTGCCATGGCCACGTACACCAGTAACACCACCGGCCCGGCCTCAAGCTTCCGACTGATTTGGTCGATGTTGGTGAATCCGGTAGCGCCGAACATGAGCGCCACGCCATACAGAAAAAACGCCGTGGCGAACGATCCCAGAAGAAAATACTTGAGCGAGGCTTCGCTGCTCGATGCCTCGTTGCGGCGGAATCCGGTCAGAATATACGTAGAGATGGAGGAAATTTCCAGCGCGATAAAAATCAGAACCAATTCCACAGCCGAAGACATCAGCGCCATGCCGACCGCACCAAAAAGAATCAGTGCGTAGTATTCTCCGGCGCGAATCTTCTCGACCGCCATGTATTCGAACGAACTGAGAATGACCACCCCGGCAATGCCGATGATCAGAAAATGGAAGAACACGCTGAAGTTGTCCACCTTCACCATGTTGGAGAATGCTAGGCCGGGCGATTGCGCCATATACAGGGTGGCGAGCAGTGCGGCAACGGTGCCGCCAAGCGCGAGAAAGCCGATCAATTTCTGGCTCTTTTCCTCCTCCAGTAGAGGATCGAGCACCATCACTACGATGCCGAAGACGGACAGAAGAAGCTCCGGTAGAATGCGAATATAGTCCACGCCCTGCGGAATTGTCTCGAACAGTGCGGCCGGCAAGAGCAGGTTCGTCATTGCCCGACCACCTTGCCCATGACTTGGGTGAACGGGGTGAGCGCGGCCTGTGCCGCCGGATCAATCGCGCCCAGCCACAGAATCGGAGCGATACCCATCACCAGCGCCGCCAAGGCGCAGGGCCACACCGCGGCCTTCTCAAACGCCAACAGATCGGGTAGCGACTGGTTCGCCGGATGCGTCACTTTGCCGTAAAACACCCGCTGATACATCCACAACAAATAACAGGCGCTCCAGATCACGCCCGTGGCCGCCAGGATTCCGTAGACAGCCTTCGCCTGGAAGGCGCCGCTGAGCACCAGGAATTCGCCGATGAATCCATTGAGCAGCGGAAGGCCGAGGGACGCAAGCACAATGAATAGAAAAGAAGCCGCGTAGATGGGCATAGGAGCGGCCAGACCGCCAAATTCCGAAATCTCGTAGGTATGGCGGCGCTCGTGCAGAATTCCGGTAAGCATGAACAGTCCGCCCGTGGAAACACCGTGCGCCAGCATGACGAACATGGCGCCGTTGAATCCCGCCTGGGTGAAACTGAAGATCCCCAGCACCACAAAGCCCAAGTGGCTGATCGAAGAGTAAGCGATCAGCTTCTTCATGTTGGGCTGCACCATGGCCACCAGAGCGCCATAAATAATTCCGATCAGCGCCAGCGTCATAATCCAGGGGGCATTGTGGCGAGCCTGCTCCGGGAACAAACCGAGGTTGAAGCGCAGCATCCCGTAGGTGCCCATCTTCAGCAGTACCCCGGCCAACAGAACGGATCCGGCCGTAGGGGCTTCGACGTGGGCGTCAGGCAGCCAGGTGTGGAACGGAAACAGAGGAACCTTCACGGCGAAAGCCAGAAAGAATCCGAGGAAAAGCCACTGCGCCGCGGCGGGGAAGCTGGGCAGCGCCCCGCGGGCGATCTGATCACGAATGGCGACGAAATCGAAAGTGCCGGTATGAGCGTAGAGCCAAAGAATCGCCGCCAGCATAAACACCGATGCGATCATGGTGTACATGAAGAATTTTACGGCTGCATAAACTTTGCGCTCGTGCCCGAACACGCCGATCAGCAAAGCCATCGGTATCAGCGTGGCTTCCCAGAAAAAATAGAAGAGGAACAGATCGAGAGAAGTGAACACGCCGATCAGCGCGGTCTCGAGGATCAGCAGCAGGATGAAAAATTCCTTCACCCGGTCGCGCACCGATTTCCAGGAGATAAACACGCACAGCGGCGTAAGGAACGTAGTCAGCACCACCAGCCACAACGAGATTCCATCCATGCCCATGTGGTAGTGAATGTTGGGCGTTGCAATCCACGAGCGGTCAATTTCGTACTGGAATTCTGCCTGGCTGCGATGGAAGTGCACCGGCAAGTGCAGCGAGAGCAGAAAAGTAAGCAGCGAAAACGCCAGCGCGAAAATACGGATGTCGCGGTCACGGCGGGGAAAAATCACCAGCAGCAAAGCTCCCAGCAGCGGGGCAAAGGTCACGAACGTGAGAATGTAGGGGCTCCAACTATCGGTGCTCATCGCACTCCCATCCAGATCATGTAAGCAATCACCACGGCAGAGCCGGCTGCGATCCAGCCCGCATAAGAGCGCAGGTTGCCGGACTGCATGTGGCGAACCTCATCCGAAACCTGCCCCGCTCCCTCGGCCGCGTTGTTCACCGTATCGTCAATCACTCTCCGGTCGATCCCTTGCCACAGAATGCTGGTCGATCCCTCCACCAGCGGCTTGACGAAAAGCTTCGCGTAAAATTCATCGACGTAATACTTATTCAAAACCGCAGTGTAGAAGCCATTCAGTGCGTCGGAGATCTTTCGCGGAAGGTGCGGCCGGCTCACATAGAGCACATACGCAAAGAACAGGCCGAGAAACGCAACCGCCACCGAAAAACCCATCAACACATATTCGGTGACACTGCTCGCCGTTTCTGCAGCCGTTTCTGAAACCGCCCCCGAAGCAAACACGGGAGCCAGGAAATGCTCAAAGCGGTTGCCGATACCCACCAGTCCGCCCACGATGGAAAGAAATGCCAGGATCATGAGGGGAACCAGCATCACCATTGGGCTTTCGTGAGGCTCTCCGTGGCCGTGTCCATCCTGCCCGTGGGCGGCATGGACCCGTCCATGCTCGTCAACCTGAGAGCTCCGATAGTCTCCCCAAAACGTCATGAACAACAAACGGAACATATAGAACGAAGTGAGGAAGGCGGTGATGACGCCGATCAGCCAATAAACCCAACTGGTCTGATAAGCCTGCCAGAGGATTTCATCCTTGCTCCAGAATCCCGCGAACGGCGGGATTCCGGTAATGGCCAGCGTGGCGATGAACATGGTTGCAAAGGTCACCGGGATGTAGGCGCGGAGTCCCCCCATCTTGCGCATGTCCTGCTCGCCGCCCACGGCATGGATCACCGACCCGGCCGCCAGAAACAGCAGTCCTTTGAAAAACGCATGCGTCATCAAGTGAAAAATTCCCGCGGAGAACGCCCCCACACCGCAGGCCAGGAACATGTAGCCGAGCTGTGAAATCGTGGAATAGGCGAGCACCTTTTTGATGTCGGTTTGGGTGATGCCGATCGTCGCCGCGAAAAGCGCCGTCAGCGTTCCAATCACCGCTACCACCATGAGTGCCATCGGCGCGCGCTCAAAAATCATGTGCGACCGTGAGACCATGTACACGCCGGCCGTGACCATGGTCGCGGCGTGAATGAGTGCGGAGACCGGCGTTGGACCCTCCATCGCGTCGGGAAGCCAGACGTAGAGCGGAATCTGCGCCGACTTGCCGCAGGCTCCGACCATCAGCAGAATGCCGATCGCGGTGAGAAGTCCGGCGCTGGCGGTTTCCGGCGCGAGCGGCTGGACTTGGGCGAAGACCTGAGTGAAGTTCAGCGAACCGAAGTGCTGGATGATCAGGAAAAGCGCGATCAGAAACCCAAAGTCGCCAATGCGGTTGACGATGAATGCTTTCTTTCCCGCCGAAGCCGCCGAATCTTTCGTGAACCAGAACCCGATCAGCAGATAGGACGCCAAGCCCACGCCCTCCCAGCCAATAAACATCACCAGGTAGTTATTGGCCAGGATCAGCGTCAGCATGAAAAACATGAATAGGTTGAGGTAGGCGAAGAAGCGGTAATAGCTGGGGTCGTCCCACATGTAACCCACAGAATAGATGTGGATGAGAAACCCGACGCCGGTGACGACAAGCAGCATGATCAGCGAAAGTTGATCGAGATACAGAGCGAAGTCGGCGCTGAAACTGCCCGAACGGATCCAGTGGGCAACATACTCCGGGTGGGGAAGGACGGCGGAGGAAACCCGAAGCGCAACTAACAATGCCCACGCGAAGGCCGCACCGGAAAATACCAGCCCGACCGTGGTTACGGCAGTCCGCGAAGACCTCTTCCCCAGCAGACCATTAATCGCTGCGCCCGCCAACGGCAGGACCGGGATCAGCCAGAGATTGAGATTCGGCGTCATAGTTTGAGCAGGTTCACCTGGTCCACATTCAGAGTCTCGCGCGTGCGGTACACGGCAATGATGATGGCCAGCCCCACCGCAGCTTCGGCCGCTGCGACCACCATGACGAAGAAGACGAACACCTGCCCGGCCAGCACGTGCCAGTGCGCCGCGAAAGCGACGAAAGAAAGATTTACCCCGTTGAGCATCAACTCAATCGACATGAAGATGGTAATGATGTTGCGTTTGATCAAGAATCCGGCCACGCCGCAGGCGAACAGAAACCCGCTGAGCACCAGGTAATAGGAGAGCGGAACCATTACTCCACCTTCCTGGCCGCTGAAGTTGGCGGCTTGCTGGCCAACACCACAGCGCCCATGATGGCGATCAGGATGAGGATCGAAGTGATTTCAAACGGCAGCAGAAATTCGTGAAACAGCAATTGCCCGATGACCTTGGGATCGCCCGGCAAAGCGCCCGCGGCGACCGCCTCGGTTCCGGAATGGCGCAACACCACCCACCCCACCAGGATGCTTCCCAGCAACATGCCCGGGATCCCGAACAAAATGGCGACCCGGCTGCCCCGGGTGCGTTCTTCTTCTCCGGCATTCAGCAGCATGATGGTGAACACAAACAACACCATGATGGCGCCCGCATAAACGATCACCTGCACGGCCGCGACGAACTCCGCCCCGAGCAGCAGGTATTCGCCAGCCAGCGCAGCCATTACGGCGATCAGGGAGAGCGCGCCGTTAATGGGATGCCTTTGCGCCAGCAGGTTCACCGCACCCGCCACACAGACCGCTCCGAAAGCTAGAAACAGGATTAAGTGAACACTCATAAAAACAGCTCTCAGTTCCCAGTTCGGTTCTCGGAAAAACTCGGCTGCGGAATCTCAGCCGGCATCACTGCCCCGCGCTGAGAACTGAGAACCAAGAACTGAGAACTTCGTTATGTCACCAGGCTACTGCGATCGCAGTGGCGATGAGATTCATCAGCGCCAGCGGCAGCAGGAACTTCCAGCCAAACGCCATCAGTTGGTCGTAACGGAAGCGCGGCAGCGTGCCGCGCACCCAGATATACAAAAAGAGAAATACAAAAACCTTCGCGAGGAACCAGACCACCGGTAATAGGGCTAGCAACAGCGCCGGCGCCCCCTGTGCCGCGAGCCATGTTGGTTCGCCAAAGGGGCTCTGCCATCCGCCGAAAAACAACAGCGTGGCCACGCAGGCCACCGTAATCATGTTCGCGTATTCGGCCATGAAGAACATGGCGAACTTCATGGAGCTGTATTCGGTGTGATAGCCGGCGACCAGCTCGGTTTCCGCCTCCGGCAGGTCGAACGGGATGCGGTTTGTCTCCGCATAAGCCGCCATCAGGTAGCAGAAGAAACCAATGAACTGCCCATGAAAAATATTCCAGCGGGGAATGAATCCCCAGAAATGTCCGGCTTGCGAGTTCACAATATCGCGCAGGCTGAAGCTGCCCGACATGATCAGCACGCCCACCAGCGACAGGCCGAGCGAAATCTCGTAGCTCACCATCTGCGCACTCGCACGCAGGCCGCCGAGCAAGGAATATTTGTTGTTCGACGACCATCCGGCTAAGGCCACGCCGTAAACCCCAATCGAAGTGACTCCCAGAATCAGCAGCAGCCCCGTGTTCACGTCCGTGATCTGAAGCGGAATACTGTATCCGCCGATCGCGATCGCGTTGCCGAACGGAATCAGCGAGATCGAGGTGAGCGCGAAGATGACGGCAATCAGCGGGGCCGCAATGAATAGCGGCTTGTAGACGTGCGGCGGAGTCAAATCCTCCTTAAATAGAAACTTCAGGCCGTCGGCGGCCGGCTGCAGCAGGCCAAAGGGGCCGACCCGCGAAGGTCCCCAGCGATTTTGCATGTGGCCCACGACCTTGCGCTCCAGCCAAACGGTGTATGCGACTGCGGTGAGTAGCAGGACCAGGACAATCGCCGACTTGATCACCGACGCGAGGATGAAAATCCAAATTGGCAATGCCACGCCTGGCTTCCTCTCTGGCTCGAACAACGTTTCCTTCAAGCACAAACTTCAAATTGCCGCATCCCGGATACCGTATCTCGGAGTCAGTCCGCAGCAACTTCCGCGGGTTTCACTTCGTGGCTTTCCATCACTGACTTCAAGGTGCGCGAGTATCGTCCCAACGTGCCGGAACTGAACAGTCCATCGTTGGCCGGGGCAATCGATTCCGCAGGGTGTGCCGCGCCCGGACCGCTCTTGGTCAACGACGTGTGCTCGCTGTTGCCGGCCAGAAGATTCCTGCGAGAAGCTTCATAACCGGGCACCAGGCGCTGGATTTCGTCGAGAATCGCCATGGGATCGAGCGGACTCAACTTCGGTTCCAGCCCTTGCAGCTCAAGCCATACCGCGTGACGGTCGGCCTCGCCCGACTGAGCTCCGCGAGATTGACCCATATCCGCCCGAGTTCCTCCGCCGAACGGAACCAGTTTGCTGACATCGAAACCCATCGCGTCGGCGATGCGGACAATCATTTCAAAATCAGCTTTCGTGCCAGAAACTTCGCCCGCCTTCTTGACCAGTTGCACATCGCCGCAGGTGTTGGTCATCGTGCCGCCCTTTTCGTAGGCATTGGCCGCGGGCAGCACCACGTCTGCCATCACCGCGGTCTCGGTGAGGAACATGTCTTCGACGACGACGAAGCTGTTGGAGAAGGCAAACGGATCGATCTTCAGCCGCCCCACCGGGTTCGAGCCGACCACATAGAGCGCCTTCAACTTGCCGCTCTTACCAGCTTCCACCATGCCGTTGAGATCGAGCCCGGCGGTTTGCGGGATGGCCCACTCTTGATGGAAGTCGCTGCTTCCCGCAGCCGGATGATAGCCCGGCAGCAAGTCGGGATACACGCCCATGTCCGCCGCGCCGCGCGAGTTGGCGTAGTCGGCCAGGCAGATAAATTTCGCCCCGGGAATGCCGGCTCCGAAAGCTGCGAGCGCGGCAACATCCTTGCCGCGAATTTCCGAACCGAAAATAATCACCAGATTCTGCTCGCCGCGAAGTTTATCGCGCAGCCCGGTCCAGGCGTCTTTATTGGCCGACGCACTGACCAGGCCATCCGCACTCCCATCATCGCCCGCCAGGAAACTGGCAACCTTTGCTTCCGTACCGGGGGGAATCTGCGTGAAGCTGGTAGCTTGCCGGCGCAATTTGATGGGCTCCGAATTCACCACATAGAGCTTGGCGCGGTGCAAACGGACGTTGTTACGAATCTGCCAGGCCAGAAGCGGATGCTGCTCGGTCGGATCGTTGCCGATGAGCAGAATCGCCGGCGCCTGAAACACGTCCGCCATGCTGGCGGTAGCGTCTGGCTTGCCGCGAAGCGCGGCCGAAAGGGCAGGGAAGTCCGCGGTGCGGTGGTGGTCGATATTGTTCGTCTTCAACACCAGGCGCGCGAATTTCGACAGCAGGTACGCTTCTTCATTCGTGGTCCGCGTCGACCCGATGACTCCAATCGCCGATCCGCCATCTTTGTCGCGAACTTCGGCAAACTTCTTTCCCACCAACTGAAACGCCTCTTCCCATGTGGCCGGAGTAAGCTTGCCGTCCTTGCGGATCAGCGGGTGCCTCAGCCGCTCTTCGTGATTCGCGAAATCGAAGGCGTAGCGCCCCTTGATGCAGAGGAAGTCTCCATTGCTTCCGCTCTTGTCGCGGTTATCGCCACGAACAATCTCCATGCCGGTGTCGGATCGCCGCACGCCCAGCGTAGTCTTGCAGCCGTCGCCGCAGTGGGTGCAGACCGTGCCCACGTGGGTCATCTCCCAGGGCCGCGTCTTATAGCGATACGCCCCGGAAGTGAGCGCGCCCACCGGGCAGATGTCGATGCACATGCCGCACTCTTCGCATTCCAGATGGTCTTGTTGATTGGGAGCGATGAGTGAGCTCACGCCGCGGTTCTGCACCCCCAGAGCCCACACGTCCATGCCCTCGCCGCAAACCCGCACGCAGCGGTAGCAAAGAATGCAGCGCGGCCGATCGAAAAACACGACCGGAGACCACTGCTGCTCGTCCTTGTGATTCTTCGCCTCCATGAATTTCGATTCGGCGGCCCCGTAGGAGAACGTCATGTCCTGCAGTTCGCACTCGCCACCCGCGTCGCACACCGGGCAGTCCAAAGGATGATTGCCCAGCAGCATCTCCAGCATCGACTTGCGCGCCTGCTTGACCTCGTCGCTGTCGGTCGTAACCACCATGCCCTCGCCGATGACGGTGGTGCATGCGGTCTGCAGCTTGGGCATCTTCTCAACCTTCACCAGACACATGCGGCAAGCGCCCTGCAGCGAAAAATTCGGGTAGTAGCAAAACGATGGCACTTCGATGCCCACGGTCTTGCAGGCTTCAATGAGTAGCGTTCCCGCGGGAGCCGCGATCTTCTTGCCGTCGACAGTAAGAGTTACGTCAGCCATATTCGTAGCGCCGCAATTGATAGCGCGGCATCCCGCCGGCTGGGGCAAAGGCGTCCCGCCCTCGCCGGCTATGAGCCATCCAAAACCTGCGGGTCTTCACCCGCACTTCGAGCCGGCGGGACGCCGGGCTACGCCAATGCCGGCTCGGTCGCGCCCGCGTTCTCGAACGGGCAAGGCCGGCCGTCAAGGTGCTCTTCAAATTCCTTGCGGAACTTTTTCACGAACGCAATGGTCGGCATTGCGGCCGCATCGCCCAGCGGACAAAACGTTCGTCCCAACATGTTCTCCGCCAGGTACTGCATGTTGTCGATATCTTTGTTTACCCCGCCGCCGTTATGAAACCGCATCAGCGTCTTTTTCAGCCAATCCGTACCCTCGCGGCAGGGAATGCACCATCCGCAACTTTCATGCTGGTAAAACTTCATGGTGCGCAGCGCGAATTTCACAATGCACTGGGCGTCGTCGACCACCACGACACCGCCCGAACCCAGCATGGAACCGGCCTTCTGCACGGCATCGAAATCCATTGCGACATCGATCTCATCCGCGGTGAGGCAGGGGCAAGAAGCGCCGCCCGGCACCACGGCCTTCAACTGACGCTGGTTGGGAATGCCGCCGCCCACTTCATAGATCATCTTTTTGAGGTTGTAGCCCATGGGCAGTTCATAGACGCCGGGTTTGGCGATGTTGCCGCTCAAACAAAACAGCCGCGTGCCGCCATTTTTCGGTGTCCCTAGCTTCGCGTACCAGTCCCCGCCACCAAGAATAATGTGCGGCACATTGGCCAGCGTCTCCGCATTGTTGATGACCGTCGGTCCGCCCCAGAGTCCAACAACGGCGGGAAAAGGAGGTCGAATGCGTGGGATACCGCGCTTGCCTTCGAGCGATTCCATCAGCGCCGACTCTTCACCGACTTCGTAGGCTCCTGCGCCGCCGTGCCAGTAAATGTCCAAATCTCGCCCGCTGCCAAAAATATTCTTGCCAATAAATCCTCTGGCGTAGGCATCGCCGATCGCCTTCTGCATGATGACCGAAAGATACCGGTACTCGCCGCGAATATAGATGTAGCCGCTGCGCGCGCCCACGGCCAAGGCGCCGATCATTACCCCCTCGATCACCGCATGCGGATCCTGTTCAAAGATCAGCCGGTCTTTGCAAGTCCCCGGCTCGCTCTCGTCTCCATTGCACAAGACGTACTTAGGCTTAGCCGACTGCTTGGGCACGAACGACCACTTCATCCCCGTGGAAAACCCTGCCCCGCCGCGCCCTCGCAGCCCGGAATTCTTGACCTCATTGGTAATGGCGTCCGGTTCCATGGCCAGCGCCTTCTGCACGGCCTTGTAGCCGTCGAGTTCGAGATAACGGTCGAGGTTGGCCGCACCCAGGCCAAAGCGCCGGGAAACAACCTTTACCTCGTCGGGATGGGAGACCAAGTCAGCCATGGGGAATTGGCGAATCTCGCAATTTTGTAATTGCGTAATTGAAAATCCTGCGCCCGGGGTGATGCAACTCGGGTTTTCCGTCTCCCAATTACACAGTTACTCGATTGGGCTCATTGCGTTGCCTTCTTTTTGCACTCGTCCAGAATCCGGTCCATCTTTTCTGTGGTCAGGTTCTCGTGAAAATCGTAATTCACTTGCGCCGCCGGAGCCCAGCTGCAGGCGCCGATGCACTCCACTTCTTCCAGCGTGAACAGGCCGTCGGGCGTGGTCTGTTTGTGTCCGACGCCTAACCTCTTGGCACAATGCTCTAAGAGTTCTTCTCCGCCGCGCACCATGCAGCTGATGTTGGTGCACACCTGCACGTTGAACTTGCCGCGCGGCCTGGTGGTCAGCATGGAGTAGTAGCTAATTACGTTGCGCACTTCGAGTTCCGTCAAGTCGAGGCGAGCAGCGATTTCCACCACCACCGCGTCCGACAGAAATCCAACCTCGTCCTGGGCGTAAAGCAGCGTCGGCACCAGGGCACTGCGCTTGGTCGGATAGTGCGGCACCATCTCCGCAAAGCGTTGTTCGAATTCTTCCGAAAATCGCATACCATTTGGGAATTGAGAAAGTTGGTGGTCGGGAAACGGAAGAGCCTTCCCGTGCCTTCAGTTTCCCACTTCCAAAAATTACACAATCCCGCAATTCCTACCGGTCAATTTCTCCCAGCACGATATCAATCGATCCAATCGCGGCCACCACATCGGCTAGCAAACGCCCTTCGCACATCTTGGGCAGCGTCTGCAGATTGGCCAGGCACGCCGCCCGCATATGCACGCGGTATGGTTTCGCCGTTCCGTCGCTGACGATGTAATAGCCCATCTCCCCACGCGGCGACTCCACCGCCTGATAAACTTCGCCCGCCGGCACCGCGAATCCCTCGGTGATGATCTTGAAGTGGTAAATGAGCGCTTCCATCTGCGTCTTCATTTTCTCCCGATCGGGCAGGACCACCCCGGGAGCGTCGGCCTTGATGGGACCTTCCGGCATGCCATCCAGCGCCTGCCTCACGATCGCGGTTGATTCGCGCAGTTCCTGCACCCGGCATAGATAACGCGCGAAGACGTCGCCTTCCTGGGATACCGGCACTTTGAACTGAAACTTTTCATAGCTCGAGTACGGCATATCGCGCCGCAGATCCAGATCGACGCCGCTGCCCCGCAGAGTCGGTCCACTCGCGCCCAATGCGATGGCATCTTCCGCCGTCATCCTGGCCACGCCCTTGGTGCGCATCGCCCAAATGGGATTCCCGGTCAGCAGATTCTCGTACTCGTCCACCTTCGACGGAAAGTAGCCGGCGAATTCGCGCACCCGGTCGAAAAATCCAAGCGGAGGCTCCAGCGCGATTCCACCAACGCGAAAATAGGATGTCATCATGCGCTGCCCGCTGGCCATCTCGAAGATCTTCAGAATTTCTTCGCGTTCGCGGAAGCAATATAAGAAGACCGTGAGCGCGCCTATATCCATGGCGTGCGTGCCCAGCCACACCAGATGCGAATTAATGCGCGTCAGTTCGTTGAGCAGCACCCGCAGCCACTGCGCCTTGGGCGGAATCTCCAGCCCCAACAGTTTCTCCACGGCCAGCACATAGCAGAGATTGTTGGTCATGGGGCACAGATAGTCGATGCGATCGGTCAGCGGCACAACCTGCTGGTAGAACTTGGCTTCGCAGGTCTTTTCAATTCCAGTGTGCAGAAACCCAATGTCGGGCATCATGCGCACCACGGTCTCGCCGTCAATCTCCAGCAGCACGCGCAGCACTCCGTGGGTCGAGGGATGTTGCGGGCCCATGTTCAGGATCATGGTGCGATCCTGCCCAGGCTCAAGCACGGGAGTGGGGTTCAGGTGGGCCATCGTTATCTCAATCTCAATGTCTCAATCTCAGCGGTAGCCCTCCACCGGATAATCTTTGCGCAGCGGATGGCCTTCCCAATCCTCGGGCATCAGGAGGCGGCGTAGGTAAGGATGTCCCGTGAAACGAACCCCGAACAGATCGAACACTTCGCGCTCAAAATAATTTGCGCCCGGCCAAACCGAGGTCAGCGACTCGACCGCGGGGCTGGCGCTGTCCAAACGAACTTTCAGTCGTACGCGCTCTTTCTCCGGAATCGAAAGCAGGTGATAAATTACTTCAAACCTGGGTTCCGCTGGATGCCAGTCCACACAGGTAACGTCGGAAAGAAAATTGAAGGGGCAGGCAGGATCCTCCTTCAAGACCACGCAGGCCTCGCGAATGTGGTCTCGATCCACATAAATTGTCATCTCCTCGCGATCGAATTTCACGCCCGTCACCGCCTTGGCGTTCCATCCCACCAGGCGCGCCACCGCGGGATGATTCCTCAGTTTCTCCAGATCGGTAATGGCCGGAGCGAGCGGCATCAGAAGTTTCCCCTTTTGGCCGAGGTCTCGCCCCAGTCGAGAACGCCCTTCTTCCACACATAGAAGAAGCCGACCAGAAAAATGCCGAGATAAACCAGCATCTCCCACAGACCGAAGCGCTTCAAATCGCGCAAGATAACCGCCCAGGGATAGATGAAAACCGCCTCAACATCGAACAGAATGAACAACATGGCGACCAGGTAGAACTTTACCGAGAAGCGCTGCCGGGAGTCGCCCACCGGGGTCATACCGCATTCGTAAGGAGAGAGTTTGGCGCGGGTCGGTTTGCGCTGCCCGATCAGCCACGAGAGCAGCACAATCGCGGTCGCAATCCCGCCAGCCATAAGAATATGGATCAAAAATGGCAGGTAGCGTGCGAAGTAATTGTCGGGCATACGATGAGATATATATAATTCGCGCCAAGCTTTACTTAAACGTTCTAGATTATGGGCTTACACTCAAGAGTGTCAAGCGAGCGCCCGGCATTTCGTGGAAATGGAAAGGAATTATTTGGTAATTGCGGAATCCGGTAATTGGGCGATGGAAAAACCTCGTATTCTGTCCCAGCTCCAGTGAGGGCAATTCCTCAATTACCAAATTACACAGTTACGGAATAACACAATCTTTATGATTTTCGGCTTCAACACCGACGTGAAGCACGGCGACACCATCTATCACGTGCAGAGCGAAGCGCGTGAAAGCGAACTCCTGCTCCAGTCCCAGGTCTTCGTGCGCGGCCGCTGCATTGGCAAGAAGGCTACTTCTTACGCGAGTAAAGCGGCCGAATCCCAACTCGGAGACGCGCAAAAAGAACAACAACTCCGCGAGCAGCACCGCCTCGTGCTGGACGCGATCCGCGAAGGCAAACTGGACAATGTTCTCGATCATCCCGAAGCCGAGGCCGTGGCGGCTATCAAAGAATTGGACGTGCAGTGGCTGAACTCCGCTTCGATTCACGCCCACGGCAACTTGACCATGCAGCTGCGCGTCATCGAGGGGGGCGTGGCGGCGCCGGGAGCGCGCCTCACCTTTCGCTTTACCCGTCCCGGTCAGGCGTCACTCTACACCCAAGCTGTGGCCGATTCCACCGGCGCGGCCGAAATCAAGCTTGAAGTCGAGGAAGCAGCGCTGGCTGACTCGTCTTTACTCGTGCAAGCCAACTACCAAGGGCGGACGGCGACGCGAAAGTTTGCCCTGCAGCGCGCGGAGTAGAGTTTTGTGTCCAATCCTCCTCTGCTTCCTCTGCATCCTGAAAGTTCGCTCGTCGCCTCCGAGCGGGACCAATGCAGGCGAATTTCGCCAGAGATTCTCGAGATGTCTCTGTTGGCCGGGCAGAAGGATTCACGGAACACACGTCCCGATGACACCATCCTGGACGGGCACCACCGCATCAAGATTTTGCAGTCCCGGGGTGTGAATGTGGATGCGCTACCGCGGGAAAACCAAGAACTCGAGCTGGGGGCTCAGTCGAACCTCACTCAGGCGCGTGGGCTGCTTTTCATCTCGCTCCCAACCGAGGACCGTGGCGTGCCGCCCTCTGGGGACGACGCGTCCTTCTCGGTCGCGAAAATAGAGGAAATGCTGCGCCAGGGAGAAAACGTGGCCCTTCATTGTCGACCGGGCATCGGACGTTTGGGCATGATCGCCGCTGCCGGGCTCGTTTAGGACGGCAGCGTGCCAGACGATTCCATGAAACCGATCAGCGACGCGCGCGGTCTGCCCGTGCCCGAAACTCCGGAACCGCGTGATCGGGTGAGGAAATTCTCCCCGCGGGAAGCCCCGTCCCCTCCTCGGGCAACACGGATTTCTGGGAAATGAAGCTTCAGATCAATGGCGACGAGCGCGATTTCAGCGACGTTCCCGCGTCGCTTACCTTGGCGGCGCTGGTGGCGATACTCGGCATGAAGCCCGATCGCGTGGCCGTGGAATTGAATCGTGACATCGTCCCGCGGGACCGCTGGGCCGCAACTCTGCTCAAGGAGGGAGATCGCCTGGAAGTCGTGCACTTCGTGGGCGGCGGTGCGGCGTTGAATCCCCGGCAGGAACTCTCTTAGTCACCCTTTTTCCACCGAATCTCTGCTTGACCCGCGCCGCGCCTCGCCTACAATGTCTGAAACATTTCGCTCGAATATTGTTTCAAACATAATCGAGGAATTATGCCGGACCGTTTTACGTCGCAACAGGTGATGGCTTTAACCGGGATCACGCCCCGCCAACTGCAGTGGTGGGATGAGCGTGGCGTAGTAAAGCCGGAACGGGACGGGCATCGCCGGCTGTACTCGATGAATCATCTGACCGAAGTAGCGGTGATCTGCGAACTCCGCCGCAAAGGGTTTTCGCTGCAAGGGGTAAGAAAGGTCATGCGATTCCTGGAGCGCGAATTGGGGAAGGGATTGGCCGAGATTGTGAGCCGCAACTCCGACTATCACCTGCTGACCGACGGAACGCATCTTTATCTGGAGACTTCGGCGCGGCAGATCGTCGACATTCTGAAGAATTCGGAGCAGCCGATTTTGGCGGTCTGCCTGAGCGACGCGGTGCGGCAGGTACGCGCCGGGGTGCTTTCCGGAAAGGCGAATACTTCAGTAACCTCGCCTGATTACCGCAGGCGTGCTAAAAAAGTTTCGTAGGTGAGCCTTGGGAAAACAGCATGAACCAGAACCAGGGACACAAGCCAGGGATACGAGGAGGAACACATGGTCGCTGAACTGGACCTTCTGAGTGAGTGGATTCCGGAACAGATGCAGCCAGGTACTGTCTTCGTGCTGGAAAATGCTGGCGAGGTTGGCGAGAAGGAAGATCCTTATTGGGCTGTGTTGTCCTGTCCCTCGTGCGGCATGTTGGGCCTGATTACGCGCAAACAGATTAACGGGTTGCTTCCCGTCATTTGCGGCTCAGAGCATTGCTCGGCGCAATTCTTCATTCGCGATAGCGAAGTCGTGGTGCGCAAACCTTTCTGACCGTCCGCTGTGATCCCCGTAGAGAGTCGTAGCTGGCTGGGTTTTTACGAGCCCCAGAATCTCGAGATTCCAATCCTCGAGATCCCAATCGTCAGTATTTGCCACCGTCCGCAAGAGGTTGCCACTGACTCGCTACGGTCGTGAGACTTCCTTCAATTCCACCGGAACCTGTTCCACGATCTCAATCCCGAAGCCTTCGAGCGCGGCCACTTTCTTCGGACGATTCGTGAGCAGCCGGATGCGATGTAGATTGAGGTCGGACAGAATCTGCGCGCCGATTCCCACTTCGCGCTGCGTCTGCCTTTCGTTTTCATACAAGTGGGGAAGCCGCTGCCCGCGATGGAAGCCGAGCGCGGTGCGATCGCCGATTTTCTCGACCGAAAATCCCTGGGAAGTCTGATGCAGATAGATCAGCGCCCCGCGGCCTTCCTCGGAAATCCGGCGGAGGGAGCCTTCGAGCGTGGCATGGCACTCGCAGCCGGTCGCACCGAATACGTCGCCCATCAGGCAATGCGCGTGCATGCGGACCAGAACTGGCGAATCGCTGGGCTCAAGATCGCCACGAACCAGGGCTATGTGCGACTCGCCGCCGTCAATTTCGCTCGCATACGCAATCAACCGGAATTCTCCCAAACGGGTATTTACCAGCGCTTCGCCCACGCGATGCACGTAACGTTCATGCGCCATGCGGAAGCGGATGAGCTCGGCCACGGTGAGCATCTTCATCGTGTGCACGCGGCAGAATTCGATCAGGTCGGGCACGCGCGCCATGCTGCCATCGTCCTTCATGATTTCGCAGATGATTCCGGCGGGGACCATGCCCGCCAGCCGCGCCAGATCGACGGAAGCTTCCGTTTGGCCTGCGCGCACCAGCACTCCCCCCTTGCGCGCGCGAAGAGGGAAGACGTGTCCGGGACGCGCCAGGTCGGCAGGCCTGGTCGCCGGATCGATCGCGACCTGAATGGTGCGGGCGCGATCGTAGGCGGAGATGCCGGTCGTCACGCCGGTGCGCGCGTCGATCGCCTCACAGAAGGCAGTGCCGAACTGCGAAGTATTTTCCGAGGTCATGGGACCGATGTGGAGATGTTCGAGGCGCTCTTCGGTCATCGCCAGGCATACCAGGCCGCGTCCGAACTTGGCCATGAAGTTGATGGCCTCGGGCGTGACCTTCTCGGCGGCCAGGGTGAGATCGCCTTCGTTTTCGCGGTCTTCGTCGTCGACCACAATGATCATGCGGCCGGCGCGGATTTCCTCAATCGCATCCGGAACGTCGGTGAATGGAGATTGGGGACTCATATTGTCGCGATTTTAGCACTAGATCCAGATCCCAGGCGACGGACTGCAGGGTCGGTCCCACACGCTCTGTTTGTCCGAACTAGGCGGTCAGTTCGCGTTCGGCGCCGCGGAATAGGGCGCGCATGGCGCGCACTACCAAACGCGTCAGTAGGACGATGATTACGATGAAGCAGGTGGCGAGTGTGCCGGCCAGGTAGGGGTGGCGCGTGGCTAGCCAGGTCAGGGCGATGGCGAGGACGTCTTCGCCCACGCTAAGACTGATGTTCGAGAAGGGTTCGGGCGAGGGCGTTACCGCGGCGCGGGCTGCGGTCTTGCCGCTGTGGGCGACGAGGGCTACGAATGCACCCAGCAGTGTGGCCAGGAGTTGGTGCGCGGGCGAGAGTTGGGCGGTTGCCTGGTAGGCCAGCAGTCCGGCTACGGGGACGCGGATGAAGGTGTGCAGGGCGTTCCAGAGCAGATCGAAGGCGGGGATTTTGTCGGCGAAGAATTCGATGACGAACAGGGCCAGGCTGGCGGCGATTACGGGCCATCCCGACAGCAATAGCAGGCCTGGGGGGAGAGGAAGATGGCCGAAGCGGGCCAGGAGGCCCAGGACGGCGACTGTGGCGTAGAGATTTAGGCCGGCGGCGAAGCCGATGGCGGCGAGCAAAGCGAACAGTTCGCTGGGCGGGATTTGGAGGACGTTGAGCATCAGTGACACAGAATGGGCTCGAAGCCCATGATAGTGCTTCGAACCTTGCTACAGCGAACTCAGTTTCAAGCAGGGGAGGCTGGGATCAGGCGCTGCCGTGCTTCGCCCGGCCGGACCGCGCGAGGGCGCACCTGTCCCCCCACGGGTCTTATCCATGAGTCTCGTCTTCCATGAGTCTCGTCTTTGAGAGCGGGACAGCCGAGGCCGCTGGAGCTGCGTGGGTGTTTGAAACACTACGGGCCGCTCTGCGGTGGCGGAGCGGCCCTCAAGCTTTCGCGTGGCTGTGGTTTAGAGCGTGGACTCGATCTCGAAGCCCCAGGCTTCCAGAAGAGGCTCGGGGATGTACTTGGAATTTTTGTTGCGGCGGGCCCACTCGCGCAGGCGAGTCGACCGCAAGTACTGGTCGGGGGAGAGCTTGTATTCGCGCACAACCTGTTCGAATTCGGTAATGGTCGGGGTGATGGGCCCGATCGGCTCGGGCTTGCCCCAGTTGGGATTTCCGCGTCGTTTGGCCATGAAAAATGCCTTTCCACTTAGGGGATGAAACCGCAATTTCCTACAATGACAACTATATGATTCTCCGTGTCGCCTACAGGATTCAATTGGAACGCGGGATTCGCGTGAACAGAATTGGAACGCAGACGGATCCGAACGCAAAGCTAATCGGAGAGTCGGAAGCTTACAGTGAACCGCGGGCTAAAGTCAATGGAAATTTCCTGGCGGAATGCGAGCTGCGCGGCTCAACCACTTAAAAACAAAACACTTATGCTTCCGACAGAGGGTGGCTGGGGTGGTACTGGCTGGCCCCCAAGGACGGCCGCAAGGGGGCATCGTGACGGAGCCGCGCTGGGAATGCGGAGAGGGCCAGTGTGGGGTCATTCGGTTGCTGTCGGCAGGAAAGGCGAGGGGCTGATTACGTCGGTAACTAGACCTACCGGAGGAGACATTGATCACCGCAGTCGATAGACATAGAGTGCAGACAGGGAGCTCCGCAGAGCGGTCCCAGGCGGCGTCAAATGCCCGCGGAAAGCTATCCGGCCATTCATTAGGGTCCTGCAATTGGAGCCCTGAAGTCACGGTATGGAGATGGGTTTAGCATGAGTCTGAAAGCGCTGTTGCTGTGTTCGGACGCCAAGATCGTACGGGTATTGCGCCGTGTGCTGGGCGATCTGGAGATCGCTGTGGAGTTGTGCGCGGACGGGGATAGCGCGTTGCGCAAGCTGACACGGGAGCGGTTTGAGGCAATCATTGTGGATTGCGCCGACGACGGCGCCAACGCTGTGCTGCGCAGTGCGCGCAGCGCTGCTTGTAACAAACGGGCGGTTGCGGTCGCCATTGTCGAACCTATTGTCGGCCTAAAGGCCGTGTTTGAGGTGGGAGCGCACTTCGTGTTGTACAAGCCGGTATCCAGTGAACGCGCCAAGTCCAGTTTCCGGGCAGCGCGGGCGTTGATGAAGAGCGAGCGGCGGCGCAATGTGCGGGTCGCCGTGCAGATTCCCGTGGTGATGCGCAGCCCCGGATCGGACGACAATATGCGGGTGACGACCGTTGACTTGAGCGAAGGAGGTATGGCGGTCAAAATCCAGCGCGGACGGCGGCCTCGAGGACGCTGGCAGATCGCCTTCACCTTGCCTGGAGCGCAGACTTCTCTGGAACTTCCCGCTGAATTTGCCTGGGAAGGGACGACCAATCAGGCGGGCGTGCGCTTCCAACAGATCTCGCCCGAAGCAACGCTCGAACTGCGGGAGTGGCTCAAACAGAACTCTCCCGAAGTGGAACAGGACGATCCGCCGATCCGTTGCCAGCTTACCGATCTGAGCCTAGGCGGATGCTATCTGGAGATTTCCTCGCCTTTTCCCGCGACCAGTCGCGTGGCCCTGTTTATGCGCGCCGGCGGAGCGGAAGTGCGGGCTCAGGGGGTGGTGCGGATTATGCATCCGGACAAAGGGATGGGTATCGAATTTACCCAGGCCACTCCGGAACATCGCGCTGCCGTGGAAAGATTTGTGGGTGTACTCAACGAAAACCGGACTTTATTGCCCGAGTTGCTGGTCGAACCTGAAGGATTGGAATCGGAACCCAACCCGGCCCAATCGCCGTTCGCGAGCACAGATGATCCCTTACTGCAGCTGTTCTACGGCGAGCGGCTAACAGCGGAGGCGTTTCACGAAGCCATGCGCAAGCAGCGAGCGGCGCCGACGGCGGTTGCCGCCAGTGTGTCGGCTTCGGGGCAGCGCTAGTACCGCCCCAGCCTACTTCTGCGAACCGGGCCTCATCGAGCCTACGTTTCTTCGAAAGACATTTCCCGCGGCATCCTACGCTAGGATAAATGCGAGCCGGGATGGCGAAATTGGCAGCGCGCGCAGGAGCCGAAGCAGGCGCGCTACCAGTGGAAATCCGAACAACTTCACGACTACGGGCTGTTCTCGGCAAACACGGGCCTCCGTCCTGATGAAGCCCGGCGGCTTCCATTCCGGGATGTGACCATCGTCGACGGCGAGGCCAGCGGTCCACAATCCTTGCGATCGAAGTGCGCGGCGAGATCGAAGTGCGCGGCCATCGCGGTGTCGGCTATTGCACGAGCATGAGCGGCGCCTCACAGGCTCACTTATGGACAGTCGAGGAGCTGGCTGGCATCGTAGACTCAAACGAACTTGCAAACTGACCCACTACCCGCGATCAACAGCATGAGACCAAAACCAAGAGAGAAACAAAACCCGCCGAAAACTCAAAATCAATCCGGGCAATCGAGATTTATCGCCCAATTGAACGCAACCCGCGGTAACCCCTTCATTGTCGGTTTTTATTTTCAGGATGGGCAAACCTTCAAACTTTGACACGATCTTGCGCCATGTACTATGAAGTCCTTCATTTGGACGATCCCGTTAAACCCATCGGATCAACAAAGGCTCAGACCCTCTTGGAAGCCACTCCACTGGAATCTCATTCTGCCATCGACTACGTCGTTGCCCTAGAGGACGGGGAGACTCGAGTACTGACGGAAGAGGAAGAGCGAGAACTTCCGACATTGCGGCTGCGAAGAGCCTCATGAAGTGAGCCGATTACGCCTTCTCCTGCTGGTCACTGAGTGAAATAGGGATGATGCGCCAACCCTCCACCAACCAGACCCCTGTTTGTTCACAAGTTCACGCCACACCTGGACTTTGGTGTAAGTTCATCCGCTAAAAAGCGGTCATAATTGGAGCGTCCGACTCTGTTCGCTATACGGAGACAACTCACCATGAACCGCCTCGCACTCGGCTTCGGCCTAAGTTTGTTTCTATTTTTCAACGTCTCAACCAATGCACAAGAAAACAGAACCTCTGGCGACGATGCGTCGGCCGTGAGTGTCACGGTCACGAACTACATCGAAGCCTATTACACGGGCGACGCTGCCCGGATGGAGCAAACGCTGCATCCTCACTACCTGAAGCACAAGATTCATGGAGACATTCCGATGCGGGAGCAAACAGGCCAAGAACTGGTGCAGGACGTACGCAATGGCGGAGGCTCGCACATGGCACAAGCGCAGCGGACGGAAAAGGTTACGGTGCTGGACGTTGCGGGGAACATGGCGTCCGCTAAACTCGTCACTCCGGGATGGGTAGACTACATGACGCTTTCCAAAGTCAATGGTGAGTGGAAGATTCTCTCGGTAGTGCAACGAATCGACGACTAAAAACTATCTTCGAGACTCAGCCACTTTGTAAAACGCTCGCCCTTCTGGCGGGCGTTTTTCTTGCGCTTAGCAGATTCGGCCCTTCATCATTGTTCATTGGCGGGAACAACACTCAAATCCTCTCAGCCGGGTCAACGCATTATGAAAAAGCGCCTCGCTTCAAAAGATGACCGGGGGGAGCGGGCGGGAGTTGCATCCGCTGAAGTCCAGCGCCTTTTCGCGGCGCACTGTTTCATCAACCATGGGCTACGAAAGGTACTGCTAGTCCAAGCAGGAACAAGTGACTCGCCTCGAACTCCGGCGGCACGATCAGGCTCCGACCATTACTGAGCCGCAATCGTTGATTCCAGTGCGGAGCTGGAATGCTTTGGTCTCATCTGTGGCTTCGCAACTTGCACTTCCACGAACTGCGGCATCGCTGCTTCTCGTAACCGCTTTTTCAAGCAGTAGAAAAGCGCTTCCCGCACTCCCCGCGCCCGGCAAAACCCGGCCACACTCTCTCTGCTTTCTTCCTGCTCTGAAAACAGTTTCTGCCACTTCGCTTGCTTCATTGTTTGGAACATTCCAGAAGCTTGCCGTGTCCCACGCGTGCAGGCAAGATGGGGTTTAGATATCGCTCAAACAATCAAGCCGTCTTACGGGCGAAGCCGTGTAAATTCCCGCTGTGTGCTCTATGATAGACAACTGAAAATGAAACAACCGCGCGGGCGTGGCGGAATGGCATACGCAGCGGACTTAAGGAAAACTTGAGTGCTCGCCCGGGAAACCGGCGATGCAGAACTGCTCAAATTCGGGGAATCCTTAAATGGCAATCCCGAGCCAAGCCCGGACAGATACCAGCCGGGAAGGTGTAGAGACTAGACGGGCAGCACCTAAGCTCCGGATCTTCCGGAGGAGGGTGAAGGGATAGTCCAGACCGCAAACCTGACGTGAGCCCTTCAAAAGCGCTACGTCCGGGCGGCGAAAGCCGTAGACGGTATGAAAATCCGTAGGGCTTAAACGGCCCGTGAGGGTTCAAGTCCCTCCGCCCGCACCACGTTTTTGCTCGTGCTGCGGCGTGCCCCGCACCTACCTTTTGCATGCACCTGCACCCGCTCGCTGGGTTGGACGTCCCCGTACTTCAACTCTGGCTCGCCCTCAGGATGGAAAAGGTTGTTCTTTCGCGGCTTTCGCGGCTAAGACCGTTCTCCACAGAGGTTTTCTTCGTTGCTACCGAGTGGCCTCACCGACGGCGTCATCCAACTACGTCAGCTGAAGCAAGCGGATGCAGCTGCCCATTTAGCCGGCGAGGATGAGGAGATGGCGAAATGGCTTAGTGGTGGACGCGGCACGGCTGCCACGGTGCAGACGGCCATCGAGAAGTTTGAGGAGCAATGGCGCACCGGCGGCTCGCGTCGCGCCTTCGGTGTCTTCGATTGCAGTAACGATCAGCTGATCGGTTTTGTCGAAGCGAACCTGGAGCTGCTTGGTAATCCTGCCGAGGTCAATGTCTCTTATGGCATTTTTCCGCCATGGCGAGGACGGGGATTCGCCGGGCGTGCCATCGACCTCGTGGCTGTATATCTGCGCGGCGCCACGGAGGCGAGAGGGATCGTCTTGCGGATCGCGCCGGAGAACGTTCGCTCGATTCGCGTCGCCGAAAAAGCAGGCTTCGCCCGAGTAGGGGTGCACGAAGTTGCGGAAGGTCAGCGGGTCCAGTACGTGCGTAAGCTCTAGCCGGAGACGCCTTCGTCCCCGGCGAGCCGCCCTTGTCGATCCCGCTGTCCACTTGTCCGTATCGTCGGCAAACCTGACCCCCGCTTGCCCGTCGTTCGACGGCAGCCAAAGAACGCGCTCAACTGGCTGGATTAGTGGCCTCGATCACGACTGTCGATTAAGACGACATTCGAAAGAACTGGATTTCGATTACTTGGTATCCGGGATACTTCCCATCGTTCCTGATGGCAGAGGGAGAAGAGCCAGGTGTTGCTGCAGGAACTCGAACCGGTCGAGGCGCGCCTGCACGTTGAGGGCATGGCCGCATGCATAGAACTTGACCTCCTTAGGCCCCGAGCTCATCGCGAAATAGTCCTTGGCATCCTTGAGCGGAACCCATTCCTCGTCCTGAAGACCATATTGAAAGAGAGCAAGTGCTGGTCCAAGATGCATAGCGTAAGATCCTGGATCGGCCCATGCGTTGGTTTGCATCGTCTGTTCGACCTTTGTCATATCCATCCCCTTACGGGCCGACATCATGCGCGGCGAGTCGGAGTAAAGAACGTATTGACGGTTTGACTGGGGTCCACTCATGAAGACGAAGGCTGCGACACGTTTATCGACTGCATCAAGGATGGCGCCGGTGCCGGCATCCCAGCTGTGCCCAACATAGGCGATGCGTTTTGCGTCGACATTGGGAAGTGACAGGAGCAAGTCTACTCCGCGGCGCATATCAATGACTTGTTGCGCAATCAGCGCCGGATTGGGAGCCGGTTTGAAGCCAGGACGGGCCTGCGGAGCATCGATCAGGAGCGATACCACTCCGGCGGGCGCAAGAGCGATCGCTTCGTTGAGGAACTCCTCACGGCCTGAAGTGGACGAATTCGGCATCAGCCAGTGGCCCCAAAGGATGGCTGCAAACTTGCCCGGCCCCTTCGGTACCACCAAATAGGCTGGCACCGTCCCACCCTTTGGACTGATGTACGCGATGTCGTGAATGCTTACGCTATTGCGCTGCTGTACGGATACTTCTTTGACTTCCAACGCAGCAGTTGCGCTGTAGTCGAAGTGCCCCGCATCAGGGGTGACGGCATCCTGAGCAGATGCATTCCGAAGCAAGAACATTATGAATGCGGCTGCGACCAGTGTCTTCGATTGGGTTCCGACTGAAGAAATTCGCATATTGTTTTAAATATACGAAAGCATGGGCAGATCGCTGTCGGGCGTCGGGAAGAGAGGCTCGGCTCTCGCCACGAATCGCCGGACAGATACATCGCTGCGGTTACAGGGTGGCTGACCTTACCGGATTACAAAAGGCTTTCCCGTGATCCAGGAGGAATTCTCCCAGACCGATCTGCAATCCTTCCTCCCCTCTCCGATACGAGCTACAAGTTCATAGCGACCTGAGTCTAATCCCATATTCCAAGAGCCACGTCTGGATGTCCTGTCGCGAGGCGCGGACAAGCTGGCCTCCGGTGAATCGCGTATCGGCAGATACCTCTTGCAAATTAAAGGCAGGAGGCGTCAGGGCGTCAGCCTGGGCTGCCGAATCGAACTCTGCTTCGGCCAGAACTAAACCCTCCAATTCGCCTTCGAATACGTCGATACCAAAAGGCGGCACGCTGTAACGAGTCTTACTGAGCCTCTTAGCTGAGAGTTGCGCGAAGACGCAAAACTCGTCCCCAGTCAGGTATATGGTCGTGATCAATCCCTGTTGCGCTCCACTTTCTTGAGCTGGAACCTTCTGAGTAAGCTTGAACATCATTGGGCCGCCGTCTTCACTGTGCTCTCGCAAGCGAAGAGTGGTGCCGTCGATGTAGCGGTCGGTGATTCGACGGACTCGTACTGCATTTACATTATGGGGAAACTGGTCGAGAAGGAACCGCCGTTCACGTTCGATCCTGCCGTATTTGTGCACTGGCAGCATATTTACATTTTTGCTCGAAACCAGGCAGATGGGAAGTGGAGCAACCTGAGAAGCGAAAGAACAGGTTCTGGCCGGATTGCTGGCGGGTTTCGAAGTTCTGAGCGCCCGGGCCAAAGGAGGACGAGAACATCCGCAAACAATTGGATGGGAAATTTGAAAGGGAAACAGGACTACTTCTTCCTTGTCCTGTGCTTCAGCCGAGATCTGGGGTAGCAGGGTCGACGCCTCTTGTGCGTAACATTGCACGGTAATTGCCCTTCGCAAAATCGCGGTACGGGGCTCGCTCCGTCATCAAAAGCAAGATTCCATGGTTGCTCGCAGCCCGTGTTCGCGAATCTTCATCAGGAGTCCTGCGACTGCCGGGGCGATCGCTCGCAGATCCAGTTGTTCCCGGCTCCACTCGATCTGTTTCGCCAGAATACGCTGGACCAGCACTAAAACGGAGTCGGGCGATCGATAATCGACGCGCGCCCACAGTTCACGGATAAGCGCTAGATGCGCATCCTCCACGTCTGAGTCACGCAGCAGAAGCATCACAGTTGCTACGCCGAACAAAAGCCTTCGAGGCAGCGCTCCGCGCCGCTCCATAAAACTGCGAATGGTGGGAAAGAGCCGAGTGCCGATCTTAGTGCTGCAATTCGAGCAAATCGAAACCAGTGAGTGTTCGATGGAAAGATTGCGGAAGCGCGCCAGGATTTCGCGAGCATAGATTTCGCTTTCGGCTTCCTCTCCCAGCGCAGTCGCCGGAATCACTTCTTGAAAAATTGCGGCTTCGACCAAGTCCCCGAGTTGACGATCGTCGATGGCCTCGCGAACTGTTCGCAGGCCAAGCAGTCTTCCGATCGCCGCCAGAACACTATGCGAGCCGTTAAGAATTTGAACCTTCCTGACGCGATAGGGTGTGAGATCGTCGACAAACCGGATGCCGGGGGATGCCCGGCCGATGGGAAAATGCTTGCGGACGAACTCGTCCGCTTCCAGGGCAAATAGAGCAAAGGGCTCGGCGCAGACGATAAGATCGTCGCGGTATCCGAGAGCCCGCCATTCTGCTTCCAGTTTTTCCGGCGCCGGCGGCCCCACCACGATTCGATCCACCAAGGTGTTCGCCAAATGTACGGACGATCCCAGCCAATCTGAAAATGCGGCTGGTAGATTCCAGGCCCGCGCTTGCTCATCAATCAGGCTGCGCAGAACGGAGCCGTTGTTTTCAACCAATTCGGACGGAATGACTGCGACATCGGCGTTGTGCCCACCAGATGCTTGCCAGCGCTCGCGCAACAGCTGCGTAAGCTTGCCGGGAAAGCTGGGCGGTGGCTGATCGGTCGGTGCGTCAGATGCGCCCAGTGCAAGGCCAATCTCAGTGACGTTACTGACGATCACACGGGTAGATGGCCGGACCGCCATTGCCATCACTTTCTTCCAGTCGGTATCCGCGCTAAGAGAGCGGCTGATCGATGCGATGATCCGTCTTCTTTCCGTCGGTCGGCCGTTTTCGATGCCGCGCAGAATGAGTGTGTAGAGTCCGTCCTGCCGCAGAAAAGCAGCGGATCGATGGTCCGACGTGCGCTGAACCGAGACCACCCGGCCCACCTGGTCGCCGGCGATATTCGCCAGTTGCACGAAGTCTTCCACGAAGGCTTTGAGGAACGCTCCCGACCCAATCTGGAGAATGGTCTCCGGCGCACTGAGCAGGTTGGCTGCGGGCAGTTCGATGTTCGCAGGAGTGTTCGCAGGAGTGTTCGCGGGAATTCGGTCACGCAACCCGTCGAGGAAAGACCGCGAAAGTGCGGGTAAGGATGGTCCTGTCATGTCAGATCGTCTGCCGGGAACTCGCGTGATCAAGGTTGCTAACGGTAGTCTTGGCGACACGGTGTGAATGGGTCGAGGACCGGCGATTCGGCCTGGGCAGATGCCTGGTGCGCGACGCCCCCACGAACCACAACGCACAAATCCGCCAGCGATAGCGGGCGACTTTTTCTCGCACATGGTCCAGCGGTGACGTAGTGGTCACCGATTCTGTCGCGGCTGGAGGAGAAACGGATGAGGTATCCATGAGAATGAGTGGGCGTGCCTGGGAACCAGTTTCGACTGGCCTCGAGAGCAAGATTATCGCGTCGCAACCTGAGTGGGCGCCGCCCGATCGTTGGGCGCCGCCGCGGGAAAAGCGAAATACTTGACGGCATTGTCATAGCAAATATTTCTGACCATCGAGCCGATCATCTCTTCGTCATTGGGCAGCTGCCCGGCTTCCATTTCGTTGCCCAAGAGGTTGCACAGGACACGCCGAAAATACTCATGGCGCGGAAATGACATGAAGGAACGAGAGTCCGTCGTCATGCCCACGAAGCTCGACAACAATCCGCAATTCGATAATGCATTCAATTGCCACTCGACCCCCTCCTTCTGGTCAAGAAACCACCAAGCGCTGCCCGACTGGAGTTTGCCGGCCAGGCTGCCGTCCTGGAAATTGCCGATCAGGGTGGCAAAAACGTAGTCGTCAGAAGGGTTAAGGTTATAAAGGATCATCTTTGGCAGGCTGTTTTCCCGGTCGAGTTGATCGAGATAATTGGACAGCGGAGCGGCCTGGGGCCAATCACCAATCGAATCAAATCCAGTGTCCCGCCCCAGAGTTCTGAACATGCGCGTGTTGGCATTGCGATAGGCACCGAGATGCAGCTGTTTCGTCCAGCCTTTCTCGGCGTCAAGGCGACCGAAGAACAGCATGAGAAAGCTCGCGAACTTCGCGGACTCCAGCGGTGTCGGCGGGCTGCCGCTGCGGACTTTGTCGAAGACCTGCTGGGCTTCGCGGTCGGTACAGGGCTCGGCATAGCAGAAATCCAAGCCGTGATCGGAAAGGCGGCAGCCGCACTGGTGGAAATCGTTGTGGCGTTTGCCGAGAGCGTGAAGCAGATGGGCGAGCCGGGTAACATCAAGGTTGCACACCGCAGCAAGTTTGTCGATCCACGCGTTGAAGGCAATCGGATCTTCGGTCCGCAGCGCCCGATCGGGGCGGAAGCCCGGCAAAACCCGAATACCTGAACCGCCCGAGGCAATTCGTTCATGGTGTCCCAGCGAATCCACCGGGTCGTCGGTCGTGCAAAGCGTATCAACGCGAAACTTGCTCAGAATTCCGTGAGCGCTCAAATCCTTATCGGCGAGTCGTTCGTTCGCCCAGTCCCAGGTCTTGCCGGCGGTTCGCTCGTTGAGCAGTGAATCGATGCCGAAGTACCTCTGCAATTCCAAGTGGGTCCAGTGATACAAGGGATTGCGCAAGGTGTGGGGGACGGTTTGTGCCCAAGCGAAGTATTTGTCGTAAGGGTCAGCGTCGCCGGTGCAGTAGCGCTCGGAGACGCCATGGGTCCGCATGGCTCGCCACTTGTAGTGATCCCCTTCCAGCCAGATCTCGTAGAGGTTGCGGAACTGCCGGTTTTCCGCAATGTCCCGGGCAGAAAGATGGCAGTGGTAATCAAAGATCGGCTGCTCCGCCGCATTCTCGTGATACAAGCGGCGGGCCGCCTGGCTCTGCAATAGAAAATCTTCCGTGATAAATGCCATATACGTATCTTTCAGAACGAGGGCGAACTCGGAGAGCCGGTCCCTTTTTGAGTGTTGGCCGGCTCAATGACCCGTCCGTTTTCCTTCACGTTGTGGAGCCAGAAGCCGGAAACGTTCTCAATCACATCCGGCTTCGACACTCCGTCAAAGTCGCAGTCGATGACGCGCACGTCCTCAATCGGGGCACCCTTGAAACCCCTGAGATACAAAGCATACTGGGCTTTGCGCGCCTTCAGATTGCGGACTTCCAGATTCCGGACAACAGGAACGAAGTTTCCCGCTTCCCCCTCTTCGTAGAAGAAGTCGATGGAGAATGCCGCCGTCGCCACCTCGCCGACGTCGATGTTTCGCGCATAGATGTTCTCGATGAGGCCGCCGCGCATGGCGTTGTTTTTAATGCGCACAGCGACATCCAAGTGGGGGCTGTCCATTCGGCAATTTTCCGCGAAAACGTTGCGCACGCCGCCGGAAATTTCGCTTCCGACGGTCACACCACCGTGGCCATCTTTCATCCGGCAATTGCGGATGACAATGTTCTGCGAGGGAATCCCCAATCGACGGCCGTCGGCGTTTCTGCCCGACTTGATGGCGATGCAATCGTCCCCGGTGTTGAAGAAACAATTCTCAACCAGCACATCGGTCGAGGATTCCGGATCGCATCCGTCCGTATTCGGTCCAAAACTGCTGATGGTGAGTCCTCGTACCATGACATTTGTACATAGCACGGGATGCACTTGCCACATCGGCGAGTTCAACAACGTTACATCTTCGAGGAGCACATTCTTGCAACCATAGGGCTGAATGAACTGTGGCCGCAGATAGTGACCTTCGCCGAAAATACGCTCGCGCACGGGAACGCCGCGTTCCGCCATATGGAAAAGTTGACTGCGGTCCTTCTCCTGGTTCACGTCTCCCAGCTTCCACCCGCAGTTGGTGCGGCCCTTCCATGGCCACCAATGTTGGCAATCGCAATTGCCGTCAATCGTTCCCTTGCCGGTGATGGCAATGTTGTCCTGCTCGAAAGCATAGATGAACGGCGAGTAGTTCATTAATTCGGTGCCTTCCCAGCGGGTCAACGCCAGAGGATATTTCTTGCTGTCGCGACTGAAGCGGAGGGTAGCGCCCTGGCTGAGGTGAAGATTCACATTGCTCTTCAGGGTGATGGCGCCGGTCATGTACTGTCCCGGCGGGACCACGACGCGGCCTCCCCCGCTGGCATGGCAAGCGGCGATGGCCTTGGTGAACGCTTGGCTGCAATCGGTCTGGTTGTCGCCCTGCGCGCCGTATTCCGAGATCTGGAAATCGCGGCTGGGAAATGCCGGGGGTTTTATGCGCGCCAGGATGGCTGCCATCTCAGCCCATGGATCTGCGGGATCGGCGGAGTCGCCGAGAAACGAAGAGAGAGTGTGACGAAC
>DATBYA010000117.1:0-6571 GCA_036514015.1 Candidatus Sulfotelmatobacter sp.
CATGTCCCCGATCGCATTGCTGGCTGCCTTGTCACGCGTCAACAGAGGTGCGTAGTCGAACGCCCTGCCACGAAGCGTTCGCCGCACCTTACCCTTGCGATGGAGCACATTCAGCATGGTCTGTACGGTGGTGTAGGCCAGTGCTTGTGATTCCGCGAGTTTTTCCTGCACCGTTTGCACGTTCGCGGGGCCCAGGTCCCACAAGACATTCATGATCTGCAACTCCAGCGGCGTGAGCTGCTGCTGGGATTTTTTCTTACCCATCCCCATCTCCTAAAGTATTAGGACGATACTGCCGGTCGGGTTTACTTGTCAACTAAAAAGTTAGGACCTGGGCAGAACGAGAACAGGTTTCTACCCAAGCCCCTCGGGTATTGAATCACTTTGGGAAGAGTAACTGTCGAAATCAGATGTCCGAGAAAGTTTGTCACCCATTTTTCCATCCGGTCACTTTAATGTTCACTTAGAATCCACGGTAATTTCACATGCTCCTTGCTGCAGCTGCAACCACAGAAGTCAGGGGCATGGTGGTCCTTGCTGCCCTGGCGCTGTTGTTGGTAGTAGCGCGTGCCCAAACCCGACTGCGCAATCGAGTATCCTGCCCATTCGTGAAAACTTTGTCGCAGAAACTTGGGACACGCCCAGCGAAAATGCACCCATTTCCTTTTCTCACTCCGTTCCGTCTCCGGCGCAATCCCACTGTACTTCTGCACCTCAACTCACAGCCGAGCAGCCCCCACAATTGCCGGCACTGGGCGATGACCTGGAACAGCTCTGGGATCATCCTCGTTCTCCCGCCACACTGAAGAAACGCATTCTGCGCACGGTACTGCAGGTGGTAGTCGCGAGCACTACAGACGATCCTCCTTCCGTCCACCTCAAGCTGCTGGGCTGGGGGTTCACACACCGAGCTCACCGTGCCCAAGAACCGGACCGGCTATCACAACCACATCAACTCCCAAGAAGTAACCGGGGTGATTCGTGAGCTCGCTTTAGTCCGTGAAGACGCGTCGATTGCCTCTATCCTGAACCGGCTGGGCGATCGCACCGGCAACGGCAATACCCGGACGGAGAAGTGCGTGCAGCATGTCCACCATACAAACCGGCTTTCCTGCCTGTCCACCACCAGATCGCCGGCTGTGGATGACCATGCAACAAGCCGTCGCTAGGCTCCGGGTCGGTGAGATGGTTGTCCGCTGACTTATTGCACAGAAGATTCTTCCCGCGAAGCAGATTGTGAAGTTCGCTCCGTGGATGATCGAACGGACACACCCGGAGCTTGCCGCAGTGCGCAACAGATTCGTCGAGTTCACGAAGGTCGACGTCCGGGATGGGCAGTGAACGAAAGACAAGAACGGCTATTCCCGGATTCCCATGAGGTTCAGCCTGGACTAGTGGCGAACACCGCGCCAGTCAAGCTGGCCTGGGAGCATCAGACAGCCTGATTGTCCCTAACGGGCGTATTCTGGTCAGGAATTGTCTACTTCCGATTGGCCCGTGGCCGCAATCACAGTAGGCAAGGCGAGACCTGTGACTCAAGATTCCCTTAAGTCGGAACGCCGGGCAAAGAAAACGCGTACATCACCCGGAGGTGGGAAAATGGGAACGAGAGGAATGATGAGACTTAACACCTGGGGAGCAAGAAAAGTGTTGGTCGCGGCCGTGATGGGATGCATGGGCACGGTCCTAGCTGCGGGACGGTACAACGAGCAATCCACTGAACGGACCGTTGCGGCGAAGAAAGATGGCCGCGCTGAGATTGATGCCCATGCCGCGGAATGGTTGAAAGAGAGCGATGTGCCAAGCGTAGCGGTGGCATATATCGAAGATGGAAAAGTGGCGTGGACAGAGGTGTATGGAGAGCAGAGTCCGGGAGTCGCGGCGACTGGGAAAACGCTGTACAACATGGCGTCGCTGACCAAGCCAGTCACAGCGGAGACCGTATTGCGACTGGCGTCTGCAGGCAAGCTTTCGTTGGATGAATCGATGTCACCATTCTGGCTTGACCCGGATATAAAGGATGATCCCTGGAGCAAATTGCTGACCCCACGGTTGTGCTTGTCGCACCAGACTGGATTTGCGAACTGGCGGCGAATGACCGGCGGAGTGCTAAAGATAAGATGGGAGCCGGGAACCAAAACGGGATATTCGGGAGAGGGATACAACTACCTTGGACGGTTTGCCGAAAAGAAGATGAAGAAACCCTTCGATGCACTGGCGCACGAGATCGTATTCGATCCGATTGGCATGAAGGAGACCTCGTACACCGCCAAGGAATGGTATGCAGGGCGTTTGGCGGTGCCGCGCGGACCGAAGGGAGAAAAACCTGTCGACGCTGTCGCGACGATGTGGAATGGCGCGGACCTGCTGCGGACCACGATTGGGGACTATGCGAAATTCGTGGTGAGCGTGATGCACGACGAAGGCGTGACCAAGGAAGTTGCCGCAGAACGCGCGACCATGACGCGAGATCTGATGAAGCCGGAAGACCTCGACAAAGTGTGCAAGGCAGCTGGCGAAGGGGGACACTGCACCATAACGGCCGGAATGGGCTTGGGATGGGAAGTCGAAACCGTGAATGGAGTAAAGATTCTGAACCATGACGGCTCCGATTGGGGAGTGAAAACTTTCGCCATGTTTGCACCGTCGCAAGGAATCGGAGTAATCGTTTTTACGAATGGAGAGAATGGGACGGAGGTCATCCGAAAAGTCGTGGAAGCCCTGTACCCAAACCAGCTATTTGTGGCAACGATGTGAGGAGTGCTGGGAAAGTGATTTGGCAAACGAGGCATTCTCGATCTTCGTAATCCGGACTTAGTCACGGCCCACCACTCTTCAGCTGTTGAGAGGCACCGAAAAGAACCGGATTCACCATGGTTTCAATCCTGGCTGCCATCTCCTCAGC
The DNA here is from genome assembly GCA_036514015.1 of Candidatus Sulfotelmatobacter sp. GTDB lineage: Bacteria > Acidobacteriota > Terriglobia > Terriglobales > Acidobacteriaceae > Sulfotelmatobacter. The sequence continues at coordinate 2,906 of DATBYA010000117.1, forward strand.
GGGGATACGGTTGGGGGTCTGAAACCAGCGGCTCGCGGCTCCAAAAACGGCCCAGGCCGCGGTGGTCGCCAGCAAGGCTGCATCGACACCGGGTGCTAGCCCATGAAGGGCAAGGCCCTCCTTGAACATATCCTCGACGACGGGAATGATGGAGCCTTCGAGCGGTATCCGAGCCAACTCACTGGGACAGCCTGTGGTCTCAGCAAGGTAGTCGCAGACGCCGAGTGCAATGGCGCGCAGTGCTCCATTGCAGTCGGTAAAGGTGATGGCGCGGCGTTCTATCAGATCGCGGAATCGGGATTGTGTCGTGGCCTGCAGAAGCGCGTTCTTGTCTGGATAGTGCAGGTAAAAGGTGGCCCGGTTTAGGGTTGCCTCGTCGGCGATCTCCTGAATGGAGATATCTTCAAAAGCCTTTTTTATCAATAGCTTGGCTAGTGAATCCATGAGCATGCGACGGCTGCGCAGAATGCGCGGATCCGCCGTTCCGGTCTCGGGTTGGAGAAGCTGAGCCATCGTCTAAGATTAAGGATACCTCCTTTGCAGACTAAAGCGACACTTGTTTATTTTCTGAATCGACATATGTTGATTAATCATCAACTGTCGTGTAGGAGGAATTCTCAATGTCAACCCTGCTTCATATCGATTCCAGCCCACTCTACGGTCGGTCAGTCTCTCGCGAGCTAACCGCTGCATTCGTCACCCAATGGAAGGCTTCGCACCCGGATGGAAGGGTCGTAGACCGCGACCTTAACGCAACAGCAATGCCGCCGATCAATGCGGAGTGGGTCGGTGCCGTCTACACGCCAGAAGAGGCCCGCACTCCGCGGCAGAAGGAATTGCTTTCTCTCTCCGACTCCCTGCTCCTCGAATTGGAGCAGGCCGATGAGTACGTCATCGGAGTGCCAATGCATAACTTCGGTGTGCCTTCCGTGCTCAAGCTATGGATCGACCAGATTGCGCGGGTCGGCCGGACCTTCTCCTATGGCGACGGAAGGCCGAAGGGCCTGATTATCGGCAAGAAGGCGACCTTCATCATCGCAACGGGCGGGATCTACGATGCCCAGACGCAGATGGCCTCGTTCAATTTCGTGGAGCCCTATCTGCGGTCCATATTTGGTTTTCTTGGCGTGACGGACGCGACCTTCCTCACCGCAGGGGGGACCAGCGTGCTGAACCAGGGGCATGACCGGAACGCGTTTCTTGCACCGCACCTTCAGGCCGTGCAGACGCACGCAGAGATCTTCCAGGGAGACCATGCATGAAGATTGCTTCGATTTTTGCGCGCTATCTGCTGGGGCTGATGTTTACGGTCTTTGGGCTGAACGGGTTCCTTCACTTTATCCCCCAGCCGCCGCCGGCGAATCCGCTGGCAATCCAGTTCCTTATCGTCGTCAGCGCATCGCAGTTTGCCGCGTTCTTCTTCGCGCTGCAGGTGCTTGGCGGCCTGCTGCTACTCTCCGGGTTTTTCGTGCCCCTTGCGCTGACACTGCTTGCTGCGGAGCTCTACAACATCCTTGCGTTTCACCTGACGCTTGCGCCGGCGAGCGTTGCTCCGGCTCTGGTGGCCTCTGTACTGTGGATACTGGTCTTCCTTCAGTACCGCGAAAGCTTCAAGGGCATCTTCAGCGCGAAGCCTGCGACGCAGCCATGAATTGCGTCGCCGCTTCGTTTGCTGCCGAAATCGACTAATGCTACGCCGCGTTGGGCTGTGGCAACGTCCTTTACGGTCCGAGATCTTCACTGTCCAAGATCTTCGAACTTCACGTTGAGGATTGGATACTGTTTCCAATCCTTATAGTCTGAGCGCCACCACTCCTTCGGGTTAACTTGGAAACCCTGCTTTTCGGTGGCTTGGCGCAGAAGGGCACGGCGAGCACGCTCCTCGGGCCTGCCACCGTCGTAGTCGGCAGAGGCGCGATCGGTCATTTCGTCGTAGCCGCCGGGCATCTTCACTTCCTTGCCAGTTTTCAAATCGCATAAGGATGATCAAACCGTATCCCTGAGCCTGGAGTTCGCGATGGGCGCGAAGCAATGCTTCCGATGCTGGCTGGTGAAGAAAGGCTCGTGCCTGGATGTAGACGGGCGTGCCCTGAAAAATTGTTCGTGGTGGCGTAGCGGATGTCGAGCTTGATCGCTGGATCGAGTTTGCCTAGCTCCGCCAGATCGGGTTTCAGGAAGGTTCCGGGCTCGAGTGGCGGCTGCGCCTTGACCGCATCTGCGCGTAATTCCTCCACCGGGCGCAGAGGCGTGATATGGAAACTGACTTCTTGCGCGAGGCTGAGTTGCAGCAGCAGAAGAAGCAGGAGACCACAAAGACCAAAATGAAATTTTCGCAGGAGATTCATGTTGACCCATTCGCGACCGCAACGATCGTACTGCATGCGCCGTGCATGGTCTGGTTCCTTTGATAAGGTGCCGGCATTCCATAATCCCCTAACTTTGTTGAGGGATTATGCGGGTGCTTTGCACCGATCGGCCGTTTGCCACATTGATTCGGGGTAGCTGGTTTGCTAAGGTCGTCGTCATGTCCCAGCCTTCCACCGAGCAGATACGCGAACTGCTCGACTCCCTTTATCGCGTGGATTCGGGACGAATCCTGGCAACTCTGATCCGCTTGCTCGGTGATTTTGATCTTGCTGAGGAGGCGATGCACGAAGCCTTTGCGGCTGCGCTGAGCCTGTGGCCGAGAAGTGGAGTACCCGGCAACCCGCGACCATGGTTGATTTCGACGGCCCGATTCAAAGCCATTGATACTCTGCGTCGACGGGCAAGATGGGATGCGTCGCAAGACGAGCTCATGCGATATCTCGAAGCGCAATGGAGTTCGGCGGAAAGGTCCGATGAAGAGAACAGCCTTGAGGATGATCGGCTGCGCCTGATTTTTACCTGCTGTCATCCATCTCTAGCGCCGGAAGCGCACGTTGCGCTCACCTTGCGTGAGGTGTGCGGGCTGACAACCGAGGAGATCGCAAAGGCCTTCCTCATCTCTCCGCGTACGCTGGCGCAGCGCATTGTGCGCGCCAAGGCAAAGATTCGAGAGACACCGATTCCGTACGAGGTGCCGACGCCGCCGGAATTGCCGGAGCGACTGGGCGCGGTGCTTCAGGTCATCTATCTCGTCTTCAACGAAGGTTATTCGGCTGCGGCGGGAGCGGAGGTTACGCGGGCCGAGCTAACCGGCGAGGCGATTCGACTGGGCCGGTTGCTGACCCAACTCCGGCCGGAGCCCGAAGTCATCGGGCTGCTTGCCCTGATGTTGCTGCAGGAATCCCGTCACGCCGCGAGAACCTCTCCGACCGGAGAGCTGATTTTGCTGGAGAATCAGGATCGCTCGCTCTGGAACCGGGAGCAGATCGCGGAAGGAGTGGCATTGCTGGAGAAAGCCCTGAAGTCCCACCGCTTCGGCTCTTACACACTGCAGGCTGCGATTGCGGCCGTTCATGCGGAGGCGGAATCGGCAGCTGTGACCGACTGGCGGCAGATCGTTGCGCTTTACAACCGGTTGATACAAATTCAACCGTCGCCAGTTGTAGAGCTCAATCGTGCCGTAGCAATTGCCATGCGCGATGGTCCAGAGGTCGGTCTGGCGCATATCGACGCGGCGTTGGCACATGGCGAATTGGCAAACTATCATCTGGCGCATTCAGCGCGTGCCGATATGTGCCG
>DATBYA010000118.1:0-10824 GCA_036514015.1 Candidatus Sulfotelmatobacter sp.
CACGAGATCAAGCAGCCCATCGCTGCCGCCATCACCAGCGCCAATAGCTGCATTGAATGGCTGGCGCACGAGCCGCCCAATCTTGATCGGGCCCGTGCGGCAGCCGCCAGAATCGATAAGTATGGGAATCGTGCGGCTGAAATCATCGACCGGATACGTTCGTTCTACAAGAAATCTCCTCCACAACGTGAGTTGGTTGACGTGAACGGAATTATCCAGGAAATGCTCACGCTGCTAAAATGTGAGGCCGATCGATACTCGGTTGCCATGCGCGCGGAACTTGCCGCCGAACTTCCCAAAATCATGGCAGACCCTGTGCAGCTACAGCAAGTGTTCATGAACCTCATGCTCAACGCCATCGAAGCGATGACGGACTCAGGCGGAGAGCTTACGGTGAAGTCGCACCTTGAGGACGGTCAACTCCAGTTCTCGGTCAGTGACACGGGCGTGGGGTTGCCGATGGAGAAGATGGATCAGATCTTTTCTGCGTTCTTCACCACCAAGCCGCAGGGCAGCGGCATGGGGTTAGCCATCAGTCGTACCATTATGGAGTCGCATGGCGGCCGATTGTGGGCAACCGCCAATGATGGACGAGGTGCAACCTTTCATTTCACCTTGCCGACCGAGGTACAGTAGTCATGGAGTTTGGCTGCCTAGATTTTTGAGCTGGGCGTACTCAGCTATGGCTTGTCGATAGATGGGAAGATCGGCGTCGGCGTCTTTCCAAATGCTAAGGAATTCTTCGTAAGATTTACGGGCGGATGTGTTGTCGCCCATCAGTTTCTGTGCCCGACCGAGTTGAAGCCGGGCCAGCGGGCCGGTTATAAAGTCCGAGCACAAACCGGGATTGTCGATCAGCTTTTGGAACTCGCCCGCTGCGGATCGGCCACTGCCTGACTCCAGGTAGGCTAGGCCACGGATGTAGGCCGGGTAGAGGTGATCGAACGAATCGGTGACTGCGAGATCGTACGGGACGGTCTCGCGGAGCAGATCGATGGCGGCGTCTGGATCGTGCTCCCGCAACTTGACCGCGGCGCGAACTGTGGGAACAAGATATCTCTGCACAGTAGTGTCTAATGGTGCTTCCTGGCTCACTTCGTCTGCGATCCCTTCTGCTTCGTCGGTTCTCCCCGACCGGGCGAGCGAGAGAGCTAAAACCATTCTTCGGCCTCGATCCAATTTGCTCTGAAGTGCCTGGTCCTCGGTTTTGCGCGCTTGGAGTACCTTGCCCGCCTCCGCGTTGCGACGGGCCGAAAGAACAAGGTCCATGGAAATATCTTCCGGGTCCGAAGACAGCTTCGACGCCTGCCGGCGTAGGCGATCTGCAGAATCAAGGTGACCCTGCTGAGCTTCAAATTCCGATCGCAGGCGCAGGAACACGACTCGATTATTTCCATGCGCTTCGGCATCGAAGATCCGGTCGAGAGCGCCCCGATCACCTTGGATGAATGCCAGTCGCAACCTATCGATCCTCAGTTGGAGGCTGTCAAACTTAAGGGCCTCCGCCTGAGCCAGCCATGACCTCGCCTCATTGAACCTACTTGCGTCTATGTTCCACTCGGCCGCCCACGAAAAATAGAGTGGACTGGGCTCCAGCCGCGCTGTCTCATCCTCTAGGTCGGCCGCACGCTTGAGCTGGCCGAGTCTAACCAGCGTGTCCGCCAGATTAGTATGAAAGAATACATCGCGAGGAAACAGTTCCAGCGACCGAAGTAGAACGGAGTAGGCTTTGTCGAGCTCGCCGGTCACCCTACTGTAATAGAGAAAATCGGTATTCAGCCTATCCTTTTCCGTCATTCGGTCGCGCAATTGGTAGGCACGCGTAAATGAAGCTGCCATGAGGTCGAAATGTTGGAGAGCTGCGTTGGCCGCGCCAATTCCTTCGTACGTGAGCGCAAGGTCAGGGTCAAGTTCGATTTCCCTCTGAAACAGGGGGAGCGCTGCCTGCGGGTTGCCAGCCAGGAAGAGCTTGACTCCCTCAGCGCCCGCCTGGAGTGCTTCCAGGGAGGCGCTAGTCGCTTTTTCCAGAGGCTGATTGAACCGGGCCAGCGATTCGGCCGGTTCCCCGAGCTTCCTCCGAAGGCGCACGGCCGTCGCCCCCAACTCATGGACTACCTGATTACGAGCGCTAATCTCGGTCCCTTCCGCAGCCAAGGTCGCTCCTGATCCGCAGTCGAGTGCCCCGATCTCCAGGTGATATGCGTTCCCGGCGTCGGCGATGGAATCAGAGATCACCATCTTGCTACTGGTCTTACTGCAAATCTGGCGTGCGATCTCCGGGGTGATCTTGGTAGTCGGCGGAAGTTTCATTTGCCCCATGGTGGCGTACGTTTTATCCAATCCCAGCAGGTTTAAGTATGGCGTCTGCTCCATTTCATAGCGCAATGCAGAGTTTAAAGCACCGTCGAAAACAGGGTCGCCGGTTCGGTTGTCCACGTCGGCCAGCACGATCGTGTCGGTGGCTGCGAGAGTGATGCGATGGCGGTAAACTTCGTAACGCCAGACACTGAGCGCGCCAATCGCGAGCAGCGCGCCTGTCGCCAACGCCCGCCGCGTCCGCCGTCTTGCTGGATGGACCTCCCGGGTGATTCGTGCGAGATCATCCTTCAGAGCGGTCGCTGACTGGTAACGTCGATTGCGGTCCTTCTCGAGCGCCTTCGCCAGCACAAGATCGAGGCTCCGTGGCAGGACCGGATTGCGGGCTCTGGCCGGAGCGGGAGGCTGATGCAGGATGGCCTGGTGAACATCCATGAGTGTTTGCCCTGTAAATGCCTGGTATCCGCAGGCCATCTCATAAACCACTAAACCGAACGAGAACAGGTCACTTCGGGTATCGAGTTCCTCATGCCGCACCTGCTCGGGCGACATGTATCCTGCTGTGCCCGCGGTAGTTCCTGTGCGGGTGAGCGCCTGCTTCAGACTTTCGGTCGAAGAAGCTTTGGGTACAGTAGTGCTCGCTGCTTCCGCGCTCTGAAGGGCCACATCACTGCCGGCCAACTTCGCCAATCCGAAGTCCAGTATTTTTACAGTCCCAGACTTGCACAGGAAGATATTGGCCGGCTTGATGTCGCGGTGAATGACCCCCTTGTCATGCGCGGCCTGCAAGCCATCGCAAATTTGGGCCGAAATCTCGAACAGTTCAGGTAGTGGTAGCGGCTTTTGCTTCGAGGCAAACAGTCGATCGCGCAGGTTGTCTCCTTGAAGAAGCTCCATGGCAATGAAAGGCTGTCCCTCATGCTCTTCAATTTCGTAGATGGTGCAGATATTGGGATGGTTCAGTGCCGAGGCGGTTTGGGCTTCACGCTCAAAACGCTTGAGGGCGACCGCATCACCGGCGAACTCTTCTGGCAAAAACTTCAACGCTACCAGCCGACCCAGTTTGAGATCCTCCGCTTTGAAAACCATTCCCATGCCACCGCCCCCGATGACATCGAGTACGCGGTAATGCGAAACCTTCTTCCCAGCAAGGGAGCTTGATTGAAGGGGTGCCTCCGCGGTGACCTCTCCGAGCGCGGTGCCTAGCGCTGCCTCCAGGTGTTCAATGGTCGGCATCAATCGATAGCCACGCCGCGCCAAGGTCTCGATATACCGGGGATTGTCCGCTGAATCCCCCAGGGCACGGCGCAGGGCCTTGATCGTCGCATTGATGCTTTGGTCGAAATCCACGACCGTGTCCGCCGGCCACAGCCTTCCTTTGATTTCCTCTCGGGTGACAAGCTTGCCCTCCCGTTCAAGCAGCATCCGCAAAACCTGAAACACTTGTTCTCTGAGGAGAACCTTATTGTCAGAATCGGGCGCCTGAATTGATCGTAGTTCGCCAGTGCTAAGATCGAGCTCAAAGGCTCCGAATCGAACGCGTCCTGAAGGAAGGGTAGGCATGGGAACGGCAGACAAAATACAGAATTAAGAAACTGTCCAATGCGACCCGGAATTGTCGAAAACAAGGCACCGGGAGTGCTTCCAGGTCGCTCGGCGAATTTCCTTAAGAATCAATAACTTCCTGCTTTCACTCCCATTTCATCGCAAAGTCACCGCCGTTCCATTTACACCCATTCGCCCTTGCGGTAAACAGGAGGGCAAGGGGTGATTGATCAAACGATATTTGGGTTCGCGGCATGCCATGGGAAGAAAGGTCCAAGTTGATTGCCATCATTGATGACAATGAGTCGATGCAGGACTCACTGTGTGACCTAATCGAGTCGGGGGGGTTCGAGGCACAATGCTTCGGATCAGCCAAGGCGTTCCTCGAATCCGACTTGCATGGCAGGGCCGCGTGCTTGGTGGTTGACATCCGCATGCCGAAGATCTCGGGTCTGGAGTTGCAGGCCAGGCTGAAACAACAGGAATGCAAGGTTCCCATCATCTTTATTACGGCGTTTGACGATGCCGAGACACGGGCTCGAGCCATGAAAGAGGGTGCAGTCGAGTTCCTTGCAAAACCGTTCGATCATCAGCGGTTGCTTAAAATCCTGCGATGCACCCTCGATAGTGAGACGTATGGCCTTGGCTCACCGCGCTTTGTGATTGCGTCCAGCAGCGCTCGCGCTTCTTCATGACGTCCTCGAGATCGTTTCCCACGCTTGAATACGGCTTCCTCTGCGTGAGATGAAAACGACTTACTCAGGAGCGCTGCCCATCGCATTCAAGAGTTCGTCATGGGCCTGCAAGTAGTCCGTCTGTGACTGCAGTAGGAGCGCCTTGGCATCGTATTCCTGAGCTGTAGCGGCATCCGCCTGCGAGTTCAGCGCCGCTCCCCGTATGAGTTCCTGCTGACGTACACGGTTCGACTCAGTGCGCAGAGCCAGCACTTCTTCCGATACCTTCAGCATCTGCTGCGTCCTTTCCAGCTTATTGTACGCCGTCTCGACTGACAGCTCGACCGCGTCCGTCAGCTTCGCCAAGTTCTCCTTCGCTTGGGACAACTGCGCTTGACGTTCACGCAGTAAGGCCTTCTTGCGACCCGAGTCGAACAGATCGTAGCCGAAGTGAACACCAAAGGTTCCGAAGTTACGCGCCAGGAAGGGGACATTTTCCTGGTAGCTGTAACGGGCAAAGGCATCCACATCGGGGACCCAGATATCCGTCTTGGATAAATGGACTGCGGCCTCCGCTTCTTCCACCTGGGCTCGAGCGGCAAGGATCTCCGGGTGCGACTCAATGGCAGCAGTAACACAGTCTTTGCGCGGGCAAGTCTCCTGAAATTCGGGAACACCCGGATCGAGCTCCAGAGCTGTGGCCAGTGGAAGGCCAATCAAGTCGTTGAGTTTCAATTTCAGATCTGTCAACTGGAAGTCGGTGGTCAGCAGCTCCTGCTTGGCCTGCAACTGCTGAGCCCGGCTGTCGATCAGGTTCTCTTCCAGTGAGCTGCCGAACTTTACTTGCTCGACGCGCTCGCTTTGAAGGGCTTCGGAAGCCTTGATTCGAGCTTCGGTGGCGCCACGGTGGGCCTGAGCAATCAGGACCTGGTAGTAGACCTGATGGACTGCGAGCGCTACGTCGTTTCCAGTAAGCTGAGCCTTCTCACGCGATGCTTTCAACTCGGCCTGGGCCAGATCGTTTTCCTGTCTGATCTTGAGCAGAGTCGTCAACGGCTGGGTGAGCTGGGTTCCGCTGGTGGTAAAGTTCTTGCCGCCCTGGCTGATGATCGCGTCTACAGGTGGAATCGGCGTTCCCCCGGCGATGCCGAGACTACCGGACTTGATCTGAATCAACTCAGTGTCGGTCGCATGCATGAAGTTGCTGTCATTCCGGATCGATGGAAAATACGAGCTCTTTGCGACCTGCTTCGCGCGCTCTTTTTCCTCGACCGTGTAGCCGGCGATACGAATGTCGTGGTTATGCTTGAGAGCCAACTGAACAGCTTCCTGCAGTGTAATCTGCCGCGGCGGAGGCGCCGTATTGCTTATTTCCTGGGCCGCCGCAATGTAAACGGAAAAGGCTGTCGCCGCTAACACGAATAGTGCCGCATTTCGTTTCATTGATTCGACTCCTTCTTGGCGCCGGGAATCTGCTGCATGGCGCTGAGATCGCCGTAGTTCAAAGCTGATCTGCGCAGCAAAGCGACAAGGATCAAGGCGCATGCGCAACTCCAGGCGATCAGCACAAATCCGTCGATAAGGCTCAAGCTATATGCCTGGAGCCGCAGCCGGGCTCCAATCAAATCAATAGCGCGCGCACTTGCGGCGGCAACACCGGAGGATTTGGCGTAGAGGCCCGCCGTCATGGCACGAAAGTTCTGATCGGTAATCCAGTTGCCCCCGCTGACGTGAAGTCCCAAGAGGTTCGAGTGCAGCTTCTCCCTCTGGGCTAGGAAGTGGCCCATGTAAATGGCACCTGCTGTACCTCCGAACAGACGAATGACGTGAAAGAAGGCCGAAAAGCTGAGGGCCCACTCTGCTTTCGCCAGGCCGCCGGTGAAGATTGCCTGGAGCACCAAACAGCCGACCAGGCCGATGAAAGCAAATGCTTGTCCGACGCCGACTAGCAATTCCGTGCGGTAAAAGTTCTCTGCCGCCCAGGCGGTGGTGTATTGCGAGCACAGCCAGGCAGCGAACGCCGTAGAAGCGAGGCCCGCGGCGAAAAGCAGGCGTGGATCGAGTTTGCGCAAGAGCAAGAGCGCGGCAATGAAGGCAATCGGAATGAGCGGAACAGCACTCCAGAGAATCGCGGGACCAATCTGGTCGGCCTCGAAACCGTGAATGGCCAGCGACTGTGGAATGAGGATGATGGTTGTACAGAGCGTGAAGCGGAACCAGAAGAGTAGGCAGCCAAGCAGAATGGTGTTCCACTTCAGCAGATACGGTAGCGCCACCAGAGGGTTGGGAGCACGAAGCCTCCGTACGAGTGCACATAGCAAGAAGAGAGACCCGGACCAAAACCAGGCATTGAACTCGCCCGAGCGCCACCAGTCGAGTCGCTGGCCTTGCTGAAGAGCAGTGAAAATCAGGGCCAGTCCGGCACTAAGGTAAAGGAACCCAACGAAGCTGGGCGCCGGGCCGCTTTTCTTGCGCGGTGGCAGCGGCGGAATTCCGAAATAAATGCATATCATCATCACCGGCGCAATCACAGCAGAATTCAAGAACATCCAATGCCAGGACAGATGGTCTCTGTACCAACCGTAGAGCGAAGGCGCGATATTTACGCCTCCGTCCACAAAGGTCGCGTAGAGGGCGATAGTGAAAGGAAGGTATCGCAACGGAATGTTGCGAAGAGCGAATGTCAGTGTGAGCGGATAGAAAGTGCCTGAGGTCAGCCCGGCAACGATAAGTGCAGCAACCAGAAGACTGTAGCTATGGATGAGCGGGAGAAACAGAGAGGTTACGGTGAAAAGCCCTGCCGCAAATAGAAGGACCCGCCGCGGGCCCAGCAGCCCTCCGAGGTAGACAGTAAACGGGCCGATAAACATGAGCGACGCATTGAAGGCACTGTCGAGCCAGGCGCCATTGTCGAAGCTTATGCCAACGTGCCCCTTCAAGTCGGCGAGGCCGAGACTGAGCATGCGGCCGGCAAGGGTGACGAGTCCGGCGCCAGTCACGACTCCCAGAATACCGAGAAGAGGACGCGTCGATACTTCAGACGGGATGGCCGCGGCGGTCGCACGCGCGATCTCTAGCGCAGACGGGCGAACTGTGATAGTGGAAGCTGCCATAGATTTCGCTTATCGTCTGGTGCGGACAGTTGCTACCACAGAAAGTCCCGGACGCAGCGTCGCCGCGAACCGCGGATCGTCCAGCGCGATCTTGACGGGAATACGCTGCACGACTTTCGTGAAATTGCCAGTGGCGTTGTCGGGCGGCAACAGAGCGAATTGCGATCCGCTGGCTGGCGCGATCTCGACCACTTTGCCGCGAATGAGTTTTCCGGGATATTCGTCAATACGTAGTTCGGCAGGGTCCCCAATTTTCACGTTGGTCAACTGTGTTTCGCGATAGTTCGCTTCGACCCACTTTGTGAGAGCAACCAAGGAGATGACCTGGGTGCCGGGAGAGACGAGTTGCCCGGGCCGCACTTGCCGTTCGCCCACCGTGCCGTCGTCGGGAGCGTAGATTTTGGTGTAGCCAAGGTTTACCTCAACTGCAGCCAGGTTGGCCTGCTTGGCCCGGAGATCAGCCTGAAGTTGCGTCTCCTGGGATTCGAGAACGACTTTGCTGCGTCGCTCGGCCTCAGCAGCGAGTTCACTGCTACGCAGCATGGTTTGCGCCTGATTGAGATCAGCGTCACGGCTGGCAAATTGTCCTGACAGGTTTCCTTCCGTCGCGACTGCGGCTTCCAGATTTTGCTCGGTTGTCGAGTGAGTCTGATACAACCCTTCCTGGCGTTTGCGTTCCGAGCGAGCACGAATCAACTCAGCCTGCACAGCCTCCTTGCCCGCCTCGGCAGATGCAATCTGGGCCTTTGCCTGATCGATGCCTGCCAGCGCTTTCGCGATGCCGGTATCCTGTAACTGGCGCTGGCGAAGATTCTCCACAATGCCGGCACGCGCCGCCTCAACTGCCGCTTTGGCCTGATCCACCTGTGCCTGATAGTCATCATCCTGCAATTCGACGAGGAGATCGCCCCTATGCACTTGCTGGTAGTCCGCCACGTCGACTGCGCGCACGATGCCCGCCACCTTCGTACTGAGCGGAGTAAGGTCGCCGCGAACGTACGCATCATCTGTGACCTGTTCGACCTTGCCGCCTTCCCACGCATTCCAGTTACGCGTAATGGCGATCAAAACGGCCAGAGCGAGAAGCACCACAAGGACGGGAGTTATATAGTTCTGCCACCTGGCACCTCGGCGAGGAAGTGGCTGATCTGTATCAATCTTGGGCGGCACCGGTTTCGCGACCGGTACGGTGGGTCCCGCGGACACTGGCGAGGTGGACATCAACTTTGCTCCTTGAGCGTTACGAGATCTCGAAGCGCTAGAGTCCTCGCGATTCGGTTGGAGCAACTGCGGTTCCAATCGCGACGACGAAGATTAACGACGCAATCGCAGGCTCGTGCTCGCAATCGGAACAAAATTCGTGTGTTTTTGAAGAGACTGACCGACCGCTAGAGTTTCACGACCGCCATGTCACATGACACGTGACACTTGACACCATTTGCCGCGCAGGACACACAGGCTCAGGAGCGCGCTCTTTTCGAAAGTGCGATCAAGAGTAGTAAATAGCCAGGGGACAATGCAGTCTTGCGTCGCTTGCGAGGTCGATGGTGCTGCTCGATTGGAACCGTGCTTGCTGAAGAGTCTTGGCGTGAAACTGCGCGCGGCATTCGCGCCCCAGTTTCGCCCTACATGAAAGGAAGCCCCATGAACCAGAAGAAACTTCTTGTAATCACTCTGACGTTAATCGTGTTCGCGGCGGCAGGTTCCGTCTTGGCCCAGAATTCGACGTCGGCCAAAAAGGAAGCGATCAAAACCCCGGCCACAATCGACGCCTCACAAGCGAGTCCTGACGACTTCGATGGCCTTTTGCGCAAAGATGTCAGATCATTGAAGAAGCAGATCATCGCTGAGAATATGGAATTGAGCGATGCTGAGGCCGAGAAGTTTTGGCCCGTCTACGATCAATACTCGGCCGAACTCTCCAAGATCTACGACGTGAAACTTGCGTTGCTGAACGACTATGCCGACAACTACGGCAGCATGACGGGTGAGCAAGCCGAAAATTACATCCGCAAACGTGCTGAGGTAGAACAGTCAATTATGCAGCTGCGGTTGAAATACATGCCTGGGTTCCGCAAAGTGCTTTCAGGCAGGGAAACCGCGTTGTTTTATCAGATCGACTGGCGGCTGGGTCTCGCGATCGACGTGCAGCTGATACAAGTGCCGCTGATTAATCCGTAATCGCCACCATTCTTGAAGGCATTTCGGGGAAATGAAGCCTCTCGCGTGGAATGGCACTCGTCGCACTGGCAGTCGTCTTGGCCCGTGAATGCTGGTGAACTCGCCGCTTGTCGTAACAGGAAGGATCTCCTCCTAGACTGAACTAACAGCCAAGACCTGTGAACTTTCTCAACCAAGCTCTTGCGGTCACCATCCTCAGCGCCCTGACGCTGGCCATGGAGAGTGCAGGAATGGCCGTCCTCATCCATTCGGTGCGAGCGTACTTTGCGCGTGGGATCAAGACACAGAGCCTCTGGCATACTGCCGTGCTCATGATTCGGTTCACGAGCATGACAATTCTCTTGCACCTCCTACAGATCCTGCTGTGGGCAGCTTTTTATCGCGTGCGATGCTTCCGATCGTGGGAATCCTGCTTCTATTTCTCGGCGACCAGCTACTCCACCGTGGGGTACGGCGATATTGTCCTTCCGCCAGTCTGGCGCCTGCTTGGCCCGGTAGAGGCAATCATGGGCGTCTTGATGTGTGGAATTTCCGTAAGTGCGCTGTTTGCCATTGCGGCGCGGCTGATCGGAAACGAGGGCCAGTTGGCGGGAAGCCCGATCTCAGCGGACACCGAAAACTCCGCAGCCTCGCGGGGTGAACGCTCGAAACCTTGCCTAACCGGATAGGGTGCTGTTTTCATCCTCCATGTATGCCCCAATATTCCTTCTCGCTCTTGTCTTGGTCGCATTTGGGTGTAAGGAGCCAGACGACAAGTTTTAATAAAGCATTGCCCGCGACTAGCGCGAGTAAAATGACCATTGCTAATGGGAGCCAGGCACCGGCGTGAAAGCCGAGACCATAGTGTCTGAACCAGTTCACTACAAACTCCTTCAATCGATAGCGACCACGAAAAACAAGCCGAGATGGGGCCTCCGGACTTTGGCGAAGTTACTTGAAGCACAGTACCTCCAAGGGTCAAATGCTCAGTTTCGCTTAGCTGCCGTGGGGCCAGC
>DATBYA010000119.1:0-32053 GCA_036514015.1 Candidatus Sulfotelmatobacter sp.
GATCCAAATTTCGCGATGGCTTATTTGCGGCTGGGCCAGGCTTATCAGCCCTTGAGTGAACTTGCCCGCTGTGCCGAAAATACTCGCAAGGCTTACGAATTGCGGGGGCGGGCCAGCGAGAGCGAACGGCTTGCCATCTCCGCATTCTACGAGATGGTGGTCACGGGAAATCTTGAGGCTGCCCGCACCTCGTATCAGGCATGGGCGCAAAGCTATCCCCGTGACGACGAGCCGCCCACCAATTTGTGGACCATTTATGCCTTGACCGGAAATTACGAGAAGGCCCATGCCGCGGGGCTGCAGGCTTGGAAAATCAATTCGGGCAGCGGCAATAACTCCGTAAATCTTGCCTACAGTTATCAGTGGATCAACCAACTTGATCAGGCCAAGGCCACAGCACAAGACTCGCGCGCTCACCATGTCGATTCGCCCTGGTTTCCTCTGCTTCTTTACAACGTCGATTTTCTTCAACACGATGCCGCAGGGATGGAACGGCAGGTCGCGGACGCCACAGGAAAACCAGGAGTCGATGATCAAATACTCTTCCTGGAATCTGAAACGGCCGCATATAACGGGGAGTTCGCCAAGAGCCGCGAACTGACACGCCGCGCCGCTGATTCTGCTGAAAGAACGAACGAAGACGAAACTGCAGCGGAATATCTGGGGCACTCCGCAGTGCGGGAAGCTCTGGTAGGCAACATGGATGCGGCGAAACAGGACGCCAAAGCCTCCATGTTGCGATCCGATAGCAAGCAGGGTAATGCGTTCTCGGCGATTGCGTTGGCGCTGGCAGGCGATTCCGCGCAGGCGGCGCGGCTATCCGATGACCTTCGCAAGAACTTTCCTGCGGACACGATTGTGCAATATGACGACCTGCCAATGATTCGGGCCGCGGCGGCGCTTCACAGTGGTGATGCGTCACGAGCGGTCGAGGCGCTGGCGCAAGCTGAGCCTTACGAATTGGGACAGACGAACTATTCCTTTACCTTTGCGTTGTACCCGGTTTACTTACGAGGCCAAGCATCCCTGGCGGCGAAGCAGGGCGTAGCCGCACAGGTCGAGTTTCAAAAAATTCTGGACCATTACAGCGTGGTCGGGAACCAGCCGATCGGCGCGCTCGCGCGTCTGGGCCTTGCTCGCTCCTACACCTTGCAAGGTGACATTCCTAAAGCCCGCGCCGCTTACAGCGATTTCCTAAGTCTCTGGAAGAACGCCGATCCGGATGTCCCCCTTCTGAAACAAGCGACGGTGGAATTCGCGAAGCTTAAATAGCCTTGCGTACTCGTTTTGCACATTTCGATTGGCGTTTGCCGCCGTTCGCGATCGGATGACGCACTACCGGAAGTTACGTCTAACGCGGACTCCGACGACGTAAGAGGCGTCAGGCTTGATCTCGACCAGTTGCGCTGGCGGGCCGTTGTATGAGCACGAAGCCACGGTTGGGTCTGAGCAGGCAGGCAGATCAGATCGACGGAGCCCGTCGATGGCTACATCGATTGCTGACAAGCAAGAGTCGGAGGGGGCACGACTATGGTGAGTGCCGCTTTGCTAGTATTCCTGATCCTCACGCTGATGAAAACTGGTTCGTCAGCTACATAGACGGTTTGCTTGCGGCAATCGCAACATCGACTTGTGCGGCGTCAGAGGCAAGGAGTATGAACCAGCAGGCGATAGCTAGATACTGACGCGGCATAATGACCGATCTGCTCACAGTATTAGACACCAAACGCGAGGTTCGATAGAGACTTTAACCGAGGACTCAGGTCACTCGGGTAAGGGTTTGGCACCAAGCGGCGCTGCATTTCCGGTAGGCGTAGGCAAAAGGCTGTTGGCTATTCAGGATCGTGTAAACCCAATCCCCAGACCTGAAACAGTCCGCTGAATTTCGCACCATTGTTTCCGTCGTACTCGAACACTCTCCACAGTCCGTAGGATGGCTCCTTGTCCATGTTCCACGGTGGTTGTTGGACAACCCAAGCACCATTGTTGTGCTGCGAAACGATACGGTTGAGAATCTGGCGAATAGTGGCGTCCCTCATCGTCCATAGAGCAACCCGAAACTGCAGGCTCCCAATTGGGTAATCGCCAACGATTCCGGTCGAGTGCGGATGCAGCGCGAAGTACAGCTTCCCCAGCAGTTGAAGGCTCGCCGCTTGCAATGTCACTTCTCTTGCGATGGTGAACTCGGAAATCCGGAGGTTCAAGAGGTTCTTGCGCCCCTGCGCCG
The DNA here is from genome assembly GCA_036514015.1 of Candidatus Sulfotelmatobacter sp. Taxonomy (GTDB): domain Bacteria; phylum Acidobacteriota; class Terriglobia; order Terriglobales; family Acidobacteriaceae; genus Sulfotelmatobacter. The sequence continues at coordinate 2,228 of DATBYA010000119.1, forward strand.
CTCCAACGTGAGTGACAATGATTATGCCTCCGTTGGCCAACCAAGAGTAGCCCTGCGGGTGCGTGATGGCGTCCAGCAGTTTTCCCACCGACGTGTTCTGCTCCCGTAAGCTGATCCGGCTTCGAAAAGTGGCGGCATCAATGTACTCGATCCCAATCGGAATCCGCTGCTCCTGCCCCAACTGCAACAAGGCATCCATCATGTTCAGGTCGCGGATACTGAAGGAACTCACCGAACGGGAGGGGATTTTAAACCTGTTGGGACGGGTCTGTCCCAGAGTTCGTGGGCTTGAAGATAAGCATGCCAACACCGAAAGGGCGAGGATTGTCCTCACGCTCGTTTAGACACCACCCTTCGAACGGCAGTTCCGGGCAAAAGTGGTCTGCGCAACCGCTCGGGCGATTCTGCTGCCCGTTTTATCCAAATGTGGTGTCAGTTATACTTGCGGAGGTTTATCGCTATGACGCGGTGGGGCTTCCTCTCGGCTCTTGTTTTGCTTTGTCAGCAGTTCTGCTTTGCCCAGCAACCTGCCCAAAACAGTGAAGCGGCAATGATTGGCTCGAACGTCCCGGTGTCCAGCGTCCTGACATACGAACAACACAGGCAGGCTGCAATTCGTATCAACGAACTTGCCGGGCGGATTCAATCGGAAGCGGACGCCAGTGCCCTCGTGTCCGAAATCGCAGCCCTCTTTGCAAAAGAACTGCCTCATGCGTGGGCCAGCAGCAGTATCCGTCAGCGAGTTGCACATGCTGAATACGAGACCGTTGGAAACCCGGCAAGACTTATCCCCGATCAGCGGATTGTCGATGTCTGGAACCAATACGTTAAAGAAATCGGAGCATCTGACGAAGCGATTGTCTCAGTCGCCGAGATTCACAACATGCGCGATGGGTCGTTTACGGTTGCTCAGTTGATGTGGGCTCGCGGAAACCAGACGATCTGATGCCCACGCTTGGAAAATCTGAATCAACCCCGCATCATCATATCTGAGAAAGGAGAGGTCGAGACCAAGGACGACAATGGCAAAACGAGCAAGGGGTACATCGTGCTGGTTGCACGCGATGGCTGGAGAAAATTGAACGACAACCACAGTCCGAGATTTTCCGCCGAGCTTGGAGCCGGTATGGATGGGTGTACGGCCAGAACTTCCGACGTTTCTGCGCCGGCGTTTCGGCCTCCCGGAAGCGTAGCCCATTTGAACGAAGCCGTTGCAAACCGAAATGAAACCGCTAAACGCGTTCAATGAGGGGAAGAGATACCCGGATCGAATCAAATCCTTTAATTTCTTATTGGCATGCCATGTCAGGCCGCTCGGCCACCCCGCGGAGTCAAACCGGACCGCTTTCATTTCATTGCGCCGCATGAGACTGACTCCGGAAAGTGGCTCACCAACAATTGGATCGACCAGTACTCTGGAAAAGAATTCCGAATCACCACGGTTGGCTCTTCACGGAGGCGGCCAGGTCGCCCGTGTGAAAAGCTACGGAGATGTTCTGCTTGAGTACGAGTACTATCCCGAATCAAAGTGTGCCGACTCAGACGGTAATATTTGCAGCAAGCAAACAATTGGCCTGCTGCAACGCCGCCACATCCGAATCGACCAAATCAAATACCTCGGAAAGAAATCCAACAGCCTGGAAGAAGTGGACGCCGGTTTAGTTCACTCCGAGCAAAATGGTTACACAGAGTTCCCAGACCCTCGGCGTGACGAATGGCGAACGAAGATTTTGTCCGCATTGCGGACAATACCTCTGACGGTCTTGGAGGAGATGAGCGAGCTCTCTCGCAGAGTGCTCATCGACATCAGGGCTGGACGCAGCAGGCTGCATCGGAAGAACCACGAAACTTATTGAGGAGTTTTTGACTCCCATCTCTTGACGATAGACACCAGCAGATGTGATGGCGATTTTGCTGGAGTGTGGTTTGCATGGCCAACCGTCACAAGTGCCATGCACATCTGTCACTATACACACTGAAACGCAATTCGCTAAGATCGCAAAATGGGCTTAGAGTGTCTGATCGTGACTTGCGATACCACCCTGTTAGGCCAGGTCCAAACAAGTTTGGGTACGTGCGGAGCCTCGCTGCATCTCCGCCAGGATTCTGCGAGTGCGATCGAGTTCGTCTCCCGCCGGCATTTGGACGGACTCGTTATCGACTGTGATGATGTGAGTGGAGGCTCAAGAGCGCTCCCCGGGCTACGCAGGAGTTCCGCGAACAAGCAGACCCCTATCTTAGCTGTTGTAAACAGTCTGACGACCGTCGAAGAGGCTCTGGATCTAGGAGCTGACTTCGTACTCAGCAAACCGATTCAGCAGACTCGATTGCGCGGCGTCCTAGACATCGCGATTCCCAAAATGGAACGCGAACATCGTCGTTATTTTCGATACGAAGTTGATTTGCCGGTGCGGTTTTCGAATCTCTTGGGGCAATCCTTTGCCGCCCGGATGCAGAACGTGAGTGAAGGCGGGCTGGCCATCAAGCTGATTGATCCAGTAAAACTCACCGGAGTCGTTGTCGTGGAATTCGATCTTCCAAGCGTCGAGCCACAGCCTTTTCGTGCAAAAACGGATGTAGTTTGGAGTGACTCCTTTGCCATAGGGCTTCGCTTCTTGTACATCGCAAGACAATCTCAAGTTGTCCTTCAGAGCTGGCTAAATTCATTGGAAGCGCAATTCCATTTCCGCACATGAACTCGGTGCTTCTGCACATGTTGTGACTCTGGAAAGGCAAAGCGGCGGTCATGAAAGTACTTTTGGTAGAAGACAGCAAGTTCCCCAGAGTGTCGGCGGAGCGGGCGTTGACTGCCGCTGCGGGATATCAGGTAATTTCCACCGCCGACGGAGAGCAAGGTCTGCGTCTGGCACGCGAGCTGACTCCCGCCTTAATTCTCTTGGACGTCATGCTGCCCAAGATGAGTGGTCTGTGCTTCAATAGCAAATCGGTCCAATTCCCCGCGAGATCGATGCCACTTGAGCATTGACAGGGTTAGGTGTACATTTCGGTCGGCACGCTTGAGGCGGCCCAAGGAGAATCGTCATGGGATTTCTCGCATGGATTGTGGTGGGACTGATCGCAGGTTGGCTTGCTGGACAAGTGATGAAGGGTGGTGGCTACGGCATTCTCGTTGACATCATTCTCGGCATCCTCGGCGGCATCCTGGGTGGCTGGGTCTTTGGGGTTTTGGGAATCTGGCCAGGCGGAGGCATGATCGGCTCCATCATTGTGGCATTTGTTGGTGCGGTCATTTTGGTCGGGATTACTCGTGTACTGAAGAGAGCCTGATCGTTGAATTAACCGGTGCTTACGTTCACGATCCGGGTCAATGCATTATGAAAGAGCGCCCCGCTTCAGGGGGTCGCGATCGGCACTTCGTGCAAGGTACGCAGGGGAACGCAATGACGTCAAGCAAAGTCCCAACTGGGTGGGCTACCTTGAATCTGTAAATAAAGTGAGCCGCAGAATCGCAGTGACCATCATGAGCACCCCGGCGATGAAAAGCGCGACCCGCTTAGCTATCGCGCCAAGCTCCCCCCTTCCGCGAGGAGCCAAGAATGCGAATGCCACAAGACATACGCCAAGGGCGAAGAAAAATATGTTTGCTAATAGCCTAATCAATTCGCTGTTCACGCCGCTATTTCCTCCCTCCGCCTCACAAGCAGCGTGAGGTCCTCCCAATTAAAATCGCAATTGCAAGCCGACGATCTCGCTGGCCCGGAGACCGAGACACGCCGCTATCAGAACCATCGTGCGGTAAGGCGCACTAAGTTCTCCGAGGACTGAGATCGAAGCCACTGCTCAACCTCTATCGGCTTGATTTCGTAGATAGGCATCCACCCCAACGGGGTCGTATCCAGCGATTCAAGGTGGAGAGGTGCGCTTGCTGCGTTCCATAGCGTAGCAATGTCACGCTGTACCCGCCTGCGCTCGATCCCATTCCTTGTCGGCCTCAGCCATTCCACATGGCCGCAATCCCCTGATAAGAAGCCGAAATCCCATCGTCAGCTCGAAAATCGCGACGGGTATGTGGCAGGCGGGGCCTCAACATTCAGGACGGCTTCACTTACGCCTACGCCCCTGGGGTGATGATGTCGTGGGTGACCGATTCTCCAAACTGGATGAATGGCCGCTCCACCTCGCTTGAATATCGATTTCTTTCCTCGATGCAGGGCAGCCTTGGCGTCGGCGCCGATTTGAACAGATGGGCCCCCGAAGATTTTGCGGCCGCGAAAAGGCTCATTGCCGAATACAAGGCCGTGCGTGCAACTGTGCAGGAGGGCGCTCTTTACCGCCTGATCTCGCCGGGTGCGGGCAGCGAATATTCTGCGACCGAATCGGTGGCACGCGATGGTCATGAGGCGGCCGTCTTCGCCTTCCTGCATTCCAGTCAGGAAGGGCAGCCCTATCCGCGGCTCTATCTGCGCGGGCTTGATCGGGAGGTTGTGTACGGTCTTCATGTCGAGGAAGGCACGCTCGCTGATGGTACGGTACAGAGAGCCAGCGGAGACTACTGGATGCACCATGGCGTCAGCGTCTCTCTACGTGGTGACTTCCAGGCGGCATTCTTCACGGTCGAACGGCAAGGAGCGCAATGAAGGGGAGCTTTCCGGTGGCATGACAGCGCCTTGAATGACAGAGTTGGGCGAGCTGTTTTGTGCTGAGAACCATCTACAATCACCACCGCCGGTTGATCTTTTTGGCTTCACCGTCAAGGTCTATTTCCTGGTATACACTGTCGGGGACACGGACATGTAAGAAAGCGCCCAACTTCGCATGGGAACCTGACCGGGGAAAAGTACGGCGCTATCATCACTTGTTATCCGCAAATAGAGTTCGCGGAAGGCCTTCGTCCGCAAAGGAAGCGACTCAATGAGGCCCAAACAGTGAATTTTGTGCGGGCGACGTGTCCTGCGATTCTTTGTCTCGTTCTATGCTGTTGCGGCGGTGGTGGTGGGGGCTGCGCCGTTGCGCCACAACAGCGGATGGCCGTCGAGGCCAGCCAGTTCCAGCACATCCTCAGCTACGGCCAGAGCATGAGTCTCGGTGAGCGCGCGGTGAATCGATGGCCGACTGATCTCACCATCCCGGCAGAACAAGACGTTGGCCTCATGTTCGTAAGCGGTGTAATTCCGCGTGGTGCCATGAACGCACTGGTCCCGTTCGCTGACAGCACAGCGCCCGTCGACATGAGCGCTTGGAACATTGACATGCCGGGCGTCACACCGCTCTTTGGTGCCTTACTCGAACTGGAAGGGCTTCCCGGTGCGAGAATTGGGTCAGCTGCAGGTCGCGGCGGCACAGCCATCGCCGGACTTTCCAAAGGTAAGGCACCCTATGCACGGCTGATCTCCCAGGTCGCGGCTGGGCGCGCCCTCTCCGGCGGGCACTACAGCGCGCCGGCCATCATCTGGATGCAAGGTGAATCGGATGCAGGGAATCCGAACTATGCCGCACAACTGCGGCAGCTATTCGCTGATCTCGACGCAGATGTGCGCGCGACCGCAGGCCAAGCTCAGACCGTCCAGTTCTTCATCTGTCTCACGGCGGTCCACGACATTGCGCTGGCGCAACGGCAGGTAGCCGCTACCATGCCCAACGTACATATTGCATGCGATGCGTCGACGCTACCGAAGTCGGACGGAACGCACCTGACAGCGCGAGGATCTCTGGCAGCTGGGTGTGCGCTCGGCGCGCACATGCGGAGCGTCATCCCGGCGCACGAATGGAATCCATGAGGCTTCTTTACGAAGTGCAATCCGCCCAATTGCCGCAATCAGGCCGTTTACGCCCATTGACTCAGTTCTGGCGAGCTGAGTGTTTGAATTGGGGCACGTTCTGTTCCTGACGCGCTATGCACAAACTATGCGGGTTCTGGGTCCAATTCAGACCGAAACCAGCCACAGTTTCACTGATTCCCTTCTAGCATTTTCAGTATCTTACAGGCGGGCTTGGGATGGCTTAGGGAACGCATTTCGACCCATAACCCAAAGGTCGGTGGTTCAAATCCACCCCCCGCAACCATCCGAATACGCCCCTCCTCGCGGACCCGCATGTCGGGCGCGAGGGGGTCAGTACCCAGCAAGTCCCACGAGCCCTCGGCGACGTAGTACCAGCCCTCTCCGTCTTCAGAAAATAGCGGAATCTCTCAACGCAAGATACATTCCACCACCAAGGTCAAAATCCAGTAAGCTGGCTCACCAAGAAAGCAAGCTTGAGGCATTCGCTGAAGCGCAACGCTGCACGCGGGAGAGGTAGCCCGCCTACCAAGACTGGGCGGCCTTCCAGAGCAGCGGTGCTTGGTAGAGCGACGCTGCGGTCTCGGAGAATCCAGATTATGCAACAAGACGAAAGCAGAGAGAATAATCGGTGAGATTTCTAAGGTGTCCACGCCGCGCTTGGGAAATTCTGACGACGAGAGATCAAGGCCTGTCCGGGAATTTGCGGCGAATTCTTGGTTTTCCAGGCAGCCTTGTTTTGCTTGCTCAGCCCGATTCCCTAGTTGGTTGATCTGCGGGCGGCCGCGTCGTAAGGAGCTGCGATAGGCGGGCGACTGAACGGTTCGGACACGTAATGTGGAACTGCCCCGCCTCGGTAAAAAGGTGGAGTCATTGTCATGGTTACTTCTGACACCCGAGCGGTACGACTATTGCCGCAAGCAGACACACTGCGCATAGCTGGCGGCCTGGTTGATTTTCTCTGCGCACAGACCTGGGTGGGGACCAAAGAGATAGCGCTACGCCATCCCGAGTTACCGGCGCGGGCAATTGAGTTTCTTCTGGAGTTGATCACGGCGGCGACACAGCAGAGCGAGTTTGACACAGCCCTTTTGCTTGGTGACTATCAGCAACTCCTCCAGCAAGTTCTAGTGCAGGGACCCGACAAGGTGGAGCTGTCGCAAATTCCAAAACTATGCTGCGCGCGTTGGCAGGTGCCAGATGCGAAGCCACCGGCGTCCTCAGTGATCGACGTCATGCTGCTTGCTCGCCCGCTGGTCGACCTCGAAGCTGAGTATTTCAGCATCCCGAGTGCTGAAGCCCTCGATACGGTCATCGAGCAGTGGAGCAGAATCCTACAGCATCAAGGTTTCCGACATATGCCTTTGGGCTGGCGCCTCGATGCGCTCAACAGTGCGGGCAACAGCTTATTGCTGCGTAGTTACACGAGCGGCCGCGACAGCGACATCGACCTGGCCGAAGGGTTCTACCAAAGCGCTATCGCTGGATCGCCAATGGGCTGGGCTAACCTCCCAAAATACCACCATAATTTGGGACGCGCCCTCTACTTGCGGTATGCCACACGGAGCGGAGACAGCGCGAACCTTGACCGCGCAATTCAAGAATCCGAGCAAGCGGTAACTCTGATGCAACACAACACATTGTTTCTCAGCGAGCTCGGCATGCTGTTGAACCAACGACATCTGCTGAACAGTTCGCTCGCGGACCTGGAACGAGCCGTTGCCATACTCGAGGAGGCCGTCCACCTCTCACAGGAAGGTACCAATGATCTCCCAACATCCCTCAGCCAACTGGGGTCGGCGCTGCGAAACAGATTTGTGATCAAACGGGATGTGCAGGACATTTCACGTGCAGTTGACATTCAACGACTCTCCGTCGAAATGACTTCCATTGACGTAGAAAACATACCGGCACGCCTGACCAACCTAGGCAACAGCCTGCTCGAAAAGGCGAACCTGTCAGGATCCAGCGATGAATTGGAAGAGGCGATTACTGCTTTTGCGCGAGCTCTGGACCTGTCCTCTCCCACCGATCCGTTATACCCTTCCCGTCTCAACAACCTCGCGAATGGCCTTTCGGTTCGCTATCGAGTCAAGAGTGATTTAGCCGATCTGTCCCAGGCAATTGATCTGTACCGGCGAGCTATCTCACTGACTCCGCCGCAAGAGCAGCAACTTGCATCTCGTTTCTACAATCTTGGGAGCAGTCTCCGCGAGAGGTGGACAAAAAGCGGCGACAGCAAAGATGAAACCCAGGGACGCGAAGCTTACGCGAACGCATGCGTGTACGGGCTGCAGCGCGACCATCACTGGGCCTTCTTTGCGGCTCGCAGATGGGGCGAGTGGGCAACCAGTCGGCAGTCGTGGCAGGAGGCCGGGGAAGCCTATAACTACGGTCTTAGGGTGATTAATGAACTCGTCGAAGTCCAGATTTCTCAAAGTAGCAAAGTGCCATGGCTCTCGGAGTTGCAGGGCTTCTCCGCGGCAGCTGCATTAGCGTTTTATAAAAATGGTGACTGCTCAAGTTCAGCTCTAGCCCTGGAACAAGGTCGGGCCTACTTAATGACCGAGGCCCTGCAATTGAATTCCCTAGCGGTTGAACATTTGCACAAATTGGGGCGCACCGATCTCGTAGTTCGATATGAAACCGCGGTTAAAGATTGGTCGAGGACCGTGCGCGACCCGGACTCAGCCTCTCCGGGAGAGCAGTGGAAACACGCAATTGAAAGGGTTCGAAGTGCCAACGTCGCGCTGAAGCAGGTGGTGGCCGCGATTCGCGAAGTGCCTGGATATCAATCTTTCGCTGCTCCACCCAGCTTGATCGATATTCGCGCCGCGGCCAAACTTACTCCTCTGATCTATCTTGCCGCGGCGAGAACGGGAGGAATCGCACTCGTTGTACCTAGAAACGGTCAACAAGAAATCCGCGCAATTGAGCTACCCGGCTTGGACGAGCATAGCCTTAGAAAGAGAGTTGAGGGATACCAGAATTCCTATCTTAAGCGCGATACCGAGCCGCAACTATGGCTTACGGCGCTGGACGAAATGACCCGATGGTTGTGGGAGGTCTGCATGTCCGGGGTTCTGAAGGAACTGGGCCGCGCGTCCTCTGCATGTCTAATTCCGTGTGGCTTGTTAGGATTGCTCCCGTTGCATGCATCTTGGACGCCGAAGAAAGTAAAGAAGAAGCGCAAGTACGCGATAGAGCAACTAAGGCTCAGCTACGCGCCCAATGCACGCGCACTGCTCGCGGCATTCCAGTCAGACAAATTCGAAGGCAATACCCTCCTCGTCGTGTCAGATCCGCGGCCAACCGTCGAACCGCCACTTCGATATGCGCGCTGTGAGACCCAAGCGGTTGCCTCGAACTTTCGACGACGCAAGATCCTGCGGCATTCTACGGCAACGTGCGCTATGGTCGCTGCCCTGTTACCCAAGTACGAGGCTGTCCACTTTGCATGCCATGCCTCGGCACACACGGCTGATACGCGACGGAGTGGTTTCATTCTGGCCCGAGATGAGGTCTTGACGATTGACGAACTGCTGCGTTGCAGGCTGATGAGAACTCGGCTTGCCGTGTTATCTGCATGCGAGACGGCAGTCCAGGGAGAGGAACTCCCGGACGAGGTGATCAGCCTCGCCACCGTGTTTCTCCAGACAGGCGTGGATGCCGTAATAGCGTCGCTGTGGGCAGTCCTGGATGCGAGTACGATGCTTCTCATGACGCGCTTCTATCAAATGTGGCGCAGGGACGGTTTATCTCCAGGCGAAGCATTGCGCCAAGCCCAGCTATGGATGTTGAACGTATCCGATCGGAAAAAGGGACGCGCAGTCCGAGCACTGATTCCGAAATCGATCTACAAACAACTAGTACGAACCCCTTCTGGAATAAATCACTTCGCTCATCCCGATCACTGGGCCGCTTTTACCTACGTGGGGTTTTAGTTGCTCCGTCTTGCACCCTGAATTCAGGGGACTCAAGTCGGGAACCAACAACACGCAGCATCCTGGGCCCCGCTCAGGCCACTCCGAGATCCAATCGCACCCACGGGTCGCCAAAGTAGGTATAGGCATAATAGGTTGGATCCTTCGCGTTCTCCTCTCGTAACTCCTGCAGGGCTTCGCCTACGGCTCTGCCCAATTTCAGTTTGGAATAGAGGCTAATGGCGAATTCCATGGATCGGTAGTCGTTGACCGGCCATAATGGAGCGATTACTCCACTGCAGCCGTTAGTAACAAAGTTGGACGCGAAGCCCCCCGCTCGCCCCACCGTGTCGCCTACGTTTCCTACGCTACAGGCATTGAGGTAAACAACGGGTTGAGCTACTGCACAAAGTTTAGTGGCGACTAAGCCAAGGGCATCGAATTCCTCATTGTTTTCGAGAAGGATCTTGTTCAAATCGGGATTGTTCAGATTGATCTCGCCATGCCCGCTAAAGTGGAGCACTTGGACATTCGTCTCCTCGAACAACTGCTGCACGCCATGCAAGTCAGCCGGCACGACCGGGAAAACCAAGGCCGGAAAGAGCCTTCCCAGTTCCGCGGCCTCCGTTTGTGCCCACTTCAGAGTATTGGGCTCCGGATAGTTCGGATTTAGAACCCGGAATTTTCGCACCTTCAACATCTGCCGGCTCGGTTTCGTTGTCAAACCTGGTTTCCAGCGGCCTAAGACGTGTTCGATTCCAAGCGATTGCAATTTGGTCAATTGGCCACTGCTTGTGTCATTGGGAATCAGCAATTCCCATGGAAATATCATGTCCTCGGAATGGATGAGTATGGAGCGGGGTGGCTTGCAGATCCTGTACTGCCGGAAATATTCGTCACGTAATGATTGCGGCAACCACTGCCATAGACGGAGGCCCACCCCTTCAATCGTCGACATGAACTTCTTCTTCCAAGTGTCCATGACAGCCCTATACTGCTCTTCGCTCAGCCCTGCTTTTCTTGGGGTGGCGGCAAACTGGCTGGTCAGAACGTCGTTTAGATACTTTGCCATGTCGTTTTCCTGCAATTGCAGGGTTCCCATGTCGCGAAAGTCAAAGGTCGACTCCTCAATCCTGCTCGTTAGGAAAATCTTGTAGGTCGGAGCCTGGCCTGTGACGGCCAACGCCCAATCACACTCCTTTCTTGCCTTAAGTGGCACTGCAAACCCTTCGCTCCTTGCCTGCCCTGCGTATTCCGGCCCTTGGTAGTTCTTGGGCACTACGTATGTGAAGTGGGTCACTGACCCAATAAGGCTGTTACCCAGGAAAAAATCTGCATGGATCGACCGCGCTATTGGCTTTGCCACACCGCGTGCTGTAAGAGTGAATGTCGCTTGCTCCATCTCCTCATCTCGTTTCCGATTGACAGTAAGAGGGGCGAATGGAGGAACCACATCGAAGCCTACGGCGCTGAGAAACACATTCACCGTCACACTTTCTTGCCCGGCGGCTAGGGCAAATTCTAGTTGGTTCTCAACGTCAGAATAATCCCTGGCCAGTTCTCGCAACCTCACAACCAATTCATTCGGCTCTCTCTCAGTGACCCTTTCGTGAAATTCGATTTGCGGATCTCGCTTGAGCTCGACTGCTGCCAAGACAATTGCTGGTTCTGTGGGAGGCACCGCGGTCCCCGCATTTTTCTCCCCACCCGATACGGCAGACAAGTCTGGGATAGCTTCCCGCTCAACATGTCTGCTACCACCACGGCGCGTAGACGTTGCTGTAGAACGTCCGTACCCGCCGCGAAACCCCTCATCCAGGTCCCGCACATCAAATCTCGGATTCACTCTGTCGGACGGCTCCCCCCGTGTATTCCGGTGGCTCGACTCATCGACACTCAGCCCCCGGCTCGAAGGGGCACTAGGATGAGGCATGACCAAAGTTGAGATGTCAGTTCCCCCAATCTCCAGAAACCTATAAATGTGGTCGATGGTCCTGGGCTGAGCAAAGAAGTCGTTGTGATACACATAATCGGAAGTCTGATAGACAAGCGGGTTCGCAATAGCAAACAGAGGATTCCCGTTTTGTGCGAAAACACCGTCGCACGGAACCACGAGATCGTTGCCGATTGCTTTCCCTTTGGACGCAAATGTTCGGTCCGCGACCGCGTTCAATGCGGCGGAAAAAAATGCACGCGGACTGTTAGGATCGGGATCATAGTTGGCCGCTGCGGCACCGTAGGTAAGCCCAGGGACTGCTTTACCGCCGATGTTCAGTAGTGTCTTGATATAGCCTTCGGTGCCCATCGCTGCCAGTCCTGGCAGAGCCGTTTCCGCTGTATAAGCAATGAGCTTGATGATTCCGAGCAGTGCCTCGACCACGTAGGTTGTGATGCTGTCGGGCAGCTTGGTGAGAAAATTGGTGAAGACGTCTACCATATCAACTACGTGCTCCGCATTGCCGAGTGGCGAACCGGCGTTCGGCGTAGCTACAAACAGCACTCTGCGAAAATTACAGTTGTGGTCCGGAACCAGTTTTCGTCCTCTTTCGGTTAGGGCCCGGGAAACAATCCCCCCTCGGCTGTGGCACAAAATATCGAGTTCAACGTTTTCATTGGGGATAGCCTGCTTGACGTGTTTAAGAAAGAAAGTTGCGTTTTCGTCTGGATCCAAAGAGAGTGTGAAATGGTCGTATGCAATCACTCGTCCAGAATATTGCTTAACTAGCGCCTCCATTGCCGGCTGCGGCAATCTGCTTAGCATTCCATCCGTGGAACTGATGATGCCGTGGATGACCAGTAAAGAACGATTACCAGCAAGCGATGACCAATCGCTAAAAGGAAAGCTTACTTTTTGGCGATAATTCTTCGCGTCTACGGATCGTATTAAGTTCTGTGAATGTTTGCGCTCGACAGCAGCCACAATTTTCTCCATTGGGCTCCCTAACAAATCTGCGACGAGGGGAATGACAAGTACCTTCAGTACTTTCCGCCCTATGGCTGTTATCCAACCCCGCATTTCGATTTGGCCCGAGGCTATCGCTCGCCGTGCTGCGGCGGTCCTCGTCGGAATCGTAAAGACAGGCTTGCTGGAGGCGCGCAGGACTGTGGCTTTCTCAGTCGTCGCCCTCGCCGAGCCAACTGACACGTCATCGGGAAGATGCCAGCTCATGCCTCCGGCTTCATCTACATAAAGAACGACCTGCAGCGCCGCTTGCGTTACAGAAGGCCGACTTGGCTCGAGTACCAACTTCTCACTCGCCGATGGAGCCCTCAAGGCAGCGTTGGCGCTCAGCGGCAGCGATGTCGCATCAATATGAATCGTCTCCTGTTCGACAAATCCCATCTCCACAAGCGCCGACTCCAATGCGATGGAAGTGTCCTCTTGCGCAGGAAGCCGAGGAGCACGGAAACCGCCGCTATCGTTAAGCCATTGCGTGGCAGCACCCCCGAAAGGTGCGGTTAGACGCGTTCCGTTTGGGAACATGATTGCTTGCGAGGAGGAAAAGGAAGACAGATTCTTAGACATGACGAGACCTCTGTTAGGCGGGAACCTCCGATCCTAGAGTTTCGTTAAGGGTCAACTTGGATCAAGAACATACCACAATTGTGAACTGCGATGTCGAGCAGGCGGCGAGGCGCGATCCGTGGAGGATTGTGATCGTCATTCTCGGCGCCAGGTGCCGGAATCGTGAACTCGCGTTGACCCATTCTGTACGAGCATGTTCAGATTTCTTGCTGGCCTGCCAGGAGTCCTTGGTGTTGCGGGGTTCTTCGCGTATATCTGGGCGGGCAGTCGCGAATAGGCGGCGAGATCCTCAAACAGATTGTGGCCAAGCTGCGGACGGCTCCTAATCTGGATGTTGGCAAGTACGCAACCCTTACACCGGCGAGGATTGGAAAGCTCATAGCGTCGGATTGGCGCGTACGTGAGGGAGTCAATATTCCGGATTTCAGAACAAGTAGACGGTTTCTGACCAAATATCCACAGCCGGAACCAAAACCCCAGATTCAAGGTGATAAAACAACGATAACCATTGTGCCGACGGGTGCTTGAGTGGGACCTGGGTCGGCCAATGGTCTGCCGCATCCGTTCCGTTTTCGAAACAGGACCAGAATCTTCGATCCGACGGAACCACATTGCATAAAAATACCTGAGCATTTCCCCCTGTCGCGTTCCTTCCTCCCGTGGGCCCCCCAGGTAGACCAATAACCTCAAGCGAGGAGAGAGCATTTATGAATCGGCCCCATGTGATGTTCGGAACTGGGATTGATGGCGTGCGCTGCCGATTGCCGAATGGAGACAATCATTTCTCTCGACATAAATTCTCTGCCATGGTGATCGCGGAGCGGGCCGCACTTCGTGGATGCCCATCTGTAGCACTATTGTTGAAGTGATTGTCGAATACGTCTTCGCGACCTCGAAGCTCGTAACGCGGGAGGTTGGTCAAAGAAAAGCCCTCCTGTGGTTTGCTGCACAGACCACAGGGCGATAGGGTGGACAGTCACATCGAAGTGAAGAATGTGGCCGATATTCATGAGTCCATACCTCAAACACGTAAAGAATCTTGGGAACATGTGGTGGACACAGTAAGTAAGTGTTCAACGATCCTACAGCTGCAGTTGCTCAAAACCGGCATGCGGCTTCGCAGATCGCCGGCTTTTCGGGTATTGCGGGCCCATTTCCAACGCGTGCATCAGTGGTGCACAAGTTGATCCTTGGCGTGAGGAAGTCTCAAGGTGGAATGCAGAACGACATGGCTCCGAATGTGTCAATGCAGTGAGTCTTTCGGCACCGAGATCCGCGCGGCTTTAGCCGCCAGTGATATCCAGATCGAAGCGGAATTCCGGGTGCCATACGGAATCGTTTGCTTCGAGAAGGCCGATGAGCCATTGTTCGCCGTGCTTCATGAGGTGCGCCGAGATCCGCATCTCCGTGTTCTGGCCGTCGCCGCTTCTTCCCTCGCTGTCGAGACGGGAATGATTTGGCGCCTGCTGCACGCGGGAGCATCGGATGTCCTGTTTTGGAGCGGCAACGGCGGGGAAGCTGCGCAGCTTGCCGCAAAACTTCAGCGATGGTTCGAGGTCGACGAACTTGTCGAGCAGGCGATTTCTCAGGTAGCGCTCATCGGCGACAGCCCTGCATGGAACGCCGTCATCCGAAAGGTAATCGAAGCGGCCCGATTCTCCACCATCCCCGTGTTGTTGACCGGCGAAAGCGGAACGGGGAAGGAATTGCTGGCAAAGCTGATAAGCGTGGTCTGCGCCAGCCCCGGGGGAACGAATAAATTTCGCAAGGAGTTGATCACCGTCGATTGCGGCTCGCTTGTCCCAGAGCTTTCGGGGAGCGAGTTTTTCGGTCATGAGCGCGGAGCTTTTACCGGCGCTCATATCCAGCGCGAAGGCGCCTTCGCAATGGCGGACGGCGCAACCCTGCTTCTCGATGAAATCGGAGAAGTCCCGCTTGGCCTGCAGGCGCAGTTACTGCGTGCGATCCAAGAGAAGACTTACAAGCGCGTAGGCGGCAATGTCTGGCAGACAACAAATTTCCGTCTCGTCTGCGCGACCAATCGCGATTTGGAAGCTGCAGTCCATCGCGGCCAATTTCGCCTAGACCTCTACTACCGTATCGCCGGTTGTGTCGTTCGAACGCCGGCTCTCAAAGACCGCAAAGAAGATATCCTTCCGCTCGCAAGGTACTTCCTGAGCGATTGCCTTTCTGGTAAGGACTCGGAATTCGATAGCACCGTCAGCGAGTATCTTTTGAACCACGCATACAACGGGAACGTTCGCGAACTACGGCAGCTCATTCAGAGGATCGCGCACCGTCACGCCGGACCGGGACCCATCACGGCCGGGGACGTCCCGGAAGATGACCGTCCCTCTGCCGGCGAGACTCAAGTTCTCTGGCCCGATGAAGAGTTCGAGCGATCCATCTCAAACGCCCTGGCGAACGGCGCATGCCTGAAAGCGATAATTCGAACCGCTGCAGAGACTGCTATCCGTATTGCCGTCCGCGCCGAGGGCAGCAATCTTAAAAAGGCCGCAAGTAAGTTAGGCATCACGGATCGCGCGCTACAGATGCGCCGCGCCTCTGGAAGGCTGCACGGATAACCGCGCGAGGATCAATAGCCAGGTAAGGAAGGGGATAGCTACATGCCCGAGTCACCGCACGAGATTCACGAACCTTGCGCCCTTTGCCGTCGTTCCAGATGTTGCCAGGGCTTCGCCGCCTTAGCAGGGATCGCCCGTGCATCTGCCAATCGCTAGGTTGTCTTGACCGTAGCCCATAGCGCGCAGTGCAAAGGCCCTAAGGCAATGCGCGTTATTTGTTCTCTTTTCGTTTGGGTCTTGGTCAATATGTCTCATGGTAAACAGTACATGGAACATTTCGTGAAGAATGACACCTGCGCGGAAGCCCTCAGGGGGGAGCCCTGGCTGTGGCGGGGGGTTCCAGAACCGCGCGCACAGACCTATCACGTTGGGTTCACCGGGCGAGAGCGAGAATCCCCGTGTACCTGCGGGACAGTTAGGATCGCAACGAAATACGATTCGCCGCCCTCCTCCTAGTTCCCTTGCGACTGCACGGAACCGCCTGGCGACAATGCTGCCGGAAACCTCGTTGCCAGCCCATGGCACTGGCCGTGAGGGGTCGTGACAGAAAAAGAATCGGTATAAGCTTGCGGTTTCCGGGCTTACCGCCTCTAGCTTGCTTGCCGCGTTGTTCGCGAGTCTGATCGCCTCGATGACCGCCTGGCGCAGGATGCCATCGTATTCAGTCTTTGTTAGCCCGGGACAGCCTGCGGGAGGGGGGAAATTGAAGTGGAACACGGGTGCAGAACCTGGCGCTTCCTCGACAGAGTTCTCCCACTCTCCCGCCGGCAGGTAATCTTCCTCCTCGTCCCACGGTGGAGCGCTGTCCAAAAGCACGATGATTCGATCTCCCCGACGGAACCAGCGTCCGCGGGGCCCTGCCCCCTGCCGCTCGCCACCAACGTTGAATGGAGCCGTCTGAAAGCTAAATTGTCCCTTCACATTTCCCTCCAGTTTTGTCACGGGCTTATGAAGCTTTTGTCTAGATTCCGGGGCTTTCTACGGGTGCTAGGCTCCGTGACCACATGCGGCCGCGGCATTTCGCCGCGCTCCTGTACCGATAGCTCTGGCAGGGGTAGTCGTCCTGCCGGAGGAGTCCCTCAGGCTGCGTCCGGAGTGTATCCCCGCCACCGCAGCACTGGCCGCAAGCGGCACCTCGACCGAAGAGGGAGCGGCGCGTTTCGACACGCGCCGCCCGAGGTTAGAATCCACCTCCCGGTCCAACCCTCTTGCAGCGACGCGGAGCAGCCCTACGTCGGCATCTGGCTGCCGCAAGCCGCCTGCAGTGCATTCACCGTCACCCCATCCAGTACACCGGTCACCGGCAACTGCTGCCGCTCCTGAAACGTCCGGATCGCTCCCTGCGTGTTCGGTCCCATGATGCCGTCCTGCAAAACCCACGGACCCAGAGCCTGCGCCAGACAAGACTGCGCCCACACAAGTTGCGGTCCGCCGCCGGGGAAGCTCCATCCCCACCTGCCCCAGGGACGCCCGAACCACCGGTCCCGATTCCAGCCCCATCGGTCCCGCGCAAACGGGAAGCGGTCGCGCATGCGGAAATCGAATCCCGGTCGCGCAAACCCCGGTCTGGCAAACACCGGTCGCTCGATCACCGGCCGTTCGATGATGGGTCGTTCAACAATGGTCCGATCGATAACGGGCCGCTCAACCACGGTCCGATCAACGATGGGCCGCTCGACGACGGTCCGATCGACAATGGGTCGATCGACGGCCGGCCCTGCAGCGACCACCGGTCTGTCCACCCGGACTTCGCCCTCCCGGTCATGGTCCCACCACGGGCGCCGGTCGTGGTCCCAGCGCCACCGCTCTTCTGGAAATCTCTCGCGCCGATGAAAATCGAAGAAGGGTCTCTCGAAGGGAAACTCATTCTCGGTTTCGTGATGCCATCGCCCGAACCGGCGGCGTCTCCAGCGCCACGGGTCGCCACCACCACCGTCATCCGGGGGCGGCGGAGGCTGAGGCTGAGATCCGCCTCCGCCCTGGAAGAGACCTCCGATGACTCCACCGAGCGGCCCCAGGGGATTAAGGAAGTCGCCCAGAAAAGCCTCCGGCTGCTGCCCGGGAAATTCATTCTCGGTTTCGTGATGCCATCGCCCGAACCGGCGGCGTCTCCAGCGCCACGGGTCCCCACCACCACCGTCATCCGGGGGCGGTGGCGGAGGCTGCGGCTGAGATCCACCTCCCCCGAGGGGCCCCAACGGGTTAAGGAAGTCGCCCAGAAAAGCTTCCTGTTGCCCTTGCCCCTGCGAGTGCCGTCCCTGCGGCGGCGGACCACCCTGACCCTGAGGCGGAGGAGGAGGTGGCGGCGGTGGTGGCGGCGGTGGCGCAGCCTGCTGCGGACTGCACGCCGCCTGCAGCGCGCTCATGGTGTCGGGGTCCAACCTGCCAGTCGGCGGCATCTGCTGTTGCGTCTGAAACTGCCGTATCGCCTGCCGTGTCTGTGGCCCCATGATTCCGTCCTGCGGCACCGATGGGTCAACCACCTGCGCCAGGCAAGCCTGTGCCGACTGCACCTGCGGATCCGGCAACATCGATCCAGGTCCGCCTCTCCAAAAACGGTGCCGGAACAAGGGACGCCCGTAGCGCCCGAAGCGTCCATAGTGCCCGTGGTAGTGGCCAGAGCCTCCATGCCAGTAGCTCATTGTGTTGTCCTCCTCTCAGTCTTTTTCGTGCGATGTGCGCCCCAGCCGGAGCGCACCCGCGAAACTCTGCATCTCGCGATCAATTCGAATTTTCTCGATCCGCTCACTCTCGATCAACCCAGAGACCCGATGCACTCCCGCGAGCGCATTCTGCTCATCAGGTCCACCAGACTCTTCACCGCCCAGTCGATTTCCCTCAACTCGTGCCGCGCCGTCAGCACAAAACTGATTCGCGGGCGTCCATCCCTCGAATTCCTGTGGAGCACGGAACGAATCCCGCGATCGATCAGCCTTCGATAGAGCGCAGGCGCATCAATGTGCCCCGGCAACTTCAGCGACTGCACCGGAAACAAACTCTCCGCGGCCAGAAGAACCGCCAATCCCCGGCGAAACCGAACCACTCGCTCCACGAGCCGCCGGCGCAAGCCATCTCCAAATTGCCAGTTCATCTGCAGCGCCCTCTGCGCCGCTGCGATCGCCGACGCCGATGGCGGACTGCAATGCACCAGCGTGGCGCTGCTTTCGTGGAACCTCTCCACAAAAGCGTGGCTTCCCCCCAACATCGCCACTGGAGCTCCAAACGCCTTCGCCAGCGAACTCACCACCACGATTCCGGAATCGCAAAGATCGTCGTGGTGAAGTTCGGAGTGGCAGTGGTGAAGATCGAAATACTGAATCGACCCGCCTCCGCCCGTTCCGTACGCGCCCATCGATTCCGCGCGCCGCCCGAACACGCCCAACGCCTGCGTGTCATCCACAACCAACAGCCCGTTTCTCGCGGCGGCGCACCTGGCATAATCGCGAAGCGGAGCGTGCGTTCCGCGCACCGGACAATACCCATCGGTCACAATCACCGGCCGGTCCGCGGGGACATTGCTCAGTTCTCGCCGCAACGCCCCCGCATCGTGGTGCGCGAATCGCCGCACCGGCACTCCCGTAGCCACAGCTCGATCAGCCCCCCAGCGTGCGATCGGATAGGTTGCGTCATCCATCCAGATCGTCACGTTCCGCCGGGCCAGCATCGCGAACAGATCACAGAACAGATGCAGCGTCGACGAGCCCAACACCACTCGTTCACATCCTGTCAGAGCCGCCAGTTCCCGCTGCACCTGCTGAGATCCTGGAATCTCCTCGAGTGCAGCGGGCTTGCCCAGCGTCAATCGGTCCCAGCCTGGCAGACTCCATGACGCGTGCTCGAATCCGAGATAAAGGGCCGAAGTAAAGTCGAGCATTGTTCCGAGGCCTACCGGTTCACTTCCACCGGTTCACTTCCACCGCTTCACGTCTGCCACTTCAGGTCCACCGCTTCTGGTCTACCGCGTCCGCTGCATCACCGTCCGCTTTTGCAACAGAATTCCCGGTATCGTCGCGTCAACCGTCTCGCTGTTGGTCAGATCAATTCCCGTCGCCGCGCGATACGCGTGCAGATAGCCCTGAATCTCCGGCCTGAAATAACGCGCCCAGTTCTTCGCCGAGTCCTCGTTGTTGACGTTGATCCAGTCGCCATATCGGATCGACAACAGGATCTGCTCGCCATACACCGCCAGGTCGCGGAAGTGGCTCACCGTCGTATCCGTCCAGCCCTGCAGCGTCTTCATGGTGTCGACCTGCCCTTCCCACGGCTCCTTGTACGGCACCATCGCCCGGCTCTGCAGAAAGTCGCGGATTTCGCGCCGCGCCAGCATGTACTGCATCAGCAGCATTTCCACACGCGCCGTCCAGGGGAGATCCCCAAACTGGTTGTGCGCCCCTTGCGCCAGCACCAGGTGAACTTCTGTCAGCGAGTTGAGCAACTGGAAGCCATCCGCAATCACCGTGGTCTGAAAATCTTCTTTGAAGAAGATCGACGCCTGGTACAGCAGATTGTGAAACGCCTCCAGGAACTTCGACCGCCGGTCAGCCGCATTCAAATCAGAAGCCGCCTTGCCGAACAACGTCAGCCCGTAGTGATGGACATATTCGTAGGCCCGCCTCCGCACCGTAAGACGATGAATCTCGTCCTGCACATAGCCCCACAACAGATTGTTCAACGGACGCAGCGGATCGATTTCCATGTTGGCCAGCGGATCGCGATCCCCATTGCCGCGAACATTCTGGAAGCGCCGGCTCACGGCGTTCATGGTCTGCACGAGCATGCCTTCTTCCATCCAGTAGGACCAGATCAGCTCGATTAGACACGGCTCGTTGATTTTGGCCGCAATCAACCGCCCTCCCCAGCCCTGCTGCATCTCCGGAAACGCCGCGTTCACCACCCGCGTAATGTAAGGCAACTGGTCGCGATCGCCGAGATACGCCTTCAACTTCTCTTCCATCTCATGCCGGGAAAAAGCTCCGCCCAGCCGGAAAGCTTCTTCGTCGAAGTCGCAAGGTCCACGCCGCTCCCCAGCCGGGCCTTCGATGCGCACTCCGCACTCCACCAGCAGGAACGCCTCGGTCAGCAGCTTCAACGTCTGATACGCCTTCACTCCATGCAGATGAGTCCCCAGATCGTTCAGGTCTCTCTGAATCCTCTGGTCCACTCCTTTCGGAACCTGATACACACGCTCCTCCCAAAACAGCGCGCGGTTCATGAATTCCTGATAGCGGCCAAACGAAATCGCGTGCGTCCGGTTGCGAATCGCCACCCACAGCGCCTGATCGCAAGTCGGAAAGGATTCAGTGCGATGCAGCCGGATGCCGATCGGCTCCGGCAAACGGCTGATCTCGACCTTCTGTATCTCAGCCGCCCGAATCCTAACTATCAGCTTGATCACTACCCAGGCGGCAAGCTCTGCGACGACCTTCTTGTCGATCACAGTCAGCTCCACCTCCAGCTCTCGCAGCTCGTCAGGCGCAACCAGGTCGAGATCGTTGGCCGCCGGATTGGAGAATCGAACGTCTGGCCGCACCTTCCAGCGAAACTCGTAATCCTTGGTCATGTGGTAACCCTTCGCCGTGACCTCGGCGTGGACAATCAATCGCTTGTCGGCGGTGGCTACCGTGGCGGGGTTACATTTTCCACCCTCCGCTTCAACCAGAAGACTGAGTTGCAGGACGGAGCCGCAATCGATGGAGACTTTGCAGTCCTGACCGTTCACCACGTCAAACTCTTTCTCGTACACTACGCCGAAGAGCTCGAACTGCAGCTTGTACTTCCCGTCCGGAATCGTCGCCGAGAATTGGACTGCTCCATCTTTGCCACTGCGGCTTCTTGCAATCTCTTTCTTTCCCTGAACGAGTGCGACGTCGGCGTTGACGACCGGATAGGTTCCTGTTTCGTGGGTGACTCCAGCCTGAATAATCATGATGTACTCCTTTCAATTGCGAAATGTGCCTGAGGCTTCCTACAGGCTTGACATCCAAGTCCTTGCCAGGAACCGCCGGCGCACGCCGCTGCGGCCTGCAACGTACTCCACACCGCCCAGTGCGTCAGCAGTTTCCCGATTACCGTGCTCTCTTCCTCCGGCGTGATCTTTCCTTCCACCCGCCCCTGACCAATGGCGGCAAACACAACGATGGGACGAGCCCGGTACATCTGCTCGGGCGCGCGCCTCCAGTGCTGGAGCAGCGCCCGCAACCGGGCCGGCTGCAGTTCGTCCGTATCCAGCGCCTGCATCACCGACCGACCGCGCAGCGCCGCCGGCCGGTGGTGAACCAGGACGTTCACCAATTTCGGAATCGTCCGCTCCAGTAACATAAAAAGATCGCGCTGCTTCCCAGAGCCGTGCAGCGGGTAGTACGACTCCCAAAGGTCGGCCAACTGCTTCCACGCCTCCTGCGGATAAAAAGCTTTTCCCAACGACGCGCTCAACTTCACCCTGATCCACGGCGCCGGGTGCGGGTCGTCCGAATTCAGCCGGAACACAAACGCCCGCGGCAAACTGACAACGCCCATCAGCCCTAGGGTCGATGAAATTCCCACGCGCCCCACCGACCACAAGTCGGCGACGATCTCTGAAATCCAGCGCTCCCACAATTGCCATGCTGCCGCCTCCGCGGGACGTTGCTCCGCCAGAGAACGCAGCACCGGACGCAGCGACTCCACCAGCGAAAGCAACGCCGCCGCCTGATGTCCCACCTCGTGCACCAGCGACGACGCAATCCCGCTGCCCACCATGCGCTCGCGGGGAATCTTGATAATGGCTACCGGATTCTCGCCGCCGCCCGGCAGCCGTGTCCGCGAACGCCGGATCGCGCCGCCCATTCCGCGATCCAGATAACAAACAATCGGCGGCGCGTCGTAATAATGTCCCCGCAAATGCAGCGCGTCCGCCGAAACCACATCGAGCCCTGACAGCCATACTCCCGTCGCGTTCTCGCTCCGTTGCGTGACCACGTTCTCGAACAGATCGAAATGCGTCAGCACCCCGTTAAAGCGGAGCCGCAGGCTGGTGAAGGCCTGCTGCGCCGCTTCCGCGCTGGTTCGCGCCGCCGCCGGCGACCGCAGCCAGTCCAGGAACCGCTCCACCAGGGACCGCAGAAGCCGCCGTCCATTGGTCAGAAACTGTTCGATGGCGGTCTGCGACTCTGGCAGAAGACCGGCTGCGGGAAGCATCGACTCCTGCATCGCCAGCGGTTTCACATGACCGAGCCGCGTCAGCAGAGCGCGAGCTTCCTGGTCGAGCATCCAGGAGGCAAAGGGCGGAGGCATGGCGGATCAGACTCCCTCCAGAACGATTCGCCCGCCGTGCCGGTACCAGCGCCCGGAGTGGCCATGGTGATGATGTCCTTCATGTTCGTGATTCCGGTGCCGGCACTCGTGACACGAGCAATGGCCTTCCCCGGTCAACGTGGGCACCAGTCCCGGCGCGTGGATCTTGGCCGCTTCCACAATCGCCTTCTTCGCAATGGCGTTCGGATCGCCCCCCTGCGGCATCTGCGCCGCGTTCTTGGCCGCGTCGCTCGCAATCTTCACAAAGGTGTTCGCCGCCTCCCATTCCTGTTCCTCGGAAGCCATTTCAAAACTTCCGGCGACCGCCGACCCCAGTGCTCCACCAATCTGCCCGCCGGTTGCACCCCCGACGTAGTCGCCCAGCGCCTGTCCAGCCACCGGCAGTAGCGTTTTCGCCACGTCCTTCAGCCCCGCCCCCAGCGCCTGCCCCGTCGGCGAACTAATAAATTTGCCGACTGCGTTCGCCGCTCCGGAGATCACGTCCCCCAGAAAATATTCGAATTCCTGCTCGCTCTTCACATCCAGCAGGTCTGCGGCAAGGTTCGCGTGAGCGTCCGGATGGAACACTCTCCCGCCCGGGAGGGGACCAGAACTTCCCAACTCCGAGCCGAACCCCACTTGTGTGCGATCGATATCGTGATTCATGTAGCCTCCTTAGAAAGTCGTTTCAAACTCCGAACAAAATGATCCTGTGCCCGTGACGCACCCAGTGTCCCTCATGGTGTCCTGAGTGGCGCCAGCGCTCGTGCCGGCCAGCAATGTCCATCAGCCCCGGAGCATGCACTCGCGCAGCTTCTACGGCGGCGGCATGCGCCACCGCTTCGGGGTCGGCATACGGCGCGGCCTCGAGCGCATTGGCCACCGTCTGCCCAGCAAAGCGGATAAACTGTCTCGTAGCCTCGAACTCGCGATCCTCCGGGCTCAAGCCTTCCAACTCCAGACCAAGCGCGCTGCCCGCGATCGAAGCCAGGTTGCTGCCAATCATTCCGCCAATCGGTCCGCCCACAAAAGTCCCGAGCGCGCCTCCCGCGATTGGCAGCGCAGTCTTCGCCACGTCCTTGAGAACTCCGCCGACCGCCTTGCCGACCGGCGAATTCACGATCTTGCCCAGCGTCGATCCGATGCCTCCGATCAGATCGCCGAGAAACTGCTCCAATTCCTCTTCGTTGGCAACGTCGAGAAATTCAGCGGCCAGTTCCATCTCCTGGCCGTCGCTCAGGATTGGGTTGGAGTACCTGCGATGGTGTCTTCCTCCGAACCCTCCGGAGAATTCCATCTGAGGCGAATAGTCGGTAAGTGGATTCGAGTATGTGCTCATAGTCCCGCACCCTTCCTTGTTGATCTGCAACCGGCCGCCGCCGCTGCAGATGAAGCAGTCGTTCAATTCTGGTACGCAGTGACCAATGCACGACATTTGCCATTCTGGAAACGCTGAAAACTCGGGAAGTGTTGGTGAATTGTGCCGAAGCGCGTTTCGGTTTCACCACGAAGGTAGGATGTTTGAGCGAAGCGTGCTTCGCATAAACTCGGTCGTCAGACACATGCCATGCCTCGTCGAGGGCTTGCGGGCAACGCTCGCACCAACAATCAGCCCTCAGAACGCAGAAACAACCGATGCCATGTTCGTAGCAGTGTCTTCCGATTCTCGCTGGACTCCTGATTCCACATAATGTCACCCGATTGTTTCCGGGCCAAGATTGACGCTTGCGTGAAAAAGACTCTGGAAACCAAGCCGTAGCTAATCCAGATTTCGGCGGCGTGGAATCCCCGCGAGGGCGCTCCCGTGGGGCGCAATCGGTATGTGGAGTTGGAGATCAAGAAGGCGAAGGCAAATCCCCGCCGGCACCCGTATCAGGGCCGCGACCGTCAGCGGATTCCGCGACTGAACCGCGAAAATCCCGAAACCGGTGCAGCGCCCTACGTAGTGGAGAACCGGCGGCGATAGGCGGGAGGTGTCGGATTCAAGCCGACTCGCGTCATTCATATCGTTGAAGAAAAAGGGGGAACGGGCCCTAAACAGCGACGCCTAGCATCGCCGCGAACCGCCGGGCTTCGGCTTCTCAGGATAATGCGATTGCGGTATAGCCTTCGTTGAATGCGTGCAAAGCTTCAGCGGAAGCTGACAAAAGCATAAGTCTCGTCATAAAATAGAACAGGTGTTCTATTTTATGACGACAGACAATTCCAGCAAGACGGCCGAATACATGGCCTTGTTCCGTGCACTTGAGTCAAAGCGATCCAGCCGCATGCGGCTGTTCTCAGACCCGTTGGCAACTGACTTTCTCCGTCCTTCGCTGAAGCGAGTGGCGCTACTTGCGCGCTTCCCGGGTGGCTTGAAGCTCGTGGAAAAAATAGCCGACCGGCGCATTCCAGGTGCTCGGACCTCTGCGATAGCACGCACCCGCCTGATTGACGATCTTCTCGCCGAAGGGGTCGGGGATGAGATCTGTCAAATTGTCATCCTCGGCGCGGGTTTCGATTGTCGTGCCTATCGACTGCCAATCCTGAACAGCAGAGATGTGTATGAGGTGGATCATCCTTTAACCCTCGACAGGAAGCGCACCCAACTCAAAAAGCGGTTCGGTAAACTCCCCCACAATCTCCACTATGTGCCGATCGATTTCAATCGCGAGAGCCTTGGTAGCACACTGCAGCAGGCGGGTCTCAAGAACTCTATCAAAACGGTGTTCTTGTGGGAGGGGGTAACCAACTACCTTACGGCCGAAGCGGTAGCTTCTGTATTGCGATATGTCTCTGGCTTCCCGTTGGGCAGCCGGTTGATTTTCACCTATGTCCATTCAGGGGTACTGGATGGCACCGTAAATTTCTACGGCGCTGAGCGCCTTCTAGCCGATGTGGTTGAGTTGCATGAACCCTGGACTTTCGGAATAGATCCAGATGAATTGAGCAGATACCTTCAGGAACGTGGTTTGCGCCTGATGGTTGATATGGGAGCGTCTGAATATCGGAAACGTTACTTCGGCAGCGGTACTGACGATATGCGTGGGTACGAGTTTTATCATGTCGCCATGCTGGAAGTGCCGCACCACGATTGAATCGGAAGCATTGAACCCTGTGAGCGCCCATGCCCAAAGTGAGCCAGCAATATCTGCAAGCCCGTTCCTCCGAAATCCTCGACGCCGCCGTGGTTTGCTTTGCGCGATCTGGATTTCATAAGGCGACGATGAGAGATATCGTGCGGGAGTCAGGATTGAGCGCCGGAGCTATCTACAATCTGTTCTCCAGCAAGCAGGAGATTATCGCTGCGATCGCTGCTCGGCGGCACGATGAAGAACGGAGACTCTTCGAGGAAGCTCTGAAGCAGGCGACCGTGGCGAAGTCGCTGAAGGCCATCCGTGATCATTTTCTCAGTGAGCTCAACAGCCCGAAGCAGCGCCTGCGACGGCGTGTGACCGTCCAACTGTGGGCCGAGGCCCAGCACGACTCAACGTTACAGAAAGTGGCAAGGGATACCTTTGCAAAACCACACAAGCTTCTTCGAGACCTTCTCACCGATTGGCAGCACCGGGGAGAAATCGCAAGACAAATGGATGCCGATGCTATGGCGCGCTTTCTTATCGCGGCTTTTCATGGCTTGGTCCTTCAATCTGAATGGGACGAGAGACTAGCCATCAAACCCCTGTTGGACATCTTCGATGTTCTTTTAGTAGCTGCCACACGACCCGAGTCTGGACAACCTTCCGATCCGTAACGGGAAGTCGGCATCCGGCCAGCCGATACGGTGCGATCGTTCGCTGTCCTTGACTGTCCAATAACGATTCCCTAACGCTTCTTGCAAGGTTTTTCGAGGGCTTGGGAAGACAACGATGAATTGGCAAAATGTCAAAATTAACGGGAGTGTCTTAGTTTGAATTTTCTGAGCGCAGCCCGTCGGGCGAGTCGCGCGATTAAGCAGGAACGTACGTCAACCGAATCAAGTCATCGGCGATTAAATCGCTGGCCACCAGCCGGAGCGGCGGCCGGGGGCCCGCGAAGAATGGCTGGCCACCACCAAGCACGACGGGGCGGAGGTAGAGTCGATACTCATCGATAAGACCGGCCTCGGTCAGGCTTTGCGCCAGGACTGGTCCGCCAACTTGAATCTCGCCAGCCAGCTCAGCCTTCAGCCTGCGTATCACCTTCTCGAAGTCATCCGCGACAAGCGTGGCGTTGGGGCCAACTGACTTGAGGGAACGCGACACGACCCACTTCGGCTGGTTTCGCCACGCCACCGCGAACTCGCGATCCTCCGCGTCCCAATCAGGAAGGTCTTCTTCCCAATAACGCATGATCTCGTACGTGCGGCGACCGTAGATGACGCCCGTCAAGCCACGCACCAGCTCGATGAAGTGACGGAAGGCCGCGGGTACAGGCGGCCCAAGCTTCGTGTGGTCGACGTAGCCATCCAGGGACTAGCTCAATCCGTAGACAAGTTTTGCCATGCTGCAAATCTCCCTCCCACGTTCTTCAGAATAGCTTGAGCCGACGTCGCGCGGAGGTGAGGTTGAACACTATCTGCGCGCCGCGTTGTAGGTGTGACCAATAACCAGAGGTCCGCTTCCCAATCCCGAGATTCAAACTGAGACACTACCGCGAACCGTGGTTGGCGTTGGTGCGAGAGTTTAGCCGTGCCGATCACTGGCCGTCGTCCGCGGCCGGTTTGCGGCCGCGCTTCTTGTGGATCGATTCGCCGTCCAGGTCGATGCGGTGCGCGTTGTGCACCAAGCGGTCCATGATACTGTCGGCGATGCTGGGATCGCCGATCTGTTCATGCCAGTGCGCGACAGGCATTTGGCTGGTGAGAATCGTGGAACGGCGCTGATAGCGGTCATCACAGATTTCCAGAAAGTCGCGCCGCTCGCTGTCCTTCATGGGTGCCATGGCGAAGTCGTCGAGCACCAGCACATCGGTGCGCGCCAGTTTCGCCAGCAGAGAACCGATGCTGCCATCTGCGCGAGCCACGGCCAGGTCACGGAACAATTCGGCCATCCTTTTATGGACGGCAAAGAATCCGTCGCGGCAAGCCTTATGGGCCAGCGCGCAGGCCAGCCAGGTTTTGCCAATTCCAGTCGGTCCGATCAGCAGCAAGTTCTGATGCTGCCGGACCCAATCGCTGGAAGCCAGAGTGCGCATGAGCCGGCGGTCCAAGCCGCGGGGATGCTGGTAGTCGATGTCCTCGATCAAGCCACGCTCTTTGAACTTGGCCAACTGCAGCCGTCGCGTCAACGCGCGGTTCTCCTTCCAAGTCCACTGGCAGTCCACCAGCAAGCCGAACCGCTCTTCGAAACTCAACTGGCTGGCATCGGCGCTCTCATATTGTTCACGGAATGCTTGGGCCATGCCGTGCAACTTCATGGTCTGCAGTTTCTCCATCGTCGGTTGATTCAACATGTTTCTCTCCTGGTTGGGGTGATTGCCCTACTGCAACAGCGAAGTGGGCGGCGAATCGTAATACCTGGCGCCGCGAATGTTGTCATGCTTCGGGCCGGGCTTTTCGACTTCCAAGTCGAGCACAGTTTGCCGGTCGAGCGATCGCTTCAGAATCGACTTCAGACTCGGGTAGGAATGCGCCCGCAGGAGCAGGGCGCGCTGGCCGGCCGCCTCCAGGCGCGCCGCAGTGTAAGTCTTGGCCAAGCCCATGATGCCCAGACAAGCGCGGTACCCCATCTCCGGATGCGGTTTGCTCTCCAGGATGATCCGCACCAGTTCCGCAGTCGCCGGGCCGACGCCTGCGGCCCAGTGAATCAGCCGCGACGGGGTCCACTCCAAGTGGGCTTGATGGCTCTTGGGACGATGGTCGTGCAGCGTGGTCGCCGCATGCGCGATCAACCCGCGGCGATGGGAGGCGACGCGCACGCCATGATAGAAGATCTCGACGGTGGTCGCGTTGTAGCGCGCCTCCAATTCCTCGCCCACCAGTTGATACGGCACGCTGTAATAATGCCGCTCGATCTCGACGTGATAGTCGATGTTCGGGCGGACCTTCTTCCAGTGCGCCAGGACGTAGCGTTCCACCGGCAAGGGCCGCAGGGCGGGCTGATCCAGTTGTGCGAACACACTGGCCCGGCAAGCATCCGGGCGTTTGCGGAAGGGCCGTCGGTTCAATCGATCCAGTAAGGGTGCGATGGCTTCGTTGAGGTCTGCCAGAGCCGAGAACTGAGTGTGACGCAGCGCCGCCACAATCCAGCGCTGGGCTACTTGTACGCCGGCCTCGACCTTGGCTTTATCTCTGGGCTTGTAGGGACGCGCTGGGAGAACTGCCAGCCCATAGTGCTCGGCCATCTCGCGATAGGTTGGATTCAAATCCGGCTCGTAGCGGCAGGGATGCTTCACCCCGGTCTTGACGTTGTCCGGGATGACTGCTTCGGGAACGCCGCCCAGGAATTCCAGGGCGTGCACGTGGGAGCCAATCCAGCAGGCCAGCTCTTGGCTTTGGGTGGCTTCGGCGAACGTGTAGTTGCTGGCCCCGAGAACAGCGACGAAGAGCGAAGCCTGGTAGATGACCGCACCGGTGTGGCGGTCATGAATCGGGATTTTGGTGCCGGCATAGTCCACAAACAGCTTTTCGCCAGCGCGGTGGTCGTGCCGCAAGACCACATCGATCCTACGCGCCCAGCCGTGATACAGCTCGCAGAACCGGCTAACATGTGTTGCAACACATGTTAGCCGTTATGTGGCGGTCGCATTTATGTTGCGAGACCATTTGAAAGCCATGACTCATGCGGCGATCGTTAACGTCCACGCAACATAAGATTCATCTT